>JAFSMP010000009.1 GCA_017447875.1 Paludibacteraceae bacterium | reverse complement strand
GTGTTGGTTGTTGGCTCAGCATAACTATTTCTCAATTATGCTACAAAGGTACAAAAAAAATAGCACATATGCAAGTTTTTTTACACATATGTGCCATTTTCTTAATTTAAACTTATTCAGGAGGGTTTTTCAGTGCCCTCCCGAAAGCATCTCTTTTTGTATCAACCAATCTTGGTTGATATTACTTCAGCTCAGCGAGGTACTTGATCGTACGAACCATCTGGCTGGTGTAGCTGTTCTCGTTGTCGTACCAGCTAACAACCTGTACCTGATAGGTCTCCTCGTCGATCTTGGCAACCATGGTCTGGGTAGCATCGAAGAGCGAACCGAACTTCATACCGATCACATCGCTCGAAACGATTTCGTCCTCGGTGTAACCGAAGCTCTCGGTCTGAGCAGCCTTCATAGCAGCGTTGATACCCTCTTTGGTGATGTCTTTACCCTTAACTACTGCAACCAGGATAGTGGTCGAACCGGTCGGCGTCGGAACGCGTTGTGCACTACCGATCAGCTTACCGTTCAGCTCCGGAATAACCAGACCGATAGCCTTAGCAGCACCGGTGCTGTTCGGAACGATGTTCTGTGCACCCGCACGGCTACGACGGAGATCACCCTTACGTTGCGGACCGTCGAGAATCATCTGGTCGCCCGTGTAAGCGTGGATAGTGCTCATGATACCGCTCTGGATCGGAGCGTATTTGTGCAGAGCTGCTGCCATCGGAGCGAGACAGTTGGTCGTACAAGAAGCTGCGGAGATAACCTTATCTGCCGGAGTCAGAGTCTTGTGGTTTACGTTGTAAACGATGGTCGGGAGGTCGTTACCTGCGGGAGCAGAGATAACTACTTTCTTAGCGCCAGCCTGGATATGAGCCTCAGCTTTTGCTTTCGAGGTGTAGAAACCGGTACACTCGAGAACTACGTCGATGCCCAGCTCGCCCCAAGGCAGCTCAGCTGCGTTCGGCTTAGCATAGATAGTGATCTCCTTGCCGTCAACAGTGATCGAACCCGGAGTAACAACAGTCTTGCCGTCCTCTGCGAGAACTGCATCCTTGTAAGCTACAGTGTGCTTGCCCTCACCGAACTTGCCTGCGAAACCACCCTGAGCGGTGTCGTATTTCAGAAGGTGTGCCAACATCTTCGGGCTGGTCAGGTCGTTGATTGCAACTACCTCATAACCCTCAGCTTCGAACATCTGACGGAATGCCAGACGACCAATACGGCCAAAGCCGTTAATTGCTACTTTTGTCATAGAAATAAATTGTTTTAATTGTTATTTTTGTTTGATATAGTTTGACTTGTTTCAAAACCGGCTACAAAATTAGTACTTTTTTTTGATATACGAAAATAATTCGTATAAAAAATTAAAAATTGTCACTTTTATTTGTCATTTTCGTCCAAAATCGGCAGGAATCTCGCCCCAAGCCTTGGTGTCCCACTTGTAGATAGGCGTGGTCCAGGTGTTGTCATGTAACCACATCTCCGCTTTGCGCACCATGAAGAACAGGTCCTGGTTGGAGGCGTTCCATTCGATCTTGGTCTTGCATCGCCGTTCCCTCACCCATGCCAGGGCGGTGACGGAGTCGGTGTAGATGACCCAGGGCAGGTTGTATTTCTTGATATAGGCCAGTCCCAGCACGAGTGCCAGGAACTCACCAATATTATTCGTGCCTTGCTGGAAGGGTCCGCGGTGGAAGACCTCGGTACCGGTGTCAGCAATGACACCCCGATACTCCATCACTCCGGGGTTGCCGCTACAAGCCGCATCAACGGCCAAAGCCGGTAAGATAGGACGCGAAGCACTCATGGTCTTATTCGTACGGAGTGAGTACTTTGCGGGTGGTTACCTGATCACCCGTACGTTCCTGAATGATATACACATGCTCACTCACACGTACCTTACGCACCACGGTGGACGCCGGTTGGTCGCTCACCTCACGACTTGGTGTCACGTCGTTAAAATCCTGCTCGCAGGTGTATACCGTCGTGCCGGTCTTCGTCTTCATCTCGCAGTAGTACAAACCGCTCAGTCCGGCGGGGTTATAGAGTCGCTGTTCGGTCTCGCCTAACATCAGATAGCCGTTCTCGTACCATTGGTAACTGATGAACAGTCCGTCGCTGTTGTCGATAAACAGTACGTCGGTCCATTTGCTATACATCGAGTGACCGTCCGCCACCACCAGATAGAGCGTATCCATCTGCGCGTTGACGTACTGAGCCTCACCGATCGGCGGAGTGATGATCGAGAAACCGTTATCGGTGTAACTCTCTCCTTCGCAGATCGTATCGCGGTATACGTCGCAGGTCTGACGGGTAGGCGGTAAGAAGGGTGCACTGGTCGTGGTGCAGGTCGGTGTGGCCTCGTACGCAGCCGTGACGGTCTGCGCCGCACCGGCGATATCGTTCTTACGGAAGTTCACCGTGGTCTTCGTGCCGGTCGCTACCACCGTCGTGTCTTTCGCTCCGGACAGCACGATGTTACGTCCTGTCGCATCGTACGGCGTGACGATATCTACCGTCACCGGATAGTCATCATCCTGACAGAGCACTTTCGTCGGCACGCCGGACACCGTCACACTGGTGATCACCGGTGAGAAAGGTACGGCCGGCAGGGTGTAGGTCTTGCTACAACTGTTGGCGCCGGCGAACGACACATGCAGCACATGGTTGTTCTTTCCGTCTGCCGGGATCGAAGTGAAGGTCAGATCCGTCAGCGTCTGCTGCGTCTTGTTCGCCATCGAGTACGCGGAGCTCTTGGCCGTCAAGTCATCCACCCAGTAGGTGAACGTACCCTGCTGACAGGTGTAGTTCAGATCGAAGGTGAGTTTGGTATAGAGATCGGTGCAGGTGAGGTTACTGAAGGCGGTCTTAACCGTGTCGACGGTCGGTACGGCCGGTGCATCGGTGGTGACACCGCTGATCTTCGCAGTCGTCCAGTCCTCGAAATACGCCTCCCAACTGTGGGTAGCGGGTGTCAGGCCGGTGATGACGATGTCCTGGTCCAGATTGGTCTTGGTGTCGAACGCTACAGTCGGCAGGGTGTACGGATACTCGGTACCGGTAGTGACATCCTTGATGATCATCCGGCCCTTGGGGTTCCGGTACTCCACATGCATCTTGATCGTGTATTTCGCGGCCGCATCGCAGTCGAGCGGAACGACCGTCGCCGTGAAGGCATCTACCTTCGGTTCGTGCGCCGTCACTACGTACTGCTGCTGGCTCTTCACCACTTTCGACACACTGCTGATGGCGTGGAACTGGATATCGTCCAGCGCGAAGTCATTACCGATATTCAGCGTGTTCGTATTGAGGTTCACCACCGAGATGGTCACGTTATCGCAGTCTTCCTCGGCAAAGAAAGTCTGGGAACATTGGTGCCAGATGTTATTGCGGAACTCCGCGTCGGCCAGGTTCAGTTCCTTCGACTCCCAGGTCTTGGAGTTGTACTCGATGCGGAACTTGAACCGTGCCGCATTGTCCATCTCGCCGTAGTTATTGATGTTCGCCGCCCAGAACGAGAGCACGTAGGTCGTACCCTTCTGCAGCTTCAGTTTGCTGTTATCTGCGGTCGTAGCGTACCAGGCTTTCTTATTGGCTCCGGCAGCACCGGTGGCGGCATCGAAGAGGGCGAAGTTATTACCGGACTTAGCCCCTACTTTCGCATAGGTAGGATAGAAATTATACGCATTACGTACGACTGCAAAACCGTTACTCTTGTATTTGGTCGGGTAATTGACACCGCCGGGTAAGGTATCTCCGTAGAAATCGATCTGCGAGGAAGCGGTCTGCGGGAAGATGCCCCAGTAGGTGTACTCACTCACTTTCGTCGTGTTATAGTCCCAAGCGCCGTCTTCGTAGTCACCGTTGGTCATCATATCGTCCATCGTGCCGCTGGCGGGATAATACTCCTTGTAGGTGTAGGTCGTGGTCGAGTCCTTGCCGTACGGATCGATGACGAGCACTTGCGGAGCACCCTTGATCGTGTCGCCGTCGGCTAACCATACATACGTATTCGCCGGGTCATAGTCTTTCGGCGTGAGCACGAAGGTCTTACCGGTCAAGGAGTCCACGTTCGTCACCGCTACCGCCTCTTTGGCGTTCGGCACGTTGATGGTGATGGTCTGCGAACAGTTGGTCGGGTCTCCGGCGAAGTTCGCCGTCACCGTGGTCTTCTGACCGTCCGTCGTAGCAGCCGGTACACCGTGTAAGGAGAAGGCCTGCGGACTCTGGGGATCATCGATCGTGATGGACTTGCCGTCGCAGGAGATGACTAACTTGCCGTTGGCCTTGCCGAAAGCGACCATACCGTCCAGCGTATAGGTGTTATCATCGGCGTTCACGTTCGACACCGCGGTCTCGAAGGAGGTGATCTCGCAGTCCAGGTCACAACGGGTGGAGTTGGTCTGTAACTTGATCAGTCTGCGTCCCGAAGCGATGTTCGAATGGAGATAGTAATAGAGCACGCCGCCAGGTAAAGTAGCCGGTAACTGGTTCTGGTTAAGATCGATATGATCGTCCAGACCGTCCAACGGTTCACCGGTCGTTCCGGTCTCCACCTCGGTCCAGGTGTTGCCGTCGGTGGACCGGTACCAGCCGTGTCCTTTCACGTCGGTATAGACATAGTCGGTCTTGGCAGCGTTCAGTTTGACCCGAAGCGAGAACGGACCGCCCAGGTCAGCCGGACAGATGCTGATCGACTCCATCGTCACACCGCCTGCCGCGATCGAAGCCGCCGAAGGAAGGGTGCTCGCTTTGGGTGCGTAGCCTTTCCAGTTAGCCGTCGTACCGCAGTAGATATTGATGAAGTTACAGTCGCAGTCACTGTTATCCGGGATGTTGATGTCGCAACTCTGGGTCCATTTGTCGTCCCAGTTGCCGGCGGTACCCGTCGGGGACTTACGCACCACGATCACGCGGTCGTACCACGGGTGGACACCGCCTATCGAACCGGCAAACACCGTGCTGCCGGACTCAATAGCGTTCATCGTCACCCACTCGTTATTGCTCGGAACGGTACTCTGGAAGAAATAGAGGAATAACTTCGCTCCGTCTTTCTTCCAATCGAAGTTCTGACCGTCCGCATCCGAAGTGGTCTGGTCCGAATTGAGGTAAATCTGCTCACCGGCGTTGTACATACGTGCGTTGGCACTCAGCGCCAGGCTTAATAAACCGAATACGATATATCTTGTTTTCATAGCTGCTCCTCCTTATTGCTCCAATACTACATTGTCGTTATACACCACTTTGATCTCTACACGACGGTCGCGACGCATCTCTTCGCGCTCCATATCTTCGTTCGGCATACGCGATCCGTGACCTGCCGTCACGATACGGCTGCGATCCACACCGCGGCTGACGAGGTAGTTGGCTACCGTCCGTGCACGGTTAGCAGACAGGATATCGTTGTACTCGTCCTGACCCTCCGCCGAAGCGTGACCGTCGATCATGATCTGCGCTTCCGGTACGCGGTTGAGTGCCGCTACGATCGAGTTGAGGTAGAACTTCGCCTTATTGGTCAACTCATACTTGTCGAAGGCGAAATAGACCTTGTTGAATCGCTCCACCTCTTGCGCCACCTTGCGTATCTGCGTCGGAACGACCGTCTCTTCGGTCGCGTGCACCGGTGTATCTACGCGGGCAACAATGATCGTATCCACATGCGTGAAGTACTCCGTATGGGTCTCTGCCCGTTGGAAATACTCGAAATATTGCTCCTTATGACGCTCCTCCGGCTTGATATAATGCCAGTGGAGACCGACTTTCACACCTACCTCCCAAGGATGGGAAGCACCGGCCAAGGTCGTGGCGTACGCACCTTTGTACTCGTTCATGAAGTCGAAGTTCTCGTCCCGCCATCCGATGTCCTGTTTGTCGGACTTGTTGGCATCGTTCATCGATACGTTCACGTACGCACCGACCAACACGTCGAACTGCTTGTTCAACGGGATGAGCGTTCCGAAGTCCGCGAAGAAAGCCACCTGCGGACGCACGCTCATCTTGCCTTTCGCCTCCGGGGCATCGGTATAGTCCTTGGTGCCGAACTCATGCATGTCGGTCAGCGTCAGGTCCCATTTGGGGTAATAACCCGAGTGGGTGAGCCGGCCTTCCTGCACCTTGTAGCGCTTCGACACCGAGAACGACGGTGCGATACCTACGGCAGCGAAGATACCGGCTTTCCAGGCGTCCTTACGCATCTGGAACTGCACCGAGATAGGGATACCCAAGTTATGGATCGTCTCCCGCTCTTCCCAGGTGTTGACCCGTGCCGTATGGTCGTAGTTGGTCTCCAGATCCGTATCCGTCTGACCCTTCCATTCGTACGAACCGCCGATGGACGCATGCGAGGTGTAGTTGGTGAACCATAGACCGGCTCCTACGCCCCAGTTAGGATGAAAATAATACGCGTACTGCAGTTGCATCAGGGCGCTGAACGATCCGGAGGCACGGTTGTCGTCGCCACTCAACTTATACCCCAAACTACCGTACCCAAGCCCTATATGCGCCTGGATATAATGACCGCGACGATCCGTCGAATCGGCGGTGATGACCACTTCCCGCTCTTTCGCTACACTGTCCGGGATATACGTCACCGATACCACGGTATCCGTCACGTTCCTGTAGGTCGTGTCGTTGTAAGTGCGGATGATCGTGTCGTTCTGTGCGAACAAGGGCATCTCCATTAGCAATGCCACTAAGAAAATCCATCTGTGTCTCATGATATGTTATTGTTGTTATTTTCTGTTTGGTATTCCGCCCGGGAATCGTAATAATCGTGCCCTTTAGGGCTAAGAACTCGGATCTAAGCTTTGTTTTGTAGCCCAACCGGGAATCGAACCCGGATCTGGAGTTTAGGAAACTCTTATTCTATCCGTTGAACTATCGGGCCCTCTCATCCTCTCATCCTCTCATCCTCTCACCCTTTCAGCACCTACTCGGAAACTCTCCGTACTCCTCGAAGGTGTAATTGAGGAAGTCATTCATCGGCTTGGCGGTCTTGGCGATATCCACCACTTGGTCCATGAAGTCGGGCGAGCAGACCGTCTCGTCGCTCAGCGGTACCGACACCGTGTACATCTTATGTTTGAGCCATTCGGCATGCACAAAATCCGGATCAAAACCTGCCGGCACTTTCTTAAGACCTGTGCCCCAATAACTATCAAAATCCTGCGCGAAGTATTTCTTCCATTGGCGGGAACCCATGATCGCCTCCACCTCTTCGTAGTTGGCTTCTATCTCCGAGCGGAGCGCTTTGAGCAGCTCTTTGCCCGGATCCCAGATGCCGGCTGCGAACATACACTGACCGGGTTGGATATGTACGTAATAACCGCCTCGCATGGATTTCTTTCCCCATGTCTTGGGTTGTCCCGACACGCCGGTAGCAGGAAAACAGCCGAACCACTCTTTGTACGGCCGTTTGTCCGCCGAGAAACGGATATCGCGGTTGATGCGCCAGATACAGTCTTTCGCTTGCAGCCCTGTGAGCGTCGGATCGAACTCCGTCAGACGGGAGATATACTCCGTCGAGAACGCTATAAAACGGTCTCGGCACGCTTGGTACCGGGCTCTGTTCGCGTCAAACCAATCTTTGTTGTTATGATCCGCTAACTCTGCTAAAAAATCTAATGTCTCTTTCATTTATGATTTCGTAATGACGTGATCTCGTGATCTCGTGATCTCGACTATTTTAACAATTTAACGCAACGGCGCAGTCCGTCCATCCAGTGAGGTATTTGTGCATTAAAGGTCTTCTTGAATTTCGACTTATCCAGCACGCTATAGTGCGGCCGCGGCGTCTTGTACTGATACTCTTCCGATAAGATCGGAGCGACCTTGCAGGTCGTGATACCGGCCAGTTCGTGGATCGCCAGCGTGAAGTCATACCACGAGCAGACACCTTCGTTGGTGAAATGGTAGATACCCGGTTGCCACATCGGCGCCTCGATGACCGTGAAGATCGCTGCAGCCAGGTCTGCCGCATAGGTCGGCGTACCGATCTGGTCGAACACCACACCCAACTCCTTACGCTCGCGGCCTAACTTGATCATCGTCTTCACGAAGTTATTGCCGTACTCCGAATAGAGCCACGCCGTACGCAAGATCACCGCCTCCGGACACGCCGCCAGCAGGGTCTTCTCACCCGCATATTTCGTGCGACCGTACGCCGTACGAGGTGCCACCGGATCCGTCTCCCGACAGGGCACGTGCTCGTCACCCGAGAACACATAGTCGGTACTCACATGAATCACCTTCACGCCCTGCTTGCCTAATACACCCACCGCCTCGGCGTTGATCTTCATCGCCGTCGCTTCGTCCTCTTCGGCTTTGTCCACGTTCGTGTACGCCGCGCAGTTGACGATTAACTCGATCGCATGTTCTTCCACGAAAGCACCCACCGCCGCCTTGTCGCATATGTCCAGGTCATAGGTCTCCAATGCCGGAACGACATCGGTGAAGAAATACTGATGCTTCGGATGCGCAGCACTCAGCACCCGCATCTCGTTGCCCAACTGACCGTTTGCACCTGTAATAAGAATATTCATATCGCTTTTCTCTTTCGACTTTTTTCTTTCGACTAAAAAGGATTGTCCAATTCCTTCAAGGTCGGATGCTTGGTATCTTTGGCACTGATGATCCGCAACTCTTCGGGTATCTGCCAATCGATGCCTAAGTCCGGGTCATTGAGTAAGATACCGCCGTCTGCCTCGGGATGGTAGAGGTTGTCGCATTTGTAGGTGAAGATAGCCTGGTTACTCAGCACCGAGAACCCATGCGCAAAACCGCGCGGGATAAAGAACTGACGCTTGTTCTCCTCGCTCAACTCTACCCCGTACCACTGGCCGTAGGTCTTACTGCCCTTACGCAGATCGACCGCTACATCCAGCACGCGACCCACCGTGCAGCACACCAGCTTCGCCTGACTGTACGGCGGACGCTGAAAATGCAAACCGCGTACCACCCCGTAACTCGAACAGCTCTGGTTGTCCTGCACAAACTCCGCCTCTATCCCTGCCTCACGGTACCGCTGCTCGTTGTACGTCTCCACGAAGTAACCTCGTGCGTCCTTGAACACTTGCGGCTCAATAACCAATAATCCCTCTATAGGTGTTTTGATGATATTCATATGTTTTTTCAAAAAAGCGCACAAAGTTACAACAAAAAAATGACATATGCAAGTTTTTTTGCAAAAAAACAAACTTTTACTTTGAATATTTTGCAAATATGATGTAGTGGGCAACAAAGGGGTATCGTTTGGTTAATGGCTGATCAATAGCAGGTCTCTGAAGAGGATAATCTTGTAGCGATGACATTGAGCGCCACGAAACGGTAACGCAAGGCGTCATGAGGAATATCGCCTATTTTGGCTGTTACTTGCGCTACCACTTCGGGCTGTTCGAAGAGATCCGGGTGAGGTTCTACGAGCAGTAATTTTCCGGCTGCACAAGCCTCGAAATAGACACCGCTCGGCTTGAAGAACTTATAGTGCGGATCTTCGGGTTTAGGAAAGCCTTTCTCAAGCAAGATGATGAGCGGATGGCCGGCTTCTCGTAGGGCACGGGCTATCTGTTTCTCGCCTTCGGAGATGGCAGCCGTGATGAAGACGGTGCCGTTATCGGCATCACCCATGCATACGTTTTTGCGGGTGTCTATCTCGGCTTGTGTAAGTCTACGGGAACATTGGAGAACCGCGCGGAAGGGTTGCTCTGCGAGGAACATATTACCGAGGGTGGTGCAGGAAACACCGGCTATCTGTGTCTGCTGATGGATACGGAAGAGGTCGGGGTTTGCGCGTTTGAGAAAAAGGCGACGGGGGTTGGCTTTAACATATTGTACCATCGCATCCAACTGGCCATCGTGATGCAGGATACGCTCGTGATAGTGAGAAGGGATTTTTTCCCATATGCTGCCGGTGCTCGCGAAGATGCGAGCAAAATGCACAATGTCATTATCGGCTTGGCTATCACTGTGCACTTCGGTGACATCATTGTCACCGGTAACATACATGCGTCTATAAGCGGCTGAACATGTACTTTTAAAACCACGAATGATGAGTCCAACACTCCGGGGGATAGGATCAATTACCTGCAACACCAAATGAATATGATCCGGCATTATCTGTGATGCAAGAATTTTGAGGGCATACCCTTTAGGTGAATAGACACGCGGAGTTCGCAGCAAGATATCAAGTACCTGCTCTCCAAACGTATTGAGTTGTATATGAGCATCCTCCGGATTTGTGCCGACTAACTGACCGAACCCCTTGTAGTCCCAGTTTCGGTCCCGGTGATGTCGCTTGGTGTCAAGAGTGTTGCGCCAGCCGTGCTCCGTATATTCCAGTTCGCTCATGCGTCAAATAATAGGCATGCATCCTAATAACCGTAATCATTCCACAGATTTCCGTTACTGCTTTGCAGATTTACAGGAAAGATCGGCCAATATTGACGGCTATCTATCGTTTGAGGATGCTCGTATAATTGGTAGGAACTAAAGACAGATCCATCTTCTCTCGTGTATATACTGCTACGCCTCCAGCCATTTTCCGTATTGTAGGTAGCCGGCATTCCTGTTTCTCCTTTGTTGAGACCCCATATACTGTCTATGACAAATGCAGGTCCTACTTGGGAATAATGGTCATCTCGGCTGTAGTGGTAATATACCGAGTCGCCTAATTGTGCAAATTCACCCGTATGTGCGGCAAGGTTTTGCAAACGTGTGTTGGTTGCAACAAGTTTATCTTGGAGCAATCCCCAACGCATCAAGTCATATTTGCGGATATACTCGCCGCAGAATTCGAATGCGCGTTCTTTCATTAGGTTCTCCATCGTAAGTGTTTTGGAAGCCAAACCTGCACGTGCTCTTACTTTGTTGAAAGTAGCGTTGCCGTCTATACCTGTGTTATTCTCCGGCACATCTCCGCTAATACCACCGATAGAAGCTTCGCTGAACATAAGAAGGACATCTGCATATCGAATAATCGGATAGTTTATGCCATCATCATTATTATAGGTACGATTCATCCATTCGATACGATATTTACCCAAATAGAAACGAATAATCGGATTTATTTGTTGGTAAATACTATTTTCCCCGATAGAGCTGGTTGGTACTCCGTATGTCCATTTATAAGGTACAATCGTGACATCCCGACGCATATCTCCCTCTTCAAAGTCATAATACAACGTAGGTACGACTGTTTGTGCTGCATTTATCGCCACAAGAGTTCCGTTATTTGCGGTATTGATGAATTTTCCTATTGCTTCCTGATCTACACGTAATGCATTATAATTCATGAACTGTCCGCGGGCACCATTGTTAAAGGGAATCTCCCAAATCACTTCGGATTGGTAATAGGTAGTTTCGTCAGCACAAATTTTCTTGAAGATATCCTCGTAGTTGGTTTGGAATTTGACCTCTTCGTTGCTATTTTTGAGAATTTGTGCGCAGGCCCACAATACCTCTTGATAGATATCTTGCCGTTTGACGGCATTCTTGATATTATACTGCACGGAATAACTGCTTCCTCCACCCACGATCCAGTTATCCGGTCTCATAGCCTTACCGGCATACATCAAATCTGCACGAGCCAAAAGAGCCAAAGCTGCTGCTTTGCTTGGACGACCGGTGTAATTCGTCGGCGCAGATTTGTCATCCATATAGACACCATACCCATTCTCGTTGAGCGTATATCCATCCGTGTATATACGTGGCGTTCCAAAGCAACCTATCGCAGGACAACTCTCCGACCAAGGCATCAGTTCTGCGGCTCGTTTCAAATCCGCACGAATGCGCTCGAACACGATGTTCCTATCCACTTTGGGCGTTTGAACAGGTGCGGCCGCATTTTGAAGGGGTTCAAAATATTCCAAAGGAATATCTCCCCACAGTTTTATCATCTCTAAATAGGCGTACGAACGCAAAGTCAGTGCTTCTCCTAAGGCGTACGCAAATTGTTCGTCCGTGGTGTCACAATGCTGACGGATACCGTCTATCACCAAACCTGCCTCATGAACCAATGTGGTCAACACATTCCAAGGATCGTTACCACCAACATTAGTTAAATCCGATACGCCATCAGCTGTCATCGCATATTGCGTAGCAATAGCAGTGTTCTCAATGGAATAACCGCGATAATTGTATTCTATATCCGTATTTATGCCTTGGTAGCCGCAAGCCAAACGATTGCGGTAGCTGTTATTACGTCCGAATTGGTAATATAAGCCGCTAATACGCTCTTGCACGTGGTCAATCGTAGAGAAATCATATACGCTATGATCCCTATCATGAATAAAGGTAATACTATCTACAGGACGTTCATATTCATACAAGACTTGACCATTCCGCCAAATCATCACTTGGGCAAACAGATTGCTTGTAGATAATGCCAAGACGGCAAGAACAAAAAGGAAGAGCTTTTTCATCATATCATTGTTTTATAAGTTTTATAATTTGTGTATTCACTTGCAATAGATATTGACCTACTGGTAAGTTGCTTACATCGATGGACGTTAACTCGTCATGTACTTTTGCAGTCGTTAGGACCACACCATTCAACGTATATATACGGATGGTTTCATTCGCTTGCGCTCCCTTGATGATTAAGGCTTGCTGAACGGGATTAGGGTATATTTGTATTTTGGAATCCGTTTCAACAGACGGGATAGCCATTGCTATCGTGTCATTCCCAAAGACGATCTTATGAACGTCCGTTCGTAATTCACGACCGAGAATCTGTCCATCTGTACTAACCAAGCACATACTATCATTGGTAAACTCAAGTCGCCCGATAAGCGCGTAGGCTTGGGCGTATTCTTGACCGTCAAGTTTCACAACTTTGATTGCATAGTATTCCTCGGCCTGAATGCTCATTAAGGGAAAAAGTAGTGTAAACAATAAATAATAGATGTTTTTCATTTTCATGTTATATTGCTATTATATCACTTATTCATGTAGGTTAAAGCCTTTGCGACTGCAAAGTTACTACAAAAAAATGACATATGCAAGAAAAAAGTGATTTTTTTTTCGATTAGGGATTAGGGAAGCGGGATTAGGGGTAAAAAAGTGGCAAGGGAGAGGCATGCGACTACGCACTAAGTACCAATCCTAGACCATGCCTATTTCAAAGCACACGTAATTCACATATATGCAATAGTTTATAATATCTAACAACCTCTAAAAAAATGCCGTTTTTAGAGGTTTGAAAAGGTATTGCTTTTTTGACAATTTAGGTCAGAAACGATAGGTAGAATCCGGGGCGAGGGCGAAGGAATAGACGGAACTGCCCATGCCGGTGAAGATACCCTGTCCGCCGGAGACATTACCGGGGATGTTTTTATAGATCGGAATAAAGAGGATTCCGCGTGTGACGATCTGCTCGTTATACGCCTTCCAGTACAGGTAGGAAGGATAATCGATACGAGCTATCTTGAGTTGGTATTTCTGCGGAGAATCTGCCTTGGGATCCACATAAAAATGGAAGCCGGATATATCCCTATGGTCGGGTTCGGGACTGGGGTTGTACACTTTGATCTCCATTTGTCCGTTTTTGGCATCCCGACTTTGGAACACGCCAAAGGGGCATAACTGGAACTGTTTGGACTTGTATTTGCGGACAAAAAGGGCATAATAAGCATCCTCCTGTTCGTTCACTCCGGACATATAAGCGCGTATATCCAAGGCATCGTCCTCTTTCAATTCCAGAAGATTGACGGAACACTCCGTCCCGCGCGAGGTACTACATGCCCCGACCTCGTACCCACGCCCGACACCCCCAAAGGCGTACGTACACCCGAGCAGCAAGCCGCTTACAACCGGCAGACTGTCACTTTTTACGACATCGACAAAAAGGCCTGGCGCTCCATGCGTATCGATGCCTTATGGTCCTATCAACGTGCACTCAAACTGTCCGAGTTATGAAACTACTCCTTGACGATAAGACAACCCGCGGTTACGACCTCAATGCCAACGAGGCCTGCATCTTTGCCGCTATCCTCAAATGCACACGTGCAGGACGAGGATGGTACGGCAATTATCGCGAACTCGCAGCCGCGATGCCTTTCGTCATGTCACATGAAACCGCACGTAGAGCCGTGCAGAAATTGTTAAACTTGGGGCTAATAGAGAGGAGAGAGGAAAAACTCTTTGCCTTGACACAAAATGTGACAGACAATGCACAAAATGTGACAGAACCGACACAAAATGTGACAAGCGATGCACAAAATGTGCTCCCCCCTAATAACCCCCCTATCTATAATTAATAATATGAACGAAAAAGAAAAAGAGCAGCAACACGCGCTATGCGCACGCGATTGCGAAGAGCAGCAGGACTGCCTGTTTGAAAAATTTTGGAAATTCTTTAATCCTGCACCCGAGTACCACAACCGACGAGCCGCCACACAGATGATCTTTGAGGCACGGTCCGAAGTGGCGCGCAAAGCCATTGTAGAAGCCGCGCAAGAGGGCGCGCCCGGACACCCCGGAGACAACCCAAACCCCTATTTCTTCGTAGCCGACTTCCCCGAACCACAACCCGTCTTCCTTCGCGGTGACGAAACAGGCGACATCGTACAAGTACGCTACAACGGAGCCTACAAGCTTTGCACACGCGAGACGATGAACCTCTTTCACCTCGAATGGGTCCGCGATTGGTAACCACTGTGCATTTTTCGCGCATCGTTGCGCGAACAATCCAACGCGATTGGTAACCCTTCGGGGCTGACTACCTGCGGTGCTGTTTCTTAAATCAATGTTTAATAGGGATAATACCCCTCAATTTTTAACCCATCGTGCACTTTGGCGATATCATTATCGTCAGACGCCGCACGGCAAAAAACATTTACAACTATGTCAAAGAAAAAATTAGCAAGCCCGTTCGTCTACGGGACATTCAGCTCACTACTTACGTGGGCGGGACAAAACAAAAAACGCGGTTTCTTCATCGTCACCACGCGACGAGCTCCGTCAATTAACAGGAACAAAATGCGTATGTACCTGCGTTCTGCCG
Source organism: Paludibacteraceae bacterium (assembly GCA_017447875.1). Lineage (GTDB taxonomy): Bacteria > Bacteroidota > Bacteroidia > Bacteroidales > Paludibacteraceae > Colicola. Next base: position 952 of record JAFSMP010000009.1, on the reverse strand, counting down.
CTTCGTACCAACGTTCATCACCACCTTCCGATGCCGAACTTGACGCACGCGCGCTCTTCAAAAAACGTCATGAATACGTCCTGGAACTATTTGCTTCCGGCAAATGTAAGAATAAAGCCCGAGCATGGCAAATCGCAAAAAAAGAGATTAAGCCCTGATAAATGGTACTTTTTAGCGGATTAACAAGTGGTTATTAAGTGTTTAGAATTATGAAAATCATCTTATCACAACAATGCGAATCCCTCACAGGAATGTTGGATTCATCGCTCGGTTACCATATCGAGCATCGTAAAAACGGTTTCTTCTCCAAACGTAATCAACGTGGCTATGCACCGCCCGACGGACATTGGCGTTTCATCGTCCTCTGCGCCGAACTCGCACAATCCAATCTACACATCTCCGATGTTAGAGTTTCGCGCGAGGAACTGAAAAGTGCCCTTAGTGAAGCACACTTTTTCGTTGCAGCGCAAAACCTCAAACTTGAAACCTACAACGCACAAGACATCGTCAACCTCAAACACACTTTCGGCATATGAATGAAAAAGTATATATCCTTGCGGATATCCTGCCCGAAACGCAAACCCGTTATCCGCATATCGACCTGCGCAGGATGAAAACACTCTATGACGGCTGGCGAGCAAAAGGCTTGCGACAAAAGACACATTCGTCCTTCTTCTACTCTTACGCATGGAAGAGAGGATGGCTATCGAAAAACGACGCTGATTCGCTACGTGAATACATCGGATTGCGCTAAAAATTATATTTATTATCGAACGGAGCCGCAAAATTTGGTGGCTTCGTTTTTTTATACTACCTTTGCACTCGAAATCGAAAATAAGCGTTAACCTGTTACCCTTACATCCGCATTGGCGAATGTGCTCCGGCAAAAACATTCTTTTGCGGATGGGGAACGCAAAAGCATGAGTACGGGGCAGTACGTTTTTTGCGGAGC
>JAFSMP010000008.1 GCA_017447875.1 Paludibacteraceae bacterium | reverse complement strand
GTTTGCCTCCAGAACCGCGGTGCGTGTCGGCAGCAGACAGTCGTGGAAACGCTTGATCACGCACATGGGGAGAATAACAAGACCGTATTCATGGGGCTTAAAAGCGCCGAACAGGGAGTTGGCGGCATTCCAGATCAGGTTCGCATTCTCCTGGGCCCGGCGGCCTACTTCCTGGATTCTTTCTTCACTGGTACTCATTAGGTTCTCTCCTTTTCCTCTTGGTTGCGAGGCCCATATCTTGTAGGGCCTGAATTACATTCTGGATGGGAACTCCGCGCCAGTCCTGCAGGTCTGTATCGACAGCGTACAGCACGCGGGCTTTCAGGATGTCTTCCGAAAAGGTCTTTGCTTGCGAAAGCAGATCTTCTAGTTCGGATACATATTCGGCTAACCGAGCCGGTACAGCTTTTCGGTGTTGGGTCTGCGCTTCTATTTCACTCCGATATTCTTTCAGAAGGTAGAGCGAAGGAGCCAAGAAGGCATTTGTGTCATCACAGACGGAGTCGGCCCATTCCTTCAGTTCCGCGTATACCCACAGCTCACCGCGGCGTTCAATCAGCCCGCGGAGACGGCTATAGTCTTCATAGGCCGGTTTCACTTCAGGCCTAGCAGCCAACAGGCGTTCCAAATCATATTCGTCACGGTTAATTCTGGAGCGGGGAATCATAATCAAAGAATCTTTTCGCGCAACAGGACACCATTTAATTTTTATATGTGCAAATTCTTGATAGAGTTCCGTTGCGGGACGAAGCCATAATTCAACCGGGATAATGTGAAGTGCGGAGGGGAGGTAGTTAGCGACAGCGTCATTGATCGTGGGGTCGCAATCCGTTATCACCGTCCCCACTCCCGGAACAAGCTTTTGGATCACAGACCCAATATCAGCGGAGTCGACTCCGAGAAGAACATCAAATACGCGAATGCCGTCATCTAAATTAAGAAAGAGCGTATATCGGTTCTCGCCTGCATGCCCGGTAAGAATCGCAAGAGAGGACGGCGGATCTTGAATTGCTCTTGCGGATTCTTTTCTTTGCGTCCAACGATGAAAGATTTGGCCGACTGCCTGCCGTGATATCGTATCCTGAAACAGCCCTTGGACCAGGCTGTAGGAATAACCTTCGATAACCTTGCGGGCGATCTCGTTTTCAAGTCTGTAGGTAACATTGTCGAACTTGGAAGCAAAGCCGATCTCTTTCGAAAAGATATGCCGGCACTTCTCGTTGAGACAACGGTACTTAAAAAACTCATGGGTCAGACGGATTACTCGCGGGTGCCCGGAATCGACGATGTAGTCGAGGTAGGTCTTCGCAAAATGATCCTGGATCTTGATCGCTTTTCCGCCACATAGAGGGCAGCAGTTGAGTTCATGTTCATGCTGCCAGGCGAAAAAGTTATTACGGTCGCCGCGACCATTTAGCACATAGAGCTCGTCTAGGCCAAGCAGTCCGGTGCGATCTGTGTCCAGAGGGCGATGTGTTCGTTTAGCCATAACGAGCTCCCTTCTTTTTGTTCTATACCAACTATAACACAGAGCACAATAGAGTGCCACCATTTACTTTACAATAGATATAACAATATTTTTAAAGCCACCATTTACTTTACAATAGATATAACTATATTCTTACTACCACCATTTGCTTTACGTTATGCTATTTACATTATCTGATTCACTTGCTATCATGCACCTGTAAGAAATCGGTCCGTCGGAGGCTTCTCCTGAAGCGCGCCGGGCGAGGCTCCCCGGCAGATCGAGAAAACAAATCTTCGATACGATAAGGAGAATTTATGAAAGTACAATTCAGCTTCCCGCTGAGAAGCAGTCCGGTGTGGATACCGTCGTGATATTTCTGCAAGTAACCGCTTCCGTCTTAAGCCCCACGCCCCGATGCGTGGTGCCTCCGGCGGAATCAGGACCGGGAGCAAATAATCTCCCTCGCGGTGGTATGTAATATCGCTCATGGAGGTGATCGAAAATGTATAAGCCAGTACATGGGCTGGCGGGCATTGTCGCGGATGTCACAGTCGTCGAGCGGGGCGACGAGTGCTTTGCGCGAGTCAAGCTGATCCGCGCTGACAAGGCGACGGAGATAACCGAGGTGGGTTTTGTCGACAGCAAGCGTTATGGCGCTGAGATGCGCAGCTATGCCATCGGCAATGCGATCGACAAGGCCGTCAAGCGTTATGAGCAGCTTTTTGGCCGGGGCCCTGCGGCGACAGCCGAGGACATGGACCAAGCCCTCAAGGCCCTCAAATACGCATTGGCGCAGCCTAAGCCGCATGGGCTTATCTCCAGCTGGAGCCCACAGACGACAAACGTGGCGATTAAGTACTTTGAGCGCAATGTTTTGCCAAAAATCCGTGCTTTTGCGGACGTTACAAACCATAAATTTTGCATGGCAGATCGAGACGACATTGAGAGCAAGCTGATCGAGGAGACGATGCAGCGCAACGGTCAAGATCACGATCGCGCAGTGGAGTCGGTGAGCAACCACTTACGGGACGCCGATATCATTTATGCGCATATGCGCGACAAAAACAGCAACCTCCCGGCAATCAGGCTCTCCCGGACGCTTGCTCCGGCGGCGGCGAGTAGGCAGGAGCAGGTCAAGCACCTGCCGCGGGAGGTGCTCAGTAAGCTGTATGAGTCAATCGCCGAGATGGCCGCTAAGGATCCCAAGTTTGCGCTCTTTGCCGTTTTGGTCGTCTTTGGCCTACGCCCCGCTGAGGCGGCGGCCGTAAAGCCGCACGACATCAGCTTTTATGACGCTGAGGAGTATTGCATGGTGACGGTCGAATGCCAGGAGCGAGCTGGAAAAATAGATCGTCGCCTGAAAAACAAGCACAGCTATCGACACGTGTTGTGTCCTAAGTGGGGCTATACAGTTTTGCTCGAGTGCTGCAACCGGATTGGGGAGGACTATCCACACGACGATGCCGTCATGAACCGGGCACAGGATTGCGCCGCCCGTGTCAAGAACTTGCTGGTGCAGTGCGGCGCCGGGGCGTCGGACCTGGACAAGTTGGCAGAGAGTATAGAGGATGATGACCTGGACCTGGAGGACACGCGGGACAAGGCTAAGGCGCTGCGGTCGGACAAGGTTGCGTGCTATGTACTGCGCCGCATCTTTGCCGGGATCATGCGGCACGAGATGGGCCTGTCGCTGCTGGAGACGGACCGCATGCTCGGCCACGTACCGAGCGATCGCGGCAAGATGACAAAGGCGCATAGCATCGATATGACCAATCCGGACGTGCAGCGGGACATCGTGCGCCGGATGGAGCGCTATATTTTCCTGCCCCATGAACAGTATTCCAATAACCCGGCCATCTCGGCGTATCAAATTAGCGAGGGCGACGGCATGCGGGATATTATCCCGTACTCAGAGGTGCGCATCGCCAACACCACGGGTGCTGACGTGACGGTGGAGATCAACATCAGCGCGGCCGAGGCAGGCGAGCTGGTGGAGATTATCCTGCCGAGCGGCGCAAAGCAGCTGACGAAGCTGAGTGCCCTGAGCACACCCAAAAGCTGGCGGGGCATTGACCGGATGGTAATCGGCGACACCACGTGGAGAGATGCCAAAAATGCAAACAATTAGGAGGACAATTAGGTGAAAAAATACAGCAGAGAAGATTTTCTGAGCGCGTTTCGCCAGGTATTTGACGGCGTGAATCTTGACATTACAGCGGACGATAATGGACTCGTGTCCGCCAAGGGCACAGTCGGAATCGATGGTCAATACTATAACCTGACGATGAGTCGGAATGACTTACCCGTGGCTGGGGCGACGGGTCAACCCAATAAGGGCAAGCGGTACCTGTACAGCGGTACGTTGAGTCTTTTGGACATCATCACCGGGCGCGTGATGGTGTCAGAGGTGCGCAAGAGCAAGCGCGAGCGCATGATGAGCGGCGCGGCGGCGGTCAAGGACAAGGATGCGTATGCATCATGGACGCTGCGGACTGATCTCGTGGAGCCCATGGCGTTAGGCGGCTATATTCGCGGAAAGGCAGATGCCTTGATTCTCGAAAACGATGGCCAGATTCTTGACGCCTTTCGCGCGTCTGCAACGCCGGAAATGCTGACGCCGACTCTGGCGGTGCGGCTGCACCTGGACGACTTTTTGGCAATTCGCTTTGGTGGGGCCTCCCCGCAGAATGACCAGCGCAAGAGGGCGATTGAGCGTGTTTTCACCCGGCTGCCGTCAACGCCATTTGCCACTATGAGGCGCAAGGAGATCCGGCGGCAGCTGCAGCAGGACAACGTGACCGAGAGCGATATCGACCTTTGCGGGAGCTTTTTCGACTACCTGTCAAACCGCGGAAAAGTGACGGGACATAACCCGTTTCCGTCTGTTGAGGTCGGCACTCCAACGGTGCAATCTCTCCAGCGTGCGCTGCAGAAGAGCAGCAGCATCAGCCAGGAGGTCTTTTGCAAGGCCGCGACGCTGCTGCTGGAAAAGCCCAGCAATATGAGTTGCGTCGTATTTCTGCTTATGAGCGGATTTAGCTGGACAGAGATTGCGGGAATGACCTGGAATGATGTGACAATAATGAAGGGCTTTAAGGACTACGTGATTATGCGCCTCATAAAGCCAGAGGCAAAGGTGGCTATGCACGACTACTCACGGCCCGTTATCCCGGACGCAGCCAGATGCCTGGCGGCGGTGCGAAACCAGCTCGCCGCGGCGAACGGTGCGGATGTGATTGGGTCATGGCATATAGCGGCCTCGGGTGATGCTGCGGATACGGAAATGAGCCGGGATGCCGTTGTGGAGGCGGCTAACAATGTTCTTGTCCTCGCCGGTTATGGCTCCGTTGGGGTGGTTGGACGGCCGCAAATGCTGGGGACGCCCATCCAGCTGGGGTTGCTGCGTGATAATTACGCCCACATGCTGCTGGATATCGCCGGACTTGCCAGCGACCCGGATACGTATGCGTATTTGATGGGTCGGCAACTGCGCAGCTCTACATATATTAATTACGAGACGCACACTTCGGATGCGGCCCAGTATCGACATTACACACTGCTCAAGCCACTATCCACGGAGATCAAGATGAGACAGGGACTCACGGAGCGGCACGAGGACGGACGGACAGTAATTGCTGCCAGCCCTGCAAGCAATCATGAGGCTGTGCAGGTCAGCGGCACAATAATAATACCCAATGGCGGGGAGATTTGCGTACGTAGTTTTCATGGGACAAATGGTGTGTTACGGTGGTCTGAATCGGACCGGGTACCACCGCAGCCCAATAACCGGGATAAGACAGTTCGGAGCAGCGGCACGGACCGTAGACGCCGCGCTCCAAAAATGGGGAACCTCTGAGAGTGCCCCACAAGGCGGAATGGAGGGGAACCCTCGAGGGTTCCCCTGGGATGTAGCGGGGACCTTTGAGGGTTCCCTCGAGATGTTGTTGAGAGCCTATGGTGGTTCCTTTGAGGGGATCCTCGTGAGAATGAAGAATTACCTATGGAACAACCCGCCTGGCTTCTCTTTTCTATCAGATGAATACGCGCATTATTTGACTGCTAAATGACGCAAGAATACTGAATATTGATAAATGTGTGAATGAATTGAAAAATATAGAACATATGTTTGATTCTTTCACGTAATGGAGTTATAATGTGGGTAATTCAAAATGTGATTGTAGCGATTATATCTGGATGTTAATAAAGCAAAGGAGGATAATAAATGGATAAATACGAAAAAAAACTGACACAATCCGCCATTATGGCGCGTGGTTGGAGTAAAGGGATGATCAAGGAGCTGCTTCCAGAGCCGGAAACAAGAGCTAACCCAAGGTACAAAAATGGCGCCGAAATGAAATTGTGGCCGGAGAGCGAGGTCGAGAAAGCTGAGACGACCCCGGAATTTAAGCAGCGGAAGGAAGAATACGAGCGCCGGAAAACCTCCGCAGCAAAAGGGATTATCACGAAGCGAGAGGTAACCAAGGCCAACTTGCTGAATATTGCTGAGCAAATCACTATAGATGTTGAGCCGATACATGTGATCCGGAAAAAGGCCATTGATTATATCGCCAGGCGCGAAGAGTACTATGGCAGAGACGATGCAATGCCGGGATCTGCTCCAGAGGAGGTCATCAAGCGGTGGATGGTTAACCATATCCGACATCATTGCACCCTTTATGGTCTTGCTCTGTACGGGCAAAAGGGGAGAGTGGGTGTTGATACCGCATATCCGCCCTACAAATGTGCAGTTTTGGACAAGATTGCAGCGGCATATCCGGAGTTAGCTGAAGAGTGCGAAAATCAAAAAAAACGGTTACCGCCCACGTGACGCAAGACCACAGTCGCTTCGGTGCAACGGAATATAAAAAAGAGGGAACCCTTAAGGGGTTCCCCCGTGATGATGTAGGGAACCCTTGAGGGTTCCCCCAAGATATTGACTTCACACAAGATAATGTAGTGAAGTGTTAAGTATTTGCACAATATGCGGTGGCGCACAAGATTGTGTAGGGAACCCTCGAGGGTTCCCCCAAGATATGGGGCTTCCGCTGGGGCAACACCCATAGGAGAGTTTTGAAACAACAATGACTTGGTAGCTGCCCGGCGGGATTGAGGACGTGGGGGGACTACAACCGGGCTCATAACCAGGAGGTCGTGAGGTTCAAGTCCCACCCCCGCGACCATGTTGTGCAACCAAAAAAGATATTGCACCGGAAAACCCCAATATCGTGAACGGAATTGTATCTGACCTTGCCGCTGACGAGCGGATCTCTTCTCTCTATGACTTGTGGTATGAACAGCGGGAAGAAGTTATTCGAACTTATCCTGGTACTGCCGGATGTGGTACTCCAGGTAGTTGTCATGTTTTTCTGATTGAAATAGCGAATATAGATGCCGACACGGTAATGATGCTTTGGGCTTGGCTGTTCGTGCCGGATCGATTTCAGCCACGCCTTGTGTTCAACAATCTTCTGATCAAGCTCATAGTTCCCCGTGAAGGGAACCGAGAAGTCTGGAATAGCTTCCGCCTCTGCAAGTTTATTGAGTACTTCCAGATCAAGCATATTCGGAAGTCTGTCCGTAAGGAGATATTCGATTATCTTCACAGCCTGCCGTTGAATATCGACATTGAAGTCAACGGTCAGCCGTATATCCTCGTACATGACGGCGCCATTGCAGCCTACCACAACTATATGTACAGGTACGATAACCAGGAAGACGCGGTATGGAACCGTATTTACTACAATGAGCCTGATTTTGAAGGCAAAATCATAATCTTCGGTCACACACCGACATCAGAATATCAGCACAACAACCCGCTTGAGATATGGCGGTCTCCGTCAGGAGGCAAGACCGGAATCGACTGTGGGTGCGGATTTCCGCATTCCTTTTCCCAGGGACGATATCCGGCATACGGAAGGCTTGCATGCCTGCGGCTGGATGATATGAAGGTGTTTTATTCCAAAGAAGATATCCCCGAGGAGGTGGAGAAAATTGTCTGGGAAGTTAACTCAACCCAAAGTGGATCACTACATCGATTGGCTCAGTAGAGATGATCACTTTGGAATGCACGGCTGCGTATACGATGATGAGAGCGACAAACTGCTTGATGAGTTTTTTGAGCTGATCGAGCAGATTGCTCCGGTCTCTAAGAACGGAGTAAGGGCGCTCTGGCTTCGTGCGGAACGCGGGCCAATCGAGGATTACGGTAACGCAGAGGAAGAAGTTGCCTGCGGTGATTTCGATTCGGCAGAGGAATTCATTGAGGAATGGAAAGCATGGTTCCCGGATGAAATAAAGTGGTATCAGCTGCAGGCTGTTCAACTCAAAGACGAGGGATACAGAGCTGTCATGCTCGGGCATAAATATGTCATCGTTCAGGATAAACGCAGAGAGCCTGCCGGATTTCCGAATGAGATTTCCGAGTTTGTCCAGTGGCTGATTGATGGAGTCAAAGAATGTATCGAGATGCTCAAGGCAGGAACATATAACGACTTCATCAAAGAGAACCTGCCCCCGGAGCATCGAACCGGCAAGATCCTTCGCAAACATTATTGGGACGTATGGCCGGAGGCAAGAAAAGAGTTCTTTGAGGATATTTCCGCAGAGGACGTTGCTGAGTTTATTCGGAAGGCGTCTGCCCAGGGAGAAGGCTCTGAAACAATCAAGGAACGACTGCCATCCATGACGGCAAACGACTTCTTCCGGTTCTGTGCAATGGGATACGCGGAGAATAAATACAACGGCTGCGACAAAACCCCGAAGGAACAGTATTACCTCCATGCGGATGGTCGGGATGACGGGCTGAAGGATCTTAATCCTGACGATCCCGAGGCATTCCATGCCTGGCTCCATGACTACTCCCGCGGAGGTGGGCATCCCTGGGAAGTATGCAGAGGCGGTAATTCAACACATGTTTCTTTGCGGCCGATGGACGACAAAGACGGATATTTCCTCTATTTGGACGGGGATGCATGGAACAGAACCATTGAAACGGTCAAGTTTTATCTTGCCCTGACGAGAGCAGGAATTCCGGTGTATCTCATTGAAGCCCACACTCTTGCAGACAGGCTGGCAGAAAAAGAGTGGATCGGAATTGTGCCTCATGGCGTGATGCATGCTTATTGTGAGAGCTGGTTCCCAAACGAGCACATCATCGACTATATGAATCTGCCGTATGAGGATCGGGAGAAGTTTCTTCCGTTCTGCGTGTGGTATGACGAGGAGCCGATTATGCTTGTAACTGAGAAGGAGGAAGAACCGAAATGAGCGGAGGATGTTGGAATTATATGAACGACTCGGCCGCAAGTGAAATCCTCGGGTATCACATCCATGTCGGATATGGGTTGGACAGCGACAGGCATGAAAAGAACTATAAGCAGGTCATAAGGGACAACCCGTTGGGTGATCCCGAGATCTCGGCGCTCGTTTATGACGTGTTCTGCCTGCTGCACTCCTATGATTGGGCAGAGTCCGGCGACACAGACATGGACGCCTATCAGAAGGACGTGGAAATCTTCAAAAGCCGATGGTTCAAAAAGGCAAGGAAAGATCGGATCAAAGAGATGATCGATATCAGCACAGAAAAACTCAAAGAGGATCTGTATGAGGCGTTCGGATTTGAAACAGAAAGCAGCAGTGAACCATGAGTTCAATGACTTTTCAGCTTCGACCCGATACAATATTCACAGACAATCAATCTTAATGACGAGGTGAATGTATATGAACTTGAAAGAAGCGTTCCGTTACCAAAACAAGCTCCAGTCCTTCATGGATGAAGCCCAGGGCATTCTGGATCGTGACGCCAATGTCACGAAGGTGGAGAACACCTATCTGCGGCACAAGGTGATGGCAGAAGCCGAGGATGAGACTGTCCTGATCGCCCCCGAAACCGAATACTATGAGCAAATCACCGATATTGCTCAGTTTCTGCTGTATCTTCTGAATGAGAAGGACAAGCTGTTCGCAGCCATCCGTAAGGCAAAGGACGCACTTGACATCGATATGGACAGTGAGGTCAGCCTCAATGCCACTCGACAGAGCATCGCCCGTACCTTCAAGCGGATGAACGATCTGCGCAACTCGGAGCAGACCATCTCTAACGGCGGCACCGGCTACCGCTTCAATGCTGAAGGCAATCAGATCTCCTACCGCTGCGACGTCAAGCGCGTGACTACGATCAACTATGATCGCAAGGTCATCCGTGTCGAGCTCGGCAAGCTGAACAAGCAGGCCGATGAGACTTCCACGAAGATTGATCTTTGCATGGTCACTTCCAAGGCGGATTATGAGCCGCCCTTCGATGTGAACTCCAGCTTCGCCGAAGCATTCGAGGCATACATGGAAAACGCCAGGGCATAACGCCCTGGCGCCGACCGACTATTTTGGGTGCGGCAAGATAAGAGAATACGGATACCGGTTCAGGTGCAGATGAACTATAAGGCTGCACACATCCGTAAGGATATTCCGGTTCGGCTCACCCTACGAGCCTTCATGATAGGAAGAAAGAAGCGCCCTGCTTCTCCATCATCGCCCTACATCCTTACAACAGAACCGCTCTTTCGTCACCACTCTCACTCTTGCTTCCGAACTGACATCTCCATTGTGAGGCATGCAAGCCTAACTCGCTGGTTACGAGATTACAATGATCATATACTGATCTTCTTCTCCGTGAGCTGTGTTGAAAGCGTGACTCGTCATGCCGCCGACAATGCAAACGGAGCAAATGGTTGAAGTTGCATCGGACTCTTGCCGTATCCAAAATAGCCGGTCATAAAATGACTTGAGCAGCAGGACTCAGCCTGCTGCTCACCAACGATATGCAGTTTTACCGCAACGGGAACCAGGATCTGATCCATCGGAACCTCAAAGAGATTTCCGAGTGCGTACAGATTATCTACAGTAGGAAGGCTTTCACCTTTCTGCCACTTGTAGATTGCCCGAGGTTCCTCAAAGCCGAAGTAGCTCTGCAGATCCCGAACAGTCAAGCCGCGCTCCAGGCGCAGGCGACGGATGTTGTTTCCCGTGGCGACAAGGTCGATTACGGGATAGGCTTTTATGCCCATGACAATCGCCTCCTTCAAGAGAGTGATATTAAAAGATAGCAGAAAGAAGCGGAAAATGCAAGAGAAAATGCAAAATTGGAGGATAATTTGAGAGAAAAACTGTATTGGACGATCAGCAAGTTCTCCTTCGCCTCATTGTTCTATGACTACTTCGTGTTCTTTGATACGATGCCGTACCTGGCAGATCAGTTGTTCATCCGGCATAAGGTTCGAGTTTGGTTCGACCGAGAGTATGCAAAAGACGGCTCTCCCTACCTTGCTGTTTTCTGCCGTGTCAGAAAGAAGGATGTGCCGAAATTCCTCGCAGCCTTGGAGGATCTGAAGAACAGCATGATGCTTTGCGGTCACCCACACTACGTTGAAGAAATCAGTTCCTTTATGGACGAAATGGAAAAGATGAAAGGAACGTTGCATGGCGATGAAGATGACACCGCTCAAGAAACAGAGCAAAAACGAACAGCGTAAATATTACTCATCCAAGCGAGGCTCTTGGAACGGGGTCTCGCCTATAACCCGTATTGTACAGAGCAGGAGGGCTTATGACAGAAACCGCATTAAACGAGAGAATCGCCGAACTGCAGGAGAATGAATCGGAAGCAGCTCATCAGTGGCAGAAAGCGCGCCGCAGGCTGCGGCGAGACACCAGCAGTAGAAAAACAGACAGTCTGCTTCGGATAATAAAATACGGAGGCTATGCTCCGCATCGCGGATATATCGATTGGGGCTTCAGCGGAAGGACGCTGCTCCATACAGGTAAATACATCAAGTATCCCAAGAACAGTAACTGCCAAAGATGGATCAAGAGAGAAACAAGCCGCCGAATTCGCAAATGCAGTGACGTCCCCGTAGAGATACCGCAGTGTGTGCTTGAAGCTGCCGAATACCATAACCTTGTTTTTCCGGTCGGCATTCTTAATCTGCCCCTACGGTCTGCCTCTGCTGGCGGCCATGCTGGTAGGCCAGCTCCAACGCTTCCGCTGCTGGATGCTGGATGCGATCTACGGATAATAAACGGAGGCACGGCGCTTATCACAAGCTGCCGTGCCTCCACATTTTTTATTGCTCCAGCCGGTATAGGATATCCTGTAGTTTCTTCCATTGCTGGATAATGAAATCCTTGGATAGAATGTCCGCGTCATTGAATACGTAATTACGCTGCATCTTCTGAAACTCTGTCTCAAAGAATGCGTTTGAAGCAATGCCATGAAAAATCTGATAGTCCCTGAACGGTTTGTCCGCAAGATCGCTTCCGATCCTCCGGGTTTCCTCCAGCCGCTTATAGCCGATCATACGGAGCAGCTCCGCAGAATCCTCCAGCAAAGCTTGGATGGATGGAAGGTCAAGCATGATGCTCACATCGTAGACATGCTTTGCCACATCGAAATACAGCTCCCGGTCGTAATAGAACTCCGCGGCCAGAATCTTATCCGCAAAGATACGTTCCAGTTTGATCGTCTGAATCTTGAAGGGCATCAGCCCATAGTTTTCCCGCATAATCCACCGCTGGTCTTCGCTTGCGAAAGTATAGAGGACAGGCTCGACCTCCAGCTCCGTAAACGGTTCGCTGACAGTAAAGGAAGTCGCCTCGACCTTGACGTGCCGGAAACGCTGAAGCGGATCGACCTCATCCACCGGAACCGCAGGCTCATAGTCATACACGGTTGTAATGCTGCCCTTGCGGTCTTCCTCCATCTCCGTATCGGTGGTACGCGGGAGAGAAGTGTATTTCTTTGTGGCCATCTCCAACCGCTTTTTTGCCTGACTGTTGCTGCAATTCTCGATGCTGACGGTCAGATCAATGTCCTCCGAAAAACGCCTGATACTTTTCTGTGCTTTGTAAAGCGCGGTGCCGCCTTTGAAGAACGCGGGAAGCTCCTTCTGCTTTTCAGCCAGCTCCCTCAGGAGCAGAGAAACATAGTAATCCTTTTCCAAGATATCCAGCCGGACGCCGGAGCTGTCATGAATCTGATTCAGTATAGCAAGAAACGCATATCTGTCTTCATGCAGCATCATAATTCCAGCCCTCCTAAAATGACATCAACCGTTCTTTCCAGGGTCTTTATCGGATAAAACTTTCTCGCATAGAGGATCAGACGATCCGGAAGCAGACCGGCACTTTCCGTTTTCTCCCGGATGATCTCTTCCGGTGCGGCCGCATCCACCGGTGCTTCTGCCATACTGTCGATCATGTCCAGGATTTGAAGATACTTATAATTCTCGTTGGTCACAGCTGCCCGCGGTTTCTGAACCTCAATCTCCACGTCTTTGGGAACCGGCAGAGTGTAGTTGTTCGTGGCGATCCATTTTTTGCGCGGCATCTGAGAGACGAGACCGATCTGGTTCATCAAGGAGAGCCCGGTTTCATATCCGATGACACGATCTCCATCCAGGACAAGCCACCTGCCATAGATCATTTCTTTGCTCGGCACATAGTCCCCAAAGGGCGTCTTGATCCGTTTGCAGTACACCCCGCGCGTGATTCTGGATACTACGCCTTCGCGCTCCAGTCGGGCAAGATTTACATTGACGGTTTTCCTGACCTTATCCTCCGGCTCTCCGGTCCGTTCCGTCATGTAGGCAGTAACCATATCTGTGGTGACCGGAGCTTCCTGCGGAAGTGTGTCAAGGTATTCTGTCATGTGCCTTTTATAGTATATCGTGGCCATATTCTCACCACCTATTTTGTTATTTCAACGCGCGATTAACTCCGCTCTATCCATATTATATTAACATTCTGTGCAGAAGTCAAGCAAGAATGTTATTTCAAGCTCCTACCGAAAGAAAAATAAAGCTGCATAATAACACTTTTCATAAGCGGCAACAAATCAAAAGAAAAGGAGGGTTCACTGATGACAACCACGCGGATTATCCCCATGAAAGGCAAGACCATCAGCCAGATTAAATACAACCAATCCGTTTTGCTTGGCAAGATTTACCGTATATGCAGATCCGCCCTCGTTTCTGGTACAATACGCAACACAATAAGCAGAGCCGTTTACAAGGTGACGATTCCGATTGAGATATGCTTGCCGGCTGGGGTATTCTGCAACGCAAACCACCTTATTGTATTGGGGCAAGAGAAGTTCATATTGTTGCTTCTGCAACTCGCTCCACTTACTGGTAAACCCATCAAATGGCTTTACCAGAATGATCTTGATGTCTGGCAAATCTCGGCTACGCAGATCCATAAGCAACTGAGCCATCATGGTGTCAAAGCCTATTGCTCCGCCCACTCCATAATAGCGCACCCCTCGATCATAAAGCTGGCGGATAACTCCCTCTGCTCGTTTGCATATTTGTTTCTGCTCCCCTACAGGGATATCCCTGTGCCCGGTAAAACAGCAGGTCTTGGATCTCAAGCGACTCACGTCACCACCTCCCGACACAGTTTATCACAATTGCCAGGAATAGTACAGTTACAGGGACTAAATTAAACACTGCACAACCTATAATACTGGTACAGTTACAGGAACGGTGTGGTGATCATATGCAACTTAATAAAGCCGTAAGCATGCGGCTTGAGGAGTTACTGAAAGAGCGTGGCATGACGCAATACCAGCTCTATATTAAGAGCGGTGTTCCAAAGTCGACCATCGGAAACGTCATAAACTGCTCCTATGACTCAGTGAAATTGAGGATCATCCACGAATTATGCCAGGGGCTGGATATAGACATCAGCGAGTTCTTCTGCTCCCCCTTATTCGTTGAAGATAGTTTGGAACCATAATAAAGAAACCATAATATAGCAAGCCATGAGAATGTCATCTCATGGCTTGTTTTTATACCGCCGCTTATATATGCTACACAAATCAACACAATATAATTGACAATAATGACAATGCTTAAGGGGTCCCCCCGTGATGATGTAGGGAACCCTTGAGGGTTCCCCCAAGATGTTGAATTAATACGAGATGATGTAGTGAATTATTAAGCATTTGCACAATATGTGGTGGCGTACAAGATTGTGTAGGGAACCCTTGAGGGTTCCCCCAATATATGGAGTTCCCTGCCGGCGGGGAGCAGATACAACAGTTTGGGGATGATAAAAATCATTGAATCCGGCGGCGAGTTGTGATATACTGATAGACAATAGTTACCATGGGCGGGATGTGGGCTCGCTGGTGGGGCGAAAAATGGGATGGAAAGGGGTTGACGGGCTATGGCGAGGCGGCGGATAATTTGTCAGTCAGTCAGTCAGCAGGTAAAGACTGCCCTTTTCGTCATACTTATCGAATAGGCGTAGTGCGCTCTTTTTGGGGACGCGCTGCGCCTTTTTGCGTCCATTTCTAATTCGTTCGGGCGGAGCAGAGCCCCGCCCCTACGGCGACCGGGCGGACCCGACAAAGGCGGGACACACAGGTCCCGCCCTACGGGGAGGAGCGCCGCTTTTTCGCGTTTTGTTATCCCTCACCGCGGAGGCGGTGTGAATAAAGATTGGAGGAAAAACACATGAAACACATCACACGCAAAACTCTTGGCGCATTGCTGGCGCTGGTGATGGTGCTGGCGCTGCTGCCCGCCATGACCACCACGGCATGGGCCGACCATGCCCACCACTTCACCTACTCTGCCAGCGGCGCAACCATCACCGCGACCTGCGATGCCGACGGCTGCAATTTGACCGATAACAAGGTGACGCTGACGATTGGCGATCCGACCAACATTTACTATGACGACAAGTCTTCCTCCCATGAATTTACCTTGGTGGGGCTGGAAGCCTTTAACAGCGCAACAGGAAAAACAATTTCAGCCAGTGATATAGTTTACTATAAGGGCGACCCTCAGTCCCAGGACATCAAGAATAATAACGTAAAGGGCGCGACATATAAGGCGAGGCTTACCGTAGAAGGCGTGAGGGCGGAACATTCGTTCAAGTTTACAGCAAAACCCATCGTCCACACCCACAGCTTCACCTACACCGCCAACGGCGCTGTCATCACCGCTACCTGCACTCAGAATGCCGCCAATATGGAGGCTTGCGACCTGACCAACAAGCAGGCCACCCTGACGCTGAACGCGCCCCTTCATACGACTTACGGTGACGGGAAAGACGCAAACGCCACCTTTACCGGCGAAATCCCCGGCGTGACAAACCTCACGATTCACTATTCCAAGGGCAGCGTGACACTGAACTCTGCACCCGTAGATGCCGGAACTTACACGGCATGGTGCCAGCTTGGCAACGCCACCGCAAGAGTGGAATACACTATCGCCAAGGCAACCAATCCCGGCTGGACGACTTTGCCTCAGGCGAAAACGGGCCTGGTGTATAGCGGTCAGCCTCAGGCACTGATTACCGCAGGTGTTGCAGGCGGCGGTAATGCGTTATATACCGTTGGCACCGATCCCGACAATGAGCCGAATGTGGATGCCGGCGGCAGACCGTATACTTCCTCTGTTCCTGAGGCGACCAATGCCGGGACATATTACGTCTGGTGCAAGATCGACGGCGGGAAGAACTACACCTCCATCGCCGCTCAGAAGATTGCCGTGACCATTGCCAAGGCCACCCCCACCGACCTCGCCACCCCCACCGACCTCACCGCTACCTATGGCGATACTCTGTCCTCTGTGACCCTGCCCCAGGGCTGGGCCTGGGCAGACGGCAGTCAGAGCGTGGGTAACGTGGGGCCCCATACCTTCAAGGCCAACTACACCCCCGCCGACACCGGCAATTACAACACGGTGGAGAACGTGGACGTGACCGTTACCGTTGAGAAAGCCAACATCACCCCCACCGTCACCATTACGGGCTGGACGGAGGGAGGCAAGGCCAATGCCCCCACTTTGGAAGGCAACACCGGCAACGGTGACGTGACGTTTACCTATGCCAAGCAGGGCAGCCAGGACTTCACCGAGGAAGTGCCCACCAAGGCGGGCAAGTACACGGTAAAGGCCACTGTGGCGGCGACCGATAACTACAACGGCGCTACCGCCACCGCGGATTTCACCATCTCCCGCCAGATTGTGGATACGACCCCTGTTTCCAGCCTGACCGTCACCTCCGATCTGGGCACCATTACCCGTGTCACCGTGGACGGCAAGACGGTGGACAGCAAGTATTACACTGTCAGCGGCAGCAATGTGGTGCTGTCCGACGAGTTCATCCGCAGCCTTGCCAACGGCACCCATACCATCCGGCTGTATGACGGCAAGACTTATGCCACCGCCACCTGGAATGTGACGGGCAACACGGCTGCCGACATCAAGTCCGCCACCACTGCCGACCCCGGCCTGGCGCTCTACGGACTGCTGGCCGTCAGCTCCACCCTGGGCCTGGGCTACATGGGCAAGAAGCGGAAAGCGGCGTGACGGGAAGAAAACAATAGACTCAGAATAAGGATAGCCCCCCGGCTCCTGTGATGGGAGCCGGGGGGCTTACTCATTCTGAGGAGGGTTCCCCGATGGGGAACCCTCCTGCCTTTACTACACACAGAACAATTTGTTTACTTTTTTGGTGTATTGTTGCACAAAAATGCGGAAATCGTGAACAAAATGTAAATAATTAGAACATTTGTTTTCAAATGTATTTACAAATGGATTGGCTGGAGTTATAATGTGGTCACAAATAAAAAGTGACGGCAGCGGCAGAGAGTTGGCGCTCTCTACCGCCTGCAAGGTGTCTGAGGCACCTATACAACGGGAATCCCCGTACCGTCGGGCTTATTATATCCATTTTTGCCCGGGGATGCAAGGGGAATATTGCGCCCTCTTCGCGTCGTGTAGGTCTTCACCTGCACGGCGCTTTTTGTTTGAATACAAACAGAGAGGAGGGGTCTCATGAACGAGCCCCGCAAGATCGTGGTATTCCCCCAGGAGGTGGCGCATAGGTATGGTCGAGGAGGTCTGCCTATGGACATCACCCACACCCATCCTGCCTATCCCAACGAACAGGAGCGCGACGCGGCGCTGAAGGACGCCTGGATGACCTGCTGCGCCGCACTCCGCCGGAGCCGGGAGGAGGACGCCGCCAAGGCCGCGCCCCGGCACAAGATCGCGTAACCCATGCGGTACGCGGCAATTTATGCCCGCCAGTCCATCGAAAAGAAGAACAGCATCTCCATTGAGGGACAGCAGGAGATGTGCCGCAACGCGGCGGGCGAGGAAGAGGTCAAGCTGTACCAGGACCGGGGCTACTCCGGCAAGAACACCGACCGCCCCGACTTTCAGCGCCTGCTGAAGGACATTCGGGCAGGGAAAATCAGCAAGATCTACGTGTACCGCCTGGACCGCTTCTCCCGGTCCATCGCGGACTTCTCGCAGCTTTGGAAGACGCTGCAGAAGCACAACGTGGAGTTCATCTCCGTGACGGAGAACTTCGACACCGCCAGCCCCATGGGACGCGCCATGCTGCACATCATCATGGTGTTCGCACAGCTGGAGCGGGAGACCACGTCGGAGCGTGTCCATGACAACTACGCCGCCCGGGCCGGACAGGGCGCCTGGCCCGGCGGCCCGGCGCCCTACGGCTTCACCCTGGGCAGGGCAGTGGACAGCAGCGGGCGCAGCTACGCCTCACTGGTTCCCGATGACAAGACCGCCGCCGTCGTGCAGGAGATTTTCTCCCTGTACGCGCAGCCCGGCGCCACGCTGGGGTCGGTGGTGAAGGAGCTGAACAACCGGATGATCCCCGGGGCAAAGCGGGACTTCTGGGACTCCAGCACTTTGTCCCGGATGCTCCACAGCCCGCTCTATGTCAAGGCGGACGAGCAGGTGATGCTCCACTATCAGGCGCTGGGCGTCCAGGTGGAGTCGCCTGCGGAGGCCTTTGACGGGGTACACAACGCCTTCCTGTTCGGCAAGCGGGAACCCAATGAGCGGAAGTACACCAATGTGAAGGAGCACCATTTGACGGTGCTGCGGAGCGTGGGACTGGTGGACGCGGCGCTGTGGCTGACGGTGCAGGAAAAGCTGCGGCACAACGCACAGGTGCATAATGGCAACGCCGGCACCCACACCTGGCTGACGGGGCTGCTGAAGTGCGCCAAGTGCGGCTACAGCGTGAAGATCCAGACGGAGAAGGAGTACCGCTGGATGAACTGCAGCGGACGGTACAACAATGCCCGGTGCGACGCCGCCATCCGCGTAAACCTGACGGAGCTGGAGGAGGCTGTGGCCCGGGAGCTGCAGGAGCTCATCGACCGTTGCCCCGTGGAGCAGCCCGCGGCGGAGAAGGACGTTTACGCCGCCAGGCTGGAGGAGCTGGACCGCCGGGCGGATCGGCTGGTGGACGCCTTCGCTGAGAGCCAGGATATGTCCAACACCTATATCCAGCGGGCATTGCAGCGGCTGGAGGCGGAGCGGCAGGAGGTGCTGCGCCAGCGCCAGCGGGAGAAGCAGCGGCCCCATCTGCCGGAGCGGGTGGTATTCAATGACCTGCCCTTCGACGAGAAGAAGTTGGTGGCCGCCCAGTTCATCCGGCGCGTGGAGGTGTCGGAGCACGCGGCCCACGTGGAGTGGGCGGTGTGATACGCCTTGCGGGGACGGAAAAACACTATTGCAACGGCAGGGAGGGGCCGCGCCCCTCCCGCACACAATAATTATTTACGAAAGAAATAATTTACGAAAGATAAAGATGAGGTAACAAAAATGAGCATTATGGACGATTATCAGAATAGCCAGAAGTTTTTCTTTGGCATGACCGGTGGTTATAACGCCTACGACGTGTGCGCCGCCTTCATTCTGCAGGAGATGCGGCTGTATCGGAACAAGAACGGCGGGCAGAACATGGTCTGCACGCTGCGGAACTGCAAGGGTGCCATCGCCGGCATCTGCTTCGACTACGGCGGCACGCTGGATGAGTCCAGCGCCGGCACTCCTGTGATGGTGCAGGGCCGGAAGGGCTCCTACAAGGGCGCGCCCCAGATTCGGATTATCGACATCTGGCCTCTGGATGCTGACGACGCACAGAACGACATCCGGACGCTGCTGCCCCACGGGTTGCTGTCGGGGGAAGAGGGGTTTAAGAAGTTCTGGGACGCCATGGTGGCGAAGATCCAGGATGGGGACTATCTGCTGCTGTGCAAGGCGCTGGTGGACGAAAACAAGGAGGTGTTCAGTTCCTGCCCGGCATCCACCGGCAGCCATCATGCCTGCGTGGGCGGCCTGCTGACCCACACCTATGAGGTGATGGAGTGGGCGTATAACTTCGCTGAATACTACAATGATACCTATGACTTTGGCATTGACAAAGAGCTGCTGACTGCCGGGGCGGTGCTCCACGACATCGGCAAGGTGCGTGAGTATGGCTTTGACAACACCGGCGCGGCAATGCGGCCCACGGATGCCATGAAGGAGAACGCCCATGCGCTGGAGGGCGCCATGATGATCCGGGAGATGGCCCAGGAGCTGGGCACG
>JAFSMP010000007.1 GCA_017447875.1 Paludibacteraceae bacterium | reverse complement strand
GTTTGCCTCCAGAACCGCGGTGCGTGTCGGCAGCAGACAGTCGTGGAAACGCTTGATCACGCACATGGGGAGAATAACAAGACCGTATTCATGGGGCTTAAAAGCGCCGAACAGGGAGTTGGCGGCATTCCAGATCAGGTTTGCATTTTCCTGAGCCCGGCGGCCTACTTCCTGGATTCTTTCTTCACTGGTACTCATAAGGTTCTCTCCTTTTCCTCTTGGTTGCGAGGTCCATATCTTGTAGGGTCTGAATTACATTCTGGATGGGAACGCCGCGCCAGTCCTGCAGGTCTGTATCGACAGCATACAGCACGCGGGCTTTCAGGATGTCTTCCGAAAAGGTCTTTGCTTGCGAAAGCAGATCTTCTAGTTCGGATACATATTCGGCTAACCGAGCCGGTACAGCTTCTCGGTGTTGGGTCTGCGCTTCTATTTCACTCCGATATGCTTGCAGAAGGTAGAGCGAAGGAGCCAAGAAGTCATTTGTGTCATCACAGACGGAGTCGGCCCATTCCAGCAGTTCCTCGTATACCCACAGCTCACCGCGGCGTTCAATCAGCCCGCGGAGACGGCTATAGTCTTCATAGGCCGGTTTCACATCAGGTCTTGCATCCAGCAGCCGGCCCAAAGCATACTCATCGCCATACGTGATTCTGAAACGGGGGATCATGATCAACGATTTTTTTTGCGGGACGGTGCACCATTTGATTATCTCATGTGCATAGCGCCGATAAAGCTCAATAGCCGGTAGAAGCCAAAGTTCAACCGGGATAATGTGAAGTGCGGAGGGGAGGTAGTCAGCGACAGCGTCATTGATCGTGGGGTCGCAATCCGTTATCACCGTCTCCACTCCCGGGACAAGCTTTCGGATCACAGACCCAATTTCAGCGGAGTTGACTCCGAGAAGAACATCAAATACGCGAATGCCGTCATCCAAATTGAGAAAGAGCGTATATCGGTTCTCACCTGCCTGCCCGGTAAGGATCGCAAGAGAGGACGGCGGATCTTGAATTGCTCTTGCGGATTCTTTTCTTTGCGTCCAACGATGAAAGATTTGGCCGACTGCCTGCCGTGATATCGTATCCTGAAACAGCCCTTGGACCAGGCTGTAAGAATACCCCTCTATGACCTTGTGGGCGATCTCATTCTCAAGCCTGTATGTAACATTATCGTACTTGGAGGCAAAACCGATTTCTTTGGAAAAGATGTGCCGGCACTCCGCGTTGAGGCAACGGTACTTAAAAAACTCATGGGTCAGACGGATTACTCGCGGGTGCCCGGAATCGACGATGTAGTCGAAGTAGGTCTTCGCAAAATGATCCTGGATCTTGATCGCTTTCCCGCCACATAGAGGGCAGCAGTTGAGTTCATGTTCATGCTGCCAGGCGAAAAAGTTATTACGGTCGCCGCGACAATTTAGCACAAAGAGCTCGTCTAGGCCAAGCAGTTCGGTGCGATCTGTGTCCAGACGGCGACGTGGTCGTTTAGCCATAACGAGCTCCCTTTCTTTTGATCTACGTCAACTATAACACAGAGCGCGATATATTACCACCATTTACTTTACAAAAAAAATAATTATATTATTATAACCACTATTTGCTTTACGTTATGCCCTTTCTATTATCTGATTCACTTGTTATCATGCACCTGTAAGAAATCGGTCCGTCGGAGGCTTCTCCCGAAGCGCGCCGGGCGAGGTTCCCCGGCAGACCGAGAAAACAAATCTTCGATACGATAAGGAGAATTTATGAAAGTACAATTCCTCAGCGCAAAAGGCTACAACGACCCCAGCAAGAACAACGGCGACTGCATCCTGGTCGACAACGGCAGCGAACTGGTCGTCTATGACTGTGGCTGCGAGGAGCACGCCCAACGTGTCCTTGACTACATTCGGCAGCACGGTTATCGGCAGGCAAAGGTTGTCCTCTCGCACAACGATGCGGACCACTTCAACGGGATCCCCTATCTGATCGACCGCGGAGCCGTCTCTGCGGTGTACACGCTTCTCCTGCTGAAGTACAAAGACGAACTGTTGAACCGTATCGGCGACAGGCGCTTGACCCGCGACTCGATCGCAAGGCGGATCGAAGAAGTGTACGCCAATATCTATTCTCTCGGCGGGAGTGTCGCCCTGAAAGACATGTTCGTGGACACCAATGTCGCCTCTGGCATCACAATTTTTGGGCCAGACAAGGAGTATGCCCTTGATGCGGTTGCGAAGCGAATTGACAACCGCGAGAGCGACAACATCGATAAGGAAACCATCGTCAACGCGGTCAGCGCACAGCTTTCGGTGGTGTCCGGCGGGAAAAAGCTGCTCCTTACCGGAGACAGCAGCTTCGCGGCTATCGAGGATGCGATTAAGACGCACAACGCCATCCAGCTTCCGCACCACGGCAAGCTGAGCCAGGCGGAAGACATCTTTGCCGTGAAAGATAACTCTACGATTTACTACGTGTCCGACAACACGGGCACCAGCAACGGAGGCTCGGACGATTTGCGAAGGATGCATCCTCGCGGTCACGTTATCTACAACACGCTGGATGGCGACCAAGAATACACGTTCCCCAGCTTTGGTGTCACAAGCTATACTGGCTCCTATTTCCGGAGACGCTGACCATGCGATACCTGCTACACGAAACGCAGCGAGGAGAGCTGCACGCTCGCCAACAGTATCTATTTGATGTGTTTCGGATGTACTTCCTTCCGGGTAAACCGGAAGGAGGTTTCATCCCCTTGGTGCCGGTTGGTACAGGCTGCCCGGACATCTTGTTTATCACCGGGCACACCGGCTATGTTGAGAGTTATTTACGTGGTGCGGCCAAGCGCGTCACGGAAAAGACAGTCGTCATCACAAGCTGTATGGGCCTGTCGTTCAAGAAATATGCCGCACGAACAGTAATCTATGTCCCGGATCTGAAAAGGCCGCTGTGCCTCCTGCGCGACGGCCGGCCATACGGCTTTGACTTCGAGATCTCGGATGCAGAACTAGATCTGTACAACTCGACCGGCACAATAACGGAGAGAATCCAGTCCGCATACCAGCGGTTATAATATCGGAGGAACCTATGAAACTAGAACTACTTGACGCCTATAATATCCGCGCGAGGTTAAGCGCCAGCATCATCTTGCTGGCGCCGATCGCAGTCACTCTCTTTTTTCTTTTTGAAGAGGTGCGTTCCTTCGCAACATCCTCTATCGTGCTGTTTGTCCTATTGGCCTTTACCAATTATGTGCCGACTCTACAGCGGCAAATCAATAACAAGAAGGCATCCGCAGTTAATTATGCCGCCGAGATGTTGTCGTTAAATGATTCAACGTTTGACGCAATCTCAAAGGAACGCTATTACAAAAGGCTAGCATCTCTCGACGACGAGTTTGGGCTCTTTTTAACTCCCTCAGAAAGCGAAGCGTTTCGTGTATGCCGTGAAAGCGCAGTACGATATCTAAGGAGCCATACTAGAGGTCACCATCTTGTCCAAGAAGAAAATATCAACTACGGTTTCTGTAGAAATCTGTTTGCAAACAAACCGGCAGGTATTGCTATTTGCATAATCTGTTCTATTTTTGTTGGCGGCTATTCTATCTGCAAATACGGCGCATTGTCAGAAATTCCATCTCTAAATTACTTGGCTTTTACCGCGGACCTATTTATCCTATTCTTCTGGATCTTTGGGATTAATACGAATGTTTCCGAACTCGCGGCAAAGCGTTATGCCGAGGCGATGATAATGGCAATCGACATAATAGAAAACAAATAATCAATCATCCCCGCGTCAATATCTGCCATGCGTCAATTACACGATAAAAATAGTCAAATACGATTCGGCAAATCGTACTTGACTATTTTTTGCGTATAAGAAAATACTGACAATTATTCTTCCCTATTCGGTCCGAATAGCAAAGAATAATTCAGAGAATAGGGCCAAGGGCTCTGTCCCCAAAAGCCAAGCGTCCGGAGGAGGTTGACGGCTTCCGGACGCCTGGTTGCATTTTGAGAGATTTATTGTTTCTTCTCGATCTTCCCGTGTTCCTTCTCAAACTCCTCGATGGCCTTGCGGATCAGGTAGATCACTTCTCCGTTGGCGGAGCGGCCCTCGTACTGAGAGATATAGTGCAGTTTATAGTGAAGCTCGCTGTCAATGCGCAGCCCGAGGTGCTTATCTTTTTCCTTCTTCAACGCATCCATGTCATGTCCTCCATGTACTTGATAAAAGCTAATTTGAGTTTATTTCAAGTACATGATAGAATGTGTAAAATGTACTTACTTTAAGTACACATCATTTGAAGAGGTGAGGATATGGAGATATCGGGAAAGGCTTATTTCGTCAGCGATCCGCGTAGGATGGAGGACTTGACTGTGCTGCATCTGGTGGAGAAGGAGCGGCCGTTTGAGGTCGTAAAGACAGTAAAGCTGGCTAAGATCGACTACGAGAATTTCATTACGGACATGACCGCTGACAGACAGTTCATCGAGGACCACGCTGCCCTTTGTTCAAAGGACGAGGTCTGGCGCTGCATCCTGGTGCAGCAGCGCGGTCACGCGGATGGTGTGCTTGTGATGCCGGAGGACGGCTGCTTTGTCGGTTGGGCAGCGTATTACTTTAGATAATAATGTACCGATTTCCTCAGCAGTTTTCATGCAGCGTAATAACAATAGTCGATTCCTCCGAAAATCGCCGTTCTACTTGTCGAATTCGCATAAGTAGAAAAAATCACTTGACAAAACACAGAAATTATGTAAAATGAAGTTGAAATCTCACGGGTTGGAGGATTACCAATGAAAATTTCCATTGCGGGCGAAAACTTTGAGATCAGTGGTGCTCTCCTGAGCGCCATTGTTCGGTCTATCGATAAAGCAATTTCGGAGGATGTTCCGGGTCAACTGAGGGTGATGCCCTTAGAGACAAACAACTACCTTGCTTTTATCCGGGGCGATTTTATCAATCAAAACCTTCGGGCCTTCGCTATCGAGGAAGGAGGCTATCTCCACGCATTTCATCGGTTCGGATGGAGCGGGCGGATTCTGATTAGTCGCGAGAGCAAGCTAACTGTCAGCATCACGACCCAAAACAACCTAAGCCTTATTCCCAGGAGGACACGACAGCGCCCCCATTTCATGCAAAGCATTCTTCACTGCATGAACGGGGATCTTCGCGGGCGGTATGAGCAGACGCGCCTTTTTGACACCGACCCTTTTGAACCAGAGGACTATGCCAGAGACTTTGAGGACATCATCAACGGCACGTTCGATCCGGAGGAAGGTTACCGACACTGCGTCATAGCCTACAGAGCCTATGGCGACGAACTCCTGGATGTGAAGCTGGTGGTCCTTGATCCTCAGTTCAACACGGTTATCGAGGAGAGCCTCAACGAGTACATGAAGCCTGACTTTGCAAGGCTTACTGATCCCGCTCCCGCTGAAGAAGCGACTCGTGAAGAACATAATGCGGTGACGCGTCGGCTCACATCGTTGAAGCAGGGTGTGAAGCCCGCCCTGCGCGAAGGAGAGAAGGAAGCCTAACCATCCTCCTCCCCGCACTAGAATAATAACAGCGGGAGATAATGAAAATGAACAAGAATGAATTTCGGGGAGAGCAGCTTAAAAGCGCAAGGCTACTGCGGGCCATGACGATTACTGCACTCGCCGAGCTTACCGACATCAGTAAGCAGTCTATATCTCTTTACGAAAACGGAGAGAACAAGCCAGAATATCAGCGCACCCTTGCTCTTGCAACCGCTCTGCGCGTACCGACCACGTTTTTCTTCTCTGAGGATGTGTGCCGCACAGAGACGCCTGCCACCTATTTCCGATCCCTCGCTTCGGCCACGAAGCTGACCCGTGCCTCGCAAAGCCTAAAGTTGGAATATGTGGCCAAGATGTATGAGGCGCTTTTGGAATACATTGATTTCCCCGCGTTGGATTTGCCCCACATCGAGTACAGCGGGATGTACGATTTGAACGACCCAGATTCGTTGGAGGCCATGTATCAAGAGTTGGAGGCCGCGGCAATGAAGGTCCGAGAGTATTGGGGCTTGGGCGACGGGCCTATCGGTGATCTGCAGTATATCCTGGAGTCCCATGGTATCATTGTTACCGGATTCGATACAACCGAGGACGATATCGACGCATTCAGTCAGCGCACTATTCTGAAGAACGACGAGGTATGCTTCATCGCCGTCGACCAGGGCAGGAAGCCGGAGGGCCGAATCCGTTTTGATATGGCGCATGAGCTTGCCCACCTGCTTATCCATCCCTGGAGCGAGGACATCGACAGCTTGTCTAAGGAAGAGTTCAAGCTCCGCGAGACCGAAGCGAATGTGTTTGCAAGCGCATTCCTCCTTCCCCGAAGTACATTCGGCAGTGAAGTCAGCAACTACCCCACAGAGCTTGAATACTATCTGTTGCTTCGAAAAAAGTGGAGAACATCGATTCAGGCGATGATGTACCGTGCGAGGCAGCTTGGTTGCATGTCTGGAAACCAATTCCAGTATATGATGAGACAGGTATCAAAACGAGGCTGGCGTAAGGCGGAACCGGGTGATTCTCCCTATATGCTCGGTGATAACATTTTTCAAGGGGCAGTAGACCTGCTTCTTGATGAGAAGATTTTGACTGCTGAAGGAATACGTCGACTGTTTGCCTCTTATGGTGTGAACCTTTATACCGATGAAATCGAGAGCTTGCTCCATATCAGGAAAGACACGTTGGCATCCGATGAGCCACAGGCGAAAATCATTCAGCTCAAAACACCTCGTAATAATGTAGCGCCCGAGGTTGCGCGGAATTCTCATGCAGATACTTGATGATTTCACTAGAGATTTAGCAGGCATCGGAATAATCAATCATACGCAGTTTTACTAGATAACAGAACGACCAGTGATATAACTTTGCCCCTGCCTTGCAGAAGTAAGGTAGGGGCAAGCTCTTATTCTTTATCTTTCAAATAGTTCTGCGGCGAAGATTCCGGCAATACGAAGGTGTCCAGCACAAACCTTGCGCCCAACCGGAAGCCGGTGATGAAGCCGCCCAAGGTGGCGTCGCCGTTGTAGGCAGGCCAGGCGTTGGCGTAGTTCAGGAAGCGTTTCTTCTCCTCGCCGGTGAGATTTTCGGTCAGCCGGTCCTCGTTCTCGCTGATCGCCTGCAGCTCGCGCTGGACGCTCTCGTTATCCTCGAATTCGCTGCTCTGTGGGTCGATATTGCCGTAATAGAGCTCCTCGATAATGCTTTTCATATCGTTTCTCCTTCACTTTTTTAGGAGAAACCCGTGCGCTTTCCGCCTGAAAGCATAGGGTTTGCCATGATTTTGAAATGCGCTTGCGCAAGTGCGTTATTCACCGCTTGACCATATCGGGTGGATGTAACTGATTTCAGTTACATCCACCTGTTTTTTGTGCAAATGGCTTGACAAGTGTTTTTCTGGTGAGTAGAATACAACGATTTAGTTCTGTAGAACTGAATGGGCGGCTTGGGCGAAGAAAGGAAATTGTTATGTTTAGAATCGTAGATGCTTCAGAATGCAGGCGCTATCGTCAAGATTGCGCTAAAGTCCTCACCCAAGTCAGAGACACGCTGAGAGACGAAAAAGATATCATCACTCAATTTACTCTCATCGGCAGCGGCGCACGTAACATGGTCACTAGAAACGGTGACGGTCCGTTTGATTTGGATTATAACCTAGAAATCATCACTGCCCCAGACGAGTATTGGAATGATCTTCGTAAACTAAATGACACTGTTCGGGTTTTACTTGATAAGGCGAGCGGGTTACGATGCTTTACTGAATCGCAGAATTCAACCGTCGCGTTGACAGCCTTGCTTCATTTCAAAGATGAGCCGCAGGTCGAATTCAGTTTCGATGTGGCTATCGTTGCAAGAAACCGAGACGGAACACTGTGCAGACTGGTCAATAATAAGCACTGTTTGCTTAACGGAATTCAGGGGCAATATACTTGGAATGAAGTACCGAATTCGCATAATGTTAAAGAAAAAGCAGACCGAATCAAGCAATCTGGAAAATGGCTTGAAGTTCGAAAGAGATACGTCGATTTTAAAGATATGTACCTTTCCCGTCAAGACAGGAACCACCCATCATTCATCGTATATATTGAAGCGGTCAATCAGGTTTTCAATAAATACTTCCACTAAGTCTTATGTACCCGGAGCAGGTTTTGAACAGCACCCCATTTGTTAGACAGTATGGTATACTACTAACGAATGGGGTGTTGTTTTATGCCAAAAGGAAAACCGAACAAGAGATACACCGGCGAATTCAAGCAACAGGTCGTAGAGGCCATGATGAAAGAGAAGCTG
>JAFSMP010000060.1 GCA_017447875.1 Paludibacteraceae bacterium | reverse complement strand
GCGGTGTAGTCACCGGCGGTCTGGGCGAACGCGGTCGCCCCACCCACCAGAAGCATCAGGGCGACGGCCCTGGTCTTCGGCGACGCGAGGAATTTCCTGATCCAGTTCTTGATTTTTGTCATGTCTGAATGCTTTAGAGTTTGACTTGATATATCCGTCCCCGGCGGGACGTTCCGGACCGGTCCGCGGCACGTGCACTTACCGATGGCCGATACCTTTTCACTGTTGGTTATATTCTGTATCCGAAGAAGGCGGGGAAGACGATTGTCGCTCCTACCATGAAGAGCCCCGCCCCGATGAGCGTCATGACGTTCTTCAAGACCTGACCCTCCTGGTACTGTATCTTGATGTAGATGATGAGGGCCGAGATGACGGCCACGATGCTGCCGACGGCGTAGCAGATGTAGACCACGTAGAGCATCATCGTGACGGTGAAGTCGTGGGCCTTGGCCAGCGCGCTCGCTCCCCAGGAATAGTCCACGGCTCCGGCACGGGCCGACGCCGCCTGGGTGACCAGCAGCGCCAGGAAAGTCAGGAGGAGGGTGGGGGAGACAGCCCTATTCGTCGTCAGCATCCTCATCTTTCTCCTCCTCCTTATTCTCCTGCGCGCCCTCGGTTGCGGGCGTGAACGTCTTCTCGATCTGAAGGTAAGGCTTGCCCTCGAACAGGGCGGACTTCATGTTCAGGCTCATCAGCTCGCCGTTCATCTCGGGGCGGATGTCCTCCATCGACTCCGTGGCCTTCTCCACCTTCGCGTCCAGCTCGGAGACGGGAGCGCCGGAGGCGTCGAGCCTGTGCGCAGGCTGCTCCTCCGGCTGTTCGGGCTCGGGTGCTGGCGCGGCGCGCAGGTCGGTCTCGTCCCACGAAGGATCGCCGCCGCCGCGCGACACACGGAAGCCTCCGTCGGTCTCCTCGACGGCCTTGCTGGCCTCATCGGCCATGTCCTTGATCTCGAAGGTCTCTACCGAAGAGGCGGACTGCTCCTTGGGTTTCCGATAAAGGTCGGAACTGATGACCACCGTGTAGTAAATCACGTAGGCCACGGTGAGGATGATGACGAAAATCCAAAAAACACTCATTTTTCTTGTCCGGATAACGTTCGTTCTAATTCACACAATCGTCTTTGGCGGAGTGACCTGAATGTGCCAGATAAGGGGCGTTTCAAGCCGTTCTCCGAGGGGTAAATTAGAAAGGAAATGACAATTGCAATAGGGCAGGGACAGAAAAACGGGGGAAATCCGATAAAAAAGTCGACTTTTTACAAAATGGTACTACAGGATGGTACTCGTCCTAAGAAGAACCGGGTCTTTTCGGAAAAAATCACGTATTAAGGGAAGTGTCAGAACCTGCCAACAGACCCCTATACTTATTTCAAGCCATCATGCAGATGATGTAACCGAAATGTATTATCTTTGAGAGTTAGAAAAATCGATATTATGGTAACTTGTTTTGATGTATGTGAGATTCTTGAAATGCTGTCTGAAGCATCTGTAAAGGTATTTTTGGACGGCGGTTGGGGTGTCGATGCACTTATAGGCAGAGAAACAAGAATACATAACGACATCGATCTGTTCGTAGAGAAGAAAGACTACTGTATAACCATATCCGTGATTACAGGGAAGGGATACAGAGAAGTTATAATGGACTATACGACCGACAGCCATACTGTCTGGAAAGATGACAACGGAAGAATAATCGATCTGCATTGTTTCGAATATGTCGAAGATGGAATTCTATATGACGGATACACTTTCCCAAGCGAAACTTTCTCAGGTAAAGGAAAAATCGGGAATATTGAGGTGTTCTGCATAAACCCGGAGGCACAGGTACAGTTCCATCTTGGATATGAATACGATGAAAATGATGTCCACGATGTTCTGTTGTTATGCAGAACTTTCAATCTTGAGATACCGGAGCAATATAAAACTCACATCTGATTCAATATGCTATGATTACTGATAGTTATGATATTGAAACTGAACCAATGATCAATCTGTTTGATTTCTACGGCAGACGTGGAGATT
>JAFSMP010000006.1 GCA_017447875.1 Paludibacteraceae bacterium | reverse complement strand
GGAGAACGCCCATGCGCTGGAGGGCGCCATGATGATCCGGGAGATGGCCCAGGAGCTGGGCACGCCGGAGGATAAGGCAAGGAAGCTGGAAAACCTGGTGGCCAGCCACCACACCGCCTATCCGTTCCGCGTTGGCGTGAGCCCCATCACGCCGGAGGCCAAGCTGCTGGCGGTGGTGGACAACCTGGACAGCAGCGTGGACGGCAACTTTGGTAAGGACGTCACTTTCATGGACGGCAAGCCGGTGCATATTCAGGACGTGGCGTAATAAAAGCGAGACAGGGAAGGGCAGATACACCCACGGCCACGGCTGGGCTGTGGCTGTGGGCGTGGCCAATGAAATAACGGGCATAGAAAACAAAAGAAAAATGACAAGGAGGAAAAAACGATGTCAGAAAGAAGACCGAAAGAGGAACGGGATGCATGCGTGGAAGAACTCCTGCGGCGGATTGAGAATAATCTCGATCCCCGAATGGCCCGTGAGGGCACGACCTATCATGTGACGCTGCAAAATCATGAGTTTGACTGCTGCTACACGTGGGAGCAGATGACGGGTATCGTCAACCTTTGCAGCGATATTATGGACGAGCTTTGGCAGATCAACAGCGACGGATTTGATTTAAACCAGTTAAATCAACTTGAAGAAGCAAACGCCCAGCGGTCCGGGGAGAGGTTTACGTTCCTGCGGCCTCTCGATGTGTTTGGGGCATACACAACGGTACGGCTGCGTGGGCTTGTTACGCAAATCAGCGAGCTGACAGGCGCCGAAGGCATTTCCTACGTGATGCTTGGGTTACCCTTTATGCTGGATGTCGTCAACAAAGTCTTCGAACAGCTTCTTATCCGTGATGGCTTTTCTGATGACGGGATTTGGCTCACCTGCCTGTTCTTCCTGACCCGCGGCGCCATGCACATGGTTTGTACAGAGAAGGGGTAAGAGGGCGGCGCAGGCAAGCGGCGGGGATCGCTCCCCGCCGCTGTTCTGTGTCAGACTGATCGGCGAACGGCCAGCCTAACATGGGCTATTTTATTTCTGCGTTGTTTTTCTTCAGGAAGTCGATATTCCTACCGTAAGCTGCGGCAGTCTCCGTATCATTCGTTTGAAATGCTTCAAACAATTCTGCAGGAATCTTTCCCGGCTTTATCCGTTCATAGATGGTGAGGTTCCAGGAATGCTTGCATTTTTTGCATCTGTAGATCAACCACACATCGACCTTGTTCCCGTTGGCGTTTACTCTGAATTTGCCGGAATTGAGAAACTCCTGCTTTTTTCCACAACCTCCACAACGATGAAACACACGGATACCGTTTGCTTTTTCGACCTCCTGCTGGATAGCGCTGTTTTTTGCTCCGGACAGTCTCCTGCCCGGTATGTTTTTGCTCATACGTTCCTCCCAAATATCCTTTAGGAACCGTCTGAGCTTATAGAATTGTAATGGATTTAAGCTCAGACTACTGAGCGTTCACATACTTTCTGGTCATAAAAGCTATGCTCCTTTCCGATTGTATGATCAAAGAGTTTGCAGAGCGGCCCACTGCGAGCCCGCTGCATAAACTAAGCTTACAGCTTTTTACAGGTGCGTTCGCCGTACGCCACACAGTCGTCACTGAAGGTCAACTTGAGCATCCCGCCCTTCCTGCCGAATTCGTTTTCCCCGATGGGATAGAGCATGAATTCGACTGCATCGCCGTCTTCGTCGATTGCTTTTGCGTAAAGCGCATCGTTTTTCAGGAAGACTTCGTCGACAATGAAATCGGCCTCCTCAGGACGCTCGTACTTGCCGCAGAAACGATTCCATTTCGACTTGTCGGCACTTTTGAGTGCAATATCCTCAATCGACACGATGGGCTCCGGTTCCTTATCCCTTGCAATGGCTTCCATTCCGTTCCAGTAACCCAAATACGCCCTTACATCCCTGTAGTCCCGGTTGGCGAGGATCACAAGAACCCTGTCCGCCTCTATGAAGCGTTCAAACCAGGTGGCGACACCCGGCATGCCGCCGCTGTGACTGACAATCAGACCGTACTTCTCGTCGTGTCCGACGCCCCATCCGAATCCGTAGCCCAGCCCATCGTCCTCATCGTAAACAGCGTCCTCGCCGTTGTTGAGCTTCCCGGGGGTGTACATGAGCTTCTGCTCATCCAGTGTGAGCACCTTGCCCTCGCGCAGCGCCCTGTCCCATCTGAGCATGTCAAAAATGTTGGCGTACACATAGTCGTCGCCGTTCAGACCATCAAAGGCAACCACGTCGCCGTCCTCGGCGGAATCAATATCGGCAACCCATTTATCGTCTTCGAATACTGTCGCACGGGCGTAGTTCTCGAACGGAACGCCGTCCCTGCGGATATGACAACAGCGGGTGGAGGTCATCCCGGCAGGCTCAAAGATATTCTTTTGCAGAAATGCCTCGAAAGGAACGCCGGAGAGCCGCTCCACCAGCAGAGCCAGCAGGTTATAGCCGGTATTGGAGTAGCGCAAGCCTTCCCCCGGTGCAAAGTACGGTTTTGCTTTGGTCTCGCGGAGGAAACGCAGGATCTCGTCGTTGCACGGGACCCGCTTTTCTTCCTTCCAGATTTTAATGAACCAGTCCGCGTCGTCAAAATAGTCGGGAATGCCGCTGGTGTGGTTCAGAAGATGCCGGACAGTTACGCCCTCATACGCAGCAAGTTCCGGAAAAAACTTTGTGATCCTGTCCTCCGGGCTGAGAAGGCTCTGCCGCATCAGCAGCATGACCGCCGTCGCCGTGAACGTCTTGCTGATCGAAGCCAGCTGAAAGATCGTGTCCTCCGTGATCGGCAGCGTGTCTTCAGGGTCCCGGAAGCCGAGAACGCCCTTGGACACGATCTCGCCGTTTTCGGCGTAGAGCCACGCCCCGTTGAAGCCGTCCTTTTCCTGCAGCGCCCGGGCAAGGTTTTCCATTGTTGTATTCTTATCCATTTTGTTTCTCTCCTTTATTCGTTTGCGTTTTTGTAAATTTCACAGGCGATGTTGTTCATCGCTTCGTCAGCGGCTTCCGTGACGTTGTTGTACATGATGGCAACGCAGATGTCTTTCTTGCGGGAAAAGACCCAGCTGGTCAGAAAACCCCAGTTCTCTCCGCCGTGACCGGCAACGCTGTCTTTGCGCGCTTCCGATTCCCAAACGTCGAGGCAAAGGCCGTAGTCATCCATGACAGGCGTCATCATGCGCCGGGCGGTCTTCTTTTTGAGGAAGCCGCCCCGGCGGTAGCTCCTGGAGAGGGCAAGGCCGATCTTGACAAGCTCTGTGGGCGTCGTCCACAGACCGGCAGCGGCGTGCTCGGGATAGTAATGGTAACCGTGGGCGGGATCCTCCTTCTGCGCCAGCCTGAAGCCGAACGCTGCGTTGGAAACCAGATCTTCGTCCAGCGGCTGGAAAAAGCCGGTGCGCTTCAGGCCCAGCGGCTCGGCGACCTCCTTTTGGAAGGCCTCGCGAAGGGTCGTGCCGGTGATACGCTCAAAGGCGAGCTGTGCCAGCGTAATGCCGCCGCCGGAGTACATGTGCTGCTTGCCGTAAGGACGAATCCTTCTGAGCTTCGGCGTGACGCCCTTGCCGTTCAGCACGTCCTCCAGAGAGAGCGGCTCGTGATCCGCGCGGTAGCCGGGGAAGCCGTGCAGGTTGTAGCCCGCCGTGTGGGAAAGCAGCGCGGCGAAGGTCACGGGGCCCTTTTTGACGAATTCCGGCACGATTCCGGAGATGTCCGCGTCAAGGTCGATAATCCCCTTGTCCACATAGCGGAGCAGCGTCAGCGCAAACATGGGTTTCGATACGGAACCCGCCTGGAACAGCATATCCGGGTTCACCGGGAAGTCCTCGCCGTACCGGCCGCTGCCGGCGCAGTAGGTGAGGAAATCACCGCCTCCGGCCTGGACGGCAATGC
This sequence comes from Paludibacteraceae bacterium, assembly GCA_017447875.1. GTDB lineage: Bacteria > Bacteroidota > Bacteroidia > Bacteroidales > Paludibacteraceae > Colicola. Next base: position 42,428 of record JAFSMP010000006.1, on the reverse strand, counting down.
TGACGCCGTAGCCCTTCCTGCCCTTGATGCGCATGGCCTTATCCACATCGACGCCATAGACATTCTTGATGATCCGGTTGGGGCCTTTGAGCATCCGCATCAGCACAGCCTCATCGTTATCGATGAGGCCGGTCTCCCGGAAGCCGGCTTTATGATAGACGTGCAAACCCAGCTCGTTCTCCGGCTCGGTGGACAGGAAGAGCCGGTCGGCGCCGTTTTCTTTGAAGTATTTGATGATCTCCTGCAGGGCGGCCTGACCGTAGCCCTTGCCCTGTTCGTTTTTGTCGATCATGAACCGCCAGAGCCAGTAGCGGTCATCCTCGTCCTCGTCTTCAGGATTGAATGCGAACATGCAGAAGCCCACCAGCTTCTCATCTGCATAGATGGCAAAGGGCCGGGCAAAGCCGGGCTGCTCCGCGTTCGCCTCGTCCGCCTGCCGCAGAGAGGTTTTATTGCTGGCCACGAAAGGCTGATCCTCCCGCACGGAAAGGGCTAAAACCGCATCTCTGTTATTATCATTGATAGGTTCCAGTTTGATTATCATAATTGCTTTTTCTCCTTGAACATATAATTTGATATGTAATCGTTCTCGTATAACGTCGATTGCTGAAAATGGGTATAATAATACCGCAGCGAAGCAGCTCCCGTCGTGGCTGCATCCTGCGGTTCCCACTATCCGAAAGTACCTCAAAAACGGCGCACTAACCAAGAGGGGTATACCCCTCAGTCATGCTTTGCGCCTCTGTTCAGTTTTCAGGCGATCGTAATAATCATTGGTGTACGCACCTTTCATAGATTTATAGAACAATCATACATGATATCTCCTTGAAAATCAATGCTCAAGTTCAATCATACCACCTCGTAAGCCGCAACGAACGAAGCGCTGTATCCTATTGCCGCCTCAATGCTAACTCCCGGTTGATTCTTTCTGCCAGATTCTTTTGCCGGCGATAGGAAAAAACTGAAATGACAAATACCGTCAAGAGCATGGAAACAACCGTCAGAAGCGCAGGAAGCAGGCCTTTAAAAAATAGGGCGGTGGGAGATTTCTCCCTGCCGCCCGGTACATTATGCATAAATCAGATCGTTGTTCACGATTTCAGTTGCCCAATCCCGGATACTGTTCATCCGCTGTACCCACAACATTTGATCCTGAGCTTTAAGCTGTTCGGTGACACCCTCACGCTGGGCCATCTGCTTTACCAGCTCAAGAAACATATGCGGTGTGAAATAATGATTATATAAAAATCTCCCGAAAGGCCAAAATCTATGTTATAATGCTTGTAATATCAATGGGAGGTGGCGCAAATGGATCGTTATGAAAAGGCTCTCGCCTTATGGCAACGCAAACAGGTAAAAACGGATGCCGAGCTGGCCGAGGCGCTGAACGGGCACAGCATTTCCTTTGCCTATCATTCCGGCAATTTGGAAAACGAACGCATCACCTACAACGACACGCGCGAGATCTTCGACCACGATGGTGTGACCTCTTATACCGGTGACCTGCGGACACTGTTTGAGATCCGCAACGCGAAGGACGCTAACGAGCTGTTTTTGCAGGCCTTCCATGACAAGCGATCTCTGGATGAAAGCCTGGTAAAAGAGTTTCAGAAAAGGCTTACTTTGAACACCTGTGACACGCGCCGCTGTCAGTTAGGAGAGCGTCCCGGTGAATATAAACACCACGACTATGTGACCGGAAAGAACGAGATCGGGGCCGCGCCTGAGGACGTAGCCGATGAAATGAATGAGTTGCTGGACGAGCTGCATGACATCCCCACCGACAAGCTACTGCGTGCGGCGGCCTACTATCATGTCAAGTTCGAGAATATCCATCCTTTCGCTGACGGGAACGGCAGAACCGGCCGCCTGACCATGAATTACTTTTTGGTCATGAACGGGCATCCGCCAATCACGATCCACCAGGAGGACCGCAAGGATTACTATGCCGCGCTGGAGGCCTGGGACGAACGACAGGAGCTCGCTCCGATGGAAGCTTTTCTGCGCGCGCAAACAGTAAAGACTTGGGAGAAGCAGATCGAACGTAGCGAACGCTCTGCACAACGCGATGACCCGACGTTCTAAAGTTCCTGCTCATTTTTATACGGCTTTCTTCATGCTCCGGCTCCTGTAGCCGGAGCATTTTTTCGATGTTGGCCTTGACGGTCTGCAGCTCTTTTTCGCGTTTCTGGCTCTCTCGGTATTCGGTGTATCCAGCATTTTTTGCAGAAGTCAGATCCTCGATTTCATTCTGGATACGCTTGGCGATGTAAAAAAACAGGCTGGCGGCCGAAAGGCCACGCCCCATAAGATAGTTTTATCGTTTTTTCAGGAACGGCATGACATTGCTCATGCCGTTTCCTGCTTCATCAGTTCATTCAGCGGGATAAATCCGATCAGATCGTATTCGATGTGGATGCTCTGGCGGCGCTTGCCGCTGCTTTTGTCGGGCGCACCAACATAAATCGCCTTGATGAGCTCATGTGCCGCATATGGCGTCAATTCATCCAGTGTCGTGTACTTTCGGACTCGCTCAATGAACAGGTCTAAGTTTTGGTTCTGCTGTTCCTGTACTTCAATCTCTTGACGAAGGATTTCCGCATCTGCCCTTAAGCTCTGCTGCTCTTCTTCGTATCCCTGGCTCATCATCGCAAAACGCTCATCGCTCAGCTTTCCGGCCACATTGTCCTCATAAGTCCGCACGAACAGACGATCCAGCTCTTGAATGCGCTTTTCTGCTTTTTCAAGCTGCCTGCGCTTTACTTTGAGGATTGCTTTGCTCTCCGTCTGCATTTTCTCTTCTATGACCGCGCGGAAATGGGCTTCGTAGCGAATCACAAGATCGATGACTCTTTGCGTGTAATCCCAGACCAGTTTTTCCAAAACGTAGGAACGGATGAAATGCGTGGTACAGGGATCGGTTCGTTTTCGGGAGTTGGAGCAGCAGAAAAAGGACTGTGCTTCATCGTTGTTGTTTTTGCAGCTGAAGTACATCTTTCCCTTACAGTCTGCGCAAAACACCAGGCCGGAGAACATATGTGTTTTCCCGGATTTAGTTCTGCGATGACGCTGCTCGCGAATCTCCTGCACCTTTTCAAAGGTGTCTATGTCGATGATGGCCGGATGCATATTGTAGAAAACAGCTTGGTTTTCCACGGGGTTTGGTCTGGACTTTTTGTCCCAGATGGAGTTGGAATACGTTTTGAAGTTGATCATGCAGCCGGTATACTCACGTTGTTCCAGTATTTGAGCTACAGATTTAGAACTCCAGCTATAAGGATCTTCCGGTGCTTCCCGTGTCGATTTTCTTCCTTCGTCCAGCAGATGTGCCGTGATCGTCGGAATCTTTTCGGCACGAAGCTGATTGGCGATCTGCGCCGGTCCTCGTCCCTCCATGCAGAGAGCAAATATGTGCTTAACGACTTGTGCGGCCTCTTCATCCAAAATCCATTGTTTTGGATCCTCCGGATTCTTCATGTAACCATAAGGCGGGTGTGTTGTTAAATACTCCCCGCGTTCTCCCTTGGCCTTGTTGACTGCACGGATCTTCCGGCTGGTATCGCGGGCATAGAACTCGTTGAACCACATGCGGATCCCGGCAAAATCGTTGTCCACGCTGTTTTGATTGATCGTGTCGAAGTTGTCGTTGATCGCAATGTACCGGACGTTGTGCTTAGCAAAGGTGATGTTGATGAACATACCCGTCATCGTGGAGTTTCGCCCGAGACGGGAAAGGTCTTTCGTCAGCACGACCGCCACATGATCCGCTTCGATTTCATTCAGCATTTCCTGAAAACCGGGGCGATCAAAATCGGTTCCGCTGTATCCATCGTCGATGAAGAAAACGGGGTTCGGCAGCTTCTTGTCTCGCACAAAGGATTCGAGGATTCTGCGCTGATTGCTTATGGAGTTCGACTCGCCATCCAGAGAGTCCTCGTTTGAGAGGCGGCAGTATAATGCGGTGATTTTATCAGTTGCCCTGATCAATTCTGTTTCCTCCTTTTCGAGGGCAACTGTCTGTACAGGATTGGACGGCTCGATATTAACATAACTTTCTTCGCTTGTCATCAGAAATCCTCCAAATTATGCAGCATGATCCGGGACAGTTTTTGATCCAGCATCTCTGTTCCCTCATAGCTGCCGGTAACCGTGTAGACGGTTCCGTCGATTTCCTCCATGATCTTCATTTCCGGAATCCACCATGCGCTCAGGTTCCTGACAACAATGCGTCCCTGTTCATCAATGCGATAGTTGCGGCAACGCTGATCGTCGAGCAGAGGATCGTGCTTTGCATAAGGATCGGGCCGACTGAAATACAACTCCGGTATGCTCCCGTCTCCGACATCCTCGTCATCTTCCCATGATTCGATCATTTCCAGATATTCGGCTTCGTCGGAATCAAGGTCAACTTCTTCATCTTCAAAATCGGTCATGTGTTCATTATCCATTTTTTCATGTTTTCCTTTCTGCGACATTTCTAAAGCAAGATACGGCTATGGCAGCCAAAAACTCAAAAATGATTTTTGTCGCCCGCGGCCATCTCGTTGGGGATGACTGCTCCCCATACCCTCGACTGAACAAATCTGACGATTTTCCCTCATGGCTTCCATTTCATTTTCGCAGCGGCAGCGAACTGCCGGATTTCTGTTAGCGTTTAGAAACCCAAAATCGGGGTAAACGTGAAATCGTATTGCCTCGTCAAAATCGCGCTCTGGAACCCGCATGACTACTGCGCTTTTCAATGCCTAAAGCGTGACGCCGGAGCTAAAGCTCCAGTTCGTCCATTTTGCGATTCAACTCAGTCTCCGGCTCTTGCTGCCGGAGCATTTTTTCGATGTTGACCTTGACAGTCTGAAGCTCCTTTTCCCGCTTTTGGCTCTCGCGGTACTCGGTGTACCCGGCGTTTTTGGCAGAAGTCAGATCTTCGATCTCGTCCTGGATTCGCTTGGCGGTAGGAATCGTTTTGACACCGTTTTCTTTGAAATACCGCATGGCCGCGTCGTAGAGCATAAGCGCCGGACGGTTTTCCTCGTAAAACTTTTCCTGCTTTTTCTTCGGCAGCTTCAGATACTCCGCGTGCAGCTCTTTCGCGTCGCGGGCATTCAGGACATGTCGCTGCAATTCCTTTTTCGCGTTCAGCTCCGCCTCGATCTTTTTCAGATCCGCACGGGTGGTTTTTGTTTCCTCGTGTGATTCTGCAAGCGCGGCGTCGAGCGCGTCCAGATCGGTCAGTCCGTTTTCCTGCAAATACAAAAGCGTCTTCGCCATCGTTTTCAGATTGAAGACCGTTCCCCAATGGATGTATCCTTCGCCTTTTCCTTCGGCACGCTTGGCTTCGAGATCGATCAGCTTTTCGATCTCCGATTTCTCAACCGGGACCTTTTGACGGACAGACGGAATGACATGCGCAGCGTTTTGCTCCAACGCGGCGAGGATCGCTTCTTTGGAAAAATCGTCGCCGAGCTTTCGAGATGTGATCGGCTTTGTGCGCTCCGGCGTCAGATAGCTGAATCGTCCTCGGCTCTCTTTGACCGCAATGCCGTAATCCTCCAAAAGATAATCAAAGAAATCTTCCAGCGTTTTGGATTTCTTGAGCGCGGCGCGGATCTGCTGGCGGAGGATCTGTTTGTCCGTTTCAAACTTCGTCTGCTTCGGTTCTTCGCCTTTTGCGATCAACTCGGCGTTTTGTTCGTCGAGCTTTTTCTGTCCCTGCTTCTGCGCCCAATACTCGCGTTCGGTAATTCTGTTATTGCTGCCGTTGAGCAAATCGATCTGATACAGCCCTTCCCGCTGGCACATTTCCATCACTTCCGCGCGGAAATAACGGAGCGCAGCGGATGTACATCGGTGCTTCATGCCGGGCAGCATATCGCAGTCTTTATCCATGTATGGCATCCGAGGGACGCGCTCGATGCGCAGACTGTTGATGACGATATGGACGTGAATGTTGCCGCTTTTGTTGTGACCGTCCGGGTGCGTTGCGACCAAAGCCTGATGGCCGGGGAAATGTTTTTTGCAAAACTCGAGTCCCAGCTCATGCGCGCGATCCATCGTCAGGCCGTTGTCTTCCGCGTCTCTCGGATCAAAGCTGATGATGTAATGATGCGTCTTAATATCGCCGCGGGAAAGATTTTTGTTATAGGCGAGATTCGTTTTCATGCAGGCAATCGCGAAATCCTCGCCGCCGCATAGCACGGTGTCGATGCGGTAATCCTCACGCGGAATGAGATGTCCGTATTCATCAAGAACCGGTTTGTTGTTGCTCTCGTTGTGCTGAAAGATCAAGTAACGCTCGGCGGCCCCGAGGTCCGAGTTTTTCGAGCTCAAATGTTTGATCGTTGCCAATGGCGCTTCCCACCTCCTGCAAAATCCTGTATTTCCATTCCGCCAGATCGCCGAGCGCGCGGCGGATATCTGCATCAAGAGATTGATCGGGATAACCGGAATTGAGAGCGCGAGCGATCTGATTGAGATTGTTCCCGATGCGTTTTCCCTCGGTGATCAGCTCGTCGATTTTTGATAAAAGTTCTTTGTTCACCGGCGAGAATTTGATCACGGGGTTGATAACGAGCTTATCCAAGGAAGCGCGGATCATCTCCGATTGATTCATTCCGTAAACCTTGCACTTCCGCAAAAAGAATTCGTACTCGTCATCGTCCAGGCGCGTCTTGATGACATGACTGCGCTTGGGCGTATCGTATGTTCCTCGCATTTTTGATCACCTCCGTGTGAGAAAAAATGATCGTCTCTTTCGTTCTGCTGGGTTTGGGGAAGGCACTCCCCAACAAGTTCTGACCGGGACCGAAGGAGCAAATTCTGAAATTTGGGCCACCGGTCGATACTTGCTCTTAGTATCTGAACGCCACCCTGTGGCCGCACTTTTTCAGTTTTGCATTTCGTACGTGATTCATTTTTAGCAAAACTGATAAAAAAAGAAGGGCAGGCATCAAGCCAAAGATCACGCGCAGTTCTGCTGCTGCGTGATTCTTTTTTGGACTTGATACCTGCCCTTTGCTTCCACATTCACGGGTGGGAGGACGGCTCACTATGCCAAAGTATTTTGTTTTTATGTTGCGATCCTGCTGTAAAGAGGCAGGGCGCTGAGAGGAATGATCGGCGTTTCCCGGTGTCGATACAAAACGTATTTTCTCTTGCACTTCGGACATACTACCGCAAAATCTACAGGCGTATCCTCTGAAATATATTCCAGCGGGATCAGTTCAGTTTCGTTTTTCGCTTCACGACTGACCGCGAACACAAGATTTTTTGCATGGCATTCTTTATTTGGACAATCGAAGGACGGGAGTCGGAGGCGATTATTCGCTATGCTGTTTTTCAATCTCTTTCTTTTACCTCCGCGATCAATGCTTATGATACGAGCCTTTCACGATTCCCTGGATTTGCAGCTCGTCCACGATAATATCCGGGTAGGCTTCCATGTCGGGATTACAGGAATGTAAAATGTATTTTTTGTTCTTCGCATCGAAGCCGAGCTCCTTCAAATTATTCTTTCCGTCGAAGAGTGCGATCACAAGATCGCCCTCGTTGGCTGTCTGCTGACGTTTGACAAAAATATAATCTCCGGGAAAAATGCCTGCACCGATCATGCTCTCGCCTTTGGCGATCAGAGCAAAGTAATCTCCCTTTTCCACCAGCGACTCCGGCATACGGATCGTCTCGATAAAGCGCTGTTCTTCCTCCTGACCAGGACCACAAGCGACGGTTCCGAGTACAGAAATGCCGTGAATGGGCGAGACCTCGTTCATCTCTTTTGTGCGTGCGCTGCGATAGCCGTTGTAAGTCACTTCGCCTGCTTCCTGCATGGCGACAAGATAGCGGTGCACCGTCGCATACGGAATGCCCGTTCCGGCTTCTATCTCGCGCACGCTGGGAACTTTGTCATGTTCGTAGTAAAACGCATTGATATAGTCCGCGATCACAACTTTTTTCGTTTCGTCCTTCTTCATAAGACCTCCAAAGTAAAACGGACTGTTTCGATGGCAAGAATATATCACGCGAAACAGTCCGTGTCAAGATGAATTTGAAATTTTTTGTGTCAGATTTTCACTGCACGATCTGCGAAGAAAGATCGTTAAACTCTATTTCCCGAAATAGACAATGATTATGATTGACCGCGGTATTTGCTCTATTACAAGATAAGATGCTGAAGGAATGGATCAGCGGATGTGACAATTGTTGAAATGCCTGTTCGCTTAACTGGAGATACAACTGGGATGATGGCTTGTTTTTCAAATCTGGAGAAGATCGCACCTTCCCCTTGCGAAGAAATGCAATCTGGAAATGTCGGAAGAACTCTCAGAAAGCAGGGTATCACGAAAGCAGATGATCATTGAGGACAGCGCAGCTTTGAAACGCAATGAAGAATGCGCGCATACGCAAACCTTAATTATTGTACATTCAGAACGTAAATTGCGCCGTTATCAGCGCACTCTCCAGCAGGTATAATTTCTATGCCGGTAACGCCGAGCAAACAGAAAAGGAGTACGGACTGTGAATATACGGGCAATTATTTTTGATCTGGATGGTGTAATTTGCTTCACTGACAGGTACCATTATCAGGCGTGGAAGCAGTTGGCCGACCGGCTTGGCATCTATTTTGATGAGAAGATCAATAACCGTCTGCGCGGAGTCAGTCGGATGGACAGCTTAAACATCATTCTGGAGCAATCCAGTAAGGAATACTCCGAGGAGGAAAAATCAATCTTTGCCGAAGAAAAGAACGGGATCTATGTGAAGCTGCTCAATCAGATGAGCACCTCCGATCTATCCGACGAAGTTCGTGAAACACTGGAAGCCTTACGCGCTGCCGGATACAGAATGGCCATTGGTTCCAGCAGCAAGAACACGAAATTGATTTTGTCCCGTATTGGCCTTGCGCAGTTTTTTGATGCGATTTCAGACGGGACTAATATCACGCGTTCTAAACCTGACCCTGAAGTTTTCCTGAAAGCAGCAGAGATGCTTCATGAACGGCCGGAAAACTGCCTCGTTGTTGAGGACGCAAAGGCCGGCATTCAAGCAGCCTACGACGGAGGTTTCTATTCGGCCGGCTTGGGAGAGGCCGCAGGGCACGGGCATGTCACCTGGCCAATCAAGGAGTTTTCCGATTTAAAACGGCTCTTGATTTCATAACTCCCAACGCGTTCTCATTTTCAGACAATGCGTTTTATTTCGGCGATTCTAATCTCCAGTGGTTCCAAACTTGCGCTGTAGGAAAGCTTTCTATCTTTGGCCAGACGTATCTCTCTATGAAGTCCCGGTGCGCTCAGATCTCGCAGAATCAGCGGCTCTTCTGCCCCCAGAGGAGCCGCTCCTGTCTGCAGCCAGATATCATAAGAGCTACCATGTACACGGTTCACAAAATATTCCCTGACCTCATAGCTCCCGTTTTCAACATCCTTGAGATCGACAGTAAAGTGCATCCCTCGTGTCATGTCAAACGGCGTATACCGGGTGGTTTCCGTGACATCAAACATTTCACCGGAAGCAAAAAGATCCCCGTAATGAATATAGTTGTATGTGATGATCTGGTATTTGTCCTCGCTACGGGTGATAAAGTATCCTTCTCCAGAAGCCAGCAGTTCATTCCCAAGCATATTCGCAAATTGAAATGCATAAAACACGTTTTTACGGATTCCGTTCATTGTGTAAATGCCCAAGCCGCCGTGAAACAGGCCATCTGGCAGCGCGTTTTCTTCCAAAAGATCCGTCAGGCTCCAGTAGCCAAAGCTGTCCAGCTTATCGTAGTTCTGCAGAAGATTCCGCAGAACCCAGCAGGATTTAAAACAGGTATCGTTAATCAAATTTCGATGGGAAAGCGTCAGATTCCACTCTGTCAGATACAGAGGCAGATCTTCCAAGCCTTCAATAGTCAGAATTTTTCGGATTCTTCTGATCCAAAGAGCAAAATCATCGGGGTTCTTCGGGAACGAGGAGGATGCAACGTAGGTTAGTTGAAAATTGCTCCCGCTGAGCTTCGGAAGAATGTCCGCGTAATAGTGAAAATTTAAAAACTCGGGCATACATTGATTCTTTCTGCAATAGCAGAGAAAACTCCGGATCCAAGTCTCATCACCCAGATTCTCCATATAGAGCAGAGAGGGGCTGCCGATCACAAGATCCTGGCAGACGTCTTTGACAGCTCGGAATGTCCGTGCGTAAAACTGAAAAAACATCTGCTGATCCCCAAAACCAAACATGGACTTTGGCGTCACGGGCTCATTCCACACACAGAACAACCAAGAACAGACTTGTTTTTTCCCGTAACGCAATAGCAGATGCTGTGTGAAATCGGAGACCAGTTCGACCCACTCATTCATGTCGCGCGGCGGGCTGGTAATAAACGGCGTATAACAAATGGTTTTCTGCGGATCTGAGGCCAGTTCTCTGGGCATAAACGAAAGCTGAATCAGCGGTTTCAACCCAATGGAAAGCAAAAAATCCAACACCGTGTCAACCAACGTGTAATGGAACTGCAATTGTCCGTTGACCCGGCTGACAACCATCATATCGTCCGAGAGAATCCCGTGAAATTTGATAAATTCAAAACCCACATTGCTCTGGAGATCTCGCAGCATATTTTGAATATCTGCGTTCAGAAGTTCTTTGGCCCGCCCGACAGACGTGAACTTCTTGAATGTATGCTTCAGCCGGCGGCCGGCAGAAAGGACAGAAACAGAGGGAACTGCAAGCTCCTCGGCGTACCCTGATGCGGAGGGACTGAGACTCTCACTGTTCGGCAAAGATAAATAGTTGGATAAACGGTGCAGATAATTGGTCGGCTCTATCAGCAGATAATTCAGGTTCTCAGAGGACGAATAAAAGCTCTCTTCCTTTTTCTGCCTCCGGTAGACGCTGGGCAGCATGTTATAGCGTTTCTTAAAGCATCTGACAAATGTATGTGTTTCCGTAAATCCGTTATGCAGTGCGACAGATTCAATCGAATTTTCCGTATTGAGCAGTTCCGCCACCGCATGATCCAGTTTGACATTTGTATAATACTGAGAAAACTTAACCCCCATATATTTGTAAAAGAAATTGGAAAGATAAGGAACCGAAAGCTGCTCGCTTTCCGCAAGATCCGCCAGTGTGAAGTTCTCCATATAGTGGGCATTGATGAACTTAATAATCCGCTGCAGGCGTGCCATATACTTTTGTCGTTTCCGCGTGGCTTCCGTAGTCGGGATCTGAAAATGGTTGAGCAGCTCTGAGATGATATAGTAGCACAGGGAATAATTCTTAAACTCAGCACCTTTGGACCTTCGCGAATTCTCATGCAACAGTGTTGCAATTGCGAAGCGAATCCCCTGAAACTTGGTGGCGTCCGAACAAGTTGTCGAATTGCAGTCAAAAACTGCATCTTCAAGGGAACTGTCGAATTCCTTCAGCCTTGCCATATCAAACTGCAAAGCAATCAGAACAGCGCTCTCCGATCGAAGCTCGTGGATACTGTTGGAATTGATCAAAAGAATATCCTCACTGCCAAGATGATAGACAGAATCGTCCACAGAAATGTCGACAATTCCCTCTACAACCATGAGCAGTTCCAGGCTTCTATGCCAGTGCTTTGCCACAAAGCTCAGCTTGTGCAGAAAAACCTTCAAGGGGATGTTCGGGGAAAAATCAATAATCTCATGCCGTTCTTCCGTCATCTTCTCCGTCCTCCATATAACAATAGCTATTATACATTATACAAGATTGTCGGAGGAATGCAAGCAAAAGGGACTTTTTTTAATGTCTATTTCTTCGTTTATATGAAAAACAAAAGTGTTCCTGTAGTTTATTTAAGATTTGTACAAAAAAACAAAAACTCTTAACCTTAAAATTCCCCTGTTTGCCCAGTATAATAAGACCGGTTCTGTTGAATACCTGAGGATGTTGTACATGGAGGGAAATATGAGCCAAGAGAAACTGATCGAAGTCAGAAATATAAACAAGACCTTCGGCCCTACTGTAGCGCTGAAAGACGTCAGTATGACTTTTTATCGGGGCGAAATCAGGGGTCTTGTAGGGGAAAACGGCAGCGGAAAATCCACTGTCACTTCTATCATTGCGGGTATGCAATCTGCCAGCAGTGGGGAGATGCTTTATCGGGGCGCGCCATGGAGTCCTCACAGCATGGTCGAGGCGCAGCGCAATGGTATCTCCATGATCCTGCAGGAAGCCAATACCATTTCCGGCGTCACGGTGGCGCAGAACATTTTCGCCGGCAGAGAACAGGAGTTCTCTCGGCTTGGACTTGTGGATATGAAGCACATGTTTCAGGAAGCGGATGCTCTTCTGGAAAAATTTGGCGTCGCACATATTAAGAGCCGTCATCCCATTGATCTGTATAACTTTGAGGATCGAAAACTGATTGAGATCGTCCGCTGTGTAAATGACGATACGCAAATCCTGGTTGTGGACGAAACGACCACCGCGCTTTCTCACGAAGGGCGTCAGATTCTTTACAAGCTGATGCATCGAATGGCTGAGCAGGAGAACAAATGCGTAATCTTCATCTCTCACGACATTGATGAAATCCTGGAACATTGCAGCGTTCTGACGGTTCTTCGGGATGGTGACATCGTCGGGGAACTGACAGAAGCGGACTTGAAGGCCCCGGATGTCGTTAAGAAAATACGCTATCTGATGGTGGGACGTGAAATCGGGGATAAATATTACAGAACGGATTATGACACCACGCACAGCGGTGAAGTCGCGCTGGAGCTGCGTCATGTGAGTTATGGCCGGATTCACGATCTGAATCTGACCGTGCACAAAGGTGAAATCCTCGGCTTCGGCGGTTTGTCAGGCTGTGGTATGCACGATGTCGGCAGACTGTGCTACGGAATCAGCAGGCCGGACAAAGGCTCCGTCATCCGAGAGGGGAAGGAAATCTCGTCTCCGCTGCAGGCGATTCAGAGCGGGATCGGGTATATTTCCAAGAACCGCGATACCGAAGCCCTGATTTTAAACGGATCCATTCAGGACAATATCGTTCTGCCGTCCCTGACCTCACTGGAGAAGCACGGTTTCATTCGGCCAAAGGATGAAAAACAGATGGCAGACCAGGAAATCGAAGCATTCCGTATCAAGTGTGGCAACGGAAAGCAATGGGTCAACACGCTATCAGGAGGCAACAAGCAGAAGGTTTCCTTTGCCAAATGGGAAGCCAAAGGATCTGAGGTCATCATCATGGATTGCCCCACGCGCGGAGTGGACATTGGCGTCAAGCAGTCCATGTATTCCCTGATTGAGAAGATGAAGCAACAGGGCAAAGCAATTATTATCATTTCCGAAGAACTCTCCGAACTGATCGGTATGGCGGATAAGATCATGATCATGAAGGATTATCAAATTCAAAAAGAGTTCATGCGCTCACCGGATCTCAAGGAAACCGACATTATCGAGTATATGATCTGAGAGGGGGAGATAATATGCCGGAAAACAATTCCTTTAATTTCAAGAAATGGGTCAGCCATCACATAACCTCGGTTGCCGCTTATGGCGGTCTGGTTGTCTGCCTGATCGTATTCTCGGTGGTTCCCCCGTTTTTTGGTGAAAGCCTCTGGTCTGCGGAGAAATTTTCTGCACTGATGGCAAATGTTATTGTCACAGCGCTTCTGTCGGTCGGTGCGGTGTTTGTGTATTCGCTGGGACACATGGACATCAGCATCGGAGCGCAGGTTCGTGTCTATGCCCTGCTGATGGTGCTGCTCGGAAACGCAACAGGCAGCTTATTGCCCGGTATCCTGGTTTCTCTTGCGATTGCGCTGCTTGTAGCTGTGATCAACGGCTCTGCTGGGCAGCTGCTGAAGATCTTTCCGATCATCCCCTCTCTGGTATTCATGATGGTTTTTCAGGGAATCAGCGGCATCGTATATACCAACCTGAACACACGCAGCATCTTTCTGAAGACGATTGATTATCGCATATTCAAAGAACCTTGGTTGATGATCGTTGCCCTGGTAATTGAAACTCTCGTCGTCAGTTATCTTTTCTACTATACTAAAATCGGGAAGAATTCAAGAGCAATCGGCGCCAATGAGGTTTCCGCCGAGCAAAATGGTGTGGATTTGTTGAAATACAAAGTGCTCCCCTATGTAATTTTGAGCGTGTGCGTCGTGCTCGCATCCGTATTCCAGATGGGCTATACCGGTGCCGCTTCCGATGCAACCGGGACCGGGTTTGAAATGAATGTCATGGTTGCGCTGATTCTGGGCGGGATGCCCCTGGCAGGAGGAATGAAGTCCAGAATATCCTGTGCAATCATCGGTTCTTTTACGTACTCCCTGCTGGCGGTTGGTCTCCCCATAATGGGTGTGCCGAATAATGCCACATTTATAATCAAGGCGATACTTTTCATTGTCGTCGTTCTGATTACCTGCCGCAAGAAGTACGGCACGTTGCCTCGTTAAAGAACATATCTGCTGAGGCAGGTTATTATAACAATCATAAATTTGGGAGGATCAAAAGAAAATGAAAAAATCAAGGAAGCTTCTGAGTCTCGTTCTGGTTCTGATGCTGCTTGTCGTTGCGTTCTGCAGCAGCGCTTGCGGTGCAAAAGGGAACACCGCAGTAGAGAAAAAGGGCACAATTTTATGGCTGACAAGCCTGACGGCAGGTATGTCCTATGATTACTCCATGGCATATGCCAACAATTTTCTGCCCGAACTCGGTTATGATCTGAAGGTTGTCATTGCGGACATGACCAATGATCCCAACGCCAATCTGAATGCAGTCAGAAATGCAATGACTAAAGATGTTGTTGGCCTGATCACTTCCGTGGACGGCGGTCTTCTGAACATTATGGAAGAATATCCGGATCTCTTTGTGATCGGATACAACACGGATCTTCGAATGGTTTACGAGGAAGGTAATCCCACGAATGCCGTTCAGAACAGCGACAAGTATTTGGGTACCATCTGCGAAGGCCATTGCGATGGCGCGGTTATGGGTCAGGAAATGATGGACGTCGTGGTCGAAAAGGGCTACACAAAGGTAGCCACAGCGACCTTCCCTGCTTTTGCTTATCCCAATCTTCAGGCAGCAGACGATACTTTCCGTGAACTGGTTGCCGAGTATAATAAGACTGCCGAGAAGCCCATTGAAATCATTGGGGAAACCAAAATTCTGCAGTTCGCCCCTCTGGAAGAGTCTTGGTTCCTGGAGCCGGGAAATGGCGATCTGGATGTAATTGTCTGCTTTTCTTCCGGCATTGAATTCGTGTATCCCGTGCTCAAGAGTGCGATCATCAACGGTACCGCTTCTCCTGACACCAAGCTGGTGACCGGCGGCTTCAGCAACGAGGAGTCCGTCTTGGAAGACATCGGCGGCGATGGCGTTATTCAGTATGTCAACATTGTCGCCAAGGAAAACTTCGGCTATGTTCTCGAGGTGCTGACTCGTGCCATTGAAGGACGCCTCTATGATGACTTCAAGCCGGAACGTCTGGACAGCGTTTCCTTCGTGATGAAGACTCCTGAGGATGTGGAGCTTGTCATGACCAAGAGCTTCACCGGCTCCGGGGATGTCTCCAAGATTCAGGTTTCCAATGAAGAGATTCATGCCTGCACAACGCATGCGGATCTGCTGGCTCTGTTTGCATCCGACAGGCTCTCTATTGCGGGAATTAAGTAATCCCTCTCCGCCTCTGTCTCCCTTGTGGGAGGCAGAGGCGGAAAAGCAAAGCGCTATCATGGCCGGTTGCGCAAATGAAGTTAACTATGTTAAAACGGGAGGCAGAATCAGATGAAGAGCAGTCCCAATGTATGGAAGAGAATATTCGGCACGCTGGTGCTCCCTGTCGCCATGTATATTGCCATGGCCAGTCTTTGCTACGCGAACGGGAAAACCTATTTCGGTTCCCTGTCCATGTGGAAGACACTTGTTGTGGATCTGGCGGTTTCCGTCACCTGCGCTATGGGGATCGGCCTACAGTTTAAATGCGGTAGATTTGATTTTTCCGGCGGTGCCATCATGCTGGTTTCTGTTATTATCGCGGGCAATATTGCCAAGGCAAACGGCAGCAACCCGCTGCTGTTCGCGGTAATCTGTCAGGCTGTTAGTATTGTGCTGAGTCTTCTGGTTGCTGTATTATATGTCTATGGCAGGCTGCCCATCATGATCTGCACCATCGGAATGGCGTTGCTTTACGAGGCGGTGACCTGCCTGATTTACGGTGGAAGCGGCATTCACCTGGTTTCCAATATGAAGCTGAAAGCTTTTTCGCTTTATCCGCTGGTACTTGTTCCGTTGATCGGAGGGATCGTCGTCTACGCCATTTTCAGCGAATTGACTGTCAGCGGAAAACAGTCGACGATCCTGGCCATGAATCAGCAGGCAGCCGTCAATATCGGCGTCAACGAGAGAAAGAATGTCTTTATATCCTATCTCTTCAGCGGCATCATCTTCGGCTTTGCTTCTATGATTTATGCCACCACTGGCATCCGCGGAGGTGCATTTTCTTCATTGGCGACCGTCGGTTCCCTGTTCGTCAACATCTTACCGGTTTTTATCGGCCTGATGCTGGCGAAATACTGTGGTGATACCATCGGCATCATCATGGGTGCCTTGACGCTGAGCCTCATGTCCTACGCCCTTGGCGCCGTCTTTACCTCGGACATGGGCAAATACATATCCATGGTAATCATCGGGATATTTATCCTGCTTGTGAATGTCCTTTCCGCTCAGGGGGGAAACCTGATCTCCGGGTTTAAAAAACTGTTCGGAGGAAAGAAATCGCCGAAGGAGAATGCCGTATGAACGAAAATGGCAGAATTGATTTAAGGGCAAATCCGTTTTTCCTGGATGAAGAGGATATCCGCTGGGTTGAAGAAACCAAAGCCTCCATGTCCCTGCAAGAGAAGATCGGCCAGCTGTTCTTCCCCATTGGCTATTCTCCGAACCCCGATTATCTGCAGC
Source organism: Paludibacteraceae bacterium (assembly GCA_017447875.1). Classification (GTDB taxonomy): domain Bacteria; phylum Bacteroidota; class Bacteroidia; order Bacteroidales; family Paludibacteraceae; genus Colicola. Next base: position 25,502 of record JAFSMP010000006.1, on the reverse strand, counting down.
ACGAGATCTTGGATCGTCACCCAGGCGGGCTGATGTTCCGCGCGGGTTTGAAGGAAGAACTGTTTTCGGCCTTTTCCTATCTTCAGGAACATGCAAAGATTCCCATGCTGCTGGCAGCAAATCTGGAAGCCGGTGGAGACGGCATCGTTGTGGAGGGGACTCCCTTTGGAAAGCAGATGCAGGTTGCCGCTACTGGAGATTCGCAACAAGCTTACCGTCTTGGCCGGCTTTCCTGTACGGAGGCCCAGGCTGTCGGCTGTAACTATACCTTTGCGCCTGTCGTAGATATTGATATGGAGTATCACAATCCCATCACCAATGTCCGCACCTACGGCTCAGATCCCGAAACCGTGAAGCGCTACGGCCTGGAATATATGCGTGGTGCGATGGATAGCGGTTGTGCCGTTTCCATCAAGCATTTTCCCGGGGACGGTGTTGACGAGACAGACCAGCATATTCTGACCAGTGTCAATTCACTCTCCTGTGAGGAATGGGATCAGACGTATGGAGAGGTTTATAAGGCCTTGATCGAGAACGGCGCGCTTACCGCCATGATCGGCCACATTGCCATGCCAGCCTATCAGAAAAAGTTTAATCCCGCTCATCCGGACAAGCTGATACCGGCGACTCTGTCTCCGGAGCTGCTGCAAAATCTGTTACGTGAGCAGCTTGGCTTCAACGGGATGATCATCACGGATGCCTCCCCGATGGTTGGTTTCCTGTGTGCCATGGATCGGGAAACGGCAGTCCCTTACTGCATTGAAGCGGGATGCGACATGTTGCTTTTCTATAAGGATTACCAGGAAGATCTGGGATTCATGATGAAAGGGTATCGGGACGGAATTCTTTCTGAACGGAGGCTGGATGAAGCGATCACGCGTATTCTGGCTGTCAAAGCTTCTCTGAAGCTCCATCGCAAACAAAAAGACGGTACGCTGGCACCCAAACGGGAAGATCTCCAGAAAATTGGTTGTCCGGAGCATCAAGCCTGGGCAAAGGAATGTGCGGAAAAATCTGTCACACTGGTCAAGGACACCCAACATCTTCTGCCCATCAGTCCGCAGAAGCAGAAACGGGTGCTTCTGGAGGTTCTTGGAAAGTTCCCTTCGGAGGATCGTGTCAGAAAAACCTTCACGGCTGCATTAGAGAAGGAAGGTTTTTCGGTCACCCAATATGAGGAAGAAGTTTTTGACTTCACAAAGCCTGTACATTTTGAAACCGTAACGGAGTTCAGGGAAAAATACGATCTGGTGATTTATGTGGGTAACGTGGAAAACGCCTCCAACAAGACCACCAATCGTATCAACTGGCACGCTCCCTTCGGTGCCGGGGACAATGTTCCCTGGTTTACCGAGGTGGTTCCCACCATCTTCGTCTCCCTGCAGAACCCGTATCACTTACTGGATGTTCCGATGATTCGGACATACATCAATGCTTATTCCAATCATGACCTTATGATTGAAACTGTTGTGGAAAAGCTGGTGGGCAAATCCGCCTTTGTAGGGAAGAGTCCCGTGGATCCCTTCTGCGGGAAGGAATATCTGAAGTATTAAGGGTCAGGAGAAAGAACAGGCATATGGCAGATTATTACAGAGTAACTGAGCTGCGGAAAAACGTATACCGCATCACCAGCGCAGAAAGTGTTTTCATGGAGCTCTTTGTGGGCCAGAACAGCGCGCTGCTTTTTGATACCGGATACGGCTTTGCCGATCTGCGGGAGACAGTCCGTGAGATCACAGACCTCCCCTTGATCATTGTTAACTCGCACGGCCATCTGGATCATTCCTGCGGAAACTTCCGCTTCGCTGAAGACAAGTATGTTCATCCATTGGATATGCAGCTGCTGCAGCAGCATAATACACCGCAGATGCGCAGAACCATCGTCGAGGACGCCAAACACACCTTCGACCACGAGACTGGGAATATCGTCAATATTCTACCGGCTTCTTTTGATGAAGAAGCCTATGTGAATTCATCCTGCGGAAATCTGCGTCCGCTGGAAGCAGGCTATGTCTTTGACCTCGGCGGTATGCACCTCACGGTCTATCACATGCCTGGCCATACCAAAGGAAGCATTTGTTTACTGTACGCGGAAGAAAAATTGTTCTATGCAGGCGATGCAATGAATCCCTTCGTGTGGCTTTTTACGCCGGAGGCGGCCGACCTGTCCACCTATATTGCCACGCTTGAGAAGGCAAGGGCGCTTGATTTCGAGCAATTGGTTTTTGCGCATGGGCCCTTCCCTGTACCGAAGGATGTGCTTGACACTTTCCTGGATGCAGCCAGAAATGTGAACTATGAAAGCGGCCTGCCTTTTGATGGGCATCTGCTCGCTCACGGAGCCAATGCCCGCATCTGCATCCGCCCAGGTTTCACCATGGATGATTTTATGAAACCAGGTTTTGCTTCTGTAGTTATTAATCCGGAACATATGAAGGGAGAGGGAAGATGAAGTTGGAAAAAATCCTCCTGGATGAAAAGAAATCCGATGTCAGTCTGACTGCTTATATCTTGGACGATTCACAGGAGATGCTCAATGGCAAACCGCGTCCTGCAGTGCTAATCTGTCCCGGCGGTGCTTACATGTACTGCTCTGACCGGGAAGCAGAGCCTGTCGCTCTGCGCTTCGCAGCCATGGGATACCATGCCTTTGTTCTGCGCTATTCCACTTATAAGGAAGGCGAGCCCGGTTTTGTTGATCTGGAAAAGCCCATGCCCCCTAAACCGGATCGGATTTATCCGACACAAATTCGGGAAATTGCTATGGCAATGAAGTATATTGCCGACAAATCAGAAGACTGGCGTGTCGAGCGCGGGAAAATCATTCTCTGCGGATTCTCGGCCGGCGCTCATAATTGTGCGCTCTATGCTACGAACTGGCATCGACCGATCATTCAGGATTATTTGGCTTGCGCTGAGGATGTGCTGCGCCCAGCCGCGGTCATTCTGGGATATACCCTGAGCGATTTTGTGTTCATGCGGGACAAGTCTTCTGAAAGCGAATTTGCAAAGATTTTCTTTGATGCCTCCTGCATGGCGCTGCTCGGCACTACGGAAGCGGATCAAGCGGCTCTGGAGTCGGTCAGCCCGGCTGGACTGGTCAGCGAAAAGACCCCTCCGATGTTTCTGTGGGCTACCGCAGAGGACAATCTGGTCCCTGTGCAGCACTCTATTCGGATGGCTAACGCCTTGGCCGAGCACCGGGTTCCTTTTGAACTCCATATCTTTGAAAACGGTGGCCATGGTCTTGCGCTTGCCTCTCAGGCAACGGCTTATGCAAAAACCCAGGTCAGCGCTCCGGCTGCACAATGGATTCAAATGGCGGAAAGCTGGCTTATGACGCGCTTCTCGCTGGAACTGAAGGATCACGAAGATATCCCCGGCGGAGCCCATTAAACTCGGAGGAAACAACACATGGCAGAATACAACTACAGTCCGGAACTGAAGGATCCTTTTTATATCGGTGATGTGGATTTTCTTGCACCAGAGGTACGGAAACAAAACGCCGAGCTCTTTTCGTTCTTCCGTGCAGAAAATGAGCGGATTACGCCGCTTCCCGGCTTGGTTTTATATCGGAAAAGTTATCCATCCTACGATGGGGCGTCGATTCCGTATTTTGTTTTGGAACCAGAAGGGATCGATCATGCACTTCCGGCAATGATTTATTATCACGGCGGTGGATTTATCTTTCCGGTGCAGCCGGCGATGCTGATGATCGCGCAGCAATATGCGAAAAACTGCGGGATTCGAGTACTAATGCCCGATTATCGCGTAGCACCGGACAATTCCTGCCAGACCATCTTGGAAGATTGCTACAGTATGCTGCAGTATGTATATCATAATGCGGAGCTTCTTAAGATTGACAGGGAGCAGCTCCTTGTCTATGGCGACAGTGCTGGCGGTGCGCTTGCAGCAGGTGTAACCCATATGGTAAAAGACAGGAAAGGTCCATCTGTCAAGGGTTTGATCCTCGTCTATCCGGTTACAGACGATCATTCGGAGAAATATCCCTCTGTCCGTGACTATGCGCATGCGGCCTGGACAGCCTATTCCAACCGGAAGATGTGGGAAGCCTATTTCTTTCAAGGGGATTGCGGCATGCGGAAATATGCTGTCCCCATGGCTTTTGATGACCTCTGCGGCATGCCCCCAAGCTATGTTGAACCGCAGGAGATGGATGTGCTGAGAGATGAGGGGCTGGCGTACGCGGACAAACTCCGGCAAGCAGGCAACAAGGTTGAGGTCAATTTGATTCCGCAAAGCTATCACGGTTTTGACGCAGATCTTGAGAGTCCTCTTGTTCAGCGCATTTTGAAAAAACGTTATCAGGTAATCGAATCCATGCTCGAGGCTCGTTGAGTGGTGAGCAGCGGGGTAGTCTCACTCCGATTATTCATTTTTGAGGCGTTCGGGTTACCTATCATGAATAAACGGTATGGATTATCTTCATTCGGCACAGAATACATCAGTTATAGACTCTCTTTGACAGCGGATGTGGCAAAAGTGAGCGAGAACGGGCCTGAATCAAGGCACCTTCTCGCTCTTTTTGAATTGCATGAAAGACGGCACAATATTTGCAGTTTTATAGTCTTTGCGAGTTTTCATTGCCACCGGAGCAGGGCTTTTGCAGTCGGCTCAAAATCCGAACATCTCATTAAAGAACCGCAATCCGGCGGAACGCAATTCTCCGAGCAGTATCATTCCTGTTTGGAATCATAACTCCTGATATTTGAATTGCGAATTTCTTAACAAGAAAATAAAATATCATTGTAATTTTACACAAAATATTTTTCAAAAAGGAGGAGTTTGTGTGAAAAAATATGATGCCGTCGTGATTGGCGCAGGCACAGGCGGCCTGTCTGCCGCACTGTCTCTGGCCGTTGCGGGCAAGAAAACGCTTCTGATCGAGAAGCACAATGTTCCGGGAGGATGCGGGACCAGTATCGTACGCGGACGTTTCGAGTTCGATCTGTCACTGCATGAGTATTGCGGGATTGGCGAGCCGGGCAACTGGGGTCCTGCGGGCAAGCTGCTGAATGAGAAATACGGGCTGAAGGTCCAGTGGCTTCCCGCCCCGGAGATGTACCGCTGCGTAAGCGTGACCCGGAGCGGTAAGCGCATCGACATGACGATGCCGACAGGGATCGAAAACTGCATCCACGCCATCGAAGAGGCAGTTCCCGGTTCGGAAGCCTCCATCCGCAAGTTCTTTGCCCTCGCGCAAGAATGCCGCGAGGCCTCGGAATACTTTGACGAGCATCTTGACAAGTACACAAAGGACGATTTCGTCAAGGTGGACGACCTTTATTTCATGACGCATTTCCCCAACTTCCTCAAGGTCGCAGAGAAGCCGTTCACGACGGTCATGCGTGAGATCGGCGTGCCGGAAGACGCCATCGATATTATGAGCCCCTACTGGCTCTATCTTTCCGACGACCTCGATCACATGAGCTTTGTCATGTACGCATGGATGTTCCTGATGTACTGTGATCTGAAGCCATCCACCTGCCGCTACAAATCCTTCGGAATCACGGCGGAATTTGTGAAGCGCTTTGAAGAGCTGGGCGGTGAGGTCTGGCTGAATACCAAGGCAAACCGCGTAGTTGCCAATGACGAAGGACGGATCATCGGCGTGGATACCACTGAGGGTTTCGTGGAGACAAACTACGTAATCGCAAATCTCAATCCCTATTTTGCCTATACACAGCTGCTGGACAAGAAGATCGATCTCCCCATGCGCGAGGTCAAGCGCGTTAACGCCTCCAAGCCTGCGGTCAGCTTTGTCAACGTTTACCTTGGACTGAACAAGAGCCCGGAGGAGCTTGGCATTCATGACTATTCCATGTTCGTTCCCCCCGCCTATGACAGCGCAAAATGTAAGGAGCTCGCGGGAACATGGGAAGGAAACACCAACGCCACCTTTGTCTGCTACAACCTTGCCGACCCCAAAGCGTCTCCCGAAGGGACTACGACCATGACGTTTACGATCCCTGTGACCGAGCCTTACTGGGGTGCTGTGAATGACAGAGAGTATACGAAGAAAAAAGAAGAAGCCTTTGGCATGGTTCTGGACGCATTTGAAAAACAGACCGGGATCAAGATCCGCGACAGCATCGAAGAGATCGAGATCGCCACGCCGTGGACCTTCGCAAACTACCTCAACACCCCGAATGGCGTGATCTACGGCTATGAGCTGAACGATTGGGACACGATGATCTCCCGTATGATCGCAATGAAGAAGGACCAGCCCATCCGCGGATTCAAGACTGTCGGCGCGGCCGGTGCCCGCGGAGACGGCTACAGCCAGACACATCTGAACGGAAACGACATGGCACAGCTTGTGCTTCAGGAAATGGCTGAAGAGGAGGAAAAGTAAATGGCTGAAAAAATAAAAGGCCTCGGCGGCATTCCCGAGATGCTCTATTTCAAGAACAAATATAAAGAACGTGAAAACCATATTGATAACGCATCCTCTGCTCCACTTGGCGGACTGCCTGAGATCAACCGGAAAGCGCAGGAGCGTCACCCGGAGGAACAGGTCTTCGTCATTGAGGATGTGATCGACCGTGCGTCTGAAGCGAAAACCTATGTGCTTCGCCGCAAGGACGGAAAGAATCCCGCATTCTTCCGCGCTGGCCAGTTTGTGGTCATCCGCCAAGTGGTCGATGGAAAAATGATCGCCCGCCCTGTCACGATCTCCTGCGGGCCGGCACTGACACTTGAAGGAAAGATGACCCTCACCGTGAAGCTGGTTCATGACGGTTACCTGTCCGGTTACATTCAGGAGAACTGGAAGCCCGGCATGGAGGTCACCACTTCCGGTCCTCAGGGGACTGGGTATTATGAACCTTTCCGTGATGCAAAGCACGTGATCGCCTGCATAGGCGGAAGCGGAATAACCACTGCATTTGCTATGGCAAACGCCATTGCTGACGGTGATGAGGATTTTGACCTTACCATCATTTACGGCAGCAGAACGCGTGATGATATCATGTTCAAAAAGGAATTCGATGAGATTGAAAGACGCACCGACAAGGTTCGCCTTCTGAATGTTCTTTCCGATGAGAACGTCGAAGGGTATGAGCACGGATTCATTACAGCGGATCTCATCCGAAAATATGCGGATAAATTCGCATCGGGAGAGAAGTACAGTATTTTTGCTGCTGGTCCGCAGGCAATGTACCGCTTCCTGGACGGTGAGGTCAGCAAGCTCGGCATTGAGCAGAAATACTATCGCAAGGAGCTCTTCGGCTCCATTAAGGAACCGTGGACTCTTCCCGGCTATCCCATGGAGGCAAAGGACAAGGTCTTCAATGTTCATGTGAAAATGTGCTCCCGTGAATATGACATTCCCTGCTCGGCCAACGAAAGCATCATCACTGCCTTCGAGCGTGCGGGGATCGCCGGCCCGAACCGCTGCCGCGGCGGTATTTGCGGCTGGTGCCGCAGCAAGCTTGTGAGCGGTCAGGTCTTCATCCCGGAGATTGTCGATGGCCGCCGCGAGGCGGACAAGGTTTATGGCTACATTCACCCCTGTGCAAGCTTTGCGCTCAGCGATCTTACGCTGGATGTTCCTGCAAAGGGCTGATCTTCTGTGCAAAAGAGCCCGGCCGGTGCTCAATGAGCATCGGCCGGAGCGGCTATAATCTATACTTTTATCTGGGAATTGCGGAGGACTTTATCACAGAATCGGATAAGGATTCGCTCGCCTTTTGTCAGATCGTCGCTGTTGCGGTACGTGGCTCCATATATAAAAGACGGTGCAGGCTCGAGCTGGGCATAGACTGTTCCGGGCATATGAAGCGGCAGCGCTTCCGGCTGCAGCGCGATACCGCGGCCGTTTTTCACCAGGGACAGGCAGGAGACAGAAGAGCCTTCGTAAACAATATCGAGTGTGCTTTTGCTACACGCCTCTTTTACGATTTCGAATATACGTTCGCCCATTTTGGTATCACGATTCGGGATCATCAAAGACTCATCAGCGAGTTCTGAAAGGTGAACCGCGCTGCGGCCGGCAAGCCGGTGGTCCGGGGGTATGATCGCGACAAACGGCACCCTCCCGATTGGAACAAAGGGGAACTGCGGCTTGTCCGGCTCCATGTAATAGTCGGTAATGATATTGATCTTTCCGGCCTGATAAAGCTGAAGCAGCTTTTTTTCCTCGGCTTCGTAAACACGGGTTTTATATGGCGGATTTGCTTTCATAAATTCGACAAGCATTTTTTCGACGCCGTATATCTCAATATTATGATAGCCTCCGAACATGACGATTTCTTCGGCGGATTTACGATAGCTCTCTACACCGGCAGCAGCCTCATCAAGCGCTTTCTGAATGCGTATTGCATAAGGCAGATACTGCTTTCCGAAGCCGCTGAGCTCGACCGAATGATATCGGCGTTCAAACAGCGGTTCTCCCAATTCCGCTTCCATCGCCCGGATATGCTTTGAAAGATTTGACTGGGTCATATTCAGTGCGTCTGCTGCCCGGCCAAAGTTGAGTATCTCTGCCAGTACGATGAATTCCCTGTAGAATGTGGTATCCATTCTGCCCGCCTCCGTATTTGCAGCTTCACCAGGATTCCATTTTGGAATAATAGTAGCACAGCAGAAAATCTTTCGCAAGTCTCTCAGCAAATTTATTGCGGAAAGGGTGTCCTGTATGGATCAGTCGGACAAACAGCAGGCGGAAGCACTGGCGCTGCAGATCCTTTCACTGGCGCAGAGTCAGCTTACATTGGAACTGCGTTTTATGAGCAGGGCTATTTCCCGTATGCCTCCTGTGATAAAGACGAATGCTCGGATTTCGACAGACGGGACGAATCTTTATATCGATCCACAGCATATTCTGTCCCTTTTCCAGATGCGGTCTTCTCTGCCCGCCCATCATCTGCTGCATCTGATACTCCATTGCATATTCCGCCACAATCTGGTAAGCACGCGGATCGATCCTGCCTTGTGGGACTTGTCCTGTGACATAGCTGTTGAAGATACGATCGAAAGCCTCCACCTCAGAGTGGCAGGAGATTCGCGGGCTGAAGAAAGGACAGCGTTCCTGAATGAATGCAGGGCGGATCTGGGCGTTGTCACCGCGGAAAAGCTGTATCCCTGGCTGCGCGACAGGAAACTGTCCAACGAAGACTTTCTTGTTTTGAAGCGCGATTTTCTTGCCGACGACCATTCACTCTGGTACATGTCAGCCACCGGTAAAAACCTGTCGCAGGATAGCGAGGAGATTTGGCGGCAGGTCGCCGTAAGAATGAAAAACGAGCTGGAGCTTAATACCGGAAATACATCCGGCGCCATGCTGCAGCAATTAAAGCAAATGTCCGGAAAGCGCAGAGACTACTCGGCATTTTTGAGAAACTTCTGCCAGTTGACCGAGCAGCTTCGCTTATCGGATGAGGAATTCGATCAGAACTACTATACCTATGGGCTGAAGCTCTACGGAGATATTCCGCTTATCGAGCCGCTTGAATATCGTGAGAATCAGGGAATCCGGCAATTCGTCATCGCAATTGACACATCGGGTTCCGTAAAAGGAGAAGCAGTCCAGGCTTTCGTTCAGAAAACATGGGAAATCCTGATGGATCACGAGCACTTTTCCGATTCCGTTGAAGTACATATTATTCAGTGCGATAACAGGATCCGTGAGGATGCCGTCATCCGAAGCAGGCAGGATTTCCAGCAGTATCTCGCAGGCTGCAGCGTCAAGGGACTTGGCGGGACGGATTTCCGCCCGGTATTCGACTATGTGGATGCCCTGCAAAAGCGGGGAGAACTTACGCATCTGCAGGGTCTCATCTATTTTACCGACGGAAAGGGCTCTTTTCCCGATGAGGCTCCGCCATACAGGACGGCTTTTGTCCTCCGGGAATGTGAGGGCACAGAAATCGAAGTGCCGTCATGGGCAATGAGCATGTCTCTGAATCAGGAAGAAATCCGAAGTTTTGTGAAGGCGGCGCCCCATGCAGATTGAAATAGCAAAAACAAACGGCATAATAGAATCCTTGCCCCTGCCCGGCGGAACGATGGACTCGGAGATGTTTGCCGGACAGGCAGAGCTTCTGGAGGTGAAGCTCCCCGATGGGCTCACCCGAATCCCGGAGTGCACCTTCATGGCTTGTGAGAAGCTCCAGCAAGTCTGGCTGCCGGCCGGCCTTATCTCGATCGGAGACGGCGCGTTTGTCGGATGCGGGTCGCTTCAGACACTTCAGTTTCCCGAAACGCTCCAGGAAATCGGGAGCATCGCCTTTTTCGGCTGCGGGCTCAGAGCCCTCATTCTGCCGAAAGCCGTTCAAACCATCGGAGAAAACGCCTTCAAGGATTGTCTTCAACTTGAGTCAGTCGTAATCCCCGGAGAGGAAACCCTGCTCGGTCACAATGTCTTTGATGGCTGCCGGAGACTTCGCCGCGGTCGTATTTATGGAAGACTCCCTGATGATCCCGGGCCGGAGGATGAGCTGCTGCTTGCATTGCTGCGCTGTTCCTGCAAGGAAGAGGAATACCGACGCAATCGCCCATGGTTGGAAACGTATGTCGACCGGAACGAGGAAGTGCTGATGGAAATCATCATTTCCGAACGAAACACGCGGGCGCTCGAGGGGCTTTTAAAGATGGATCTGCTGCGCAAGGATCATACCATGAACTATGTGAAGCGGACAAATGCGGTCGGTTGCCCGGAACTCACCGCTTTGCTGCTGAGAAACACAAGAGCTGGTTCAACAAGAGAAACGGAGTTTGAGCTATGACGATAGACGAAGCAAAGGTGCAGATCAAAGATACTGTAATTGCTTACTCTGAGCGTGACCAGTACGGAGATCATCTGATTCCGCCTCAATCACAGCGGCCTGTTTTTCTGATGGGACCGCCGGGTATTGGTAAGACCGCCATCATGGCGGAGATCGCCAATGAGCTTGACATCAATCTTCTGTCATATTCCATGACCCATCACACCCGTCAGAGCACACTTGGTCTTCCGATCATCAAGACGAAAGAATACGGCGGAGAAGAGACCAGCGTTACGGAATATACCATGTCGGAAATCATAGCGTCCGTTTATGACGAGATGGAGGCCACCGGCAACCGTGCAGGCATTCTGTTTCTGGATGAGATGAACTGTGTATCCGAAACTCTTACCCCAACGATGCTTCAATTTCTGCAGTATAAAACCTTTGGGCGCCATGCTCTCCCGGACGGTTGGGTTGTTGTAGCCGCGGGCAATCCCCCGGAATACAACCGCTCAGCAAGAGAATTTGACACGGTAACCTGGGACCGGCTGAAGCGGATCGATATAGACCCGGATTATCTTTCCTGGCGCAAATATGCCGTGTCGGTCGGCGTGCACCCTGCTGTTTTGAGCTACCTGGATATCAATAGGAGCGCGTTTTATTCACTCCGCCGCGGGGAAGATGGGCATGGTCTCGTCACCGCCCGCGGGTGGACAGATCTGAGTAATATCCTTCTTGTCTATGAGAAAAAGGGGCTTGCGGCAAATCGAAACCTTATCGTCCAGTATCTGCAGGATGCCGCTATTGCCGACAGCTTTGCGGACTACTACATGCTGTTCAAAAAATATGACTCGGACTATCGAATTCAAGAAATCCTCAACGGTGCCGTGCTCCAGGAAATTATTGAACGAGCTTCTGCTGCACCTTTTGACGAGCGGCTCAGTCTTCTTGAGCTTATGCTTGGGAAAATCCGCGAGGCAGCATCTGCACTCTTTGAGAGAAGGTCGGTGCTCGAGGAGCTTCACCCTTATCTGAAAGCCGTAAAAGCCGGAGAGCCGATGCAAAAGCAGATAGAGGAAGAAAAGAGCAGGCTCTCCAAAAGCAGACGGAGAGGTGGTTTGTCGCCGCAAAGACGGGTCGTTATGAATTTTACGATCGCCTTTTTGGAAAGGAATGCAGGAAAGGATTTTTCGGCGATCAAGGAATCCTTCGAGAGCTTGAGAACAGAAACAACGACCTGCGCGAAAGCTGTATCCGACAAGCTCGCAGCGATTTTCTCCTTCTGCGATTTGTGCTGGGGTGAAGGGCAGGAGATGGTCATTCTGCTGAGCGATCTGACTGCCGATCCGCTGCTTTCCATGTTCGTTGCCCGGTATGGCTGCGATGCCTACTATAAGCACAGCGAAGTACTGATGTTCAACCAGCGGCGTAATGACATTGAGCGCGCCGTTACAGCATTACAAAAAAAGGAACAAGTGGCCGTTAATTACGACGACCTTGTTTAGAGTGTGAGGAGATTTTATCCATGAGTGAAAATATCATCTACTGTTATTCCGGTGCCGGCCACTGTCTAAGCATGGCCAAGAGTATTGCAACGGCTCTGGGAGATACGGATATCGTCATGATGCGCCGCTTTCCGGTGCTTACAGATGCAAGGTCAGCAAAAAGAGTGGGCTTCGTCTTCTCCTGTATGGCTGGAGGCCTTCCGGGGGATGTAGAAGACTATGTGAAAGCCATCCAGATCGCGCCCGATGCCTACCGTTTTGCTGTAGAACAGTATGCGGGTTACCTCGGCTGCGGCATGAGAAAAATCGACGAGATCGTGCGCCTGGATTACTGGACCGGTATCTCCAACCATTCCACGGCGATTTGGCTGATGCCCCATCAATTGACGCTTCCGCCGACCACACCCAAAATGGCGCAACATCGCATAGACTGTAAGGTGAATGAGGTAGTTCAGGCGGTGCTGGCAGGCAAACGCAGCGAGAAGCGCCCACCTAAAGAGCTTGCGTTCGAATTGATGAGCAAGGCCTTGGGGAAAACTCACGAGAAAAGAGCTGCCAAGTTCCAAGCCAACGACAAATGTATCAGCTGCGGTACCTGTGTAAAGGTATGTCCGAGAGAGAACATTCAACTTGCAGACGGAAGGCCGGTCTTTGGAACAAACTGTATGGGCTGTCTGGGCTGTGTGCAGTTTTGCCCGCAACACGCAATCGACATCGGCAGGGTGACAGCAAACCGCGAGCGCTTCCCCGATCCTAAAATCAATGTTGCGGAACTGACGGAGCCGCTGATACACATCGATTAAATTCTTTGCAAGTTTGTTTTTCGTGAGAGAACATTGTCTCTTTGCCTATCATAATAATCTGCTTGTCGACTCGGTATTTGCGGAGGTGGATAATCACGGGGCTTTCAAATGAAATCTATCAGGCCGCATTGGCGTGCGGGTATGACAACTGCGGTATCATTGCGCCGGAGGATCTGACGGGTAGTAAGGAACGCTTACAGGAGCGAATGGGAAAAGTACCATCCAGTGCCGCAATTTATGGCGGGATGCGTATTTATGAGCCGGTCAAAGACAGATTTCCCTGGGCAAAGTCCATTATCGTGCTGACGGCCGAGCACGGAAAATACCGCTATCCTCCCGAACTGCGGGGAAGGTACGCGAAAGCCTTCTTCCTGTCTCCGGAGGAAGGGCACACCGACAGTTTCGATCACGTGCAGTTTGAACGCTGGCTGACGGAGCATCATATCCGTTGGGACGGCGTCGATGCCGTACCTCTCAGATACGCCGCTATGAAAGCGGGACTGGGAATTATCCGAAGAAATAACTTCTTCTATACGGAGCGCGGCTCCTTCGTCAGCCTGACTGCGTATATTGTTGACTGCGAATGCACGCTGTATCAACAGACGAACATAAGGCCGTGCAGCGAAGCCTGCACGCTGTGCAGGAAAGCATGTAAAACGGGCGCGCTGTGCGACGCTTATACCATGGACCCCTCTCGCTGTGTGTCCTTCTGGACGACCTTCGGAAAAGGGAATATCCCGGGCTTTCTGGAAGAATCCATGTTCGAGGAATGGATATGCGGCTGTGACAACTGCCAGGACGCCTGCCCGTATAATCGAAAGCACAACTGGGACGAAGGAGACTCTTTTTCTAATCTCGAGGAAATCGCGGCCAAGCTGGTTCCCGAAAAGCTGCTTGAACAGACGGATACTTTTATAGAGCAGCAGATCATTCCCAAAACCGCTGATCACCTCATGCCTGGCGACAGCGCAGTCCTGCGCCACAGTGCGGAGCGTGCGGTCAGAAACAGGAAAATTCAGCTCATAGAGAAAAACACTCCCGGTCAAAGGTGATCGGGAGTGTTGCTTTCATCCAACGAACCCGTGACAAATCGCCACGGGTTCGTTGATTCTCTGTTTAGATGTAAACCAACTCGTTAAGAACGATCTCTTCTGCGCTTGACTGTATAATGTTCATTAGCCGGATCCATTCCCACTGATTTTTAGCTTTTAGTGCCTCGGTTACGCCCTCGCGTTCTTTCATCTGCCGAGTGATGATTTCCATACGCTCTTCACAGGATCGGTCGATCTCGGCCAGGTGCTCCCAGAGTTTTCCGGATAGTAGCAAGTTTGTATACAGTGCGGAGCAGGTCTCTTTCAAATAGCGCTTCCGCATCCGACCGTATTTGCCGATGGGCTGAGCATCTGCTTCTCCAATCGCCAAGTCAGGAAGAAGATAGTCGCCAACTCTTGTGTAGGTGCCGCCGTTCTGCTCAAAAAAGGACTTCGCTGTTTTCATGGAATATACCTCCCATAATTCATTTTGAAACAATTAGGCAAGAGGATATCTTTTTTCCTCTGCCTCAACTTATAAATACCTATCCAATCCTGTCAGACAGTTACCAAGTCATTTTTGTTTCAAAACTCTCTTATGGGTGTTGGCCTAAGCCACCAACCTGTTTTTTTGGGGGGAATCTGACGGTTTTGCCTGCCTCAAAATCCGCATAATGGGCCGGCAAGGGCACCGACATATGTAAAAGCGGGTGTCACTGCCCTTAAAGGTGTTTACCTCACCGGGTTTTTGTAGTATAATCCAACTTATTCATAGGATAATCTCTCCCCGGTGGTGCTGTTTGGCCGATAATAGTCTGCCACTTGATTATGCAATATGCCGAGGTAAAGCCCGTGCCGGATGCGAAATCCCTTCGGTGGATATTCGAGAAGAAGCGGTAATCCGGCAAAATGTGTTTTATAAGGAGATCAAATCAGATGAGCAAGTACTTATGGTGTGAAGACAGTGGCTCCGGCTATCTGTTTTGGCGCACCTTATGTGGATATCTCTATCCTGACGTCATGGTTGAAACAAGGGAAACAATTCCCGGTTAAGGGCCGCCGTGGGGCAGATTAAGAACGACGGAAACGAGTATTATATCCTGATGGACGACGCCGCAGATAATCCAGATGTGATCAGAGAGACAAATGCGCTACGTAAAAATGCGGAAGGAAAGAGCAACGTATCTCTCATTCTGGTCCATTCGTTTGAGTTTGCTCTGCTTTCATTCCGCTTTTTGGAGCAGTGGGTATTTGCCGATCTTAACGAGCAGGCGGAAGCTATGTTTCTTGAGTTGGTAAAACAGCTTTCCGCCCGTGAGGGCGTCGCAGAGCAGCTCAAGGCCCAGGATCAAATGCTGTGGGCACAGCAGATGAACAACATCCGGGATCGGGCTATGGAGATTGTTAATCACAATCTGATTTACGCATAAAGTAACGGGCGGCGGGGAACATTCCCCGCCGCCCAATGCATCTGTCGAGTGGAGGTCATAAAGATCGGATCATATTCGAGTCATTCCGATTTGTAGGCTTTATAATCCTGGTAATGATCATTCGTGGAGAGTTCAGGAGCTTCCCCGAAGAACGCAGTCCCAGCATCTTCATCGTTCATCAGATAGAAGCGGAACCAGGCGGTCATATAGGCGTCGAACTGCAAATGGGAATCGCCGTGGTCAACGTTCATTTTGCGTACATAGACCTTATCGACGTCCGGCAGCAGGCCGAAGTTTTCTTCCAGACTCCACAAAGGGCAAATGCCCTGCATGATCCCCGCCTTCTCGTCCGACTCCTGCTCGGCAGAGGTTGCAGTTCCGGCGTCAAAGGTTTGCGTCCCCGCAGTCAACAGCGTCGGAACGTTTACTTTCGAGATATCATATTCCCAGCCGTCCCCAAACACCTTGGTATGATACGATGACGTTGCGCTGACGGCATACACTGTTTTGATCATGTCGGCATGCGGCTGGACCGTTGCCATGTTGAATACAGCCGGACCGCCCTGAGAATGACCGCCGATGCCGATGCTGTCCAAGTCGATCTTCTGGTACAGCACACTGTCGGGATTTTCATTTTCTTTGATCAGCAGATCAATACCGGCATTCAGGGATTCACCCGTCCTTGTGTTCTCATCGTCATTGGAAACGACGATGAATCCCCATGAGGAAAGGTGCGTCAGGAAAGAAGTGTATGTATCCGACTTGCTGCCGGTGCCGTTTGCCCAAAGAACAACCGGGATTTTTCCGGTTTCCTTTTCTAACTTGGTGGGATAATAAATCACAAATCTGCCGATCTGCGCGTTGTCGGATTTGAACTCAATGCTGGAAACCTCGTTTGAGCCCATAGGCGCGTATTTCTTTTCAACTACTCCCACGGGATTCGTGTATTCATAGTATTTTTCGTTTTTCTCTTTCGCCATTTTCCCCAACGCGGCAATGACAACGATAACGAGAACGACGATGACCAGCGCCACAATGAGCAGAACCTTTACAAACTTTTTCATTTGCTTTCTCCTGTCTGTTTCCTCCACTTTTAACGGTTGACAACCGCGAACAGAAGTGATATTGTTGGGTTGATGTGATACTTTAGTATCTGAATGCATTATAGTGTTTCAAGGTTACATTGTCAATCATAATCAAACGGCAGTCGCTGAAATGATACGAAACAGCGGAAAAGTATCAGGAGAAACGAAAAATGAGCAAGTCAAACGATTATCTCAAGGAGTGCATCGCGGATGCACTTTTGGTTCTGCTGAAAGAAAAGCCCATCGAAAAAATCACGGTGGACGAGCTCACTTCCCGGGCTGGGGTGGGTCGAGTGACCTATTTCCGCAGCTTTTCCAATAAGAGCGAAGCCATTACCTTCAAATTCATCAAGATGTGGGAGCAGTATGCGGAGCTGAACGACATCAAGGTCCGGGACCGGTTCGACCTTGACAATGCCCTGCATTTCTTTCAGTACAATCTTTCGATTCGTCATATTCTAACACTGGTCTACAAAGCCGGACAGCAGGAGGCGATCCATGAGTCCTTTTACCGGATCATGACGCCGCCGGACCGGGGAGACGATACTCTAACCACCTATCGGGAGAAGTTTTACGCCCATGGCCTGTATGGTCTGCTGGACGAATGGATCAAGCGGGACTTCCGGGAAACGCCGGAGGAAATGGCTGCGTTGTTGCGTGCCATCGTAAGCGGAAATGGCGGTGCGGCATGAAAAAGGATACGGTATTGATTTTCGGGTAATGACAAACAGAATGAGCGACATTTGGAAGTGAAGCGGGAAATGCCCTGGACGCAATCTATGCACTTCCCCATGGAAACGTATACTGCGCATACCCTATGATTTCGTTTGATATGGTCGGGGTTGCCGTGGCGGATAGAAAAGGGATCCGTGAAATTGATTCTTACGAAGAACTGAAAGCGTGGTGGCAAGATGGAAATTAAGCCTGTGGTTTGCAATAGACTCCAAACAAATCATACCTCCTTTGAGGTGGATTTTGAGCTGACACAGAATATTATGTTTCTAATCGGTGAATCCGGCACCGGAAAATCGGCTGTTTTCTCCTTTTTGCAGGAGTTGGCTGCCGAAAATAAGTCCATAAGATGCTACAATTATCTGGATATAAACACGGGATATAAATCCGCAATCAAGCGGTCAAAGGGAAAGATGATTATTATCGATAATGCGGATATTCTGCTGGACGATGCCATGCGACAATATATTGCACTGGACACGCAAAACCAGTATCTTATCTTCGGCAGGAACCCAACCGGGCTTCTGCTGCACCGGGGCGAGATCTTTGAACTGGAAAGCCAAACCATCGGCGAAAGAACTCGTTTTACGATAAAGAAGGCGTTTTAACCGTGATTACTGCGAGAATTGGAGGTTTTCCGGTTAGCACAATTGATTTCTGAAAGACAGAGTTCATCTCACGGGCGACCGTCTCTATGCTGGCGGGCCGGGAACCCTTTCCCCGCCAGGCGCTGGCGGAGCTGCCGTTTATTCAATTGGATGAGGGCGACGACTATGAAATCGGCGCCGTATTCGACACCTTTGGCATCCGGCCAAACATTCAACCGTCAAGGAGGATCAAACCCTGCCGGCCATGGTGTCAAATCAGCATCATGCCAGAGCTGATGGTGCGGCGGAGCGCATTCCCGGTGGTTCAGTGCCGCATGGAGAAGACCTTTTCCTGCACCATTGGCATCTGTGTCAAGGATAAAAAAGCCTGCTCACTCTCTACATGCCGGTTAATTGAAAAGAAAAAACGTTAGTACCAGTACGATTTCTATGGATCGTACTGGTCCTTTTCTCTCCACAATACTGCAGCGCAAGGTCCAAAGAAGCAGTTTAAGCCGAGTTCATTGGCGAATCCGAGCTGGATACCTTCATCACCGGCTTCCGCCTTGGCGCATGGTTTATGATGGATACGTTTCTGAGTGATGACGCCCCGTACGAGAGTTTTCTTGAGAGGTAGCATCAGCGGCAGAATTTGAAAAGTGCGTTTTTCTATTGAAAAGTGTGTGTTCTGAGCATCATAATCCATTGAAAAATGGATATTCAATCCATCGGGGCCTCCTTTGCTTTCGCAGAGGAGGCCCTTTTTTGCTTCCAGAAAAGCGCTGTATTCTTTTTGGGGACGAATACGCTGATTGTTCACGTTGAATAAGTGAATATTCACCGAAAATTCGCTCATTCCGGTTGGCAAGGCGAATTTTATGAGTATAATATAGTCAGACTTCTTGTGAGGAGGCGCTCCGATGAATTTTGAGACCGAGAACATCGAATTCAAATCTCAGTTTACCGAGGATATCTATAAAGAAGTAATTGCCTTCGCCAATACGGATGGAGGCATTGTGTACGTCGGAATCGACAACAATGGCAATGCTGTCGGACTGACTGATGTGGATCAGGAATATACCCGTATCACCAACGGCATCCGTGACGCCATTATGCCGGATGTCACAATGCTCGTGCGCTTCACGATCCAGGAGAACAAGGTGGTGCGTATTACGGTAAGCGAGAGCTCCAACAAGCCTTACTACCTCAAAGGAAAAGGCCTGAAGCCCAGCGGTGTTTACGTGCGCCAGGGCACCTCCAGCGTGCCGGCGTCCCCCGAGCAGATCCGTCAGATGATCAAGGAAAGCGACGGCGATACGTTTGAGGAAATGCGCTCCATGGAGCAGGAACTGACTTTTGAAGCGGCCCAAAGAGCGTTCAAGCTTTACGGTGTGGAATGGGGTGCAGAAAAATATCGGTCTCTTGGTATTACACAAAAGAAAGACGGCATTTATACCAATCTTGCCTTGCTCCTCTCCGATCAGTGCGCACACACAACAAAAATTGCTGTGTTCAGCGATGACGCCCGTACCGTGTTTCGGGATAGCAAGGAGTTCACGGGTTCGATATTTAAGCAATTTGAAGACGCCGTAAACTATTTGGCACTATGCAATAAAACGAGCTCAGTAATCAAAGGTGTGATACGGACGGATAAGCAGGATTATCCTGAAGAAGCTATCCGCGAGGCTCTGCTTAATGCGATTGTCCACCGCGATTACAGCTTTAGTGGCAGTATCATAATCAATGTCACCGACCATAAAATGGAGTTTATTTCTCTCCGCGGTCTTCTTCCCGGCCTTTCCCCAGACGATATTCGTTCCGGCATCTCTCAGCCCAGAAACAAGAATCTTGCAGAGGTGTTCCATCGTCTGCGCCTGATTGAAAGTTACGGCACCGGCATTCGCAGAATATTCAACCTGTATGCCGATTGCCCGGAGCAGCCGCAAATCGAAGTGACCCCCAATACGTTCAAAATTGTTTTACCCAATATGAACGCCGTGGCCGCCGCGCCGAAGCAGGCTTCGCCGGTGACCGCGCAAATGCAGAAGGTGCTCGACTATATCTCTGAGCACGGCCAGATCACGGATGAAGAAGTCCAGTCCTTGCTGGGAATCAAAAAAACCCGCGCGTTTGAACTCATGAAGCAGATGCGTAATTTAGAGCTCGTACGGATGATTGGCCGCGGTGTGGAGAAAAAGTACTTGGTGATGTAATCGCTGTTATCGATATTTACGTTCCTGCGGCCTCTCGATGTGTTTGGGGCATACACAACAGTACGGCTGCGTGGGCTTGTTACGCAAATCAGCGAGCTGACAGGCGCCGAAGGCATGTCCTACGTGATGTTTGGGTTACCCACTATGCTGGATGTCATCAACAAGGTCTTCGCACAGCTTCTTATCAGTGATGGCTTTTCTGATGACGGGATTTGGCTCACCTGCCTGTTCTTCCTGACCCGCGGCGCCATGTACATGGTTTGTACAGAGAAAGGGTAAGAGGGCGGCGCAGGCAAGCGGCGGGGCCGCTTGGTAAAGACGAGGCCAGCCGCAGAGAGCAGAGGTGCTTTCTGCGGCTGGCCTTTTTTGCTTCGGAAACCACCGGCTCTGCCGGTGGAGGTGTCCCGCAAAAAAGCTGTAGCTTCAAGCATCGAGCGCAGCGAGCGAGTAGGGAGGAATCTTCCGATTCCTTCAAACGCGAAGTAGAAGAAGCATCGCCCGTTTACGGGCTGCGGGGCGGGTAATGCGGCTGGCAAATTATTCGTAGCATCTTAAGATGCGTGCCAGTAAAAGGCCCTTATAGGGCCTAATCAAGCCACCGGCTTAGCCGGTGGTCATGACTGTGTCAACTTTACTTGACCGGTACAGCTGCCATGCTATTCTAATGGGCCGGCAAGGGCACCGACATAAGGCTTTTCGTAATATCCCCGGCGTTTTGAACGTGTTTTGTATCCCGCAAAAATCCCCAAGGCATCTTTTTGTCGTTTATTCTTTATTTAGAACTAATGTTGTTGCCGCAGCAACCGGCCCAGGCGAAGTTTGAAACACCCATGGAGAACCCCTATGTAATCGCGTTGCCGGAACGGCTCGGCTTTGCGACGATTGAGGACTTTTTGGAAAAGAGCGACCTGTTGGACAGAAAATTAGATTGATGTGTTGCTATGGCAACCGAAATCGTGTCCCGATTAGAGTATGCTGACAGCAGAAAGCGAGGGATAACACGATGAAGAAATCAATCGACTTCAGCCGCTCGGTGTACGAGCTTGTCGCGGAGTACCCGGAGCTGGCGGATATTATGGATGAATTGGGCTTCAGCGAGGTCAAAAAGCCCGCGGTGCTCCACTCGGTTGGAAAGCTCATGACCATTCCGAAGGGCGCGAAGATGAAAGGCATTGAGATGCTGGACGTGGTCGCCGCGCTCATCAAGGCAGGTTTTGCCATCGAGGGCGGAATGCCGTCAGGCGTCGCCACGGTATCGGGAAAACCCGAAAGCATCCCCTCCGGCGAGCGCACGGAGCAGCTCAAAAGCTACCTTAGGCGGCTCGGCGCGGGCGAGGACCTGGAGAGTGTGCGTGCCGATTTCGCTCAGGCGTTCCGCGAGGTGGAAGCCTCCGAAATCATGCAGGCGGAACAGGAGCTGATGCGGGAGGGTACACCGCTGACCGAAGTGCAAAAGCTCTGCGATCTCCATTCTGCTCTGTTCCATGGCGCGACCCGCGAGGAGAAAATCGCCAACGCGGAAAAGGCAGTGGAGGAATCCCTGCGGCGATCGGCGTCCGCCTCTACGGCGGATTACACCGACAAACACCAGCGTGCGGCGGCGCTTGCCGCGATCCCCGGCCATCCGCTCCATACCCTGACGCGGGAGAACGAAGCACTGACGCAGCGCATTGCCGCTGCGCGGGAAGCGCTGGCACAGGGAACGGAACTGACCGCGGAACTGGAAAAGGTGCGCGAGGTCATCATCCACTACGAAAAGAAGGGCGATCTGCTTTATCCGCTGCTGGATGTGCGCTACGGCATCAGCGGGCCGTCTGACGTGATGTGGACGGTGGATGACGAGATCCGCGACGAATTGAAAGCGCTGGTGACCGCGACGGAACGCGGTGAGGCTTGGAGCACACGCGTCGATGCCGTTTTGAAGCGCGCCGAGGAGATGATCTACAAGGAGCGGAATATCCTGTTTCCCATCTGCGCGGTCAACTTCACCGAAGCGGAGTGGCAGGGCATCTACCGTGACGCGAAAGCCTATGACGACTGCCTCGGCGTGACCGGCGAAGCATGGGAAGCTGCTGAGGAATCCTCCTCTGCGGTCGCCACCGCTGTGGAAGGCGAGGTCGTGATGCCCGGCGGACACATGACGGTGCCACAGCTCGCGGCGATGCTCAATACGATTCCGGCTGAAATCAGCTTCATTGACACGGAGAACATCAACCGCTATTTCAACGAGGGCCCGAAGGTGTTCAAGCGCCCCGGCATGGCCATCGACCGCGACGTGTTCTCCTGCCACCCGCCGAAGATCGAGCCGATGGTGCGCGCGATCATCGACGATTTCCGCACGGGCAAGCGCGACCGCGTACCCGTTTGGGTGGAAAAGGACGGACATATCATGCTGGTCAACTACATGGCGGTGCGGGATAAGGACGGGAACTACCTCGGCACAATGGAATTCGATCAGGATATGCAACTGGCAAAAGAATACTTCACAAAGAAAGAGGAGGACAAGTAACATGAGAGCATTTGTAGATCAGAGCGTTTGCATGGGCTGCGGCCTTTGCGCCGGTACGGCTCCCGATGTGTTCCGCATGAACGACAACGGTACGGCGGAGGCTTACGCCGACACCACGGACGCGAACAAGGACGACGTGCAGGCGGCCATCGGCGGATGCCCCGTCTCAGCCATCCGCGAGGAGGAATAAAGGAAAGCTGCGCCGGAGCAATCGCTCCGGCGCAGCATCATCTTTGGAGAAAGCTCTTATCCAGTATCCGCACATCCTTTCCAACGATCTCCAAAATGCCCTCCGCCTGCATATTGGACAGCTCGCGGGAGAGCGCGCTGCGGTTGACGCCCATAAACTCCGCCCATTCGCTGCGGCTGAACGGAACGCAGATCACACCGTCCGGCGCAACGCCCTGCCCGCGCAGATAGACCTTGACCCTGTCGCGCAGGCGTTTTTGGCTCATGATCCGCAGCTTGCGATTCAGAAAGAAATTCTGTCGCGCAAAGTCCCGCAGCAAATTGGACGCCAGCGTTGCCTGATAGCCTTTTGCGTATTCTTCGGCGGTCATAACCGCCTTGAAGTCAAAGAACGCAATGCGGCATTTGCTACCTGCTTCCATTTGGACAGGGCTTTTGTTGCCGCCGAGGTACGCCAGCGATTCGCCGAACAGATTGCCCTGTGAAAACATGTTCATGTTGACGCTGTTGTCACTCTCGTCCAGAAAGCTGACCGATACCGTGCCCTCCAGCACAATGCCGGCGCGCTTCATGACGTCGCCGATCATAAACACCATCTCACCCTTCTGATAGGTTTTCTCGGTAGTGTTCAGCCAGCGGAGCGCGTCAGGCAGCTCGGCTTCCGCGATTCCCCGGAACAGATCGCATTTTGCCAGAACCGCCATATCTTTGTCCTGCAACATATGAATTCACTCCTTTGCGCCTATGATACGGCGCAAATTCTCTTTTGTCAATGTTGCCATGGCAACCACAAAAGGCTCGCTGCGGAGGTAAACTATCGATTCATAGAGGTGGAAATATAAATGAAAAACAACAACCCCCATACGCCGCTGCCTTGTCGCTGCGGCGTATGGGGGAAAGTGCTTATCCTTCGATTCCGTTTCGCTGCCGATACGCGGTGGGCGTCATGCCTACGGCCTTTCGGAACTCGGCTGTAAAATAGCTTTGGGAGCTGAAGCCGAGACTGTGACAGATGTTCTGAATCGAGTCGTTGCTGCTGAGAAGCGCCAGCCTGGCCAGCTCGAGCCGGCGCGAACGCAGATACTGCTGCATGGTCTGCCCGGTTTGCTTTTTGAACTCTCTGGCCAGATAGGAAACAGAGTAGCCCATTTCTTTGGCAATGTCCGGCATACTGGGCGTATTCTCCAGGTGGGTGTCCAGATATTGGAACAGCTTTTGAAACAGGGGCGAGACCCGCGCATAGCGGCAATCGTGGACCCGCTGCACGAAGTCATCCTGCATTCTGCTGTTGATGCTTGCCGCTTCCTCAAAGCTCCCGGCACTCTCCGCGCTGTTGATGTAGCGGTCGCTGAGCGTGTAGGCGACCTCCGGCGAGAGCCCTCCGCGGATTGCGGCGCGGGTGCAGAGCGCCGTAAAAATGATAATGGAGTTCTTGACGTGCCGCAGCGTATCGCCGGCGCCGAGGGGAACCATCTGCCCCCGCTCTACCAGCTGGCCCACACGCTTGCGATAGTCCAGATTGCCCTCTTCGATCAGCCGCAGCAGCTCCTGCTCCATGGCCCAGGTGCCGTGGGAGGCGCCGGGCCGCTGCTTTTCCGGCGCTTCGGAGGAGGCGGTCTTGCGATCCACAAAATGGAAGCTGCCGGAGTCCAGTCGCTGGCCGCAGAGGCTGTAGTGGAGCATGAGGCCGTAGTCCATCCAACGGTTGATGGGGAAAATGGGCAGCGCGGTGAGCTGCCCCACCAGCTCATGCTTCTCGCCGCCGTAAATCCCCAGGGCGGAAATCGCCGCCTCCAGCCGGGGCACGGAGATATCTTCGAGAAAAACCGGGCCAATCAGATGAAATGCCAGGAGCGCACCCTCCGCCTTTTCAAAATCCAGGATCCACAGAAGGTCGGCGGAGCCGGCGATCATCACGGGGAGGGGTTCATCCGCCAAAGAGGCAAAAAAGGATGGGGCGTCCTCGTTCCAATTCAGCAATGCCGGGATGTGCGCGGAAAAGGGGCAGTTGGTGTCCTCAAGCTGTAAAGACGGGTCGAGAACCGTATGGTACAGCGCATGACCGCAGCCGATGAGCTCATAGAAGAACGCAAGCCTTTGGTGAAGATTCACACTATTCGCGCCCCTTTCTTTGTATACTATAGCGAAAAATACAATATAGGCATATAACGAATAAAATAGGCAGATAAATTATAACACCTTTTTCGTTCTTTTGGTATAGTAAAATCACGAAAAACCTTTTCGCAAATATGGAAACAGGGAGGAAGAGAACACTATGGCTAAAAAAGAACGGCTCAATGAAAAGGGCGTGCCCTACGGTGCCCGGCAGCGTATGCCCATCTGGTACGGCGCGGTATGGTCCACCCGCGGCATTGCGGCGGCCATCAACGTGGTGCTGGTGGTCTACGTCACCTTTTACAGCACAGACCTTCTCGGCCTGAATCCCGTCATCATCGGCGGCATCCTGCTGGCATCCCGAATCATCGACGCCTTTACGGATTTGGGCTTCGGCTACATTCTGGATAAGACCCACACCCGCTGGGGCAAAGCGCGCCCCTACGAGGTCTTCATCATCTTAGAGTGGCTCTTTACGATCCTGCTCTTCAACACGCCGCAGCACGCCGGCGCCGCTGTGCAGTATGTCTGGATCGGCTTCATGTACATTATGATCAACGCGATCTGCGCTACCGC
>JAFSMP010000059.1 GCA_017447875.1 Paludibacteraceae bacterium | reverse complement strand
GCAATTAACCATACTGTTACCCACCAACATCGAGTATTCCTTATACGCCTTGTAGGGTGCCTGGATAGTTACCGACATGTCGGTGTTGTAACCGAAGATGACGGTATCGCGACTTGGGTAAGCGCCGTTGTTAAGCAGGCTGTACTCTTGCTGCAGATAACTCCACGAGAAAACGGATGCATCTTCTTCGTCGTCCACCAGTACCAGTTCGGCTCCGCTACCGCCTGTCAGCGTGAATTGCAACCATTTATCAGCGCCATACTGGAGCTTCACCAACTCCTCTTCGTTGGCATTGTCGTTGGTATAGACATTGACGTAATGGTACGTCAGCAGCGATGAGTCGCTTGCATGAATGTCGCCCTTGTCTCCAACTGCATCTCCTTGCATCTTGAAATAGCGATCGACACCGTATTTCGTCTTCAGCGCCAACTGATTTGCAGAGCCCGAGGGGTAACTGAATTGCCACGGGGTGATATATCCCTTGTCGCTGTTGGCTGCGTCTTTCGAACCTTTTCGGAGCACAGTCTTTCCATCGTCTTTGTATAGCGTTCCATCCTTTAGTGCATATTGGCGGAAGATCAGGCCTCCCGTACCTGCCGTGATATAGTAGCGCCTGGTGCCGCTCTCTACCGACCAAATCAGTTCATCGCCTTCCAGCGAGGTCTGCGTCAGCGGAACACGTACGGTCACAGGATATACAACATCATCGATGGTCACGGTCGTTGAGATAATCAGGGTATCATGGTTATCGACCTCTTTGTTCTCCGCTTTCGCTGCGAGCGTGACGTGATTGTTCACCGCACTACCATCTACAACTTTGAAATAGGTGCCACCCGAACTGAACGTACAAGCGCCAGGACCGAGAGCCAGACTCGATGTGATGTCTTCGGAGGAAATAACCTCTTCCTCGCCTACCTCATTGCCGTCCACGTCAACCAATCGATGCGCGGTCACGTTCGCTAATGTGAAGTTAATCACCTGGCTGTTTTCCGCCAGCGGGGTGAAGATATAGGACTTGAATTCGGGCTTCAATACCAGATGGGTGATCGTATCGCCGTAGTGATAGGTCTTCGTACGAACGATCACATCGCGGGTACGAACCGAACCGTCTCCATTGACCTTCAGACCGCGTGCGCCCTTCTTCCAGCGGCCGTAGTACTGTTTGATCTTACTGATACCGCCATGACTCATCGTGATACGGAACGTATCGACGATATCGATGTAGTTACCGCCGGCATCCTTCACATCGATCGGACTGTTGAGACCGCTGACGATATCGTTGTGCCAGTGGTAAGAGGTCGTTTCATGCGTCGCACGATCCTCTTCCGCTACAGCGGTGCTCACACGGCTATCACGAATATACTCAAAAACCTGCGACACGCGGTAGTTCTTATCCAGATACAGGTTGTTCGGGTCGTGGAGAATATGATCGGGATCCGGATGGAAATAGACCGTGTCGTTTCCCGCCTTCGTTACCGCCAGCAGGTGCTTACCGATCATGGATGTCCATACCTGTTCGCGCGACTGCTCGCCGTTATGATAAGCAAACTCAATCGTATCACTCCATATATGCGAAGTCGTATCCGGCAGCACGACATAATGCTCATCCGCTACGCGGACACGTGAGATCTGGAAGGTCGTTGCTTCGCCTTCCGTCCTCACACCGTCGAATTGGTTGAGGGACTCGTTGTAATACACGAACGAAGAGTCTATACTGGGGCGCGGGCGACGGGTAATATCCGATGGGAATCCATCCAGATAGTCCTCAGACTTCAGTTTCGTATCCTGCACATCCGCCACGCTGTAGTCAGGCCAGCCGGCCGTGGAGGTGAATATACCCGCCCATGTATTGTTGGCTACGATGGTGACGGGGTCCTTAAACGGAGTCGCCGGGTTTTCGTAATACAAACCCAAATACACATCAT
>JAFSMP010000058.1 GCA_017447875.1 Paludibacteraceae bacterium | reverse complement strand
GGGCGGCTTCTTGCCTACAACGTAGTGGATGTTAGGCAGCAAGCCCCATCGACGCCAAGCGGCGAGCAGTCCCGGAATGGTGTTCGTCAGACCATGCTTGAACGTGGGTACGACGATACCGCCCGTGCTTCCCGGCATACGCTGCATGTTGCGGAGCACGAAGGGAGAGGCGATAGAATCCGTTTTGCCGGTACGTCGCCCGGCCACAATAACGGTAGTATTGGCACCGATGAGCTGCGTCAACCGCTGCGGGGTGTTAAAATAAACTTTCTTCATAGTCATAGGTCATTGCCCTCCTCGGCGGAGGCCGCTCCTCCCGTTCGTCGGGAGGACGCTCCGGGGTTCCACATCTCTTCCTCCAAGTCGGCTTCCTCGTAGTCGATATCCTCGATGTCAATCGTCTCTGCGCCATAGTGCTTGATCATCTGGTCTATCTTCTGCTGCAAGTTCGGAATAGGCTTGATACCGAGAACCGTCGGGTCGTCGGTAGCCGTGAAGGGCTGCACAACTATCATTTCATAAGGCACAGCCTGCTCGTCCTCCAAATCTACACGATTGAACTTGGCATAGGAAGCGGCAGCTTTCTCCATCGTCTTTGTATCCTTACGCGCCTTTGCCATCTGATAAGTCTCCAATATCATCTCATTGAAGCGATAGCGGTGAAAGTCACGCGAAGCCTGCGAGAGCGTAGGTAACAATGCCTTAATTACTGAAAGGTCTGCATATGCTTGCGTTAAGCCTATGCCAAAACGCGAGCGTACCTCCCCGATAAACACCCTATCTTTCGCGTCCGGGTTCGACATGAACCACGTATATTCCTCCCGTAAACGAAGCAGACGCTGCACGGTCTCGGCAGGGTAACGTTCCATCAGTTCCGCTTCAGCGGTAAAGAGGTCACGCTTGGCTATTTCTACTGTCTGTGGTCGTGCCATAACTACTCATCGTCCTCCATGTCTAAAAGGTTTTCACGAGCCGATTGTAACGCAAGCGGCGAGCCCACCTTGGCAAGGGTCATCTCTTGTTGGTGGAGCTGTACTTTTGATAATGCTTTCCCATGGCGGTACGCCGTAAATGCCGGATTGGACTCGTCTTGGATGTCCTGCTTAAACTCCTCAATACGGACACCGAGAATGACGGCTATGTCCGTAGGACGGAGGTAGATAGACGCAAATTGGTCAATTTGCTGGAGTTGTTCTTCGGTGTAAGACATGCTACATTTAGTTTAAGGTTTAGAGTTTAGTGTTTAGGGGTTCTCCGCCGGTGCTTCTACGGTTCATCGGAAGAAAGCTCCGGCTGTCCTGCTTCCGACAGCCATTCGGATTGATTGTAACGCAAATCGGTATAGATATCGACAGCGATTTGGAACGAAGCGCAGGCGCAACCGGACGCAAAATATTCGGGTATCTCGGAGAAGCGGATGCGCGGATCGAGATACAGGGAGCGTTCCTGAAGCTTGGTCTGCTCCAGGATAAGCACTGACATATATTGCCGGAACAGTTCCCGCATGGTATCGAAGCAATCAAGACGGGCTGCCATGTTTCCCAGTTGGTGACGCATGGCGAAAAAGACCGTCTTGACTCTTCGAGTGCGGGGAGAGTTGTTGAGTTCGGTGTAACCCTCGGCG
>JAFSMP010000057.1 GCA_017447875.1 Paludibacteraceae bacterium | reverse complement strand
GGGCGGCTTCTTGCCTACAACGTAGTGGATGTTAGGCAGCAAGCCCCATCGACGCCAAGCGGCGAGCAGTCCCGGAATGGTGTTCGTCAGACCATGCTTGAACGTGGGTACGACGATACCGCCCGTGCTTCCCGGCATACGTTGCATGTTGCGGAGCACGAAGGGAGAGGCGATAGAGTCCGTTTTGCCGGTACGTCGCCCGGCCACAATAACGGTAGTATTGGCACCGATGAGCTGCGTCAGGCGCTGCGGGGTGTTGAAATAGACACGTTTAGTCATGGGGCTGCTCCTCCGTCTTTACATTCCACATATCTTCCTCCAAGTCCGGTTCCTCGTAGTCGATATCCTCGATGTCAATCGTCTCTGCGCCATAGTGCTTGATCATCTGGTCTATCTTCTGCTGCAAGTTCGGAATAGGCTTGATACCGAGCACGGTGGGGTCATCCGTGGCGGTGAAAGGCTGCACAACAATCATCTCGTAAGGCACTGCCTGCTCGTCCTCCAAATCTACACGATTGAACTTGGCATAAGAAGCGGCAGCCTTCTCCATGGTCTTTGTATCTTTACGCGCCTTAGCCATCTGATAGGTCTCCAGTATCATCTCATTGAAGCGATAGCGATGAAAGTCACGCGAAGCCTGCGAGAGCGTAGGTAACAAAGCCTTAATAACCGAAAGGTCGGCATACGCCTGCGTAACTCCCAAATTGAAGCGGGAGCGTACCTCGGAGATAAAGACACGGTCTTTAGCGTCGGGGTTCGCTAAAAACCACGTATATTCCTCCCGAAGTCGGAGCAGCCGTTGTACGGTCTCTTCCGGGTAGATTTCATATAAGGCAGTCTCTTCCGTGAAGAGGTCACGCTTGGCTATTTCTACTGTCTGTGGTCTGGCCATTATTCATCGTCCTCCATGTCTAAAAGGTTTTCACGAGCCGATTGTAACGCAAGCGGCGAGCCCACCTTGGCAAGGGTCATTTCTTGCTGGTGGAGCTGTACTTTACTTAATGCTTTCCCATGGCGGTACGCCGTAAATGCCGGATTGGACTCGTCTTGGATGTCCTGCTTAAATTCCTCAATTCGGACACCGAGAATGACGGCTATGTCCGTAGGACGGAGGTAGATAGACGCAAATTGGTCAATTTGCTGTAGTTGTTCTTCGGTGTAGGTCATGCTAAATAATGTTGAAGGTTGATTGTTTAAGGTTAAGGATTAGGGTTGCCATCCTCGGCGGAGGCCGCTCCTTCCGTTCCGTCGGAAGGACGCTCCGCTTCCGACAGCCATTCGGATTGATTGTAACGCAAATCGGTATAGATATCGACAGCGATTTGGAACGAAGCGCAGGCGCAGCCCGAAGCGAAGTACTCGGGTATCTCGGAGAAGCGGATGCGCGGATCGAGATATAGGGAGCGTTCCTGAAGCTTGGTCTGCTCCAGGATGAGCACCGACATGTATTGCCGGAACAGTTCCCGCATGGTATCGAAGCAATCAAGACGGGCTGCCATGTTTCCCAGTTGGTGACGCATGGCGAAAAAGACCGTCTTGACTCTTCGAGTGCGGGGAGAGTTGTTGAGTTCGGTGTAACCCTCGGCG
>JAFSMP010000005.1 GCA_017447875.1 Paludibacteraceae bacterium | reverse complement strand
TTACCCAAGTCGCGATACCGTCATCTTCGGTTACAACACCGACATGTCGGTAACTATCCAGGCACCCTACAAGGCGTATAAGGAATACTCGATGTTGGTGGGTAACAGTATGGTTAATTGCTGCCGCGAAGAGGAGACCGATATGTCTAACCTGCAGAGTAGCAGCCTGGAATGGAAAACCAATCAGACATTCAGCCTCATCCCCGACGCGCGCGACTTTGACGGCGATCCGAATCCCGAGAGCGGCATCAGTCAAACGGGAAGCACCGTTTCCACCTCGGGCTCCGCGGCCAGTCCAAGGGATGTAACAATAGGCGGCAAGTACGTCAATATCGTCGATACGCTGCATGTGACTCTTACGCTACAGGGAGGAGCTCCGGCATATCGTTTCAAGGGCGACTGGAGCAAGTTCCGGTCCGTCAGCGATGCGGAACTGAAGATACCGCTGGTACGTAAGACCTACCACGAAGAGGACTACGACTCGCTCGTATGTGTTGTTGCCGACGATGCGTACAACCATACCTTCCCCAATACGATCACCGATCCGGTATCCTATACCTTCAACCTCGGTACAGCGAACCGCACCGGTCGCCACGTACTGGACGTAGCGAATATGACGATGGAGGTGCTGGATGAGGATGAGACGGACGTAACGGTATCCGGCAGTATGGATTTGAGCAGTACGGCCATGGCCGAGGTACTACTCTTGGACGATTACGGTAATACGCCGAGTTGGTGTCGTATCTCCGGTAAGACGGCCACCACCATTACGGTAGAATGTACGCAGAGCGGTATCCGTACGCCGCGTATGGCGTATTTACGCATCTTCTATATCGTTATGATAGATAGTAAGATGTATGTTGTCACCGAACAGTTGACCGTATCCCAACCCAGTTATTTCCAGTATGCCAATAACCAGCACCTGGTTCACTCTCCCGGTGCTTCAGGCGATCCGCTACGAGCCGACGGTATGCAGCAGGTACACGAGAACAAACGTATCCTCTATTACTACCCCGAGCAGGATGTGGAGTTGCCGATTCGCGACAGCCACTTCTTCGGCTGGTGGCGCTGGTTCCGTGAGGGCGAAGGTGAGATAGGCGACTCGGATATACCGAATACGGTTTGGCGTGTGCAGCCGCGAAACACCGGTTCCGGAAGAAGCGGCACCTACAACTTCCCGTTCCGTATCATCGGTGATTCGGTATGGGTAGATGAGGCAGATCATAGCCAAGGCAAGAAACTCGTTACCATGGGTCGCTATACCGTCTTCCATTACAAGGCGGCAGATTATAACGACAACAAGAAAAATCCTCCCGTCAAGACCGTGCGTGTAGCACCGCCGATCACGACGTTCGGCGTGGCAGATGCAAGCAAACCGACTGTGACCTATGCGGCTGAGCTCAGCAACTACTACGACAACCTGCCGATGTCCTTAAGGTACAAGAACCAGGTGGATACCGCGATGATGGACACCATGTCCGCTATTCCGGAGCCGACGCTTTCGCTGCGTGAGATCTTCGAACTGCACCCCTGGACGGAGATGGCCGATACGCTGGATCACTACAAAACGCTAATTCCTGGCGGAGCAGGAGCACATACCACTAAGGTCTTCCCCTTGGCGAACGAGAAATACATGGAGGATCACGTCATGATGGCTCCTACCGGCAACGAGCTGCTGCTCTCCACCGAGCAACGTTACATCTACGAGCACCTGGAATCGACGAAACAATCGGAGTCGCTATTAGGTTACTATATGCGCGACGACAACTGGTCGGACGCCCGTTGGAACGCTACCCGTAAGGATACGATGATCTGGTGCGGCGGTTGGGATGCAGTCTGCAAATGGTACACCTACGACCCCAAGACCCAAAAATACACCGTATGCAACCACTCGACAACCGTGAGCGACGACTTCCTGAAAGTGCCGGCGAAGCAAAACATCACCAACGGACAGGAGTTTGATACCGTCTATTATTGTTTGCGCGCGCAGAGTAAGAAGACACTGGCGGATAAAGCAGGCAATGACTCCACCGTGGATGGTGACTATATGTTCAATATATGCCGCTACAAGCTGATATACCACAAGCCCGGCAAGTACGGTCCGTTGGCTGAAACAACAAAGTCAGGTGTCGCCAAAGCCTTGATCACCAACGACGATATAGAGCAGCACTACGAAGTGCTGGAACGTCTGAATTTCGACTACAACAAGCCGGGACCCGAATATACGATCTATCCCCACCCGCTACCGTGGGCGGATGCCTCGTACGGCTACACCTACCCCGAGACTCCCGACCTGCCCCACAACCGACTGCACGTCCATTCCGACTTCCCGAACCATGGTGAGTACGGACTGATCAACCGCATTCCGACAGCAAGTCATTGGGGGGACGGTGTCACGTCCTATTGGCGTCCGATGGAGCAACACGGAGGAGCTTCCAACGGATACATGATCTACTGCGACGGTATGTCGTCGTCCGGTCAGGTAGCCGCCCTCTCCTTGGAGACGCATCTGTGCTCCGGACAGAAGATGTTCTTCTCCGGCTATGTTTGCAACCCCAGTAGCCAGACCGGCAAGGCGGACCCGAACTTCACCTTTAGTGTGCAAGGATCGGTCGATGGAGTCCATTGGGATAATATCACCTCGTATACTACGGGAGGTATCAAACCCTCGAGCCAGTGGAGCCAGATCTACTTCCCGATCGTCTTTGACGAGAATATCGACTACAAGCAATTCCGCGTACGCATTTACAACGTATCATCCGACTGGGACGGAAACGACTTCATCATCGATGACATGTGTATCTTCGCTACCAAGCCGCCGTTGATCGCTTATCAGGCCAATACGGCTTGTAAGGAAAAAGCAGACGAGGAACTCCCGTCGCATGTCATCTTGCGTGTGGACTACCAGGGTATCGTCGGCGAGGGTTATAATGACACTACCGTCTATTATACCCTCAAGAGCGTCAACAAGGATCGAGTTGTCACGTATGTACATATGATAGACGAATATCTGGATCAAGAAATCCATCATGATACCATCTGTGGTAAACTCTTTATCCCGGGCAAGACCTACGAACCGACGAATCCGGACTCGATCTTCGTCAACATGAACCAGTTGATCGACACCTTCGAGGTCTCATCCCAAAAGCACAAGGAGAATGCGGAATACAAGATCTTCAAAGAAGGCTATATCTACGAGATTCTCGAGGGTGACATACGTCCTGTCAAGTACGTGGTACATAGCGCTTATGTGAATGCTATTGATACCTTTACCGTACATATGTCGGGCTCCTATAAGGACATGCTCAGCAGTCTGTGCGGTATGACCAGCCACCTGAAAGTAAGCAACCAGATGGTGCTGGAGCTCAACGGTGAGGAGCAACCCACAACCGAGTCGCTCGACCTGTGCGCCAACTCAACCTATGATATCGGTTTGCGCGTCAAAGGTTTGCTCTACCTGGATAGCGTCGCGCCTATCAACCTTAACGGAACCTGCGTCAACGACTGGTTGCTGTACGGTGACACAGCCGATATGACCGGTTCGCCTAAGAGGCGCTACGGCTACAAATACAGCGACATCTTGAAGGTAGTAAAAGACATCCTGCGTTGCGATCCTCCGGGCACCGAGAATGCCAACCAGTTCGCACCGACCCTGGCCGCCGTCAGCCGCAACGAGATGCAGCGTATCAAAAATGCCGAGGGAGTGCCACTGGATACGACGGCTCATCCGTATGACATATTGGCCGATCTGGTCAACAAAGGATTCCTGACGCTCTACAAGCCGACGCTAACTGCCAACGTCTATGCAGGCGATTCGGTGCAGTATGTCATCTTCCCGATATTGGGCACGGGTACCGACACGAAGCTTCACTCGAGTGTGGATGTTTGTCCGATGCCGATTCTGATCAAGCTCAAACCGCAGTCCAGCTCCGCGGTACCTCTCATCGTAGGCGGACTGAACCGCGACTCGAGCGAGATGAAACTGCCGGTAGTAGTACTGGCCGATATGAATATAGCCAATCAGCAAATCACGCTCAAGGTCGATTCTATCATGCCGAACATAGGTATCTCTACCGTCGAACTGCGTACAACCGATGATCCTGATTTCCAAGAGGGATTCCATAAACTGGCCTTGGTTCCTGATCTGGATTATCCGAGAGCATCGTACTACATAAAGGGCAACGATATCACCCTGCAGCCGGCAAGCACCAACACCTATACGATGAAGCAGGGCTATTCCTATACATTTAATATGGAGCTGCAGACCCATCTCGGTAAGGATACCTTAGATGGAGGATGTAAGGTAGGAACGGTGCCGTTTACGATCTCAATCGTACCGAG
This sequence comes from Paludibacteraceae bacterium, assembly GCA_017447875.1. Lineage (GTDB taxonomy): Bacteria > Bacteroidota > Bacteroidia > Bacteroidales > Paludibacteraceae > Colicola. Next base: position 47,295 of record JAFSMP010000005.1, on the reverse strand, counting down.
CTATCTGCGTTGGGATCCGCAAGACTCGATCAGTGCGCAATGGAACAAGCATGACAACTGGATGGGTATCGACCAGAACAATAACCCGATTCACGCCACGGCCCGCTTCGCACCGCTATCCACGACAGCAGTCATCATCCCGGCTATGACCGACGGCAGACCTTATCCGGAACTGCCTGACCTGACCGCTCCTGCTACCTATGACTCTGTTAAGCAGGTGGGATTCGAATATAATAAATGCGACTACATCCGCTTCCTGCCGAATGCTGCGATCGGTCAACAGCAATACCTCGACTACGACAATGCCATCGTCGATATGCAGTTCCCCAATAAGAAATGGGCGTTCCGTACGGCTCCGGTGAAAGGTATGCTCAGCGGTGATATCTATATGGCAGATGCGGACCTTGCAGTCGATGCTCCGCTATGGGAGGTCGGTGAGTTCGATGCATCCGGACGTAGTTACAAGACCGGAAATGCTTCCTTCTGGTTCTCCGTATATAACAGGGAGAACAGTCATGTCAACCTCACCGGTGACGACTCGACCCGTACGGTGACCGCCAATTGGTCGAGAGTGACCAACGCGATGAATATGCCGTTGCCGGTTGGACAAGGATTTGCCGTCTATGCCCGCACGAGAACCGATGAACCGGCAATTGTACGTCTGCCTAAGAACGATGATATCTATTATTATTACGGTACGTACGGAGAGAAGCTATACGACAAGTATGAGGCGAATCTGCGCACCTTGCGTAATACTAATGCCGGCGGTTTAGCCGGTGAATTGGCTTTCCATCCGGCGGAAGATCATGATAGTATCACGCTCAAAAACGTGGTGGCATCAGAGTCGTTCGTCTTCGGTAATCCGACGATGGGTTATATCGACATATGGGGATTCATTGCGGATAACACAGGTACAGGAACTGCCGGTCTCATCGAAAAAATCGGTTATATGGACGAGCGCGGGAAAGCCAGTCTGTATACCGAGGTAACCAAGATAGCTGCCGATGCAAAGGGAGATAATAAGCTCTCGAATCCGCAGCGTTACTTGCCGCCTATGCATGTGATGGTATTGACCGCATCGGCTGCGGCTAACAACTTGAAACTGCGACTCAATACCAACCGTATCGTGACGGACACGAGTCAGATCGTTCGTCCGGAACCTTCACCGGCTCCGCGTCATGCCGCTCCATCGGCACGCAGAAAAGGTATCATGACCGTCACAGCGAAGAATGCCACTTCGGCACGATGCACATCGCGTCTGTTGCTTGGTCAAGGATATCATAACGAGATCGTGGATGGTGAGGATGCTATCTTGACTACCATCAATATCGATAACTACACCGCCAACCTGACGCCGACCACACCGTTTAACCTCTATGCGGTATCAGCCGGTAGCGGTATGAGTATCGATTTGCGCGACTCGATCGTCAATGTACCGATCTCGTTCTATATGAGTGATCTGAGCTTCGAACCCGAGACGCAGTTATGGTTCACCGGAGTCAACAACATTGATGACCAACTGGTGCTGTACGATGCATGGACCGATAGCGAACGCAAGATTGTTGACGGTATATGCCTGACGATAGAGACGCCGGTGCAGAACCACCTGAAACGCTATTACATCCGTCGTCCGGGATACCGTCCGCAAGATCCGGATACGCCGATCGTTACCGGTATGGAATTCAGTAATACGGAGGGTGATGACAAGGCATTGAAGTTTATTCAGGACGGTCATGTGCTGATCCTGCGTAACGGCCATATATATACCATGTTTGGACAGAAAGTGAGGTGATTATGAGAGGAAGAAACAAGATATGTAGATGGCTCATAGCCATATGGCTCTTGATAGGATGTGAGACGGCTGCGTATGCCTATACGCAAGCCGCACCGCCTTCTGCATGGCGCACGACACCGACCCTCAGTGCGGATATCCAACCGGCTTACCAGTTCCGTTCCACTTCGGCGTATGCTCCGACGATGAATATCGCGGTCTATACACCGGGCAGCAGTTCTCCTATCGGCGAGCCGAGACGTGTTCGCATGGATATGGACGATGAAGAAGGAGATGAGATGGGTGTTATAAATACTCCCATCGGTGAACCTTGGGTGCTGTTATTGCTGGCTGTAGTGTACATTTTTTACAGAAAAAGCAAAAAAAGTGCCCGAAAATTTGCGCATGTCAAAAAATTGTAGTACCTTTGCACACTTTTTCTTAGCGTTGCACGATTATTACTATGTAATTTTCGAGTAAAAAGCACGTCATTATTATTAACCCGGGCACGGATTCGTGTAATCCAACGCCCACAAAACAACAAACTAAATGGCAACAAAAATTCGTTTGGCTCGTCATGGTCACAAAGACTATGCATTCTACCACATCGTAGTAGCAGACAGCCGCTCGCCGCGTGACGGCAAAATCATCGAGCGTCTCGGTTCGTTCAATCCCAACACCAATCCTGCAGCAGTGATCCTCAATTTTGAGCGTGCGCTGTACTGGGTAGGCGTAGGTGCTCAACCGACCGACACCGTACGTACGATCCTTTCTAACGAAGGAGTGATGCTCATGAAGCACCTGAACGGTGGTGTAGCGAAGGGCGCATTCACGCAGGAAGAGGCTCAGAAGCGTTTCGACGCTTGGAAGGCTCAGAAGGACGCTAAGGCAGGCAAGATCTCGCAGGCTGAGGCTGACAAGAAAGCTGCTGCTGCCAAGGCACTGCTCGCACAAGAGGTAGAGACCAACAAGGCTAAAGCTGCTGCTATCGCTGAGAAGCGTGCTGCCGCTGCTGCTGAACTCGCTGCTGCAGCTCAAGAGGCTGCTAAAGAAGCTGCTGCTGCAGAAGCAGAGGCTAAGGGCGAAGAGGCTCCCGCAGAGGAAGCAGAGGCTTAAAAGCCGCACATTTTGAGAAAAAACGTCCTTTTGGGCGTTTTTTTTTGCATATATGCAAAATTTGTTGTATCTTTGCACACTTTTTATGTGCATATGGTTCATTACGATTATCTGATAGTAGGTTCAGGGCTCTTTGGAGCCACCTTCGCTTACCATGCCAAGCAGGCCGGTAAGCAATGCCTTGTTATCGACAAACGTCCGCATGTGGGCGGGAATGTCTATTGCGAGCAGATAGAAGGTATCCATGTGCATACCTACGGTGCCCATATCTTCCATACCGCCAATAAGGACGTGTGGGATTTTGTGAACGGGCTGGTGCCGTTTAACCGCTATACCAACAGTCCGATCGCCAATTACAAAGGCGAACTGTACAACCTGCCGTTTAACATGAATACCTTCTATCAGATGTGGGGTGTTCGTACGCCGGAGGAAGCAGCTGCTCGTATTAACGAGCAGATTGAAGATTGGAAATTGAAGATTGGAGACCGGGAACCGGCGAATCTCGAAGAGCAGGCTTTGCTGTTAGTGGGGCGGGATATCTACGAGAAACTCATCAAGGGATATACGGAGAAGCAATGGGGACGTCCTTGCACGGAGTTACCGGCATTCATCATCCGTCGCCTGCCGTTGCGGTTCGTGTATGACAATAACTATTTCAATGACCCGTATCAAGGTATTCCTATCGGCGGTTACAATATGCTGATCGAGAAACTGCTGGAGGGGATAGACGTCCGTCTGAACTGTGATTTCTTTGCCGAACGGAACGAACTGACGGCCTTGGCAGATACCATCGTCTATACCGGACCGATTGATCGGTTCTACGACTACCGTTTCGGTCAACTGCAGTACCGTACGGTGCGTTTTGAGACGGAGGTTTTGGACACGCCGAACCGGCAAGGCAATGCGGTCATTAACTATACCGACCGCGAGACACCGTTCACCCGCATCATCGAGCATAAGCATTTTGAATCGTTCGGCCAGGCGGTCTATGACAATCCCAAGACTGTCGTCAGTCGTGAGTACAGCACGGAGTGGCAACCCGGTATGGAACCCTATTACCCGGTGAACGATGCACGGAATACGGCCTTGTACAATCAATACAAAACGCTCGCAGATGCCGAATCCAACGTACTTTTCGGCGGTCGTCTGGCGGAATACAAATACTATGACATGGCGCCGACTATCGAGCGGGCGATGGCGTTAGCGAAAGAGAGACTGTAAGGCATGAACCTGATAACGCTCATATTAACGATTGCAATCCTCTTCGGTCTGACGGATTTTCTAACCGAACGCTATCCGCGTTTGCAACGGGATATATTCTGGATCGCATGGTTCGTGATCACTTTTCTTTTTACCATCAAGTACTATTATGGGGCGGATATATGGCATTATGGCAACTTCTATCAGGATATCCAAAATCCCTCCTATGTGCTGCACCATCCGACGGACATCCCGCAACATTTCGAGATAGGTTATGCCTTGTTCTGCAGTGTTTTGAAGAATTGGGGTGTCTCTTTTTATTGGCATACTGCCATCATTTCCATCTTATATTTTACTGTCATTGCCGTTCTCTTTACACGCATAGAGCGGAAGCGTTCTTTCGCATTGGCTATATTGGTGGTATTGGATTATAACTGTATTTTCGCAACCTATCGCCAGTGCCTGGCTATCACATGCTTCCTATGGATGGTGCTTTGTCTGCAAGAGAGAAAATATTTGTTGGTTACCGTATTGGCGGCACTCACCATTGCTTTCCATAAATCAGGTGCCTTTGTCGTCAGTGTGGTTCTCTTCTATTATATGGTTCGTAGCAAATGGGTTCAACCGTATATGTACCAACTGATGCTGGTGATATTAATACTGGTATTTTTATTGCCGATAGCCCATATATCTTCGTCGTTTATTTCCCATTTGCCCATACCTGAGACTTATGCCGATTCGTTGATTCACCATCTGCAACTGGGACGCCAAGTGCAAGTGATTTTCCTGGTTTATGCGGCAGCACTGGTAGTGATTGCACATTTCAGCCAATACCGGCACTCCAGAGCCGGTGCTATTACCGCTGCTGCACTCGTCGGTTTGGTCATTGTGGTGTTGCTGTACCAATATTATTACCTGCTGGGGCGTATCCGTTCTTTCTTCTTGCCGTTAGTGATCGTATATATATTCAGTACGGTTCAAAAGGCCGAGGACGAACCGATACACGTGCCGTACGGAACGCTACTCAAACAACTATGCAGTGTACTGCTTTTCCTCTACATGGGGCATTCGGTATATGCGTTTAACAAGAATGCCCAACTATTGAAACATAAGATATATACAGCGTGTACCGTCTTTGATCTGATCGACCACCGTGCTTGTGATGTACAGAACACCCAGATGAAAAAGGCCAGATTATGGTGGGAAGAGGATTTTATGAATAATACAGGTAACCAACTGAAATGACCATGCTTCATATCCTGATGTCTACATATAACGGTGAGCGGTATCTGGCTGAACAGTTGGATTCGATTCTGGCGCAGACCTACACCGATTGGTGCCTGTTCATCCGTGACGACGGATCGAAAGATGGTACAAAGGCGATACTTGACGCATACGCTGCCAAAGACCCACGGATAACGATAGTACGGGATACGGAGAATGTCGGTGCCTGCCGTTCGTTCGAGCGACTGCTGGAGCAATGCGGTGGAGCGGACTATTATGCGTTTGCTGACCAAGACGATGTGTGGGATGCAGACAAACTGGCGATCTGTATGCAGGTGATCCGGGCACAGGAGAAAGCGTATCCGGGCAAGCCGATAGTGGTGCATACGGACCTGCGGGTGGTGGACGAGCAGTTGCAGAATATGGCTCCTTCTTTCTGGAAATACAGCAATATACAGGCCGATCTGATAGATGCCCATCCGCATTATCTGGCGATATGCAACAGTGTGACGGGTTGTGCGATGCTCTTTAACGAAGCGGCGCGTGCATGTGCGCTACCGATGAGTAAGGATGCCTATATGCACGATGCCTGGGTAGCCCTGATGACCGTTTGTCGCGGAGGACAACTGGTACCTGTCCATCGGGCACCGATCGCTTACCGCCAACACGAAGGCAATGTGTTGGGAGCGGTGCATTACTCCACGTTCGGTCGCAGTGTCTCACGCCGTGTTTATGAAGCCGGCATCAGCTATTGTCGTTCACGCGGATATGTGTACCGGAACAAACTTCATTTCCTTCTTTGGAAAACGATCTATTTTATCCACCGCACTCTGCGTGGCAACCGAGCATGAACAGCGTATGCGTAGCGACATATAACGGAGAGCGGTTTATCGAACAGCAGTTGCAATCGATACTAGCGCAGTTGGCCCCGGAGGATGAACTCATTGTGTCCGATGACGGTTCGACGGATAAGACCCTCCAAATCGTCGATTCCATCGGAGATAAACGTATTCGTATCCGGCATAGTCAGGCGCATTATTTCAAGCATAACTTCATCGAAGCGATGCAAGAAGCGAAAGGCGAGATCCTCTTCCTGTCCGACCAGGACGATGTATGGCTACCGGGTAAGTATGCGCGGTGCATAGAGGAGCTGAAGGACGTGGATCTGGTATGCACCAACAGTCAGATGACGGATGAGGACTTGCAGGTGGTCGAACCCGATTTCTTCTCCGTCTATCACTCCGGACCGGGGGTCATGAAGAACGCGATGAATAACACCTATTATGGATCCTGTATGGCATTCCGCCGGTCATTGTTGGATCAGGCGCTACCCATGCCGCCTACCCGCGAGATAGGCCATGACATTTGGCTCGGTCTGGTAGCCGAGATTACGGGAAAGGTGCGGTTCATTGATACACCCTACCTGCTGTACCGTCGGCACGGAGACGCGAAGACGAGCACGAGCGGACTATTGCACCGCAGTCCACGACCCTTATGGTTGAAGATATGGAGCCGTATCGTGGTGCTCTATTATGTATGTAAATTCAAACTAACCCATGGAAAACAATAATGTAGTATCGATCATCACTCCGCTGTATAACGCTGAGCGTTTTGTGGCTGAGACTATGGAGAGCGTATTGGCGCAGACCTATCCGCATTGGGAGATGATCGTGGTGAATGATGGCAGTACAGACCAAGGCCCGGAGATCGTTCGGCGGTATGCCGCGCAAGACAAGCGTATCCGTCTCTACGAGCAACCCAACGGCGGTTGTGCTTCGGCACGCAATCATGGTCTGAGGGAAGCGAAAGGACGGTATTACTGTTTCCTCGACTCCGACGACTACTGGGATCCGACTTTTCTGGAAGAACAGATACGATTCATGACGGAGAAGAAAGCAGCTATCGTTACGGCTTCTGTGCGACGTGTAGATGAAAACAATAAGGAGGTGTTGCAACCGCAGATCGTGCCGGCACGCATGGACTATTACGATATCCTCAAGAGTTGTAACCTGCCCTGCTTGGCTACGATGATCGATGCCAGCCGCCTGCATGACATCCGTTTTCGGGAGGAGTTACGGAACCTCCGCGATGACTATGCACTCTGGCTGTCACTCATGAAACAGACGGATTATGCTTACGGTAATCAGAAGGTGCTGGCTAATTACCGCATCTCGTCCAATCAGGTGACCGGTAACAAACGCAAGATGATCATTCCGCAGTTCCTGGTAAACTATAAAGTAGAAAAACTCGGCCTCTTCCGCAGCCTCTATTACCTCGGTTGCTGGGCATGGAACGGCTATCAGAAATACCGCAAATAATGCTGAACATCTCCATTGTGCTATATCATCCGAAATGGGAACAAGAGGTGCTGCCGCTTGTGACCGAACTGCTGAAGGTGAAGAACCTGCGGAAGATATACCTCTTGGATAACAGCGAACAGGGATGGCTCAAGGAGCATGTCGATATGAAGCAAGCTCCATCTGCGTCACAGAAACTCCGTTATATGACGATGCCGGAGAATCTCGGTTATGGTAAAGCGCATAACATCGCTATCCGCGAAAGTGCGTATCATAAGACCGAGTTTCATCTGGTGATGAACAGCGATATCCGTGTCAAGGCAGAAGATATCGACGCCATGCACGACTGGATGCTCTGCAACCCGCAAGTAGGACAGCTGATGCCGAAAGTGGTCAATCCGGACGGTACGCAGCAGTATCTGGCCAAACGTCTGCCATCTCCGCTGGATGTGTTCGGTCGTCGCTTCTTACCGCCTTCCTGGATAAAAAAACGCAATGAGCGGTATGAGTTACGGGATCTGGATCTCACCCGTCCGGTCAATGCACCGTATCTGAGCGGCTGTTTCATGATGCTGCGCACGAAAGCGGTGGTGGAAGCCGGTCTGTTTGACGAGCGGTTCTTCATGTATCCGGAAGATATCGATCTCACGCGCCGGATTCATCGGAACTATCTGACCCTCTACTATCCGGCATGGACCATCACGCATGCGCACGCGCGTTCCTCTTATAAAAACAAACACATGCTCCGGATTCATATCCGAAACATGTGCCGATATTTCCACAAATGGGGTTGGTTCTTCGATAAAGAACGGCGTCAAATGAACAAAATGCAGTACTAAAGCACGTCCTTTAGTACTTTTTACAAAGGCTTTAGTAATGCAAATTTTGTAAAATATTGAAAACGAGATATTTATAAAATCGATAAACTATCATTTTTAGTACTTTTTTATTTGGAAGATTACACATTTTTGTAGTAATTTTGCATCGGATTTCACAAACCAATCAGGCGCCAAGGTGAGGTAAAATCCGAACATGTTTAACTATTAAAATTATTACGTAAATGAAAAAAGAAATGAACTTGAATCAGACGCTCACTTTCAACAATGAGTTTAGATGGAAATATGTGTGGCAATTGGTGCTATATACCTTAATAACTAATTCGTGGCTAATCCTTGCCGATATTATCATTGATGTAGTAGTATATATAGGTGGTGAGATACCGTTATTCAGTAATTTGTCTCAAGAAATATGGGGTTTTATAGGAGTAAATGTTTTGGTCTTCTTTTTTGAGGCACTAAGGTATTTTAAGCGCCTTCGAACCGGGGAATATAGTATCGTCGGTAATAACTTGATTGTTCATGAGAACTATTTATCAACCGATATTAACTTAACGATACCCATCTCGCAAATTACGGATGTACGATATTCGCCTTATTATCGAGGTTGGAAAAACCCTCCGGTAACTATCCCATATCGTTTTCTGGAAATTACTATTGACGGGAAAAATTATATGCTATGTAGTTATGCTCATGTAGATGAACTATATGCGGAGCTACGCAAACGCATCGAACAAAACAAAAATAGCAACCTTTAAAATGATACGGTTATGGATTTCATGTTTTATTATATAGTGTTTTTAACTTGCCTGATTATTCTTCTTGCTTTCTATTTTGCGGTAAATGCAGATGCGATCAAGCGCAAGATGGATACCCAGGAGTTACAACGCAAGTTGGCGGAAGCAGAGACGGAAGAGTGGAGGGAGAAACTGCTGGATAAAGTGAAAGAGAAGATCGCGCTCACCGAAGAAGCACGCGACCGGCTGACAAGAGGCGAGGATCTCGTGGCGAAGTACATCTACCATCAGCAGGGCATCGAAGAACTGAGTGCAGAACTATTCGGCATCTACCAGAAGCCGATCAGTGCCGTCAAAAAGAAATACCCCGACCTGACGGAGCTGGATCTACTTGTCATTTGCCTCTTGGGCATCGGAATGGACAATGTGGAAGTATGCTCGCTGCTGCGCATGGAGAAACGGACGCTGTACCGGCGCAGACAGTTGATAGCCCAACGCATCGGTATGTCGAGCACCGCGCTCGAAGAGTTCGCAAAGAACATGCTTCAGGAGACACTTCCCGAGGGCTAAACACAAAAGCGCACCTGCATTTTCGCAAGTGCGCTTTTATTTTACACGTTCATCAACCGATACGTCAGATATCCGCCGTACACAAGTAGAAGTAAGGCTCCCGCCCAGCGTTGGACTTTGCGCTCATGGTTGGTTTTGATGGCCAGCCACACGATGATACTGCCGAGGGCGGCCATGCAGGCATCGAGTTCGATGCCCTCATAAGCCGGCAGCGGACGAACTGTCGCACTGGTGGCGAGCACGAAAAAGACATTGAAGATATTCGAGCCGAAGACATTACCGATCGCGATATCACTGTTATGCTTGGCTGCCGCAATAACCGACGTAGCCAGTTCCGGCAAGGACGTACCGAGCGCCACGATAGTCAGACCGATGACCGCTTCGCTCACGCCCATACGGGTCGCTATGTCCACGGCACTCTTTACAATCAGTTCGCCACCTACCACCAGTCCTACCAAACCTCCGAGCATCAAAGCAATGGCCCTATGAACTGTCATTTCTTTTACGCCTTCATTCGCCAACTCGTTATCATCCGGATGCTCCTTGGCGTGACGGAAGGTATTGTAGAGGAAATAGCAGAACATCAGCAGCAGGATCGCTCCGCCGATACGTCCGACGCCGCGTCCGTCCTCGCCAAAAGGCAGTTGCACCGCCACAAAAACGAAGACCAGCACACCGGCGATGATAGACATCGGGATATCGAAGTCACGGCTGCGTTTCTGCGATGCAATCGGATAGACAAGGGCCGTGAGACCCAAGATAACGAAGGTGTTGATGATGTTTGAACCCAAGATATTGGTGAGCGCCAAATCCGTCGAACCTTCCGCCACCGACACCATATTCACTACAAACTCCGGCATACTCGTGCCGAACGCTACGACGGTCAGGCCGATGACCAAGTCGCTGATACCGAACCGTTTGGCTATTGCGGAAGCTCCGTCCACCAGCCAGTCCGCGCCCTTAACCAAGGCGATGAATCCGACGATAATAAATACCGCCGCTACCCACCATCCGTATGAAAGCAAACTTTCAATCATACACCTTACATTTTACACCTTACACATTGAATAGGAAATGCATAATATCGCCGTCTTGCACGAGATAGTCCTTACCTTCCGTGGCCAGTTTACCGGCTGCACGGCATTGCGCCTCACCGCCCAGTGCGATGAAATCGTCGTATTTGATGACCTCGGCACGGATGAAGCCGCGTTCGAAGTCCGTATGGATGACACCGGCGCACTGCGGGGCTTTATATCCGGCCTTGAACGTCCAGGCACGTACCTCGTCGCTACCGGCCGTCAAGAACGTACGGAGATTCAATAACGCATATGCGGCTTTGATCAGACGGTTCACACCGGACTCTTTGAGACCGATCTCCTCCAGGAACATCTGCCGCTCCTCGTAGGTCTCTAGTTCGGCTATCTCACTCTCAATCTTAGCAGCGAGCACCAGCACTTGTGCATCCTCATCTTTGACGGCTTCCTTCACCTGCTCCACGTATGCATTACCGTAAACAGCTGCGGATTCATCGACATTGCAGACATACATCACAGGTTTGTTGGTCAGCAGGAACAGGTCCTTGGCGGCAAGTTCCTGGTCTTTGTTATCCAACTCTACTGTACGGGCATTCTTACCTTGCGATAGCGCCTCGCGGTATTTCACCAGCACCTCCAGTTGCAGTTTGGCATTCTTGTCACCACCGGCTTTGGCGGCTTTCTCGCACTTGGCGATACGGCTCTCTACGGTCTCCAGGTCTTTCAACTGCAACTCCGCATCGATGATCTCTTTGTCTCGCACGGGATTGACACTGCCGTCCACATGCACCACGTTCTCATCATCGAAGCAGCGCAGCACATGGATGATGGCATCCGTCTCGCGGATGTTGGCCAAGAACTTATTACCGAGTCCTTCGCCCTGACTGGCACCCTTCACGAGACCGGCTATATCCACGATCTCCACGGTCGTCGGGATGATACCGCGCTCCGGATGACAGAGTTCACCGAGTTTGATGAGTCGTTCATCAGGCACCGTGATCACCCCTACGTTCGGTTCGATGGTGCAGAAGGGGAAATTGGCACTCTGTGCCTTGGCGTTACTGAGACAATTAAAAAGGGTCGATTTGCCCACATTCGGCAAGCCCACTATTCCACATTGTAAAGACATGAATTTATTTACGATTTAATCATTTACCATTTGTTCATTTAACCTTAGCGACTAAGCCAAATGTTTTTTCTCGTGCATTATTGCACTCGATTAAAAACCTTTGCGACTGCAAAGGTACAACTTTTTTTCGATATATGCAAAAAAAATTTGTATAATTGAAAAAAAAGCAGTACTTTTGTACCGTGAAAACGAAGGAACAGATAGAATTGGAGAAGATGCGTGCCCGTTTGACGAAGCGTTTTCATAAGGCGTGCGCGGACTACGGACTGATTGCCGACGGCGACCATATCTTGATTGGTCTGAGTGGAGGCAAGGACAGCCTGGCGTTAACCGAACTGTTGGGTCGTCGTGCGCGTATACACGTTCCTTCTTTTCGCGTGACCGCGCTGCACGTGCGCGTGAAAGAACGCGACTACCATACGGACCTCCGTTATCTGGAATCCTTCTGCGCTGAAGCCGGAGTGCCGCTTATCGTCCGTGACACGGAGATTGGAGAGGCTCCGATTAATCCGAATAATCGGAGTATTCAGAATAACCCGTGCTTTCTCTGCTCCTGGTACCGCCGCAAGACCCTCTTCAATGTGGCGCAGGAACTCGGATGCAACAAGATCGCTTTCGGGCATCATAAGGACGACGTGGTGCAGACCCTGCTGATGAACCTGATCTATCAAGGGACGTTCGCTACTATGCCGCCGATGCTACAGATGGAGAAGATGCCGCTGCAGATCATCCGTCCCTTGTGCCTGATAGAGGAAAAAGATCTGATCCGTTATGCTGAGATGCGCGGGTATGAGAAACAGACCAAACTATGTCCCTTTGAGCACGTTAGTGCACGCGAGAAAGCCAAGGATCTGCTCACCCAAATCCAAGCCCTCAATCCCGAAGCCATGGACTCGATCTTCGGAGCCATGACCAACATCAAACCGGAATATTTACCTAACAAATGAACGCATTATACACTATCTTATTGCTTTTAGCGTCGAATGTCTTTATGACGCTGGCGTGGTACGGGCATCTGAAGATGCAGCAGACCGGCTTTTTCACCAATGCTACGCCCCTTATCTTCGTCATCCTGTTGTCGTGGGGAATCGCTTTTTTTGAGTACTGCCTGCAAGTGCCGGCTAACCGTATCGGTTTTGAAGGCAACGGCGGACCGTTCACGTTGATGCAACTGAAGGTGATCCAAGAGGTGATCACCCTCGTGGTCTTCATTGTCTTCTCCGCCCTGGCTTTTCACATGCAGATACGCTGGAACCATGTCGTGGCATGCATCCTGCTCATCGGTGCCGTCTATTTCGTTTTTGGCTTCAAATAACCCGTAACCCATAACCCGTAACCCATGTCCCCTTATATACAATCTTTGCGTTTGCGCACTTTGCCGCTATCGGTATCGGGTATTATCTTAGGTACCAGTTTGGCCGGTTGGTGCCATTGGCCGGTTTTCGGTTTGGCGATATGTACGACGTTGTGTCTGCAAATCCTCAGTAACTTATGCAACGAACTGGGCGATGCGCTCAAAGGCACGGATTCGGACCAGCATGGTCGTGCAGCGTACGGACTGCAAAGCGGAACGATCACGGTGAAGCAGATGCAGCGAATGATCATTCTCTTTATCGGTCTGTCTATGTTCAGCGGTATCGCACTTATTTGGACAGCGTTCGGTACGCTGAACTGCGATCAGAGTTGGGTGTTCTTAGGACTGGGAGCATTAGCGATTATCGGTGCTATCAAATACACCTTAGGGAAGCATAGTTACGGGTATATAGGGCTGGGAGATTTGGGAGTATTCCTCTTCTTTGGCTTACTGAGCACCTGCGGTGCGTATTACCTGCAAGTACAAACGCTGACGTGGGATGTCTTCTGGAGCGGTGTTGCCATCGGTCTGCCGTGCGTAGGGGTGCTGAACCTTAATAACATCCGTGACATGAAGAATGATATCAAGCACGGCAAGCGAACCTTAGCGAGTCTGTTGGGTGAGAAAGGCGGACGTGTCTACCATTCCTGCCTGTTAGCGGTTTGTCTGAGTATCTTCGTGTTATACGGTCATTGGTGGACGCTTCTTGTATTGCCCGTATGGGCTTGGCATCTGTGGTTCGTATGGTCGCATGACGAGCATTTGGACATCCAGATGCCGGTGCTGATGTTCTCCACCTTACTCGTTTCCGTACTGGCTTGCCTGTAGATCCGCTTTGCATTGTTGCAGCAGTGCCGTAGCTTCGGAGGCCAGACGTTTATATTCGTCCATACCGATTGCTTCGGCTTGCTCCAGTTGTGCGATAATAGCCTCTGCCCGTTTTATTTTCTCATCGTAATCCATAACCTCTCACCTATAACCTTTATTTCCCTTTGCCTCGCAGGATAACACCGATGGTGTAAAACATGATTTTCATATCCAGCAGGATAGACATGTTCTCCACATAGACAATATCGGCATTGAGGCGTTCGATCATCTTCTCCATCGTATCGGTGTAACCAACGCGGATGGGTCCCCAACTGGTCAAACCCGGTCGTACTTTGTACAGCAGGCAGTAGTACGGTGCCTCTTTCATAATCTGATTAATGAAATAAGGGCGTTCGGGACGCGGTCCGACAATCGACATATCGCCGCGTAAGATATTCCATAACTGCGGCAGTTCGTCCAGGCGGTATTTGCGCAACCAGTGACCGAGTCTCGTGATACGCGGATCATCGTCTTTGGTCAGATGCGGCACACCGTCTGACTCCGCATGATCGATCATCGTGCGGAACTTATAGATACGGAACGGTATACCGTATAAACCGACACGTTCCTGACTATAGAAAACCGGTCCTTGGGAGGATAGTTTCACTTGCAAAGCGATCAAACCGAACAGCGGGGAGAGAAGCAGCAATCCGATAGCGGCCATACCGATGTCGAAAGCACGTTTGATACATAATTCCGCATCGGTCATGTGGTACTCGGTGATACGAACAAGCGAAGGGCGGTCGATAAAACCGATTCGTGCCGCACCTGTGAGCATGTCGTACACACGCGGGATCATACTGATCTCGCACATAAGCGGGTACAATTGTGCGATCAGTTCGTATAACTGCCGATCCGTATACTCTTTCGGCAGGTCAATAATCACTTCGTCTTGTTCGCCTGCCTTCAACCCTTCCGCTTCTTGCATCGAATGCACCACCGTCGTCCGCATGATGCCGCGACGACGGGAGAGTAGGGTGATGATCAGACGCGGGATGTAACTGAGTACGAACTGAAGACCGAAAAGTGTACCTAACGACACCAGATACCGTTGATAGTTTTCCGTAGGATCATCGATGATGATGAAGAAGAAGAACACCAACGCGATGATGCCGGCACTGATGAAGGTGCGTAAGAACTCCCGCCAGAGGGGTTTTTGCAGAGGTCGGAGATAATAACCGGATAAGTAATACACCATCAGACAGACGATGGGATAGATCACTAACGGCCGCCAGAAACTGAATGCAGGAACGAGCACGTCTTCCAGTAGTTTCACGTGTCCTTCATACACCATCCATCGGAAGGCCAGAAAACTTAACCATACCAACTCACTGCTGATAAGGTCCGCTCCGATGTACCATAATTGCTGTTTTTTTCGTAAGGTCATGGGCGTATTATTTTAAACGTGCCATCCGCATGAATCTTGATGATACTACTGGGTTCGGCAGGGCAGTCATCGTCCCTTCGGAAGAGGCATACATAGTCTGCTCTGTCCAAGATCGCTTGTTCTATCTCTGCGTAGAACCGTGCCGCAGGATGTCCGCTGATATTGGCACTTGTGGATACAATAGGATGCCGTAACTGTTCGCACAATGCTTTGCTGAACGATTCATGGGTGATACGGATACCGATACTGCCGTCTTCTGCTATCAGGTTTGGAGCCAAGTTCCGCGCGTTGGGATAGATGATGGTGAGCGGTTTATTCCCGGATTCATCGGGATAATCGGAGTTTTCCGAAACATCAGAAGCTTCCAATAACGCCCATGCTGCATCCGGAATATCCGATACGTAATAGTTCAGTTTGGCAGGGCTGTCCAACAGCACCAACATCGACTTGCTGTCTTCGCGTTGCTTCAATGCATAGATGCGTTTCACCGCCTCCGCATTCGTCGCATCGCAGCCGATTCCCCATACGGTATCCGTCGGATAGACGATGATCCCTCCGTTCCTCAACACCCGCAGTGCCTCTTGCAAATCCTCTTTCTCGTAACGCATCATAATCATTTTAGGCTGCAAAGGTACTGCTTTTTTCTGATATATGCAAAAAAAAGATAATAAAAAATAAAATAAATCAGACGAGAGGTTCTCGAAAAGGTGGAAAAATTGACGGAAATGGTTAAAAAGAGTGGAAAGAATGGCATATGCTTGCATATGTCATTTTTTTTGTGTAACTTTGTGGCCGCTTAAGTTAAGGCTCGTGTGAGTCGCTACCCCGATGAATAAATCAATAATCATTTAATACTTAAAACTATGGCAAAAAAAGCATTGAACAAGTGGACCGCGCCGAAGAGCGTAGCACCCGAGAAAATCATTCAGTTTGGTGAAGGTAACTTCCTCCGCGCTTTTGTGGACTGGATCGTATGGAACATGAACGCAAAGACCAACTTTAACGGTTCGGTAGCAGTCGTTCAACCGATCGACAAAGGTATGGTAGAGTGGCTTAACGGTCAGGACTGCTTGTATCACGTGAATCTGCAGGGTCGTCTCAAAGGTGAGGCAGTGAACTCCCTCGAGCGTATCGACGTCATCAGTCGTGCCCTCAATCCGTACACCCAGAACTGGGCATTCATGGCACTGGCAGAGCAGCCGGAGATCCGTTTCGTCATCTCGAACACCACCGAGGCAGGTATCACATTTGATCCCGCATGTAAGTTCACCGACGCACCGGCTAGTTCCTATCCGGGTAAGTTGGTTCAGCTGCTCTTCCGTCGTTATAAGACTTTCAACGGCGATCCGACCAAGGGTCTGATCTTCATGCCGTGTGAGCTTATCTTCCTGAACGGACACCACCTCAAAGACTGCATCCGCAAGTATATCGAGTTGTGGAAAGACGATTTCGGTGCAGATTACAAGGGCTTCAAGGAGTGGTTCGAGAAATACAACTACGTCTGCGCTACCCTCGTAGACCGTATCGTTCCGGGCTTCCCGCGCAAGGATATCGCCGCTATTCAGGAGAAAGTAGGATACAATGACAATCTCGTGGTTCAGGCTGAGATTTTCCACCTCTGGGTGATCGAGAAACCGGAGAACATGTCTATCGAAGAACTCGAGGCTGAGTTCCCGGCAAACAAAGCAGGTCTGAACGTCCTCATTGCAGAATCGGAGAAACCGTACCACGAGCGTAAGGTGACCTTGCTGAACGGCCCGCATACGGTCCTCAGTCCGGTTAGTTACCTCAGCGGTGTGAACATCGTTCGTGATGCTTGTAACCACGATGTTCTCGGTAAATACATCAATCTCGTTATGTTCGACGAGTTGCTGGAGACCCTCAATTTGCCGAAGGATGAACTGAAGGCGTACGGTGAATCCGTACTGGAGCGTTTCAACAACCCGTACGTAGATCACGCGGTTACTTCAATCATGCTCAACTCCTTCCCGAAATTTGAGACGCGCGATCTGCCGGGTCTGAAGATCTACTTGGAGCGTAAGGGCCAACTGCCGAAGGGTCTTGTGCTCGGTCTCGCTGCAATTATCGAATACTACAAGGGCGGTACCCGTGCAGACGGTGCACCGATTGAGCCGAACGATGCACAGGAGATCATGGATCTGCTCAAACAACTTTGGGCTACCGGTGATATCCGCAAAGTGGCAGAAGGTGTACTCGGTGCAACCGACATCATCTGGAAAGAGAGCAAGCAGAACCTCAATGAGATTCCGGGTCTGACCGACATGGTAGAGCTCTATCTCAACTGCATTGAGAAGATCGGTATGCTCGAGACTGTTCAGTTGGTGCTCGCTGCCGACAAAATGGAAGGCCTTGTTTCAAAAATTAAGAGCTTATTCTAATATGACGAATATCCTGAAAATCAACCCTGCCGACAATGTGGTGGTAGCTATCCAACCGCAGTCGGCAGGCGCGGTTATTGAGGTGGACGGCAAGCAGATCACCGTATTGGAAGATGTGCCTGCCGGACATAAGATAGCCATCAAAGATCTTGCTCAAGGCGAGAACGTTATCAAGTACGGTTTTCCGATCGGTCATGCACGCGAAGCCAAGAAAGCCGGATCGTGGATGAACGAGAACAATATCAAGACCAACCTTGCCGGTCTGCTCTCCTACGAGTATCATCCGAAGGAGGTCGTGCTCAATATCCCCGATGAGAAACGCACGTTTATGGGCTATCGCCGCAAAGACGGCCAGGTAGGTATCCGTAATGAAGTATGGATCATCCCAACCGTAGGTTGCGTCAACGGTATCATCGAGAAATGTGCAGAGCGTCTGCGTCAAGAGACGGGTGCGGATAACATCTTCGCCTTCAAGCATAACTACGGTTGTTCGCAATTGGGTGACGACCATGAGAACACGAAGAAGATACTCCGTGACATGATCCACCACCCCAATGCAGGTGCTATCCTGGTAGTTAGTCTCGGATGTGAGAATAACCAACCGGAGGTCTTCAAAGACTTCTGCGGTGAGATAGACGAGGATCGTATTAAGTTCGTCACAACGCAGAAGATCCAGGGCGATGAGGTGGAGTACTGCATGCCTATTCTTCGCGAACTGTACGCCAAGACGCAACAAGACCAACGGGTGGCAGTGCCTCTGAGTGAGCTGCGCGTAGGTCTGAAATGCGGTGGATCGGACGGTTTCAGCGGTATTACCGCCAATCCGTTGCTCGGTGTGCTCAGCGACTGGCTCGTAGCACAAGGCGGTACGACTGTGCTGACCGAAGTGCCAGAGATGTTCGGTGCGGAGACTATCCTCATGGACCGTTGTGCGAACAAAGACCTTTTTGACCAAACGGTGAGCCTCATCAATGACTTCAAGGACTATTTCTTGAGTCACGGTGAACCCGTCGGCGAGAACCCGAGTCCGGGTAACAAAGCAGGTGGTATATCGACCCTCGAGGACAAAGCACTCGGTTGCACCCAGAAATGCGGTAAGTCGCTTGTACGCGGTGTGATGCCTTACGGCGAGCGTCTGCAAGTGAAGGGACTGAACCTGCTTTCTGCTCCGGGTAATGACCTCGTGGCATCGACGGCGTTGGCTTCCTGCGGTTGTCACATGGTGCTCTTTACCACCGGTCGAGGTACGCCCTTTGGAACCTACGTGCCGACGATGAAGATATCCACCAATACGGCCTTGTATAACAACAAGCCGAACTGGATTGATTTCAATGCCGGTGTCATCGCAGACGGCGAACCGATGGAGGAGGTAGCTAAACGTTTTGCCGAATACGTTATCGAGGTGGCGAACGGTGCCAAGACGAACAACGAGAAGAACGGCTATCACGAGATATCTATTTTTAAGAACGGCGTAACGTTGTAAGCGTACACCTTTGGTACTGAATGATAAAATAGAGAACCCGGTCCTGAAAATGGTGGGTGAGACCGCCGATCGATTGGGTTTGCAATGTTATGTCATCGGAGGTTGGGTGCGGGACTTATTCCTGCATCGACCGTCCGATGATATAGATGTGGTAGTGGTAGGTTCCGGAATCGTTTTAGCCGAAGAAGTGGCGAAGGTGCTGGGTAGAGGAACCCACCTTTCTGTATTCAAGACCTACGGTACCGCGCAAGTCAAACGCGGAGATTTGGAACTGGAGTTTGTGGGAGCACGACGGGAGAGTTATACACGGGACAGCCGCAACCCGATCGTCGAAGGAGGGACCTTACAGGAAGACCAGAACAGGCGGGATTTCACCATCAACGCCATGGCGATTTGTCTGAATAAGGATCGGTACGGAGAATTGCTCGATCCGTTCGATGGAATCGGCGATTTAGAGCGTTGTATCATCCGTACACCCCTGGATCCGGATATCACCTTTAGTGACGATCCGCTACGGATGATGCGAGCTATCCGTTTTGCCTCCCAGTTGGGATTTAACTTAGACGGCGAGACCTTTGACGCCATCGAGCGTAACAAGGAACGTATCGGGATTATCACCAAGGAGCGTATCGCGGAGGAATTGCATAAGATCATGCTCAGCCGAAGACCGTCAGAAGGATGGCTTTTACTCGATCAAACCGGACTGTTACCGCTTATCTTTCCGGAGTTGGCGGCTCTCAAGGGAATTGATGTGAAAGAAGGTCGCGGACATAAAGATGTCTTCCTCCATACCCTCAAGGTGCTGGATAATGTGGCTCAGTCATCCGACAAACTGTGGTTGCGTTGGGCGGCATTGTTACATGATATAGGAAAACCGAAGAGCAAGGCATGGGATCCGCAGGCAGGTTGGACCTTCCGGAATCATAATTATATCGGAGCCAAGATGGTACCGAAGATCTTCGCGAAGATGAAACTGCCGCTGAACGAGAAGATGGAGTACGTGAAGAAGATGGTGGACCTGCATATGCGGCCGATCAACCTGATAGAAGATACGGTAACGGATAGCGCGGTACGGCGTCTGCTCTTTGAGGCCGGCGATGATATAGACGATCTGATGATCCTTTGCGATGCAGATATCACCAGTCGTAATGAGGAGAAAAAAGCCCGATTCCATCAGAACTATCAGCTGGTTCGGCAGAAGATGGTAGAACTCGAAGAACGAGACCGTATCCGTAATTTCCAACCGCCGGTAGATGGCATGGAGATCATGGAAATGTTCCACCTCGAACCCTGTTCGCTCGTGGGAGAACTCAAAGCAGCCATCAAAGATGCCATCCTGGACGGAGTCATACCCAATGACCATGAGGCTGCAAAAGCGTTTGTTATAAAATTATGGCAGAAGAAACAGAAATAAATGTGAATGCTGTGGATTACGGCGACGAGAACATTATCCATCTCGATGACATGGAGCATATCCGGCGTCGTCCGGGTATGTATATCGGTAAGTTAGGTGACGGTAGCCACTCCGATGACGGTATATACGTGCTTATCAAGGAGAGTATCGACAACTCGATCGATGAGTACCGGATGGGGGAAGGCAAAGTCATTGAAGTGGATGTACAAGACGGACGTGTACGCGTGCGTGACTACGGTCGCGGTATACCCTTGGGCAAACTGGTCGAAGTGGTGAGTGTGCTCAATACCGGAGGTAAATACGACAGCAAGGCTTTCAAGAAATCCGTCGGTCTGAACGGTGTCGGTACCAAAGCCGTCAATGCGCTGTCCTCTTTCTTTGCCGTAGAGTCGTTCCGTGAAGGTAAGACGCGGCGGGCGGAGTTTGCGCAAGGTAAGTTGACCCATGACACCGGTATCCTCGATTATAACGGCACCGAGAAGCGCGGTACGATCATCGAGTTCGTACCCGATGACTGCAAAGGACTGTTTGAGAACTATCATTTCCGCGATGATTATATCGAAGAGCTGCTGCGTAACTATGCGTACCTCAATACCGGACTCACACTCATCTATAACGGTAAGAAATTTGTCTCCAAGAACGGTCTGCTGGACCTGTTGACGGAGAACATGACCGTCAACCCGCTCTATCCGATCATTCATATTGTGGGCGAAGATATCGAGATAGCCCTGACCCATACCGACCAGAACGGCGATGAGTATTACTCCTTCGTCAACGGTCAACATACCATCCAAGGCGGTACGCACCAAGCCGCTTATCGCGAAGCGATAGGACGTACTATCAAGGAGTTCTTTAACAAGAATCAGGAACTGGCCGATATCCGTAACGGTGTGGTCGGAGCGATAGCGATCAACGTAGAAGAACCCGTCTTTGAGTCCCAGACCAAAGTGAAACTCGGCTCCAAAGATATGAGTCCTACCGGTGGGGTGGGAATCAATAAGTTCGTCAATGATTTCGTTAAGCAGCATTTGGATAACTACCTGCATAAGAACCCGCAGACCGTGGAGATCATGCTGCAGAAGATCCAGGACTCGGAGAAAGAGCGCAAAGCCATAGCCGGTGTTACCAAAGCCGCTCGTGAACGGGCGAAGAAGAATCTGGTTAACAATCCCAAGTTACGCGACTGCCAGATCCACCTCAATGATGCCAAGCCGGTGAAGTCATCCAAGGATGCAGACGATGATCTGCGTCTGGAGAGTTGCATCTTCATCACAGAGGGTCTGTCTGCTTCGGGTTCGATCACCAAGAGTCGTGATGTACGTACGCAGGCGGTGTTCTCGCTCCGCGGTAAACCGCTGAACAGTTACGGCCTGAGCAAATCCGTCGTCTATGAGAACGAGGAGTTCAACTGTCTCCAATCGGCGCTGAATATCGAAGACGGTCTCGATGAACTGCGGTACAACAAGGTCATCATCGCTACCGATGCCGATGTGGACGGAATGCATATCCGTCTGCTGATGCTTACGTTCTTCCTTCAGTTCTTCCCGGATCTCGTCAAGAAAGGGCATGTCTATATCCTTCAGACACCGCTCTTCCGTGTCAAGGACAAGAACAACACCATCTATTGCTATTCCGAAGAAGAACGGCAGAAAGCAATCACGAAGATTAAGGCTCCGGAGATCACGCGATTCAAAGGTCTGGGTGAGATTTCTCCCGATGAATTCAAGGGTTTTATAGGTTCCGGTATCCGTCTCGACCAGGTGACGCTCCGCAAAGAAGATGCCGTCAACGAACTGCTTGCCTATTATATGGGTAAGAACACGACCGAGCGCCAACAGTTCATCATTGACAATCTCGTTGTGGAAGAAGAAAGAGTCGATGAATTCGAGTAATGCTGCCTCTTATTCTCTTCATAGTACTGGTCATTGTGGTGCTTGTGCTCACTGAGATCCGTGAACGCAGACGGTCAAAAACGACCAATACCAGACAGTCCGTGACCAACCCCAACACGCAGCGTCCGGAGGGTTGCTGCGGAGAGCACCTCGTTTGTGAACGGGAGACCTTACTGCAGACGAATGCGAAGATCGAGTACTACGATGACGAGCAATTGGATGAGTTGGCAGGTACAGCACCGGAGGAGTACTCTCCGGCACAACGTCTAGCCATCCGTGAGGTGTTTTCTACTTTACAGGAAAAGGATGTAGCCGGTTGGTGTCGTTCGATGCAGTTGCGTAATATCGCTTTACCTCCGGATATCCGCGAAGAAGCATTACTGATCGTTCGGGAACAACGCAAGCAATGAGACGCGTACGGCTTATAGGGATGTTATTGGCAGTGAGCATATCGATGTTCGCTGCCAATAGTTATTTGGACTCCTGTCTCGTGCAAGTGAACAACGGAGATACCCTGTATATGGCATGGTTACATGAGGTATGGGTCTATCCGCCGATGGTATTCAAGAATCGCAGACAGGAGAAGTTCTATTGGCGAACGGTGCGGGATGTGAAGAAATGTCTTCCTTACGCCAAGAAGATCACGGCGGATATGGCGGTTGCCGATGCCGAGCTGGCCAAACTGCCCGATGACAAAGCCCGCCGGAAATGGTGGCGTGCATATGAGCGGTATCTGTTCAAGAAATACGAGCAAGACTTCCGCGGTATGACCGCCGGTCAAGGGCGCATGCTCATGAAACTGATGGATCGTGAGACCGACCGCAGCAGTTACGATCTCATCAAGCAATACAAAGGTAAGGCAGCCGCCAATTTCTGGCAGTTCATCGCCAAACTATTCCAAAACGATCTGAAAGAAGAATATGATGCTTCCGACAAGGACCGGATCATCGAACGTGTCATCAACCTGGTGGAAGCCGGGCAGTTATGACTACTCTTCGGAGAAATGCACGAGGACGTTGCGGTAGGAATTGAAGATCTTGGATTTGGATACAAAACCCAGGTAACGCCGCTCCGCATCTACCACCGGTAAGTTCCAGGCTCCGGTATCTTCGAAGATCTCCATCACCTTATCCATCTGCAAGTCGAAACGCAAGACCGCAGGCGGAGAGGTCATCAGTTGCTCCACCGTGAACCGCTTGTAGAGCCGCGGTTGGAACATGATATTACGTACCTCATCCAACAGCAATATACCGCGCATACGGCCATTCTGGTCAATGACCGGGAAGATATTACGCCGGCTCTCCGAGATCACTTTCACCAACTCGCCCAAGGTCATCTGCGGCATGATCGTCACAAAATCCGTCTCCAGCACGCTGTCCATCTTCAATAGCGTGAGCACATTCCGGTCTTTATTATGGGTCAATAACTCGCCTTTCTGCGCCAGACGCATCGCATACAACGAGTGGGGCTCGAAGAACATGATGGTGACATACGAGATGACGCTGACGATCATCAGCGGCATAAAGAGGTGGTAACCGCCGGTCAGTTCGGCGATAAGGAAGATACCCGTCAACGGGGCATGCATCACACCGGACATCAGACCTGCCATACCAACCAACGCAAAACTCGTCTCCGGCACCATCAGTCCGGATATGTTCATCAGCCGTGCGGTCACAAAACCGACTATCGCTCCCATGAACAACGAAGGAGCGAAGATACCTCCGACACCGCCACCGCCGTTGGTGGCTACCGATGCTACGATCTTCAATAAGATGATCGCTACGAAATAGACGAGGATAATCAGTTGCGTATTGAGTGTGGATAATCCTGCGTAGAACTGGGTAGGAATGAGATATTTCTCCAGCGGGCTATTGAGGATGGCGCTGAGGCTGTCTCCGTTGATGAGTTGGCGAATGGTGTCGTATCCTTCTCCGTAGAGGGGGGGGAAGAGGAAGATGAGAATACTCAGCGTCAAGCCGCCTACCACGATCTTTGCTCCTACACTGCGCACATGCGTCTTCATCCAGCGCTCCAGGCCGTTCATCCCTCGTGTGAAATAGAGACTGACCAGACCGCAGATGATACCTAAGATGAGATACCAGGGGATACGTTGCACCAGGAACGGTTCCGTCACATCCAGCGGGAACATCGGATCTATGCCCGTGAGGATATACGAGATAGCAGTAGCAGTAACCGAAGAGATAAGCAGCGGTGCGACGGAGGTCATCGTCAGGTCCATCATCAGCACTTCCAGCGTGAAGACCAGACCGGCGATAGGGGCTTTGAAGATTCCGCCTATGGCACCGGCTGCACCACATCCGATCATCAGCATCATCGTCTTCTGATTGAGCCGGAAGGCTTTGGCGAGGTTCGAACCGATGGCTGCTCCGGTGAGTACGATAGGAGCCTCCGCTCCGACCGATCCACCGAAACCGATGGTCAGACCCGAACCCACGATAGACGACCACATGTTATGCGCCTTGATGATCGACTTACGTTGCGAGATGGCGTAGAGGATCTTTGTGATACCATGCGAGATATCGTCCCGCACGATATATTTGACGAACAGCGCAGCCAGCGTGATACCGATGACCGGTGTGATGAGATACCACCACGTACGTTCATCGGCAATCAAGTGACCCTCGACCTGCTGTTGAATAAAATGTATGAAGGTTTTCAGAAGTGCTGCGGCTAAGGCAGAGAACGCACCTACGAAGAATGATAGCAGAAGCACCAAGTGTTTCTCGCTGACGTGGCGTTCCCGCCACTCGATCATCCTGTCGTACCACTTATTCATCCCAACCTATACCTTTGTATTTATCGAGATCCCATTCTTCCTCTACCTCATTGAGATAGATAGTGCCCTCTTCTTCATCCTCTTCCCGTGCCTCGGGTTCTTCGCGCTCGATGACGGTCACGTCTATCGGTGCATGCGAGATATCGATCACTTGGTTCTGCTCTTTGTTGAGTTCGGTCCAAAGGGCATCTTTGAGTTCGTCTATACCTTCGTTTTTTACCGATGAAATCGGCAGAACGGCAATACCCAAACGTTCGCTCAGTTGCTGATAATCGATCTCCTGCAAGGCATTACCGTCCATATCAAGACGCGGCATATCGGTCTTGGATACGGCTAAGATACGTGCCTTGGTGAGCAATTCGGGATTATAGTGCTCCAGTTCGTTGAGAAGAATCTCGTATTCGGCGATGATATCCGAACTGGTAGCAGGTACCATAAAGAGCAGTACAGCATTTCGCTCTATATGGCGCAGGAAACGTAATCCGAGCCCTTTTCCTTCACTGGCACCCTCGATGATACCGGGGATGTCGGCCATACAGAATGACCGTCCGTCGCGATAGGAGACGATGCCGAGTTGAGGTGTAAGCGTGGTGAAGGGATAGTCGGCTATCTCGGGTTTGGCGGCAGAGACTACGCTCAACAACGTACTCTTGCCGGCATTGGGGAATCCGACCAGACCTACATCCGCCAGCACTTTCAGTTGCATGATCACCGTCCGTTCCTGTGCCGGTTCACCGGGTTGGGCATAACGCGGCGCTTGATTGGTAGCGGTACGGAAATGCCAGTTGCCTAAACCGCCACGACCGCCTTTGAGCAGCACTACCTGCTCGTTGTGGTTCTTGACCTCGCAGATGAACTGCCCGGTCTCACCGTCATAGACCACCGTCCCGCACGGTACCTCGATGATCTTGTCTTCTCCGTCCTTACCGAACGACCGGCTCTGTCCGCCTTTGCCTCCGTCCGTAGCCATGATATGCTTCTGATATTTCAGATGCAGCAGCGTCCAGAGGTTGCGGTTGCCGCGTAAGATGACCGACCCGCCTTTACCACCGTCACCACCGTCCGGTCCGCCTTTGGGCAGATACTTGGCGCGATGAAGGTGCATACAACCCGCTCCGCCCTTTCCCGAGCGGCAGTAGATCTTGACGTAGTCGATGAAATTAGCGGCCATTACAGTTTAACGGTTTAACGAATTAACGGTTTAACGACTTAATGTATCCGTCCAAGATACGCATGATCTGCAGGAACACATCCGCCATGGTGTGGTTACCGTTCACGGCATAATAGTTACCGTGATGCAGGTAATAATGGGCGATCGGTTCGGTCTGCTGGTGATAGACGGCGATGCGATGACGGATCGTATTGAGGTTGTCATCGGCACGACCGCTTACTTTGCCTCGCTCGATAAGACGCTGGATGAGCAACTGCTCATCGACCATCAGGTCAATCATGATGGCATCCATGCCGTATTTGGCTAACATCTTTGTCAGCGACTGCGCTTGAGCGACCGTACGGGGATAGCCGTCGAAGATAGTACCTTTGCAATCTGCAGGCAGACCGGCGATATAGTTCTCGATCACGCCGTACATCATCTCGTCCGGTACGAGATTACCTTGAGAAATGAGCGCATCAATCTGCTTACCCAACTCTGTTCCTTTGGCGATCTCTGCACGAAGTACATCTCCTGTCGAGAGATGCTGTACGCCGTATTTCTGTGCGATGAAAGCCGATTGCGTACCTTTGCCGCTACCCGGTGCACCGCATAAGATAATATTCAACATGTACAAAATAATTCTTTAAGCAGACAAAAACGAGTTGCCCTGATATCGGGCAACCCGTTTATGAAGCTGCATTGCCTGATTAGAGAGCAAATTTAGCACCAGCTTTGATCTTAACAGCGTTCTTTGCCGGAACCTCAACGATAGCACCGGTACGCGGGTTTTTAGCCTTGCGAGCTGCTTTCTTAACGATAGCGATGTTAGCGTAACCAACGAGCTGTACGCCTTCGCCCTTCTTAACTGCCTCAACGGCTGCATCAAGAGCTGCATCGATAACTTTTGCTGCGAGAGCTGCAGATACTTCAGCCTTAGCTGCGGCTGCCTTTACGAGTTCTGATTTGTTCATAAAATCGAATGTTTTTAGTTATTAATAATGTGAATTATTAGTTTCCATTTCGGAATGCGCCTGCAAAGATACTAAAAATTCTTTATATTACAAATAATTTTTGAAAAAAAATTCACTTTTTAACAAAAAAAAGCACTTTTTTTGCATTTTTTCTCCCTTTTTATGCGGATATATCGTAAAAAAGCAGTAATTTTGCAGGCGTTATGAGAAATTTACCTACCGTTACGCGATACCTGCTAATCGCTAATTTTGTAGTATTCCTGCTCGCCGCATTGTTGCAGCGATATGGAATAGATTTGAATACTATCGGCGGACTCCATTATTACTCCGCGCAGTCTTTTCATTGGTGGCAACCGTTCACCTATATGTTCCTGCATGCCAACTTCAGCCATATCTTTTTCAATATGTTTGCGGTGTGGATGTTTGCCCCGGTGATTGAGCAGCAGTGGGGAGAACGTCGTTTCCTGATATACTATCTGGTTTGCGGATTGGGTGCCGCCTTCATCCAAGAGGTGGTCTGGGCGATGATGCTCAGTAACATGAGTGCTTCGTACTCAGCCGCAGCTTTGGCGCAGATTGCGTATTACATGAATACGATCGGAGCATCCGGTGCGGTGTTCGGTATCCTGTTTGCCTTCGGTTGGCTCTATCCGGATGTACCGATGTTCATCATCTTCATCCCCATTCCTATACGTGCGCGCGTATTCGTTATTATATATGCGCTGATTGAGTTGTTTGCCGGTGTCGGTACCGTAGCCGGTTTTACGGCCGATAACGTGGCGCATTTTGCTCATTTGGGAGGAATGTTGTTCGGGTGGTTGCTGGTGCTGTATTGGAAGAAAACCAACTGGCGTGAACCCGGTGAGTGCTGGAAAGAGATTAAAAGCAAACTGGGTTTTCATCGGCGTTTAGATAGTTCTAAAGACGATAATAAGTTCGATAACTATCATTACCAGCGAAGAGTGTGATCACCATTCCAGCGTAGCAACGACGGGTTTATGATCGGATCCGGAGGCTTTTTCGACTAGGCATTGTACAGGTTTCAGCGGGTCGGAACAAAGGATATAATCGATACGCAGTCCAAAGCCCTTGTACGAATAGGTAGAACCGTTATCGCTCCATGCGTGCGTGCTGCTCCATGCGTCATGCAGACCGTTACTCAAGCACCAATACGTATAACTGAGCACGGGTGAGTTGAAGTCTCCCACGACGATGACGGGATACGGACTGGCCTCTATCTCGGCGCGTACGATCTGCGCCTGCTGATTCCGTAAGGGAATAGCCCGTTTCCATTTCTGCTCGATCTTATTGACATCTTGCAGGTCCTCCGATTGCAGTTTATAGGACTCCAGATGGTTATTGAACAACCGGAAGGTGTCGCGTCCCACCACGACGTCACAGCGGTTAGAAAGGTTACCCTGCGTCTCATACCGGATGCTCTGCTTATGAATAAGCGGATATTTGGACCATACCATCGTGCCGTACTGGTGGCGTTGGTTATAGACCGAGAAATCCAGATACGAATAGGTGTATTTACTACCCAGCACCTGTTTTACTTCCGGCAAGGTCAGGAACCGGGCATCCTTGTACACATCCACCTCTTGCAAGCAGATGATGTCCGCATCTTGTGCCATGAGGAATTGCAGCACCTCGTTCTTGTCGGCTTTGTGCTTATAATCCATCCGTGCCGTATTCCACGTCAGAACGGTAATCGCTATGAGTATAAAATCTAACATGTTAACGTCCTTTGGGCACCAAAGTCACCAAAGGAATGATCATCTCCTCAAGCGATATACCGCCGTGCTGGAACGTATTGCGGTAATACTGCGCATAATAGTTGAACTGATTCGGATAGGCGAAGAAATCGCTACCGGTGCAGAACGCATAACTGCTGCTCACGTTGGGACACGGCAGTCCGACACGTTTGGGCTGATCGATAGTGAAGACCGATTTGACATTGCAGTTGAGCGCCTTACCGACCTTATACCGGATATTGGTATTTGTGTTCTTGTCCGCGATGATCTGCACGGCATTCTTCACACGCGTGGTACCATGGTCGGTGGTCAGCACCAGTGTATAACCCCATTCGGCAGCCCGACGCAGCAGTTCGTACGTCGGCGAGTGCTTGAACCAACTGAGCGTCAGGCTTCGATACGCCGCCTCGTCATTCGCCAACTCGCGCATCATCTTACTCTCCGTACGCGAATGCGAAAGCATGTCGATGAAGTTGAGCACCACGATATTCAACGGGGCTTGTGCGCCTTTCAGATCACGGATGACTTTTTCGCAGAAATCACTCTCGTTCACCTTCCAATAATTGAAACTCTCCTTCCGGCGATACCGGTCGAATAAGGTCTGAACGAGTTCTTTCTCGTATTGGTTCTTGCTCTCTTCATCCCCTTCTTCCACCCACAAATCCGGAAACATCTGCTGTATCTGCAGCGGCATCAGCCCCGAGAAGATGGCATTACGGGCATACTGGGTAGCGGTGGGCAGGATAGACGTATACTGCTCTTCCGTGTGCATGGTATAAAACTCACTGATGAGCGGTTGGATGGTCTTCCATTGGTCGTAACGGAAATTATCGATCACGCATAGCAGCACCTTCTCGCCTTTGTCCAGCAACGGGAAGACCGAATGCTTCATCACGTCCGGAGACATGACAGGGCGCTCACCGTTAAACCAGTTCTCGTAGTTCTTCGCGATCCATTTGCTGAATGCCGCATTCGCCTGCGTGCGTTGGTCGTCAATGAGCGAACGCATAGGACTGTTCTCCAGTTCGAGATCCCATTTGCTGAGCGTGCGTTCGATAGCCTGCCATTCCTCGATCGTTGTGGCTGTATCGATCATGTAGGAGATGTCGCTCCATTCCTGGCGGTAGTTCTGCTGCACCTGTTCAGTGACGATCGCCTGCTGATGGATATGTTTCTTGAGACACAGCAGAATCTGACTCGGATTGACCGGTTTGATCAGATAATCCGCTATCTTCTCGCCGATCGCCTGCTCCATGATGTGTTCCTCTTCGGACTTGGTGATCATCACCACCGGCACTTCCGGATGCATCCGCTTGATCTCTTGCAGCGTCTCCAGTCCGGTCATGCCCGGCATGTTCTCATCCAGGAACACAATACTGAAGGCTGAATGCTGTTGGCTGAAAACTTCCAGCGCATCCTCACCGTTCGAAGCGGTAACCACTTCGTAACCCTTGCTCTTGAGATAAATGATATACGGTTGCAACAGATCAATCTCGTCGTCAACCCAAAGTATTCGGTTCATAGTTTCTCCATTTATTTATCAAGTTCGTCATATCTTCCGGCCACTCGCTGTCGAAGAACATCCGTTCACCCGTACGCGGATGGGTAAATCCCAAAGTGCGCGCGTGCAACACCTGCCGCGGACAAAGCGCGAAACAGTTCTCGATATACTGGCGGTATTTCTGCGTACGAAGACCCTTGAGTATCTCGCATCCGCCGTATTTGTCGTCGCAGAAAAGCGGATGGCCTATATGCTTCATATGCACGCGTATCTGGTGCGTACGGCCGGTCTCCAACTTACATTCCACCAGCGTCACATACGGGAAACGCTCCAGCACCCGCCAATGCGTGACGGCTTCTTTGGCCTGCGGACATTCTTCTATATCCCATACGCGGTAGATCGTTCGGTCGCGGTTATCACGAGCCAGTGCCCCTTCGATGGTACCGCTGTCTTCTTTGAACGTACCCCAAACCAAGGCATTATAGGTGCGTTCAGTCGTATGGTCGAAGAACTGCTTGGCCAGGTTCGCCTTCGCCTCCGGCGTCTTGGCAATCAGCAATAATCCGGACGTGTCTTTGTCGATGCGATGAACGAGTCCTATATCCGGATTGTTGATGTCTGAATGCTGATGACTGAATACTGAATGCTCAAAATGCCATGCTAAGGCATGCAGCAGCGTATGCTCGTAGTTGCCGTGACCCGGATGAACGACCAGACCGGCCGGTTTATTCACCACCAGCAGGTCCTCATCTTCATACACGATATGGAGCGGGATATTCTCCGGCGTGATGGTGAAGTCATGCGGCTCATGATCCAGTAACACCTGAATGATATCACCCGGTTTGACGCGGTAGTTGGATGCCACCGCGGCTCCGTTCACCCACACGTTACCGGCATCCGCAGCCGTTTGGATACGGTTGCGGCTGGTGTTGGTCATGTGCTCCGCAAGGTACTTATCTACGCGCTCCTTGCCTTGTCCCTTATCGACCTCACACCGCCAGCGTTCGAATAGCAGATCAGAACCAGTTTCCATCCTCGTTATCGCTTCCTCCACCGCTTACCACTTTCTCGATATCCGTCGAGAGGCGTAACGACACCGTCTCTCCTTCCAAGATCCGTTCACCGGCATCGGGCGTCTGGCGGTAGATATAATATTCTTTTTTCTCGGCCTCATCGATTGCCTGGGTCTCTTCTTCGTCGTACGTCACTGCACCTACGGTCAATCGGCGACTGAGCAAAAGACTACGGGCATCCCGTAAGGTCAGACCTACCAGTGTCGGTACTTCGACCATCTCCGTTCCTTTACCGAAACCCACTACCAGACGCACCGTCGTACCGACTGCGATCTTATCCCCCGGTTGGATACTGATCGTATCCTCCATCTTCACATCCAGCACCAAGTCGCGGAAAGCCGAAGGCTCGTACTCATAAATCGAATCCACGATCAGTCCCATGCCGCGTAAGGTTGTCTCCGCCTGACGGTAACTCATATCCTGCAGGTTAGGCATCGTCACTTGCCGTTTACCCGATGCATTGATCACTACATATACCGCACGACCATGCTTGGCATGACTGTCCGGTTTGGGGGATTGATCGACAATAGTACCGAAGGGCACCTTGTCCGAATAGGTAGAATCGACTACCACCATATGCAGACCGTTCGAAGCTAAGATCGGTTCCGCTTCTGCAGTTACCATCCCACGCACGTCTTCCACCACCACTTCGACACCGTGTTGCGTGTATCCACGCAACCAAATCACCAGACTGACGATGATCACAATACCTATCACTACGGCAATTCCGATGTTTATACCCACAAATTTGAGGTCAGATTTGTCAAAAATACCCTTTTTAGCCATAAAATGCAAAATTTAGTGCGCAAAATTACAAAAAAATTTGCACATATGCAAAAAAAGCAGTAATTTTGCAGCGTTTTTCGTAAAAAGACGAAGAATTAACGGATTTTTTAAGCTTAAAAAGTTATGAAAGTTTGTGCAAGTCGTGTGTAAACTCGTTTACGCAACCCGACGACGCCAAAGTTCCATGATTTTAAAAATCAATTTTAAAATTATGAAGAAAATGCTTCTTATCGTAGCTGTTGCATTCGCTGCAATGAGCTGCGGCAACAAGTGCGAGAAAAAGTGCTGCCAAGAGGCTGAGGCTGCTGAAGCAGTTGAGGTAGTAGAGGCAGACAGCACCGCTGTTGAGGCTGAAGCTGAGGTAGAGGCTCCCGCTGAGGAGGCTGCTGCTGAGGCTGCAGAGTAATCAACTTGTTGCTCAATCAAGGTATTAGACCTGAAAAAAAGAAGCGGCTCTTGCGAGTCGCTTTCTTTTTTAGTGGATCAGGTTCTTACCCGTCATCTCTTTGGGTTGCTCGATGCCTAAGATATGGCATATCGACGGAGCTACATCCGCCAAGATACCGTCCTCCACGTGCGCGTGCACGTGCTCCTTACTGATATAGATGAACGGAACCGGATTGAGCGAGTGCGCCGTGTTCGGAGTGCCATCCGCATTGATGGCGTTGTCGCAGTTACCGTGATCGGCAATGACGATGATCTCATATCCGTTCTCCAGGGCGGCTTCAATCACTTTATGACTACATTCGTCAATCGTCTTCACCGCTTTCTCGATCGCCTCATACACACCCGTATGACCGACCATGTCGCCGTTCGCGAAGTTCAGCGTGATATAATCGAACTTCTGCGTCTGGATAGCAGCCACCAGTGCTTCCGTCACTTCCGGAGCACTCATCTCGGGTTTCATGTCGTAGGTCGGCACTTTCGGACTCGGGATCAGGATACGCTCCTCACCCGGATACTCGGCTTCACGACCGCCGTTGAAGAAGAAGGTCACATGGGCGAACTTCTCCGTCTCTGCGATACGTAACTGTTTCATGCCGAGTTTGCTTACTACCTCACCAAGGGTGTTCTCCACGTTCTCTTTCGGATAGAGCACATGCAGACCCTGGAACGAACTGTCATAAGGCGTCATGCAGAAGTATTTCAGACCCGGTATGGTCTTCATGCCTTGCTCCGGCATGTCTTGTTGCGTGAGCACGATCGTGATCTCTTTCGCACGGTCATTGCGGTAGTTGAAGAAGATCACCACATCGCCTTCGGCAATACGTCCGTCGCAGGTGGCATTCACGAGCGGCTCCATGAACTCGTCCGTGTCCTTATGCTCCTCCGTATGACGGTCGTAGCATCCTTGTACAGCCGCTACCATGTCGGTCTCTTGACGGCCTTCACCATTCACCAGTTGATCATATGCCACTTTGATACGCTCCCACCGTTTGTCACGATCCATGGCATAGAAACGACCGATGATGGAAGCGATATGCGCACCGTTCTTGTCGCATACACCTTGCAGGTCCTCAATGAAACCTTTACCACTCCTCGGATCCGTATCACGACCGTCCATGAAACAATGCACAAACGTCTTGTCGGCTACACCGTATTCCTTGGCGATCTCGACCAACTTAAACAGGTGATCCAGCGAACTGTGTACACCGCCGTTCGAACACAGACCCATGATATGCAGTTTCTTACCTGCCTCTTGAGCTGCCTTATAGGCTGCAATAATCTCCGGGTTCTGTAGGATCGAGTTATCCCGGATAGAACGGTTGATCTTCACCAGATCCTGATAGACCACACGACCGGCACCGATATTGAGGTGACCCACCTCCGAGTTACCCATCTGTCCGTCCGGCAGACCCACATTCTCTCCGCTCGCCTGTAACTGCGAGTGGGGATATTTAGCCAACAGCGCATCCCAGTGCGGTGTCGGCGTCACACTGATCACATCGGCTTTACTCTTGTTACCGATGCCCCAGCCATCCAAAATCATTAATAATGCTTTACTCATATCTACTTTGTTGATTTACTCTCCCAGCAGTATCTCCTCCAGCTCCGGTTCTTCCGGATTCACCGCCACGATCTTACCTTCTTTATTAATCAAGACGGTATGAGGAATGAACTGGACCTTATACTTGTCCGAACACTTATGATCGGCATCTTCCCGCATCTGCGGCCAAGGCATCTGTTCTTCGTTCAGCGCTACCTGCCATGCCATCACATCTTGATCCACCGAACAACTGAGAATCTGCAGATGCCCTTCCGGTTGCGACGCATAGATCTCTTTGAGCACCGGCACAAAGCGGCGGCAAGGACCGCACCACGATGCCCAGAAATCAATCAGCACGTAGTCCGTCTGACCTACCAGACTGCTTAAGGACAACTCACTACCGGTAGGCGTCACACCGGTGATGTCGATATAGACCGTCGAGTCTGCCTCCGCTTCCGGTGCTTGTTCCGCTACTTGCTCTTGCGCCTCCTGGGATTCCTGCTCTTCTGTCGTCTGTTCTGCCGTTGGCTTACCGCATGCTACCATCAATAGGGCCGCGGCTATGATCCAAAGATACTTTCTCATATTAGTCTATTTTTTGTAATACCACTGCACTGCGTGCCGGCAGGTACATCTTCAACCATCCCTTGCCGTCTTTCTCGTACAGCGGATCGTATTGCGTGAGGTGCTCTACGCTGTCATCCGCCAGACCGAAGCCGGCGAACTCTTTCGCGTCGGTATTCAGCACCACTTTGTACTTGCCTTCCGGAACGAGCATGCCATAGTCGGTGAAGGACTTCTGACCGTTCCAGTTGAAGATGAACAGGAGGTCGTTACGGGAGTAAGCCACTACCTGGTCACCTTCGTTGTCCCACCATTTCATCACCCATGGCAGGTGCTTGCCTACATTGTATTTCTTCTCCTCTGCCGTCGGATTCTGCGTCAGGATATGTTGCTTGAGCAGATGAATCATCTTCTCATCGAATCGGTTGAGGTCTGCGAAGAAATAGTTGGGGTTGTCCACGAGACTCCATTGACGGCGGGCGTACTTATAACTCCATCCGTTACCCTCACGCGGGAAATCGATCCACTCCGGATGACCGAACTCGTTACCCATGAAGGTCAAGTATCCGCCATTGATGGTGGATGCCGTTACCAGTCGGATCATCTTATGCAGCGCGATACCGCGGTCGGCCATATAGGTGGAGTGTCCGTGCTCGAAATGCCAGTACATGTCGGAATCTACCAGACGGAAGATGATCGTCTTATCGCCTACCAGTGCCTGATCATGACTCTCGGCGTACGAGATCGTCTTCTCGTCCTCACGACGGTTGGTCATCTCGTACAGGATATGACCGGCTTTCCAGTCTTCGTCCTTCACTTCCTTGATATACTTGATCCAGAAATCCGGAATACCCATTGCCAGACGATAGTCGAAACCGACACCGCCATCCTCAATAGCCGCAGCCAGACCCGGCATTCCCGACATCTCTTCGGCTATCGTGATCGCTTCGGGTTTCACCTCATGAATCACCTTATTGGCCAAGGTCAGGTACATCAGTGCATCGCCGTCTTCGTTGCCGTTGAAATAACTCGGATAACCGTTGAAGTCCTCTCCCAAACCGTGACTGCGGTAGATCATACTCGTCACACCGTCAAAACGGAATCCGTCGAAGTCGTACTCATCCAACCAGAACTTACAGTTGCTCAGCAGGAAATGCAGCACTTCGTTCTTGCCATAGTTGAAGCACAAGCTGTCCCATGCCGGGTGCTCACGACGACCTCCGTCATGGAAGTACTGGTAACCCGTTCCGTCGAAATTACCCAGACCCTCCAACTCGTTCTTTACCGCATGGCTGTGCACCAGATCCATGATCACATGGATTCCTCTTCCGTGGGCATCGTCAATCAGTGCCTTCAACTCATTCGGCGTACCGAAACGACTGCTGGCAGCAAAGAAATTGCTCACATGGTATCCGAAACTGCCGTAGTACGGGTGTTCCTGAATGGCCATGATCTGGATGCAGTTATAGCCCAGTGCATCGATACGCGGTAGCACGTCGCGACGGAACTCCTCGTAAGAATTGACTTTCTCCTGTTCCGAAGACATACCGATATGGCATTCGTAGATGTAGAGACCGCCTTTCTCTTTGAATTTCTTACCTTTGTTCTTCCATTGGTATTCAGGTTCGTTCCAGACCTGCGCAGAGAAGATCTTCGTCTGCTCATCCTGCACCACGCGGCGCACGTAACTCGGGATACGTTCTCCGTAACCGCCGTTCCACTCTACCAGCAGTTTGTATAACTGCTCATGATGGAGTGCCTCTTCCGGCAATTTGGCTTCCCATACGCCGTTACCAACCGGTTGCAGACGATATGCTTCATCTTTCTGCCATCCGTTCATATCACCTTTGATATAGATAGCCGTCGCGTTCGGTGCCCATTCACGCATCACCCATCCGTCTTTGGTATGGTGTAATCCGAAATACAGGTATCCCGAAGCCCATGCACTGAGCGGTTGACCGCCTGTGATCTCTGCTTCTTTATTCTTCGCATAGTCTGCACGTGCCTGCAATGCACCCTCGTACGGTTGCAGATACGGATCCCGCTCTACGATCTTCAGATGTTTCGGAGCTACTACTTTCTTTGTCGCCATGGTATAATAATTTAACGATTTAACGGTTTCTTATTGGTTAACGCGTGCCTTAACGATTACCTTCCGGTATTCCTTACCCGGAGCAATACCCGGTTGGTGCGCATCCGAGGGGAAGAAGACGGCAAAATGACCGGCAGGAACGGTGAACTTAGCGGTCGCTTTGTCCCCGTAGAACTCCACATCTTTGCCTTCGTCGTACTCTTGCGTCACGTCTTGGCAGTCCACCTGTGCTTTCCATCCCATCTCTTCGTCATCGCCCAGCGGAATCTGGATATCCAGGTAGTCCTTGTGCGCCTCCATACGGCATTTGGCTTCTTCCTTGCCCTTGAAATCGAGGATGTTTACAAACAGGTCCTTTCCGTCCAGGTAAATCTTGCATGCAGGCAATTCCTCCAGGTCATTGTCGTTGTAGAATTTCATGAATTCTTTCAATCCGGGTACGCTGTCGTAATACCAATCAGCGTTCTCTAATTTATCCAGTATCATACGATTTAATATTTTGGTTAGTGCGTATTAACTAAATGCGCTGCAAAATTACTAATAATTTTTGATATATGCAAGTTTTTGGTAATTTTATTTGGATATGTGAAAAAAAAGCAGTAATTTTGTGCAGTTATTTGAATGTGTTGATTATGAAAAAGATTTTCTTTCTTCTGATGATGGTCAGTCTGATCATGAGTTGCAAAACCCCTTGTTCGGACGGTCAACCGAAAGTGGGCACCATCGAGAAGGACACCATTCTGGGTGTTCCCTGCTGCGTGTATCTGCCTGATGCTTATGCCGATCGCATGCAAAACCAAGAGACCCTTTTTCCGGTGTTGTACCTTCAGCACGGCATGTGGGGAAACGAGAATGACTGGAAAGAGCAAGGTCGGCTGCTTGCGATCATGGATAGTCTGTTACAACGCGGATTGGTGCGTGAGATGGTGATTGTCATGCCGGATAACTGTCCGGGTCGTCCTACCTACGAAGAAGAGAAAGAGAACGCGATGAACGGAGAGTGGGAGGCGAACTTTGCGGCGTTCATGGCTCAGACGGAGCAACGCTATGCGGTCAGTACCGATCCGTCCCATCGTGCGATAGCCGGCTTGTCCATGGGCGGGTATCATACACAACAAGTGACGATGACATTACCGAATCAGTTCGGTTTCATCGGAGTTTTTTCGGCTTTGATCACCCCTCCGTACAGCATGGAAGGTAATGAAAATGCGCTCTACTGGATGGCGATCGGCAAAGACGATTTTCTGTACGATACCATTCAGACCTACCGCCGTTGGTTGGACACCAACCATTACGAATATACCTATTACGAGAGTGCCGGTGGGCATGAGTGGCCGAATTGGCAGGATTATATATGTCGGTTTTTGCAGAAGCTCTTCTAAGCCTCTTCTTTCCTCGTACCTGCGCGATGTGCGCGACCCATATAGAGGAAGGATGCTTATGTAAGCGATGCTTGCAGCGTTTGCCGCGCACCGAGCAGGCGTACCAGCGGCAGAACGTCACCGAGATGGCGGTCTTGGGCCTGCCTTCCGACATGGTGCGAGCCGGAAAAGTGATGCATGTGGACAAGGCGGCAGCATTTCTGTTCTATGAGAAAGATCATCCTATTCAACAACTCATCCATCGGATGAAATATGCGGACCGACCGGAACTCGGTTACCAACTCGGTCGGCAGGCAGCCTTGGAGTTTCAATACGCCGATTTTTTCGATGAAATCGACTTGATCATCCCTATGCCGCTTCATCCCAAACGCTTGCGGGAACGCGGATATAACCAATCGGAGTATATCGCCCGAGGTATCTCGGAGGTCACTGGCATCCCGGTGGACACGACCCATGTGACCCGGGTGCGGAATACGCCCAAACAGGCGCTGCAAACCGGGGAACAACGGAAAACCAATGTGGCTGATGCCTTTGCCGTACAGTATCCGGAGCAGTTGTACCATAAGCATATCCTGCTTGTCGATGATCTGATCACCACCGGTGAGACCATGCGGGCCTGTCTGAAGGCCATGCGTCAATTTCGCGGAGCTACGTTCACGGTTTTTTCACTCTGCAAAGCGCAATAAAACGCCTTTTGGCGTACAAAATGCATTTTTCTCTTGCATATGTCATAAAAAAATAGTACTTTTGCAGCCGCAAAAGTGTGTTACACCAAAAACATGACAAGAAAGTATGATTTTTTGATTATCGGCGGAGGTGTTGCCGGTATGAGTTTTGCGCTGAAAGTGGCGCGTGCAGGTAAGTACAAGATCGCATTGTGCTGTAAGACCACCTTGGAGGAAGCGAACACGGCGAAGGCGCAAGGAGGTATCGCCTCGGTGACGAACCTGCTGGTTGATGATTTTGACAAGCATATCCATGACACCATGGTGGCGGGTGACTGGCTCAGTGACCCGGCAGCCGTGGAGCAGGTGGTGAAGAATGCACCGAAGGGAATCGAAGAACTGGTAGAGTGGGGTGTTAATTTCGATCGCAAAGAAGATGGAGCGTTTGACTTGCATCGCGAGGGAGGACACTCGGAATTCCGTATTCTCCACCACGCCGATGATACGGGTGCTGAGATTCAACGCGGACTGATGGAAGCGGTGCGGCATAACCCCCATATAGAGGTGCTGGAGAACCATTTTGCGGTGGAGATCATCACGCAGCACCACCTGGGCGTACGCGTCACCCGTCGTACACCCGATATCGAGTGCTACGGAGCGTATATCCTCAACCCCAAGACCCAGAAGATAGACACCTACCTCAGCCGTATCACCCTCATGGCAACCGGTGGAACGGGTGCCGTCTATGCTACCACCACCAATCCCGAGATCGCTACCGGAGATGGTATAGCCATGGTTTATCGTGCAAAGGGACTGGTTAAAGATATGGAGTTTGTGCAGTTCCATCCTACGAGTCTCTATAATCCCGCTGAGACCCATCCTGCCTATCTCATCACCGAAGCCATGCGCGGATACGGAGGTATCTTGCGTCTGCCGAACGGCGAGGAGTTTATGCAGAAATACGATCCGCGTCTGAGTCTCGCTCCGCGTGACATCGTCGCACGTGCCATCGATAATGAGATGAAGATCCATGCTATCGACCATGTCTGTCTCGACGTCACCCACAAAGATCCCGAAGAGACCAAGCATCATTTCCCCAATATCTACGCCAAGTGCCTCAGTATCGGTATTGATATCACCAAGGACTATATCCCCGTCGCTCCCTGCGCCCATTACATGTGCGGAGGTATCAAGGTGGACCTGGACGGTCAGTCCTCTATCAAACGACTTTACGCCGTAGGCGAGTGTTCCTGCACCGGCCTGCACGGCGGTAACCGTCTGGCATCCAACTCCCTCATCGAAGCCGTAGTCTATGCCGATGCAGCAGCCAAGCACAGCCTCAGCGTGATAGAAAACTACGGTTTCAACGAGAAAATACCGGCATGGAACGACGAAGGTACTTTGTCTAACGAAGAGCGGGTGCTGATTGCGCAGGATGTCAAAGAGGTCGGTCAGATCATGTCCACCTATGTCGGTATCGTGCGTTCCGACCTCCGTCTGCGTCGAGCGTGGGAGCGTCTGGATCTGCTTTATGAAGAGACCGAAGACCTGTTCAAACGCGTGAAAGCGGACAAAGAGATATGCGAACTGCGTAATATGATCAATGTCGGCTATCTCATCACCCGTCAAGCGATCGAACGCAAGGAGAGTCGCGGCCTGCATTACA
Source organism: Paludibacteraceae bacterium (assembly GCA_017447875.1). Taxonomy (GTDB): domain Bacteria; phylum Bacteroidota; class Bacteroidia; order Bacteroidales; family Paludibacteraceae; genus Colicola. The sequence continues at coordinate 6,194 of JAFSMP010000005.1, read as the reverse complement.
CCATCGACTATCCTCGTACGGATAATAACCACCCGCAAGAAGTATGGTAGCCATCTCCTTACATAGTGTAGTGCCCGTTCGGGCGGAAGCACGGGAAGGGGCAGAGCAGAATACGCAGATGCTGTTTGGCGAACTATGTACGGTTCTCGAAGAACAGCCTCGATGGACCCACATCCGTTTGGATTCGGACGGTCAGGAAGGATGGGTGGATGCGAAGATGATTTGTCCGATGAAAGCGGAGGAATACGAGACACATAAGAAAGCATTAGAGACTGCTGCGATGGTCGCTATGCCGATGGCGTATGCCGTCAGTGAGAACAACGGTCAGACCATCCCCTTAACCGCCGGCACGTGCTTAACCAAGTACCAAGACGGACGTTTCGAGGTTCTGGGAGTAGGTTTTCGGATTGACCCTTCTATGGTCATTACCCAAGCGCTGGAGATGAATCAGGAGAACCTGCTCAAGGCAGTTCGTTTCTTCTTGAACGTACCCTATCTATGGGGCGGAAAAAACGCCATGGGCATGGACTGCTCGGGTTTCACCCAGGTGATCATGAGTCTCTTTGGTAAGCACCTGCTGCGTAATGCTTCCCAACAGGCCACCCAAGGCACACCGGTGGCTTCGCTCCAAGAGGCCAAAGCCGGAGACCTCGTCTTCTTCGACCACGAAGATGGTAAGATATCGCATGTCGGCATCGTCATTGATCCCGAACGCGTGATCCATTGTTCGGGTCGCGTGAAGGTGGAAAAACTCGATGAAACCGGTATCTATAATATAGAGCAAGGTGGCTATTCACACCACCTTGTCTCTATCGTTTCTCTTTGATTTATCTTACCGGAATGATCTCCACACGCCGGTCTTTGGCGTACGGATACTTGCAGTCGTAGCGGAACGGTACGTCTTCACCCAGGCTGCGTACGATCATCTGGTCTTCCCGTACACCCAGTTTCTTCAGTTTAGCGGCTACCGCTTGCGCACGGCGAAGAGCCAGACGCTGGTTATACTCGTCCGTACCGAGTTTGCAGGTATGTCCGTTGACATGGATCTTCTGCTCCGGATGACGCTTGAGGATGTCAGCGATGCGAACCAGGATATCTTTGGGTTCCAGGATAGGAATAGCCTTGTCCCAATCAAAATAGATAATCGCTTTCTGCAGTTCTTCTTCCAGCATATCTGCCACGGCATTGGTCTGAACCGCCGCCGGTGCTGCCTCTTCGATATAGATCGTGTCATGAATCGTGCAGAAGGTAGCACACAGATCGATATCGTTCTCATAAGCAATCATCCGTATTTGCTCGATGGCTTGTGCCCGTTTGGCTTCTTCCATTTCGGCCAACGCGTCGAGTTCATCGAGGATACTCGGTTCTTCCTCTTCGGGCAGAACCACCGGAACGACAACTACCGGCACGATCTCTTCTTCCGGAGCTACCGCCACCTGATTGGTTGCCGCCAGTGCAGCCTGCTCTTCTCGCTCTCTGGCCTCCCGTTCCTTGGCCTCTTGCTGCAGACGTTTCTGCTCCTTGTCGTATTCGCGTTGCGCCTTGGTGCGGTTGGCATTGATCTGGATGCCGATTTTCAAACCCACTGACCATGGATGCAGACTCTTCACCTCGTTCGTACGCAATACACCGTTATACGCTTCGGTATAAGGAAGCGGGTACTCACCGGTGCTGCGGCCGTCGAAGAATCCGAGATCCTGTTTGCCGTGCCGATCCAGCATGTCGTTGAAATAGTAGTTCGCATACGCGGCGATAGCCAGATCCACGCGCTGATGCAGGCGAACGAGCATACCTAACTCCACATACGCTGCGTAGTTGAGTGTTTTCAGATACTGGGAAGGAATCTCGGATTTATCCGATGGAATCGACAGATTCTCCACGACCGTCGGCACCTCACTCATCCTCAGGTCATACAGCGGATAATAAACCTCATTCAGCATCGTTCCATTCGCTTTCAAGCGTTCCCGGTTGATCATCGGGATACCTAACTTGATACCGGCTGTTCCGGTGAAACCCACCACACCCGGCCGGGCACGGAACTTAAGTGCCAGAGGAATCTCCACCATGTACAACTGCTGGTCCTCGTTTAACTGGTCCGGCGTAGTCGTAAGGGTGTAGTTATCTCCGTATTTATCGATATTATCCTCCGTCCACGGTTGGGCGATGGCGGCGCGGTTGGGGTACACGCCGAACTGCGCACCGGTTCCGATACCCATCCATGGCACGAAATAGTAACTGATACCGATCTGCGCGTTCCAGGACGGGAAAGCGATCTTGTTCTTCACGTGCGCCGGCTTGTACGATGAACCTAACTGGTCATACAGATAACTGCCTACACCCAGTCCGCCTCCGAACTCGAAGTTCCAACCGTAAGCGATATTCGGTTCCATGCGGGACTGTTGCTTCACGGAATCCGGGTATTGTTTGGCCGACAGAGAGGCGGCTGCGATAAGCATGCATGCTATGACAAATGATTTTTTCATAATCTGCCCTCCTCTCATTGAACGATTAGTTTATGCATCTCGACCGTTCCGTCGGGTGCGGTGATCTGTACGTAGTAGAGACCCGGCATATACGGTGCCGTGACAGGTGTCTTGCCGTTCACTTTCACCATCGGCGTCACCGTCTCTCCGGCGAACGAACGGATAAGCACCGTTCCTTCCGCTTCGATGGTCAGCGGCTGTCCAGCCCCTACCGGAATCGGATAGACCAGACTGTGCTTGGGAGCCGAAGCGGTGCTGTCCGGTTGGATGGTCACATCGCAGGACCGGTACATACCTCCGTCTTCGCTGGTCAGCTCCACATAATAGATACCGTTCAGCGCCCGACCTCCTTCATGGTAATACTGCTGCGTCTCGCCTTCCAGGCGAATACCGTTGCGGTACCATTGGTAACCCACGAACTTCAGTTTATCGGCTGCACCCGGGATCAGGTTATTATCGGGGTTGTTATCCACGAACAGTACCCGGTCATATTTGCTGTGTATGTATCCGCCCAGACTGGGTTTGAGCACCATCCGGTGCGCCGTGCTGAAGCATACACCCGCATCCGAAGCATCCGTATCGGCGTAACCCAACTGCAGGTCGATGTAATAATCGCCGATACCCAGCGGTGGGATGTTCGTCAGCACGATCGTGTTATCCGTTGTGATCGTTCCCGAAGCACCCGAAGAACCGATGATCAAGGCCAGTGCCGGAGAGTAGATCACCCGATAGATATTCATCGCTCCTTCCGTCGCTTCATAATTGAGGGTGATTGTACCGGTCTCCTGACAGAAACGGGCGATGGTGTCCATCTTAAAGGCCGGCATCTTGGCGGTGACCACCTTAAACAAGGTATCTGCCGGACATTCGCCACGGGTGTCGGTCAGCAGTTGGGTCTCCCCGTTCTTGGTGAAGGTATACGTCTTGCCGTCCACCCATGTCATCGAATACGGCATATGTTCAGCGCAGACGGTGATCGTCACTTCGCCGTAACTCTTGCGACCGTAATACTGAGTCGCACTACCCTCTGACTGCAACCAGTCGCACCCCGGGTTACGCACGTACCGAACATACGTATAGGTGGTGTTGAGCGTGATCTCTGACAGCGGGAAGGTGTAACTCAACTCCCGTTCATTACCCACGATCTTATTACCCGGGTTGCGCACCCATCGGTATTCGAGGTTCCCTTCGCCCGACGCGGCTGTCTTCTCTTGGACGGTCACGGTGATGGTCGTCTTGCCCATTGCATCGTGCGCCACGCACTCATTAGGCAGTGCCCCGTCTTGGATGCTACCCGGACTGAGAGTCTTCTTGATATAGATGCTCAGGGATTTCCTGCTGAGCGTCCAGGTGGTGAACCGGGTGTTGTCCCATGCTTTGCGCACGAATACATAACTCTGACCGGCTACCAGCGGAAGGTTCTTCATATCCAGGTTCTGCGAGGTGGCACCTTTGATAGCGATGGTGTCCGTACCGGATACGCTGTACCATTGGTAACTGTATCCTTTGTCGGTCACACCACCCGTGGCAGCCGTCGTCTTTGCGATATACGCCTTCGCCTCTTCTACCGTGCAGAACTCTACCTCGTTGGGTTTGCTGATATCACCCGGATCCAGAGGGTCGAATACATAATACGTGAACGCTCCGTCTGCTAAGATCTTATCCTCGCAGCAGTTAGCGCTGTCCCGTGCCGTGCGGGTGAAAGTGTAGATACCGCTTTTGGTGAGCGAGTAGGTCAGCGACACCTTATCTGTTCCGGTGATATCCGTTCCGTTCACCTGCCATTGGTACGTGATCGGACCACCTCCTCCTGACGCCGGCGTCTTGTCTTGGATCGTCACCTCATACGGATTGGTCGTCAGGATCACGGTGTCTTTACCCGAGACGATCACACCCGGATTGAAGGGTTCGAACACGATATACTCCAGTCCGGCTTTGTTCTCCAACCAGTCCTGCACACATCCGTCGTCATGCACATAACTGCGGATGATATAATGACCGGGTTCATTGGTAGGGATCGTATCGGTGTTGAACCATGCTTCGTACTGCACGGAGTTGGCATCATCCAATAGCGTATCTTTGACGATCGTGTCCGTCGGAGTCAACTCATAGCGAACCACCAGATAATGATAATCGCTCTCCGTCCATCCCAAAGATGCCGGAGTATAGAACACCTGCCCTTTGATAGGCTCGTTTGCTTCGAAGCAGTAGCCGTGCATCGGCTTGCCGTCCGAAGGATTGAACAGACCCGGTTGCAGGTCTTCCACACGTCTCGGACGCATATACACTACGCGTGTCTCCGTGCCTTTTTTCACATCCACCAGCACATCCGTCTCCGTGCACGGACGAATCACATGCACCAGACTACCGTTGATCTGGATCCAGTCTTCGGAACGCTTGTCCTGACATTTCCAGGTGACACTGTTCTTGGTATAGAGCGTGAAGTCTTTGGTCAGGTCATTGGCGTGGTTCACCGGGTCTTTCCATTCCGGTTCGACATACATCGGAGCGGCAGAGAGCAAAGCGGCATCGGTGCCGGCAAAAGCACTCAGGATAGGATAGCGGTCAATATCTAACCACCAGGCCTCACGGGTGCCGTAGAGCGAGAACATCTGTTCTGTCACATCCACCGGTGTATACTGGTCATTCTCGATACCGGACTCCTGGTAATAGAGTTTACGGTCGTAGTAGCACTCCGGGTATTTACCGCCTTTGTCCATACCCACGATGGCCTTGCCGTTCTTGGCATAACCGGTGTTATAGACGCGGGTGAGGGTACCGCCGTCATTCATACCGACGATACCGCCGATCGTGTCATTGGCGTTGTAGATCAGTCCGGAGTGGTAGGCATCGGTGATGGTACCGGTCTTCGTCAACTCACCCACAAGACCACCGACCACATTTCCTGCGGCAGGCATATACGCCATGCTCCAGCATTGGTTGATATGTCCGCTGCATACACCGGCGATAGCACCGATCCGGCGTTTGTTCTTCGCGATGATCGAACTGCCGCATATACCGACACTGTCGATCCGTCCGCTCGCACCTACATAACCAAACAGACCGATACCGTCTTTGCCGTTGAATAGGTGCAGCCCTTTGATGAGGTGCCCCTGACCGTTCAAACGACCCTGGAAAGGATTGGTGGACGAACCGATAGGCGTCCACGGACTGATGGTGCTCAGGTCGATGTCTGCCGTCAGTACATAGGTCTTACCGGCACATCCGTCACTGGTGCACTGAGTGACCATCGCAGCCAAACCGGCTGCATCGGATACCGGAATCGTTTGCGCTACGAGCGTGCCTGCGCAGGCGATCATAAGTAAAAAAGAGGAGAATCGCCGTCTCATACAGATAGAGATTTTGATGTTTTTCTTGGTACCGCGAGCCGGGGTCGAACCGGCACAGCCATCACTGGCCAAAGGATTTTAAGTCCTTCGTGTCTACCTATTCCACCATCGCGGCATCGTTTGGCACTCCAAACGAGGTAGTTTTTTCAAATCGGCTGCAAAATTACTGCTTTTTTTTGATATATGCAAATTTTTTTGCAAAAAAAAGCAACCCTTGACAGAGGGCACTGAAAAACCCTCCTGAATAAGTTTAAATTAAGAAAATGGCACATATGTGTAAAAAAACTTGCATATGTGCTATTTTTTTTGTACCTTTGTAGCATAATTGAGAAATAGTTATGCTGAGCCAACAACCAACACT
>JAFSMP010000047.1 GCA_017447875.1 Paludibacteraceae bacterium | reverse complement strand
GCAGTTTATCTACACCTTCAGCGAGTGGAGCCCTGCCATCGTGGCTGCTACGGCTGACGCCGACTACACGGCGCAGTACAGCACCGAAGAGCGCTTCCCCGACACGACAGGCATCGAGGACCTCTTCGCCGAGCCCGACGCTCCGTCAGCCCTGAAGGTGCTCCATAACGGCACCCTCTACATCCTCCGTCCCGACGGCACTATCTACAACGCCCATGGCACGAGAGTAAAATAATCGTGCCCATGTGGCTAAGAGGTAAATAGCAAAGGGACGATGTACAAAGTACAAAGTTCTTAAGTTAACCAAGCCATGCAGGGCTGATTACCCTGCATGGTTACAAAAACCAAATGACCAAATAGTAAATGGTCAAATGGTAAATAGATTGATCTTTGACATATTGGATTACCGAAATTACGGACGAAGGGTGCCGATAGGTACTACCCAAACGCCGTCTTGCGGGCGGCGGTAACTATATTCACCGACAGCGGTCAGCACCATCATAAACGACGGGCGTGACATTTTGGTGTCGTCTATCCGGTCTGCTACTTTTTGCAGGGTCTTGGCTGCTTGGTCTATAGCATCATTGCCGCCTATCTTGATTTCTATCAGCGCATAGGTGCCGTTGCGACGATGTAATACGGCATCGCATTCCAAGCCGTCAGCTTGACGAAAATGGAACACCTCTCCCTGTAGAGCATCGGCATACACACGCAGATCCCGCACAGCCATCGTTTCAAACAAGAGTCCGAGTGTTTGTAAATCGTTTGTCAGGTCGTTTGGACTGATACGCAATGCACCCGCAGCAATGCTCGGATCGATGAAGTAGCGTGTATCGGACGATTGTATTGCCGTCTTGCTTCTGAGATTAGGATTCCACGCAGGCATGTCTTCAATAACAAACAGACTCTTGAGAGCGTTCACATAATCAGCGATAGTCTCGTAACTGATGTCCTGATTATCGTTGTTTTTGATGTCGTTGCTTAATTTCTGGAAACTTACTGCCGCACCTTGGTGGCGAGCGTACGAACGGAGCAGCAAGCGGGTACGCTCACTATTACGGTTCACTTTGTCCACACGATGAATATCCGTTTTGTAGATGGCTTCGTAGTAGTCGATGGCTTCGTCCAGTGCTGTGTTTCTGCTCAAGAAAGTGGCACGCGGCCATCCTCCACGACAGATAAGATACACTATATCCTCGATGGTCAGATTGCTGTTTTGCGGTGGTATTTCCTTTCCGGCAAACAAATCATCCATGCTTACAGAGCCGTTGCTTTCGCCGGACTCCCACAGACTCATGGTGCGCATTTGGACACGGCCTATCCTGCCTGTTCCGCTATGGTGGGTGCTATTCGGGTCAAGAGGCACGCTGCTGCCGGTCAGCAGAAACTGCCCCTCGTCGCCTCGTCTGTCCACCTCCGAGCGTATCATGTCCCATATCGGCGGCATCAACTGCCATTCGTCAATCAGACGTGGCGTAGCACCGCTCAGCAGTATATCCGGATTAACTTGTATGGCTGTCTTGGCATTAGCCAGAACAGTGCTGTTTCCTAAATCCAACACACTGTGTGCAAACTGCTTTGCCGTTGTGGTCTTACCGCACCATTTGGGTCCTTCTATCAAGATAGCACCTTTGCCTTGTAAACGACGCTCTAAGATGATGTCTGCAATGCGTTTTTTATACGCTCTTTCTGTTGCCATATTGTTGTTGATTAAATTCCGGCTGCAAAGGTAGTAAAAATAAATGACATACGCAAGTTATTCCGCAACTTTTTATGATTTTATTCCGCAACTTTAGATAAAATCACTCCGCAACTTTATATTTTTGAGCAATCTGGTAATCCAATGTCAATAATAGCCTATGGGTATAGCAAGGGTATAGTAACCCTATAGGATTAAAAGGAAAAAACAAAACAAAACAACAAACTAACATAATAAACAATTTAAAACCGATGGGGCGATGGGATATAACCGCCAACAGAGTTTATGGCAAAGACAATCAAACTTAATGTGAACGAGCTGCAAAACAAGTTCAATCGCTTGGGCTTGAAGAACAAGATCCAAGTTATGAAAGATCTGGTAGGTCTGGATAAAGACCCCAAATTGACTTTAATCGGTCACGATG
>JAFSMP010000004.1 GCA_017447875.1 Paludibacteraceae bacterium | reverse complement strand
GTGTTGGTTGTTGGCTCAGCATAACTATTTCTCAATTATGCTACAAAGGTACAAAAAAAATAGCACATATGCAAGTTTTTTTACACATATGTGCCATTTTCTTAATTTAAACTTATTCAGGAGGGTTTTTCAGTGCCCTCGTCACTTCGGTGGCAGCTTTTTTTGTAAAAAGTTTTCGTTTTCCTTGCATATGTCAAAAAAATGTTGTATCTTTGTACCGGATTTATATTAAAATGTTGTAGATATGAAGAAAACGTTTGTTCTTTTGATGAATTTATGGCTGGCATTCGGAGCACGAGCCGCTTCTATCGACATAACGGTCGAACGTATCCAGGTGCAGTCGATGGGAACGATGATCGTATATATGCTCTACGATGATCCCAACAGCCGAGTATTCGTCTATCCCCTGCTGCTTTCGGATGGAGAAACCGATGCCGTGCTAGGCAAAACCTATGTCTTCCCCGGTGAGATGAATCAGGCTTATGCCTATTGGATGCTGTCGGACTATACAACCCATGCCCTATACACCCAGGCTACCTTCTGCAAGACCGATCTCGGCAACGGTCATACACGTATCGATGCCACCGCTACCGACACCAATAATGATGCCTTCACCTTAACCTATGACGAGAGCCTGCAGACACTCGAAAAGCCAGCCGTAAATGAACATAAACATGTTCAAAAAACGCTCCAAAATGGGCAAATTATTATTATTCAGGCAGATAAAAAGTATTCCATAACGGGAAACCTACTTTATTAACAGATTTTCATTTTGGAAAACTTTTTGTGTTAATAAAAAATGCAAATTACTTATAATGAGTGATTTGCATTTTTATTTTGGACAACTTTGAAAAATTTTTTCAAAAAATATTGTCCAAAAATTTGCACAATTCAAAAAATTGTAGTACCTTTGCATCGTTTTTCTGCCCCTTGTTAGAAATTAGAGATTTTTTACATATATATTATGGAAACATACATTATCAAACGTGATGGTAAAAAAGAATTATTCACCATCGACAAAATCAAAAATGCGATTGCAAAAGCATTCTTAGCTGTTGGCGCTTTTGCAACGGAAGAGACATTAGGTGCAGTACTTTCGCACCTCAGAGTACATAACGGCGCGACCGTAGAGGAAATCCAGAACCAAGTGGAGGTCGCTTTGATGGCAGAGGGGTACTACCAAGTAGCTAAGGCTTTCATCCTCTATCGCCAAGGTCATACGGAGGATCGTGAGACTCAGCAGCGTCTGGACTTCATGATGAACTACGTGCAGGCTTCCAACGCGGCTGAAGGTTCGAAATTTGATGCGAACGCCAATGTGGAGCACAAGAACATCGCGACGCTCATCGGTGAACTGCCCAAACAGGGCTTCATCCGCCTCAACCGTCGTTTGCTCACCGAGCGTATCAAGTCCATGTACGGCAAGGAGTTGTCCGACAAGTACATGAACCTCCTCAACCAGCACTTTATCTACAAGAACGACGAGACCAATCTTGCTAACTATTGTGCCTCCATCACCATGTATCCGTGGCTTATCGGCGGTACGAAGTCCATCGGCGGTAATGCAACGCCTCCTCATAACCTCAAGTCGTTCTGCGGCGGGTTCATCAACATGGTCTTCATGGTATCGTCCATGCTCTCAGGCGCGTGCGCTACACCCGAGTTCCTTATGTATATGAACTATTTCATTGAGCAGGAGTTTGGTGAGGACTACTACAAGCGTGCCGACGAAATCGTAGATCTCAGTCTCAAGCGTCGCACGATCGACAAGATCATTACAGACTGCTTCCAGCAAGTCGTATACAGTCTCAACCAACCCTCCGGTGCACGTAACTTCCAATCCGTATTCTGGAATATCAGTTACTACGACCGCTATTATTTCCAGTCCCTCTTCGAGAACTTCCGCTTCCCGAATGGTGAGGCACCGCATTGGGATAGCCTCAACTGGCTCCAGAAGCGTTTCATGAACTGGTTCAATGATGAGCGTACCCGTTGCGTGCTCACCTTCCCGGTAGAGACGATGGCGCTGCTCGCAGAGAACGGTGACATCAAGGACAAGGAGTACGGCGATTTCACGGCAGAGATGTACGCTAAAGGACACTCGTTCTTTACCTACGTTTCCGATAACGCTGACAGCCTCTCTTCTTGCTGCCGTCTGCGTAATGCCATCACCGACAACAGCTTCAGCTATACCCTCGGTGCAGGTGGTATCTCCACGGGTTCCAAGTCTGTGCTCACGATCAACCTCAACCGCGCTATCCAGTATGCTGTACGCAATAACATCCCGTACCAGGCCTACATCGAGGAGATCGTGGATCTCATGCATAAGGTACAACTCGCTTACAACGAGAACCTCAAGAACCTCCAGGAGAAAGGTATGCTGCCGCTCTTCGATGCCGGTTACATCAATATCGGTCGTCAGTACCTCACTATCGGTGTCAACGGTCTCGTAGAGGCTGCGGAGTTTCTCGGTCTTGAGATCAAAGATACGCCGGAGTACGCACACTTCGTACAAGAAGTACTCGGTATCATCGAGAAGAAGAATAAAGAGTACCGCACCCGTGAGGTGATGTTCAACTGCGAGATGATTCCGGCAGAGAACGTAGGTGTTAAGCATGCTAAATGGGACCGCGAAGACGGCTACGTCGTTCCGCGCGACTGCTACAACAGCTATTTCTACATCGTAGAAGACACCTCCCTCAACGTACTCGATCGTTTCCGTCTCCACGGGCGTAAGTACATCGAGCACCTCACTGGTGGTTCGGCTCTTCACTGCAACCTCGAGGAGCACCTCTCGCAAGAGCAGTATCGCCAACTTCTCCGCGTAGCGGCGATCGAAGGATGTAACTACTTCACCTTTAATATCCCCAACACCGTCTGCAACGACTGCGGTCATATCGACAAACGTTACCTCAAGGAGTGTCCGCATTGCCATTCGAAGAATGTGGACTACCTCACTCGCGTCATCGGTTACATGAAGCGTGTGTCGAACTTCTCCGAGGCTCGTCAGAAAGAGGCGGCTCAACGCTATTACGCAGAGAAAGTCAAAGCACCGGCATGTTAAAGGTAGCATCATTTGACATAGTCTTTCAAGAGATTCCGGGCGAGGTAACACTCGCCCTTAATCTCTCTAATTGTCCATGTCACTGCCCCGGCTGTCATAGCCCGCATTTGGCTGAGGACATCGGTGAGGAACTGAACGAGTCCCTTATGGACGGTCTCATCGCCCGTTACGGCTCGATGATCACTTGCGTCGCTTTCATGGGCGGAGATACCGCTCCCGAAGAAGTTGCCCGCTGGGCCGAATATGTCCGCCCGCTCAAAACCGCCTGGTACTCCGGCCGTCCGAGCTATCCGAATAATCAGAGTAATCAGATTATTCCGAATACTCAGAATCCCTTCGACTACGTCAAACTCGGCCCCTATATCGAATCCCTCGGCGGACTCAAATCACCGACCACCAACCAGCGCCTCTACAAACGGGTAGGGGACCAATGGGAAGATATAACTTCTACCTTCTGGAAAAAATCTTTATAACACAATAAACCCCGCGAACTCAATCGCGGGGTTTATTGTATCTGTACGGCTCGCCGCACAGGCAGCCCTCTTAGTAGAGGACTACCTTATGCGTCGTGTCGTCCTTACCTTGCTTCGTGCGGATGAAGTAGATACCGCTTGTGTTCGGCAGAACAACTTCTTGCTTGCCGCTCTCCAGCGTGCCGCTTCCGATATACGTACCCATCGACGAGTAGATTGCATACTCACCGCCTTGCGGTGCCTCAATCGTGATACGCGGAGCGTGTTTCGGTGCATGCGACGGATAAACGAGGATAGGATCGTTGTCGGTCGACGTGATCATCGGCTGGATGACGATCGGACAACTCGGAACCGTGTAGTCCTCGCCCTTACGTTTAGCGACCATATATACTTCATCGCCCGGTTTGAGCCTGTCGTTATGCAAATATCCAAGGCCGTTATTCGATTGCGGCTGTACATTGCCGGAACTGATGACATACCAGTCAATGCTCGAGAACTCGTATCCGCCGTTGTAAGCCTTCTTGAGCGGAGCAACTACATCATCCCAGTTCTGCTCAATGATCCAACTCGGATACTTAATCAGAACCACAATACTGTCTTTGCTGCTCGAACCGCAAGCGCCGTTGTCGAAGACAAGACGTACCGGATATCTGTTCGGACGAACATAGTACGGATGACCGTTGTAGACGTCACCGCCCTTCGTCGGGATAGCGCAATGTACTACCTTATCCTCACCTAACAGCGGTTTGTTGATGATATCTACGAAACCTTCATCCTTAGCTGCCTGGTTGAAGTAGATACTGTACTTCGTCGGCTTAGCACCCGAGTAGGTGAACGCAATCTCCAGTTCCGTATCGTCCGCACACGACTCAGAAGCGATAGCGCTGGTGATATTGGTCGGACTGAGAACCGTCAATTGCAGCGTAAAGATAGCTGAGTAGAAGGTCTCCGGACGATATACGGTATCAGTGTAGTAACCGTCCATCGTATAGGTCTTACCACGCCATACGTATTCCTGACCGTCACAGATAGTGTCTTCCGTGATCTCGCGTTTCGTCGGGATGACATTCAGACGTAAGCTATACGTACTGTCGCATTCGTCAACCGTCGGCCACGTCCGATCATATACACCAGTCTGCGTGTAGGTCTTACCCATCCATGTGTAGGTCTGGTAATCCGTGATAGTCGCATCCTCGAAGAAGCGGTAAGACGGATTGACGGTCAGATCCAAGTGATAGATACTGTCGCATCCCTCAACCGTCTGCAGCACGATGTCGTAATGACCGGCACGAGTGATGGCCTTGTCGCCGAAGAATACGGTATCGCCGTCACATATCGTACGAGTGATGTCGTATTCGAACGTCGGTGCGTCATAAACCTCAACACGCCAGATACTATCCATCTCACCCGTCACTCTGCTGCGACGCAAGAACGTGTACAAACCAGCTTCGGTGATCTCCTTACCGTCAATCTTAATCGGATGGCCCTCACACAACGGCATCGGTGTCCATTCCGAATAGTGACTCGATACGATGATGATCAGACGCGATATACTGTCGCAGTTATACTTGTTGAACAGCGTGTCTGCGAAGATATGCGTACCTACCGTCAGGTTGTCGTACAACTTGCCTTGGTAGATATACGAGGTCTGCTTGTCGGTCAGAACCACCGTCTCTTCCGTGATTGAGATCGGGCTTACCTTCAGGTTCAAGGTCGTGATCTCACCCTTCGCCTTGTCCACATGGATATACTGGCCGGAGTGCGTGAGCTTCTTACCGAAGAAGTCATAGTAGTCACCCTGACAGATCGAATCAACGATCGTCAACTCAACCGTACGTTTGAGGTTGACAACGATATGATATACACTATCGCAACCGAAGATAGAGCGGAGTGAATCCTCATAGATACCCGGTTTCGAGATATCCATACCGTGGATACGCAAGGTCTGGTCTTCCGCAATCTCATATTGCTCGTACAGATAGTACGACGGGTGTACGCTAACTACGATCTGATATACACTGTCGAAGCCGTATGGCGCCGTCAGCATACTGTCGCTGTAGGTACCAGACTGCGTAATCTTCATGCCGTGCCAGAACAACGTATCCGGCTGGCAGAGGTCAACGGAGTCGGTGAAGAAGTACGACGGGTGAACAGTTAACTGGAGGTGTTCCATACTATCACAACCGTTGACGCTCTTACCGGTCCATTCATACGTACCCGAGCTGGTCAGTACACGGCCGTGGAAGATGAACGGCTCCTTGTCGGAGATATGCTTCTCGATGATCTTGTCATAGGTCGGATGAACACTGATGATATACTTGATGATCGAGTCGCAACCTACCAACGACGGAATCGTATCGTAGAACTCACCGCTCTCACCATATACGCGATCCTTGAAGTGGAACTTGTCACCCGCACATATTGCTACGTTACGCTCACCGTAGAACGTCTCGTTGACGGTCAGGTGCAGCGTCTTCACAACGCGTGAGGAGTCGTTCCAAGAGATCGGCATTGTGTAGTTGCCTGTCTCGTTGTACTCGATACCACGCCAGATGAACGGTAACTCGTTCTGACAGATCACAGCCGTCGTATCTACGTTGAACGTCTTCAGTACCGTCAGTACCAACTGGTACGTATCCGTACATTTGTTAGTGTTCAACTCACGGTGCTCGTAAATACCGGAAGTCGTCAAGGTATCTCCGTAGAAGAATACCGTGTCGCCTTCGAAGATACGTTTGGTAGTCGTCTGGTACTTAGCCGGCAATACTTGCAGAGCCAGCATGATGATACTGTCGCAACCGTTCTCCGCTGTCAACGTATCGTAATACGTACCTTGCTCGGTCAGAACGCGATCACCGAACTTGTAGAAGTCACCCTCACAGATCTTTGCTACAATCGGCTCGGATGCCTTCGAGATAGGCAGTACGGTCACTTTCAGACCGATAGATGTCTTCTTGCCTTCGGTGTTGGTTACCGTGTCGCGGTAGATACCGGACTCGTAGATGGTCTTGTTGTTCCATACGTACGGCAATTCGTTCGCGCAGATGGATACGGAGTCGTCGAAGAGGCGGTTGACGGTCAGTTGCAGCTCAATGATACTGTCGCAACCATAAGAGGTGGAGTAGCGGAACGGATAGCTGCCGGCAGTCTTGTAGTACTTGCCGAGGAACTCAACCGAGTCGCCCTCGAAGATCGAGTGGTAAACCACGTTGTGGTACGTCTTGAGTACATTGAGGTTCAGTATGATGACACTGTCACAACCGATGTTGTTGATGATTGTGTCACGATACTCGCCGGTTTTCGTCAGGTCACGTCCGTTGAACTTATAACTGTCACCTTCGCAGATCTCGCGGTATATAGTCGTGTCGCTGGTCTGGTTTACGATCAGTTGCAGACCGTAGAACAATCTCTCGCCGTTCACGATAGAGGTGTCGTTGCGGTAGATACCGGCGGTGTAGAGCAGGGTAGTAGTGCCCGTTCTCGGGTTCTCCCACTTGTACGGCAGGTCGCCCGCGCAGACGGTTACTACCGTATCCACCATCGGATGAACGTGGAGTTCGAGTACGCTCGTACTGTCACAACCGCCTACCTTCATGCCGTAATGCGTGAACGAACCGGTCTCTTTGTACCATTCGTTGAAGAACAGTACAGAGTCACCTTCGAGTATATGCTCGATGCGGTAGTTGTAGTACGGCTTGTTGACGGTGACGATATGCGTGATGATGCTGTCACAACCGTTAGGACCGTTCAGCGTGTCACGGTAGATACCTGCTTCGTAAACCGGCTGACCCTGGAAGAGGTAGTAGTCTCCTTCGCACATCGTGTGACGGATCGTGTCAAATGCCGGGTTGTTCACTACGAGTTTCAATCCGTAGAAGTAGCGCTCTCCGTTGATCGAGGTATCGTTGCGGTACGTACCCTCTTTGTAGAAGGTCTCGGTCAGACCGTTCCACTTGTTGGTCCATACGTACGGCAGATCATTCGCACAGATCGTCACTACCGTATCCACTAACTGGTGAACGGTCAGCTCAAGGATCGTCGTGCTGTCACAGCCTTGCGGTGTACGTGAGGTGTGGGTTACGGCTCTCGTCTCGCGGATCGTATCGCCGAAGAAGACGTAGAAGTGACCTTCGAGGATCGTCTCACGGATGATATTGTAGTACGGCTTGTTGACCGTCAGGATCAGGGTAACGATGCTGTCACAACCGGTCGCTTTGCTTACCAAGGTGTCGCGGTAGATGCCCTCATCGTAGATCACCATGTTGGCGAACTCATAGCTTGATCCCTCGCACATCGCGTGACGGATGGTGTCGAAGACTTGCTCGCTTACACGCAGGTCGAGACCATAGAACAACTTCTGACCGTCGATCACGGTATCATTGCGAACCAGACCTGTGCGATAGTACTTCTCTTCCTCGCCGCTCCAACGGTTATGCCATACGTACGGCAGATCGTTCGAGCAGACAGTTACCACCGTATCCACCATCGGATGAACGGTCAACTGGAGGATAGTCGTACTGTCGCAACCCTCCGGCGTACGTCCGCTGTGGTGGAGAGTTACGCTCTCACGGAGCGTGTCGCCGTAGAAGACGTAGTAGCTGCCTTCGAGAATGTCCTCGTTGATGGTGTTGTAGTACGGCTTGTTAACCGTCAGCACGAGCGTATGGATACTGTCACAACCGTTAGCTGCAACCAGCGTGTCGCGGTAGATACCCTGCTCGTAGAGGTTGATCTCTTTGTAGCGGTAGAACGAGCCTTCACAGATAGCTGCTCTCGTCGTGTCGTACTTCTGCTCGCCTACGTTGAGTTGGAGACCGTAGAAGAACTTCTCGCCGTTGATGGTCGTATCGTTACGATAGAGACCTGTGCGGTAGTACTTCTCCGTCTGTCCGTTCCAACGGTTGGTCCAGATGTACGGGAGTTCGTTCGAACAGATGTTAACCACTGTATCCACGAGGTGGTGAACGGTCAACTGGAGAACCGTCGTGCTGTCGCAACCCTCAGGAGTTCTGTTACTGTGTGTGATGGTCTGCGTCTCGCGGAGCGTATCGCCGTAGAAGACGTAGTAGCCACCTTCCAGTATATTCTCTTGAATCAGGTTGTAGTACGGCTCGTTAACCGTCAATACCAGGGTATGGATACTGTCGCAACCGTTCATCGCATTCGTCGTATCACGGTAGATGCCGGCCTCCGTCAGGTTCTGACCCTGGTAGGTATAATACGAACCTCTACAGATAGCCACTCTCGTCGTGTCGAAGACTTGCTCGTTGACGTGGATGTCGAGACCGTAGAAGAACTTCTTACCGTTGATAGTCGTATCGTTGCGATAGAGACCGGTGCGGTAGTACTTCTCGGTATTACCGTTCCAACGGTTAGTCCAGATGTACGGCAACTCGTTCGAGCATACATTGACAATCGTATCAATGAGGTGGTGAACAGTCAACTGGAGAACCGTCGTGCTGTCGCAGCCTTCCGGTGTGCGTGCACTATGGTTAACCGTAGTCGTCTCACGGATGGTATCACCGTAGAAG
>JAFSMP010000046.1 GCA_017447875.1 Paludibacteraceae bacterium | reverse complement strand
GGCAGGCGTTGGTCTGTGGCAAGACAGCCTCTCGCTGCTGAGCGACGCGGGACACAACTTAAGCGATGTATTCTCGTTGCTGTTAGTGCTGGTGGCTTTTCGACTTGCGAAAGTGCACAGCAACGAACGCTACACCTACGGCTATCGCAAATCGACCATCCTGATCTCGCTACTCAATGCCGTCATTCTGCTCGTGGCAGTTGGCGCTATCGTTATTGAGAGTATTCATAAGTTCAGCGAACCCGCCGAAGTGAACGGTATTGCCGTGTCGTGGACTGCCGGCGTGGGAATACTCATCAATGGTCTGACGGCTTTCCTGCTGATGCACGGACAGAAGAACGACCTGAACGTCCGCGGCGCTTTCCTGCACATGGTGGCCGACACACTGGTCTCAGTAGGCGTAGTCATTAGTGGAATCATCATCTATTATACTGGCTGGAGCATAGTGGACCCTATCGTCAGCCTCATCATCGCTGCGGTTATTCTTGTCTCCACATGGGACTTGCTATCCGATAGCTTGCGCCTTGCCGTAGACGGTATTCCTGAAGGAGTGGATAAGAAAGAGATTGAGCAAGAACTCTTGGAGAACGAACATGTGAGCGAAGTTCACCACGTCCATATATGGGCTATCAGTACCACCGAAACAGCCCTCACGGCACATGTGGTTGTGGACGATTTGGCTAACTGGCCGCAAGTGTCACACCAGCTCAAGCACGAACTGGCTGAACACGGTATCGCACATGCCACACTCGAACCCGAAACACCCTACACGCATTGTGCTGACCATGAGTGCTGAGTGTGGAACCTTTGCCTAAACGCTCAATTTATCCTCACGCGCACGCGCGTACCTTATAATACTTATATATCCTTCTTCGCTGTCGCTCGAAAAAAGGATCTCCTTCCTCTCTGGGTTTTAGCTTGTATAAATTTTGCTTCGCTGTATTGTTTCACCTGATCCTTTTTTATACAACCACCTAACCCCTAACCCTCTAACTCTTTTATTCCCATCTCCTATATATTATAATAAGGTATATACGCGCGCCCCCTCGCGCGTGTACGCATAAGGCAAACGATTTTTTGTGTTTACGTCCCGTTGTGTCGCCGAAAAAAAACAATACGGCTACACAATAAATTTGCCTATGTCAGATTTTTTTACTACCTTTGCACTCGCAAACGCACAACAATGACAAATGCGAATAGAGGAAGCGATAACATATGCCATTATGTCGGATGGTCATGGAAAGACAACCGACCAGATAGCCGACGCAATCAACCGCAACGGTTGGCATATCCGCAAGGACGGCAAGCCTGTTACCAGTGCCCAAGTCTATGCGGTAATTTGCCGCTATCCCTCAATCTTTACTAAAGAAGCCGGACGGATTTGTGTAATGGTATGAATATAGAACAAGTCAGAGAATTTGCATTGGGTATCAATACCCAAGTGACGGAAGAACTATTCGCGGAGAATTGGATTTCTTGGAGAATATTCGGCAAGTGGTTTTTGCTTATGCAACTCGATGCACCCGAACCACGCGTAGCGGTTAAACTGCTACCCGAAATGAGTGCAGAACTGCGTGCCCGGTATGATGGTATTCGTCCTGCCTACCATATGAACAAAACGCATTGGAACGATCTCTATCTGAACGAACTTCCCGACACCCTTGTTCAAGAACTAATCACTTCATCTTATCAGCTCATAACCTCTAAACTTCCCAAGACGCAACAAGCTCTACTATAACCTCGTTCGCCCAATGGTCGCTCGAAAAGAGAGAGAGACTTTTTTGAGAGAGACCATATCTTTTATGTCCCATGAGCGAGTGGCCCGTACCCCTCTCGCAATGCATCAGAGGCGCGGGGCGGGCGGCGGTGTGCGCGCCTGCGGCGCGCGGGCGCGGGAGAGAGAGCGGAGAGCAGCGGAACGGAGAAGGCACAGGGCAGAGAGACAGCATCGCCGATGGTACTGCACTGCGTTGTGGGAGAGTAGGTAGCCGCCACTTTCGGAGACACCGAGGATTTATCCCCGAGGGCTCTTTTCGCGGACACTACCCTCGTACATGTGACAAAACCACGTTTTGGCAGTAAGTACTCGGGTGTGCTCCGCTCTCCCCAAGAATTGAAAATTATTGGGGACCCCGCACAAATGAAATTTGTGTTGTGTCGTTGGGCGCGGGAGGCATCCTCTCCACCACCTGCGACGACTATCTTCTTGCATGTCCGTCTTTTCTTTCTCTCGTTCCGCTTCGCTCCACGAAAATTTTCGGGGGAGAAAAATCTCTCTTCTTTCTTCTCTTTCTCTTCTCTCCTTTTCGCTTGTAGTGTTGTGCTCTTCGCCTCTCCCATCGGATGACCATAAGGCAGATTAGCTCATCCGCGTCATATCTCTGCGATATGACATTACTGGCTTGCGGAGCGTGCTCTGTCTTTGCGTCATATTGCATAAGGCCGCAAACGCCAGAGCCCTGCCCGCTCCACAAGCCCCCGCGCCGTGTAAGTGCGCCGTGTTTGTTTTGGCTGTTTACCTCCGGTGGTGATCCTTATTTTGCTAATAATGGTGTACTGTGCGCGCGACCTCTGATAGCACGTTTTCTTTCTTCGTCAATTACGTCCGAATTTAATTCGGACATACAGCAAAGGGGAGCCGTTACGCTCCCCTTCCGTCCATAGTTTTTAGCGTTGCTAATTTTTCTTCACACCCTGATACTCCTCCACGGTCTTCGTGGTGATAGTGGTCGTGGTTTTCGTGCTGTCACCTACCTGCGTGTAGGTCGCGCTCGTGCTGATGGTTCGCCACGCTTTACAGCTCGTCATTCCAGCGCACATTGCAACGCTAATAAGCATTGCTAATGCGAATAAAAGTTTTCTCATCTTTCTTTGCGTTTTTAGTTAGGATTTCTTTAATCGTTTCTACGCCTTTCGGCGTCATAAGAATGCAACCCTTGGAGTGCTCGGGTATCGTCCCTGTGTGTATCCGTATGCCGGATCTGCCTTTGACCCCGTCCACCAGCGGCATCATCTTCTTGAACCGCGGCGACCATGTCATTTTTAGTTCATACTTGCCTTCGGGGATGATAAACTCCGCATTCTCCAAGGTCGGTAACACATGCGCCGTACCGGTTATCTTCCCGCGTACAGCCTTGCCAGCGCAACTAACTCTCTTCAGGTGGATGGTTTCCATGCTTACTCTTCCATTTGTAAGTGTAGTCAATCCCGAACAGTGCTCCCGCGAATGTCGCCACCTCGCCGAAGCCCACCAAAAGGCTTTCGTGAATCTCGCCCTGCGGAGCGATAAACGCCCCGCAGAACAAGAGCACTAATCCGCCGATAGAAAGCACAGCCGCTGTAATCAGTTGGATGTTAGCTTTCATAACTGTAATAATTTGTTGTTAAACAAATAGGGTCCCCAGAGTAAACCAAGAATGTTTGCTCTGGGGAGAGCGTAGAACAAGGCGTAGTGCTTTACAAGGGCTGTGCCCGTAGTCGCACGAGCCTTAGTTTAAGCTCACGGACGCGGATGCTGTGCGTCGTACTCCAGACCGCAGATGTACCAGTAGTACGCCTTCATGGTCTTCTTTCCGCGCGGGTTGTTCCGCTGAGCCAAGAAGTCAATCTGGTCTTGGGTGATCTTCGACAGGTCGCGACTACGGTCGTGAACCATCTCTGCGATACCCTCGAAACGCTCACGAGCCCATACAGAGTTCGTGCTATTCGACTTCGTGAAGTTCGATTCGTCACGCAGATAGATGCGGTTGCACGAATCACTCGTGGTCGCAGCTTTACGGTGCGTCGCAAGCAACATTCGACCATGTTTGTGCGGCTCTTTCTTGCCACACTTGCACAATGCGCCGGATACATAGTCAATACCGGCTTGCCATGCTACTTTTGCCATAGTTTCAGTTTAGGTTTAATGGTTTATAACTCTTGTTAATTGGGTCGCAAAGCGGCGCATTAAGCGCCAATCTTTGCGTACTCCTGTGCGAACATGTATCCGCGCAGCGTGCCGTACTTGCTCTGGTTCTTGAACGAAGCAGCATAGGCGGTCTTTTGCTCTGCCGTCAACGCATTGACAGCCGCAATCGCCTGACGGAACTTCGTCTGACGAGCCAGTTCTTGCTCGCTGAACGGTTTGGTGCGAGGATTACAGATTTTACCCGTGTACAGGGTATTACCTTTCTTCGCAAAATACACATCGGAGTGTTCGCAGATCTTGCCGCTATACGACTTGACCATCTCAATAGGAACATACTTTGCCATAGTTGTTTAGGTTTGTTTTAGTTAATAATGTTAATTTTGTCGCGTAGCCGAGGTTAAGCAGATGTTAAGCCGAGGTTAGAAGCTTTGTCCGCACCTCTTTTTCAAACGACATTTTGGGGTCCCCGATGAACGCTAGCGCTAGTGCGTTCAGTGGGGAGAGGAGGAATTGCGGCAATTACACGAGTTGCAGGAGGCTCTGTCCTGGAAGTCATTGTTGGGCCAATTCCGACGACAAAGATATAACAAAAAACGGAGACGTGCAAATTTTCGTCTCCGCCGATGACCAAAAGTGGTCGTTTATACGATGAACGTCGCAAAATGCGCGAATGTGATCTTCACTCGGTCATTGAGCGCGTACTGAATCAGACTTGTTGCGTCCTCTGTCTTGAGCCACCCTTTGTTAGTCTCCCGTTTGCGGTAATGCTTCTTCTGCCGCCAACCATACAACAACGTCTCCCATTCCTTGGACGTATATGCCGTATTCTTATACTGCTCAATCCCGTCTTTGATGTGCGCTAACGGAATCTTATTTTCTCGCTTCATGCTTCGCCTTTCTGTTACGCATTTTACAAGCGAATTTCGCAACCATCAGCACCGCCTCGTACAACCCGTCTCGGTTTGCCACAACACCGACCATCCTGCCGATGAACCGCAGCAACGGACTTTTCCCGCGATTGTCACCGAAGCACTCAACCGAGGTCTTTCCGGTCTCGTCTTGAATGACCACCAACGCGACACGCTCTTTCTTTTTCCCGTCTTGCCACGTGTCAAATTCCTTTATCATGCGTTCCAAAAACGCTTCATTGCTTTCCAAATTCTTTTTCATCTTTCTTGAAATTAAGAGGTTTAACATCCGTCAATTGGAATGCCTCGGCGGCTTGAACGGTATAAATGCCGTAACGATTATAGTACTTCGCACTAACCATCTTGAAATTTGCCATCATACTTTTTATGTGCTCGGTGCCGTTCCAATTATAAGGCCTCGGCACGCAATCTTTGATAGCGTAGTACGGATGATCTTTGATAGCCACACCGCGCAATTTCTGCTCCCACAGCGTGACCCAAATCTGCCGTTGCCGTTGGAGTGGGATAGCGTTCCATTGCTCCTCGGCAGGTCGTATCATCCGTTCGTTTTGCGGTGCGATGTACGGTTTCAGCAAATCAATCATAACCGCCCAACTTTTACGCTTCTTCAGTATGTCGTCTAAGGCTTCCATAAATAATTTTTCAAAAAATAGTAGAGGGAGACTACAGAGGGAGTATATACTATGCAGATAGTCTCCCTACTCGAATTTTCTTTTTTCTTTTTGCTTCTTTTTCTTTTGTCTTTTATTCAACGACCTTGACCGTCAGTTTCACCTCGTCCGGCTCCTTATCCGGATATAGCTCCACGAACGTCTTCACGTATCCGTTCATGACGGCGGTACGCGCCTTGACTAAGTTCTGCTCTTTGACTTTCTCCTTGGCATTCTCGCGCCATTTTACCGCTTGTTCCTGTTGGTACTTGTGGTAATCGGCAAAGTCGAAAACCTCTGTACGCTGGAGTTGGAACTTACCTACGCCTTCCACCTCAAACTCGCCTTTCTCCTGCCCCTTTTCCGCAAGGATGGCAACGGCTTCGTTGGTTGCCTCGGTAGAAATCTCGTCAATACGTGCTTTAATAGCTTTCTCTTGATTGCGCAACTCACGCAACTCTTTCAAATTATCTGTCTTCATGTTACTTCGTTTCTTACGCGGGATATTATCCCGCATTGTTAATGACTTTGTTTATTGTCGCCGGATTGTATCCGGCATTGTTGTTATTCCCCCTCGTACACGTCCCCTGCGACATTATACGCATTGAACAGCGCAAGCAGTTCCTCCGGCTTCATATTCTTCGGGTCTTTGCTTGGATCATTGTCCTGCCGCGCCACCATGCGCCTTGCCCGCAGTATCACTGCGCGCTTGCGGTTCTCTTCCGGTGTCACCCATTGCAGGTTTTCCGCACGCCAATCATAGATGTTGCCGTTGATATGGTCGCATTCACAACCATCCGGACGCGGACCAATCCAAGTCAGTGCCATGAGCGTATGACACATGGCAGAGCCATACTGCCGCACATAGGGGTAGCGCGTGTGACACAGCCTTGTGTCACGCGGTGGAGTACGGTTAACCACAATCCGTCTGAACCGGGGCTCCCCTTTTGCCATGCGCCGTGAGTAGAATGTCTTATCCTGAAAAAAGTAGACACATTTAAAAACACTAAAATGTCTACATTATGTATCAGAGAAAAGGTTATTGGTTTACACCAGAACAGCGAATGGCTATTGTCCACGAATTAGAAACT
>JAFSMP010000045.1 GCA_017447875.1 Paludibacteraceae bacterium | reverse complement strand
TATAGCCGATAGTGAACTGCACGATTTGGCTACAGGCAACGCAGCCTCCGGAGAGGTTTCTATCTCGGCTAACCTGCACGCAGGACAGAATTATTACATTTGGGTGGACAATGGCGGTGGCGGCACCATCTCGCGTATAACCTACCAAGTATGAGCCTATTCTCATTAGATGAAGTGAAAGCATTGTCCGAGCAATCAAGCCCGGGCAATGCTGCTGTGCCGGTTAAAGACATCTTCGCCGAGAAACAGCGCGCCGGTTGGCATAAACCCGACGACAAAGCACTGGAAGCACGGTGCGACCTCTCCGTCGAACGGATGACCTTGACACCCCATGCTTCTATTCCCGTGCTCTCTATTTGGAAGAAGTCCATCAAAGGACGCACGCTCACCGACATCAAAGCAGATGACGAAATGGTCACTTACTTTGCCGATCATCTCACGCCGGTCATCAAACGCGTGCTAGGGAACTATCTTTCGAATGGCCATTGGGCGATTGTGCCTTCTCCGAAGCGCCGACACCTCACCAAGAATTTTGCTTGCCGTATAGCCTCCGAAATCGGAGCGAGACTGCAAATTCCTTACTACGAGGATGTCGCCATCGCGCACTCTCGCCAACGTGTAGCCGTAGAGTTTGATTTGGGCACATTACCGCCCGAACCGAACCTTATCATCTTTGATGATTTTGTTACTACCGGCTCTACGCTCAATGCCATGTATCGTTTACTTGAACCCCTCGGCAAGAACTTGTTCTTTGTCGTGGGCATAAACAATAACTTATAATGAACTACTGAGCAAACCGAGTAAATGCTTGCATTTGCAACTCGGCGCAGTCAGTAGTCCAGCTTAAAAATGTATTTTTAAGATGAAGAATTCTGAACTTATTCCAAAGGTCAAGGAGTGGCTGGATGCCAATCCGGAGGACCGAGACCTTGCCGCAGGAGCTTTGCTCGTGCTGCAACTTACCAATAACCGTATCATGTACCAGAACTTCATGCGCAAGCCCAAGCTCTATGCCTCCCGCATTGAGTATGAGCTGAAGAAGAAATATCAATTCTATCTCCAGCAACTCACGCATGAACAGGTAGCGGAGATGGGCAAGCAAGTCGAGGCTATCGCCAAAGAGCATAACTTGCCCAACGAGCATGAGGAGTTCAAGAAAGGTAAGCGCGCGGATCACGACGCGCTGCCCGTAGAAATCCAGGCTCTCTACGCGCAGAACCTTTCTATCATGCAGCAGATGCGGCGCTGCCATACGCAACTGCAGCTGCTCTCCGTCGAGCACAGCACCTGCCCGGACAGCGAGCGTTATCCGTTCCTCAAAGAGCTTATCGACCTCGATAAGCAGTACCATGCTAACTGGGAACAGTACGACCACTATAAGGTGGGCGAACCGCTCCCGGAACAGCCGAAAGAAACGGCTGAAGAGCATGTAGAGGAAACCACCGATACGCCCGCAGAGCAAGCGCCCGCTGCGCCGGCAGATACAACGCCGGTAAAGAAGGCTGCAAAGAAGCCCACTGCAAAGAAAACCACTTCCAAGAAAACTAAGAAGTGAAACGCAACGCATCCATAGATGACTATCTAAAGCCGCTTGCATCGTGTCCGCTCCAGTGTTACTTGACGAACACCTTGCAGGTGGCCGATGTCGTTGAATGGGTGCTCGAACAGGTTGGGAAGGCTACCATTTGGCAGACTTCCTTCTCAATCTCCGAGGAGTTCCTCCGGCGCTTGTTCTTCATCGAGAAATCAGGGAAGGTGGACGCTATCCACCTCGTCCTTGATTTCAAGGCTACGCAGAAGACGCTTCGCCTCTGGCCATTCCTCACGCGCGTCATCGAGCACACCTATCTCGCCGATAACCACTCGAAGGTTATACTGATACGGAGCGAGACCGGTCAGACGGTCTCTATCATTACCTCTCAGAACCTCACCCGTGGTAATCGTAACGAGTCCGCCATCGTCACTACGGATGCAGCGGTCTTTGCTACCTTCCATGCTTCGCTAACAGATATCATGAAAAATCACTCCGTGCCGCTCTCGGAGTTATTCGCTCAAAAAATCGCCGAATAATGAACGCTATTCACATCTCCACAGCACAAGCTATGATGCTCCGGCCCGACCCGGTCGATTTGGTCGTCTTTAAGTCTGACGGCAGCCTTCTCCATTATCCTTCCGTCATCTCCCTCAAGTTCGATTTCTATGCCGGTACGCGAACGATCAAGTTCCTCCGCTCTGGCGAAATCCGCACTGTCCGGGATGTCTGCATCTCCCGCATCAACGGTTTGGAGGTGTTTTTATAGCAAAAAACGCGATTTTCAAGGAAAAAATCACTTTTTTTGCATTTTTTCAAAATCTGTCCAAAGTAATTGGACACTAAATTATTAATTTTGCACAAAATTTCAAATCTTAAACAGTCATGAAGAAATTTTTATTTATTTTGATGGCATTCGTTGCCACTACATTAACGGTTCAAGCAACCACAGTAAACGTAACCTTCCATAATGGTCAGAACATGGAAGGCCAGTTAGTTAACCTTACCGATACCACGTTGGTTCTCCGCATGTATTACGCGGCCACGGGAGATAAGGAGATTACCATCCTTCCCGAGCGCGTAAAGTACTTCCATATCTCCGGCATCGGTCGATACAACGTCGAGGAAGGCAAGTTTGTGCCGGATGCTAAAGCACAGGCTAAACTGGAGAAAACACGCGGGGAACGGGAAGCGCACGCGAAGCTCGTTAGTGAACGAGCCGCCAATCCGAACCTGGTCATAGGCAATGCGTTGAAAAAGACCGGCAACGTCTGTATGGGTATCGGTATTCCATCTGTACTAGTCGGAACAATCCTTGTTGCATACGGAAATACAGGCTTGGTCGATGTGCCTAAAACGCAGGCAGACATTGACAAGAACCTCGCGAAAGGCAGATGCTCTACTGCCGGATGTGTCCTCCTTCCGATGGGTGCAGCCCTTACCATTGTCGGCATACCGCTCAATGTACACGGCAAGCGGATCGCCGAGATGAATATCAACTACACCGGCAACGGTGCAGGCCTATCATTCAATTTCTAATTGTATGTCAGCTGAAGAACTCGCACAACATCGTCAGGAGTACTGGGAAGCATTATCAAGCGGTCTTGATAATTGTAGGTATGGACTGCCGTTCACGGAGGAAGAGAAACGCGAGATATTCGCGCAGATACCCGATGATGAAATCATCAGCAGCGTTGAGCACGGCATCCCTCCAAGATTAGCTCTTGAGCATTATATATACATCGCAGCAATGGTACATTAAGAAATGAAGAAACTCATTTACATACTTTTCGCCCTGCTGTGCCTCTGCGCCTGCGAGCCGGTCGACGTTGCTCCCGGAGGAGGATCTTCCTCCAACACGCGCATCTGCAGAGGTTACGGCTACGATGTAGTTTACACCGTCCGAGGCAGCCAAGTCTGCCAAGGCTACGGCTACACCGTAGTCTATACCATCCGGGGCGATAAAGTATGTGATGGCTACGGATACAACGTAGCCTATACCATCCGCGATGACAAGGTTTGCAATGGTTACGGCTATAATGTAGCCTACACCATACGCGGCAAACAGATTTGCCAAGGCTACGGCTACACCGTAGTTTATACCATCCGGTAAGCCTCCCAACGATAATTCCAAACAGGCACTAGCAATTACCGGGCCTCCCAAGCGTAAAAACTTGGGAGGTTTTTCTTTTTGTTGTCCAATGTAATTGGACTGATTTTAGGGTGTCTTTTCATACCCGCGCGTAAAGATGTACCTTTGCACCCGGAACGTTCTCCCAACGGAATGGGAGAAGTGGCTTCCGCCTAAGAGGGTACAAATTTATATAATATACGCAAAATGGATTTTGGTTTTACATCAGTGGTTGATATACCACAACTTAAAGCGCGGGCAATCTTCGTTACCGACACCACAACCCTCTTCAAAGAGGACGGGGAGATTTCGCCCCTTCAGCTCGACGAACATACCAAGTACGTTCCTTGGGGTGCGGACAACCTCATGCCCTATAACGTGCTCAAGAAGATTGAAGCCGACGAGACGCTGACCACCTGCCAGCAGTGGAACGCCGAAGTATGCTACGGCCAGGGCCTACAGTACGATACCTGCGAGTGTACCGCCGATGTCAAGAAGCAAATCACCGATTTCTTCTTTGAGAACAACATGGCGGATTACTTCCTCGGCGCTTGCCTCGATTTCAAGCACTTCGGCTTCTGCGTCACCTTAATCATTCTTTCCAAGGATGGCACACGCATCACTACCATGCTCCGCAAAGAGGCTTGCAACTGTCGTTTCACGCCCGCTGCTGCCGATGGTACAAGCAAAGAAATACTCTTTGCCAACTGGGAGCACTTCGTCAATCCGTCCGATGTAGAGCATATTCCGCTCCTCAATCTCTATAATCCGTGGACAGACCTGCAAACCCGCCTCAAGAACGGCACCAAGAAGCGCAAGTTTGCCATCGTCACACGCATACCCACCGCACGTAATACGTACTATCCGATACCGTATTACGCTGCTATCTTCAAATCGCGCTGGTATGATATCAAGCAACTCATTACCACCGCCAAGAAAGCCAAGCTTCAGCACGCAGCCCCTATCAAGTACCAGATAGAGGTCAACGAACGCTACTGGGAGCGTATCTTCCGCGCCGAAGGTATAACCGACCCGGTCAAGCGGATGGAGCGCGTCAAAGAGGAAAAGCAGCGCATAATCGACTTCCTTACCGGCGCCGAGAATGCCGGCAAAGCATGGTTCTCTTCTTTCGGTATCAACCCGAATGGAGATGAGAACCACGATGTCCTCATCAAGCGCATCGACGACGCCAAGGAAGGCGGCGATTGGGAGACGGACATCCAGGAAGCCATCAACGTCATCTGCTTTACCATGCGCGTACACTCGAACCTCGTAGGTTCTGTGCCCGGCAAGAGCCAGTCGAACAACTCTGGCTCTGACAAGCGCGAGTTGTACACCATCGCGCAGGCCCTGCAGAAGCCCTACCATGATCTGCTTTTCTATCCCCACCAACTCCTCATCCGCTTCAACCATTGGGACAAGGCATTCCCTACGTGCCCCTTCATACAACTAACTACCTTGGATGAGCACAAGGATGCCAAAGAAACCTCGCTGGAGCAAACGAAAACCGATAACGCCTAAATCTATTAACTATGTTAATACAGAACGATACCGAGCTTCGGAAGTACCTTCCTAACGCTCTTACCACCGTTGAGGGCGAAACGCCCTTGTACGACAAAATAAGTCCGTACCTCGCCAAGGCACATGCTTGGCTTGCCAAGCACTTTACCGGCACGGACATACTTACCGCGATAGAGGCATCTGCTCCTGCCGACCCGCTGCGGGAGCTTTGCGCCCATATCGTTGCAGTAGATGCATTTCGGCGAGCTATTCCGTCGCTCGACCTCATCCTAACGCCCAACGGTTTCGGCATTGTTTCCAACCAAAACATCGTACCGGCAAGCGCGGATCGTGTGAAGCGGCTGATCGACTCGCTCCTCACAAACCGCGATTCTCTCGCAAACACCTTGCTCGATAGCCTTGCAAAACGGAACGACTGGCTCGAAACCGAACAAGCTCAGTTCTTCGGGGCAAGCCTTTGGCCTGACCTCGAACTGTCACGCTTGGCGGGCTATACCAACGAGATATGGGCGCATTATCAGTCGCTCCGCCTGCAAGTCCTCTCTATCGAGCAGGAACTGGCAGAACACTTCGTTTCGGAGGAACTGATAACCCGCTTACGCCATAATATGCTTACGCAGCAAGTTACTCCGGAAGAGCGCTCTATCATTGATGGCATACGCCAAACAACGCTGGAGATGCTTGCCGGAAAACCGCTTGACTTCAAGCGGATGTATTCCGTTGTGCAACGAATCCGAACAAAGCCCGACCTCTTTCCGGAGTGGCAGGACAGCTATACCTCTATGCTCTTTTGCCGTCCATCCTTCGAGAACCACAAGGATTCCGGAGGCTACTGGTGGTAATCGCTAACCTCTAAACTTGAAACTATGACCAACCTTAACATCATTCTTCCTACATGCTGGCAGGAGTTGACACCCAAGCAACTCCGCTACGCATACTATCTGCTTGCACAGAACTTCACTGCTGCAGAGCTGAAGACCTACGCGCTCATCCGATGGGCTCCGCTAACTGATGTCGCCAAAACCGATGACGGTATTTTCTGCCACTACGAAGGAAAGCCGTACTTCCTTACGTCTCTCCAGATAGCGGAGGCCATCACCCACCTGTCATGGCTCGAACGCTTGCCGCTCGTACCGGTGCGCCTGCCTTCAATCGGAAAGCTTCAGCCGGTAGAGGCTGACCTCTCCGGCTTAACCTTCGAAGCCTTCCTCATACTCGAAAACCTCTATCAAGGTTATCTCGTCACGAAGGACACGGCGCTGCTGTCCGAGATGGCTGCGCACCTGTACCAATCCAAAGAGCCGATACACCTCGCCGACGAGGAAGCCGTCTCTATCTTCTATTGGTACGGCTCTGCCAAGCAGGTGTTAGCGCGTCGATACAAGCATTTCTTCGTAACGGCAGAGGAAGCCTCCTCCGAAGCAATGCAAGAGCGCCTGCAGCAGCAAATGAACAACCAGATACGCGCGCTTACCAAGGGCGACATCACAAAGGAAGCACAAGTGCTTCGCATGGATGTACACCGCGCCCTCGTCGAGCTGGACGCTCAAGCGCGCGAGTATGAAGAACTCAAACGTGAAACTGCCAAATCCTAATGCCATGACCACCGTTTCTAACTGGGATGCAACTACTTTTTTCGAGCGTCTCACCGACACAAATATCCTTGCCCGGAACAAGAAGTTTCGCTTTTGTAAAGTGAGCGGTCTGCAAGGCTTCGAGGACGCCCTCGCTTCCATGCAGACCACCACTGCCTTCGTCTGTGTCTCTGACACCGCCGAGGGTTACACCGAACTCAACAACTCTCCCCGCACTCGAAGAGTCAAGACGGTCTTTTTCGCCATGCGT
>JAFSMP010000044.1 GCA_017447875.1 Paludibacteraceae bacterium | reverse complement strand
AAAAAATTTGGTCATGTCAAAAAAAAGTTGTACCTTTGCACCCGCTTTTGAAAAAAAGCTGTACGGTGGTCTTAGCTCAGTTGGTAGAGCATCGGATTGTGGTTCCGAGTGTCAAGGGTTCGAGCCCCTTATTCCACCCGCTTGATAATCAGCACTTTACGTGCTGATTTTTTTATATCTGTCCCAAAAATGTCCCGATGAACGGTAGAAAGCAATACGCACGTGCATAAGCGCGAGCCTATACACATGCGTACGTGTTTTGATATATAAAGGTGTAGCTCAAATGATATGCTTCTTGTGCAGCCATAAGTAGCCGAGAATTGCACCTATAATGAGGAGTGTAATCCCCAATCCCAACACAATGAACACCGCCGTTAGGTTTGGGGGTTCAGCGCCACCAATGACCTCTTTAGAGTCATTAGTGGATGTGTGGGTTTGGGAATTGCTCCGGGTGCTATCGGCCACGTTGGTCTGCTGAAGCACATTCGAGCCACTCCTTTCCTCTTTGTTTATACGCGGCTGATGTATGGTAATGCGCCCTTTGCGCGCAGGCTTGGCCGTTACCGGTTGAGCCTGTGCGTTTGGGTTTGCCGCAAGCGAGTCAGCCTGCGGCAAAGCTGGGGGCGCACTATCATACAGATCAATGGTTATACTATCCGCAGAGACGGATAGCTTTGAGAACAGGCTATCCAGCCTTTGGGTGGTAGTCTGTTCCTGGTGTGAGGACTGCTGGTCCTGCACCACACCTACCTCCGACACCGTGTGTCGGGTCGTGTGGCAAGCCGAAAGCAGTACCACACCTATAAGCATAATGGCTCTGCAGATAGTTCTCATAAGGCAGCGTATTCAGAGGTGGCATCAAAACACGGACATGCTTTCGCAGCAAAATCACGGTGGCCGTGAATAACAGCCTCCGGGAAACGCTGCTTGAGGTCTGTAAGCAGCCCAAGCAACGCGGCTTTTTGCGCATCGGTGCGGGTGTCAGCAGGCTTGCCTTCGGCATTCAGACCGCCACAATAAACAACTCCGATAGAGTTTTTGTTGTGGTTGAGGCAATGCGCTCCAGCCTGCTCTAAGGGGCGTCCGGGGAATACATTCCCATCTTGATCTACCACATAGTGATAGCCGATGGTTTTCCAACCACGCTGCTTGTGCCAGCGTGTGATGTCGGCTACAGTGACGCGTTGGTCCGGGAAGGTAGCCGTACAATG
Source organism: Paludibacteraceae bacterium (assembly GCA_017447875.1). Lineage (GTDB taxonomy): Bacteria > Bacteroidota > Bacteroidia > Bacteroidales > Paludibacteraceae > Colicola. Next base: position 8,889 of record JAFSMP010000044.1, on the reverse strand, counting down.
AACAATGATTTCCAAAATTTTTCTCATTCTGATTCAGGATTAGGTTTTTGTGAAACTGTGATTTTTGTTTTTCCGTGCTCAATCTTGGTATTGAGCCCACGGATGACGGCATCCCATGCAAAGAAGATTGCGACGAGAATAATCATCAATCCGACACCTTGGATGATAGAGGGGTGAACCTCCCCCGGAGGCGGAATGATAATGCCGGCAATGAATGTGGCCGCTGCCACGAAAGCGAGGGCTATAGCGACCCACGCTTGGGGAGTTAAGGCTTTAAGGTTTTTCATAGTTTTTATAGATTAATTAGATTGGGGTTGCCTTGATGTAGAGGGTTGAGTTTGCGGAGATGTTGGATGTGCCGTTCGAGGAGAAATGCGTGAGGTGAACTGTTTCTCCGGGTTCGAGAAAGCACATGTAGTTGATAGGCACGGAGAAGATCTGCGTAGTGCCGGTAAAGTGAACTGCATTCATGGCGATTTGTGTACGCTCCCCTTCCGTATCATATTTGTAGATTTGTATGATACGATCGGCAGTATAGCTGTCGTTGACTTTGAGCGTAACATAGCCTGTAATCTCGACCAGACAACGGCTGACGCACCGCAAGAGCGGCTCATCCGAATCGTTCGTTGTGATGTCGATTACGCTACCGCAGATGGAAGAGCAATCTGTATCATCGGTAACGATAGGACACTCCGCGGCAGCGGTGGTAGTGAGTTGGCACACGTGTCCAAAGAACCAGTTCAAGCCAAGCGGAAGACTGCTTCCGCCTCCGGAACTACCGCCACCTCCATTGCCGGTGTTCTCATTGATGGCATGGAGGATGTTAGCCAAAGATTGGGGTGTGATTGAATTGGCAGCCGTTTGGTTTGCCAAAGCGTTGATAAGGCTGGTGATGGTTGATTTATCCATAGTTTTAAGGTATTAGTTAGTATAACTTGTTAAGGCGTTCGAAGGTATCGGCCATGATGCCTTGGAATTCGCGCCCAAGGTTATCGCCGAAGAAATCGCGCAGGTTCAAGACGGAGGCATAGTATCGCTTGGAGAACCAAGGGCGGCGCTTGCGCACTTTGGCACGGCCTATGTCTCCAGAGTTGCCGCGTGGTGTTTCGCGGCCAACTCCATAGTCCTGCCAAAGACCGTACTCCAAGAACTCCTGTGAGAGCGTGACTTCGACGAAGCGACCATCCGCTCTCACGGGCATAGCCACCGGCGAGGCGAGCAAACGCCCTGTGTCGATTACTTCGAGCAAGGTGATACGTTCCTGCCAAATGCGGAGCATGGTTTCGTTCCAAGCCTTGATATATTTCTCGCGCTCTTCCTGCGCTTCAATCTCTTTGACCATTATGCGAAGATTTGATTATATTGTTCGGTAAAGATGCCGGTGTGTATGCTGTAGCGTTGGGTGGACTGCTTGCCATCGGCGAACTGCCACGTGAAGGAAAGGGTGTTTTCTTCACCCGGAGCGTCGGTCTGCTCAAAAGAATAATCCTTGATGAGCACATCAGCAAACATACCATCCGGCAGCTTGCGCATGATGAATGAGGATGTGAGGAACTGCTCCAGCCATGTCATGTAGCCGGAGAGCAGTTGGGCTGTCTGCACCTCGAAGGTACGGGTGTGCTTTACATCGTAGTGCTGCAAGTGGCCGTCCACCATCGCTTCGGAGAAATCCGATTCCAGTTTGGAAATGGTGGCGCCGGGTATGCCCAACGTCTCCATACATCCGAATATATTTTTGAAGCGGAACTCCTGTGCAGAAGCGCAAGGAACAACGTAGTAGTGAATGAGCCGAGAACTGAACTTGAGTGTGAACGATAGCAACTGTGTGCCGTTCCCGAAGTGGTTTTCGCAGACCCATTGCAATTCCTTAACGGATATGGTGGAAGTGACTATTCCGAAAGCAAAGCGGCGACCGGAAATGTACTCGTAAGAGTCATAGGAGCCGTCGGCTTTCCGTACGTTCAGCGTAAAGACGAACGTGCCCACGGAATAGTTACCACTGCCTGCGATGTAGAACGGCAGCACCTCATCGTTATACAAGGTAGTAAGGCGATGATTGTGGGTAGTGAGGAACGAATCGGCAAGGAAGGTATCCACATCGACAGTCATGCACTTTAGCTTGCATAGCAGTACCTGGCATGAAGCGCTGACCGTTTCATTGGCAACTGATATGGTAATGCCGACCGTGCAGAAGGATTTTCCTTGCTGCTCCATGGATAATTCAACCAGCGGCACGAGATTGCGCACTGTGACCCTTCCGGAAACAGCGTAATAGCGTGTGGAAAGTGCGGTAGAGCCGTTCACTGCGATAGTGACATTGGCTAAACCATAGTTGGTGGAAATCGACAAATCGGGGAAATCACAAGAATAGAATTTCTTCCCGTCGATTGATGTATTCAAAGTTAAAGCCATACCTTTGCTAATTTTTGTGCAAAGATATGGTTTTGGGCTGATTTATCAAAAGACACTAAAAAATGCGTTAGGGATTGGAACGGGACGAAGTGTCCGAAGGACGGATACCCCTGCAAAGCCCGGCGGTGTAGTCATTGCGTAAAAAGCGGCTATGAGGCATTCTCCGAGAATTTTACGGCTGGCACAAGCAGGTAGTCTTTGAGCGATTACGCTGCGAGAGTCAAGGTTGCAGAAGTGAAACGACCGCTTGCGGTCTGCAACTTGAGACCGAGCAGTCGCACAGTAAATAGCGGCTACCGCCTGTGCCAGTCTTTGAGGAAAATTCGGCTGCCGAGATAGTCTCCGAGCGATTACGGCTACAGCGCAACGCCCAAGAAATGAAAGTCTAAGTAGCTTTGAGGGTGATGATGTCGCGTAAATCCGTCGTGTAAAGCGGACTCTTGTGCTCGTTCTTATAGATTGGCTTCTCGGAGGTGATTTGAGAGCCGTAGAGGATGGCGCGCTTGCCTTGGCGGTCCTCAATCTGGTCGAGCACGCGCTGTAGGCGTTTGTCCTTGGCTCTGTCCTTGGTGTCGAACATATCGGGGACGACTGCTGCCTCGGGGATGATTTTGAGCAACACCACGCCGGCTTTCTTGTAGAGAATGCCGGGACGATACGAACGCCGGAACGCTCCCAAAGCGAAGGCGATCAGTTCCTGATTGTTTGCCGTAGCGACGGGGAGCGTTACCAGTTCGGAGAGGTAGTGTTGCTCTATATCCGTTCTAAATGGCGATGTGTGTGCATAGACAAATACCTGCTGCGCAACGGACTTTTGTGTACGCAACTGGCGGGCACAATGCGCGCAGAAGTTTGCTATCTGTTCTTCCAAAAGTGATTGCTCGGAGATGGCTGTGGCGAACGTGCGCGATGTCGTTATCGACTGCTTCATGGGCAACTCTGTAATGTCAATTACATCTTGACCACGAAGCTCCTGCCACGTGAGCAGTCCGGGTTTGTTGAGCATGTTCCGGGCAAAGGTAGAGGACTTCTCGGCAAACTGTAGCGCGGTGGTAATACCGGCGGCCTGCAGTTTGGCTTTTGCCTTGCGACCAATGCCCCAGACATCACCAATCTCGAATTGGGAAAGTGCCTTGATGCGCTGCTCTTCCGTGCGTATCTCGCACACCCCGTGATAACCGGGATATTTTTTGGCATACTTGGATGCCACTTTCGCCAGAGTTTTAGAAGAAGCTATGCCGATTGAGATGGGAATGCCGACGCCTTTGCGAATGTCCCGAACCAACTTCTCGCAATAGGCTTTCTGCTCCTCCACCGGCACATGGTCGATATTGATGAAGCTCTCATCAATGGAGTATTGCTCAAAGCGCGTGGTGTGTGCTCGGAGGATAGACATTACCCGGTCTGATAAATCGCCATAGAGGGAGAAATTGGATGAGAAGCATACAACTCCCTCTTTCTCCACCAGTGCCTTGATTTGGTAGAGCGGTGCGCCCATGGGTATGCCGAGTGCTTTGGCTTCGTTGCTCCGTGAGACAACGCAGCCGTCGTTTCCGGAAAGCACGACAACCGGCCTTCCCTCCAAATCAGGACGGAAAACGCGTTCGCACGAGACGAAGAAATTATTGCAATCGGCTAAAGCGAACATCAGAGACGCGTTTTGTGGATGGCGTAAGTAACTACACCCCAAACGGAAAACTCATTGTTCTTATCGACGTGTATGGGCTGGAAATCGGGATTGTGCGGTATGAGCCAGGCGCACTCGCCGGACTCATCAAGTTTGAACTCTTTGAGCGTGTATTCGCCGTCGATATAAGCGACGATAAAATCCCCGTTCTTGGGTTCGAGGCTACGATCAACGACCACGATATCACCATCGAGGATGCCTGCGTCACGCATGGAATCTCCTTCCACATGGGCGTAGAACGTAGTTTCCGGATGGGGTGTCATTTCGTGTGCAAGATTGATGCGCTCGCCTGCATGATCGGCAGCGGGCGAAGGAAATCCGGCATGGATGGACTCCGCAAATTCAAGAGCAAGTTCGGCTTGTTCGGAGTCAGTGATATCAATTAGTTTTGCCATTGTGTCAATCGGTTTTCAGTGAGAGCCCTTGGGACGCAAGCCAAGCCTCCAGTTCAGCGAGGGACTTCTTGCCGAAGTTACGAAGAGCGAGCAAATCAGCGGGGGTGCGCCGAAGCAAATCATACAGGTTGTTAATCTCAGCAGCCTTCAGTCCGTTTTGGCAGCGTACCGATAGCTCGTCAGAACTAATCGGGGTAAGGAGTAACTCCTTCTCTTCCGGAGTAAGATTCTCCAAACGCTGCTTCTCTTCCTTCATTTCCTTCAAATTGTGGATTTCTTCCTTCAACTCCTCGATAATCATATTCTTCCGCTCTAACTCATCCGGCATTGCTTCTAACTTCTCCAGAGCTTTCTCAAATATCTGAACGGCTCTGTCCCTGGTCAAGCCCAGTTTTGCAGAAACATCCGGCCACTTGCCTCCCTGCAACATCTCCATGATGACCTCTACTTGACGAGGGCTTAGAGTGGTATCCAAGTGCGGGATGAGAGCGCACAGCAGTTTCTGAATGTGCTTGATACGGTGCGGGTACAGTTTGAGCGCGTCCAACCGAGCTTGCGCGTCAGTCTTTGCAAGGCGAAGTTGCTCCATCTGCTCTTGCAGTTCTAGTTTGTAGCGCTCCATTTTCTGCTCCGATGCATGAATCGTAGCAATAGACGCAGCGTAACGCTCTACATCCTCTTTGCAGGGATAGAAGAAGTTGCCGTGTGTTTCGTAGCCGATAGCGCCCCTCTTACAGAGGTTACGAATAGTCTCTTTCGTGACATGCGCTATGGCTGCCGCGTCGGACATTGATATGTATGTGCGGCTTTCGTTCATCAGTCAATCACTACGGCTGTGCCGGAGATGGAAATCATGATCATGCTGTTGGCTTGACCCATCGTCTCATAGCCAAAGCTAACTCCCACGATGGCATTGGCGCCCAGTTTCTCGGCGCGCTCGCGCATTTCTTTCTGCGCTGTCTCGCGTCCTTCGAGCATAGCCTTTTCGTAACTGTCGGTACGTCCTCCGAAGAAATCACGAAGCGACGCGCCAAAGTCCTTCAGGAAGTTCATGCCGAAGATAACCTCTCCGGAAACAACGCCTTTGTACTCCTTAATGGTGTGACCCTCAATGGTGGGTGTAGTGGTAACTATCATAGTCATTAAAATTCAAATCGTTCCAACTTCATTTGTCCGCAAGCCTCTATCTCGGCAACGTATTTCTTGAACTCCTGTGTTTCGGCGTGCGCCTTGAGCGAAGCATCATCTTTCCATGTCTCGCAGAACATGAAAACGTCAGAGCGGGTCGCGCTCTGGAATACATCATAAGCGATGCACCCGGCATGATTGCGGGATTTCTCGGTCAGAGCTACTGCAGCACGCAGAGCATCCTTGTACTGGTCACCATCGGTGGCCTGAAAAAAGCAATTTACTCGTATCATAGTACTCAAATTACATATTCACATTATTCGTCTAAGCAGTTGACATTAAGTAAGAATTCAAAAACTCCTATCCTCAAAATACCTTCGTCATTATAGAATTTTCCGTAATTGTCTCCGGAAATGATGACTTTGCGGAAACTATCACTTATCTTTGTAAGCGGGCGTTGTTCTTGAGCAGCTTTGACTTGATCGGGCATCATATATGCTGATTGGATATAGATGCGCTGTGAGCCTCGATTAATTACATAATCCACTTCCAAAATTTTGTGCTCCATCTTGCCTTGCTCGTTCTTCTCCCAGACTTCTACTAGTCCTACATCAACCGAGTAACCGCGTGCACACAATTCATTATATAGTACATTCTCCATTATGTGGCTAAATTCCACTTGTCTGAAACCGAGAATAGCATTGCGTATGCCAGGGTCTTCAAAGTAGTACTTACTATCTGCACCAATATATTTACGTCCTTTTATATCATAGCGCTCAGCTTCACTAACCATAAACGCATCCTTTAGGTGCTCTATGTATTTGGAAATAGTATGAGAGGATATTTTGAGGTTTGATACTGACTTGAAAGTATTTGCAATCTTGGTGGGATTAACCGTAGTTCCCATAGATGATGCCAAAACTCGAAATATTTCTTCCAATCCTTCCTCATTTTGAAGACGGTTGCGCTCTATAATGTCCTTCAGGTAAATTGTACGGTACAGATCTTTCAGATAAGATTGTTTCGACTCTTTGCTTGACATCATTGCGACAGCAGGCAGTCCTCCATAGGTATAGTACTCCTCTATAGCATCACGTTTTTCACCTCCAACACCTTCCAAGTATTCAGCAAAACTCAATGGACGTACACGTATTTCCCATCCGCGACCCCGAAATTCCGTCACCACATCCTTACTGAGGAATTTTGAGTTGCTTCCAGATACGTATGCCTCAACATTTTGCATGTGTGTAAGACTAAGTAACACTCCGACAAAATTATCCACCAACTGAACCTCATCCAAGATGATATATGTCTTCTTGTCGTCATTTATGATGTGATTGTCTATATAATCAAGTAGTTTCTCGGGTGTGAGCAGTCCAATATTGCGTACATCATCGAGTGCTAAGCCAATGATGTGGTCTTCCTGAACACCATGGGAAAGAAGGTAGTTCCGGAAGATATTGAATAAAAGAAATGATTTACCGCACCGACGTATGCCGGTGATAATTTTAATCATACCATTTCCATCAGCGGAAATGAGTTTCTGAAGGTACAAATTGCGATTGAAAATCATAATTTATAGCATATTTGGGTGAATATTCACTAATTTCGGCTGCAAAAGTACTGCTTTTTTTTGATATACGCAATAGTTCTGTTAAAAAAATCGCATATTTATAGCATTTTTCCGTGAATTTTCACAAATTCCTGCTATAGAACAGCATTGTGGACTATCAAAAGTGTGGACTACCATCGTCTGGTAGTCCACGCCGCTGCTTCTAATTTACCTTCCTATAGCCTTAATTTTGGCTTCCAAGTAGCGGATACGTTCTTTAAGGCATTGGATGGTAGAACATGCGAGGCGGTCAGCAGCCTCCAATCTGTGAAGATGTTTCGCAATTCGGCGTTTATGCCGTGCTAATGTCTTCTTGCTTCGATAGGCTGTACTATACTTCGAGCCTACGAAATTTTTTTAGATTTTGACATAAATTTCCCGATTTTGACACCACCGCAGAGGTACTTTATACACCTGCCGGTCAAAATTCGGTACAAAATTACAAAAAAAACACCATATATGACGGATATTTATCTATAAAAATGCCTATAACGTTCATTTTTACAACAATTTGATAACTTTCTCATCCAAACCCGGAGTAATTTACGCTCGAAATGACCTCTTGAGGGAACTTTTCACAGCCAATGTACAGTGTATCAAAAGCGTCCGTGCCGTCGGTACGGTGTTCGAGGAGGTCTTCTTCGGACTCGGCAAGCTTCTCTCCGGATTTGTTTTTGTGGAAGCCGTTGCGCCCGTTCAATACTCCGGCAGACTGAATGGCGAGGATAAGATCATCGTTATTCTGACGGTTGAAAAACGGCATCAGTCGCTGCTTTCCTTGGAAAGCCTGGTTGATGAGCAGGTACTTCTCATCGTGGCGCATGGGGTTGCCCAAATAGACATCCTGGACTTGCCAGCCGTGACGTTCAAACTCGTGGATGACTACCCACCGGAAATCCTGTGTATTCACGGCATAGTTGCTTCCGAGCGCGGTTGTATCATAGTAGAAAACGACCGTTTTATTACGATGCTCTGAATAGTAATTGCAGAAGTCATCGACCAGCGCGGGAAGCTTCCTCTCGAACTTGACGTAGAAGGATTTGAGCACATTTAATCGGTTTCCGGAAGGTTGCCCGGCAACAATCCAGTTGATGTTTGCGTTGTAGTCCATACCGATACAAATGGGTGCGTCGGGGTTCACGTCACGGTCTGCCTGCGAGGTGAAAACAGATGTCGGGATGTCGCCAATTTGTCCAACTACATTGGACTGCCAAAGGGTGTCCAAGTACTCAAAATTGGATGCGTCGTACTTATGAGATTCCCTCATCGACGAGTAGAAGCCATCCTTTGCAATGCCGATTTGCTTGCAAAGAATGGAGGTTTGGAAAGTAAGCGGAGTAAGATCACGCTTCATCTGCTTGATGTAGTTTTCTCCAAGGAGTTGCAAGTTCTCGATAGAGGAATACTCCTTGTAGTAAACGGCAACGGAGCGCATCTGATTGAGCTGCTTATCAAGGTGGCGTATCTTCTTGCGGAGATATTCCGGCGGCGTCTGGCCTGCAGCAATAGCCTCCTTGACCTTTTGCTTCAATCGCCAAATCTCATAGACGGTGGCTTCAATCGTCCGGATAAGCTCCACGTCCATCTTCTGCTTGTAGTGCAAGAACCAAGATCCTTTCTTGGACTGCGGCATATCCGACAGTATCATTATGGAG
>JAFSMP010000043.1 GCA_017447875.1 Paludibacteraceae bacterium | reverse complement strand
GTGTTGGTTGTTGGCTCAGCATAACTATTTCTCAATTATGCTACAAAGGTACAAAAAAAATAGCACATATGCAAGTTTTTTTACACATATGTGCCATTTTCTTAATTTAAACTTATTCAGGAGGGTTTTTCAGTGCCCTCGGTAAAGTGGGTACTTTTTTTATTTTTTATGCCAATATTCGATAAAAAATCAGCTAAAATAGTGTACAATTATTAAGAATTTAATAAAAAATTGAAAAAAAGAGCACTTTTTCTTAATAATAGGTATTGGGCATGTCGTAAAAAAGCAGTAATTTTGCACCCGATTTTGAAAAAAGGTATAAAAAAGAGAGATGAATTTAAGAGTAAGACAAACAATCTTCGGTTTATTTATGGTGTTGATGTGCCCTGTGATGGCACAAAAATCGACTTTAACTCAAGTTTCCGGTTTCGTATGTGATTTTCAGACCCGGGAACCGCTGATCGGAGTTACGGTATATGATTTTAATAACCCGAATGTCGGTACAGTAACAGACATGGACGGTACGTATTCAATTGAATTGGACACAAAAAACCCGGTTCAGTTGTGTTTTTCGTATGTAGGTTATGATACGGAGACTTTCATTGTGACTCCGGTGTTGACCAAGTTGAATGTGAATCTGCTTCCGCATAACGAGTTGTTGGACGATGTGGTGGTGACAGCCGGTCGTTTTGAACAGCGTCAGACGGATGTGACGGTGTCGATGGAGGTGATCAAACCTCAGATGTTACGCAGTCAGGCTCCGACGGATTTGTCGGCCACGTTACAGACGCTGCCCGGTGTGGAGATCATTGATAAACAGCCGAGTATCCGTGGTGGTGGCGGATGGACGTACAGTGTCGGTTCGCGTTGCCAGGTGCTGATGGATGAGATGACGATTCTGAATCCTAAGACGGGTGAGATCAACTGGAATAACGTGCCGCTGGAGAACGTGGCGCAGGTGGAGGTTATTAAGGGTGCCTCGTCGGTGCTGTACGGATCGGCCGCGCTGAACGGTGTGATCAACGTACGTACGCAACGTCCGGGTCTGACGCCGGAGACGAAAGTGAGCGGTTATGTAGGTATCTACGATAGCTACAAGAACTACAAGTACACGGGCGCGCGTCTTCCTATGTATTACGGTGCTGAGGCTTCCCATGCACGTCGTGTAGGTGACTTTGACGTGTCCGGTGCAATCAGCGGATTCAAGGATGAAGGATACCGTCAGCAGAGTTTTAACGACCGTGTGCGTTTGGGTGGAAACATGACTTATCATAAACCCATGCCGGCCGGCGAATACATGACGATGGGTCTTAACCTCAATTATGTGGGTAACCAGTACGGCGATTTCTTCATCTGGCGCAGTCCGAAGGATCCTATTCATCCTTCGCCGCTGACGAATATGGGTCGCAAGGAGCATAACTTCAATATCGATCCGTTCTTCAACTACGACAATGCGGACAAAGGTATCTCGCATAAGATCCGTACGCGTTTCTATATGACAGCCGATAACCTGACCCGTCCGTCTGAAGGTATCAGTACGGAGGATCTGGTGAAATGGGGCGTGACGAGTTTTGATATGGATAAGGTGAAAGGCTACTACGATCAGATACAAGGTTATCTGGATGGCGGTGCAAAACTGGAGGACGCTTTGCTGGTGACCTTCAAAGATGTAGCGATCCCTGTGATGAACGAAGATTGGTTAGGCGCTATCAAAGAAGCTATCAATCTGGTTCAGAACGGTTTGGGTTACACCGGTACGGTTGCGGAGTTGCAAGATGCAGCGGCTTATGCGTTGAATCTGCTGGCCGATAACTCGCCTACACGACCGGAGTTGACCTATAACGGTTATGTGGATTATCAGTTTGCCAAATCCTGGAACTCCGGTGTGCGTCTGACGACGGGTATCAACTGGAATCATATCACCAATACGGCCAATATCACCGGTACGCACCAGACGGATAACCTGGCGGCTTATCTGCAATACGACCATCGTATCGTGAACCGTCTTTCGCTGAGTGCCGGTGTGCGTCTGGAGTATTACCGCATGGACGATAGTTTCAAGGAGGCGAATATTCAGATCGGTAACTGGCTGTGTCCTGTGCGTCCTGTGGTGCGTGCCGGACTCAACTGGGAGATCTACAAAGCCGGTTTCCTTCGTGCCAGTTTCGGTCAGGGCTATCGTAACCCGTCTATCACGGAGAAATTCGCCCGCAAGGATATCGGTGGTGTAGGTGTGTATCCGAATCATGATATCAAGCCGGAACGCGGTTATAATGCCGAGTTGGGATACAAGCAGCTCTATAAGTTCGGTCCGATCACCGGTACGCTGGACGTAGCCGGTTTCTATACGGAGTACCACGATATGATTGAGTACCAGTTCGGTTTGTTCCGTAACTCCGATTTCTCGATGATCAACTCTATCGACGACGTGATTGACGAGGCCAAAACGATGATTGATGACATCAAGACAACTAAGTCGCTGAGTAATGCCGGTATCGGTATCGGTGCACAGTTCGTGAATGTCGGTCATGCACGTATCTACGGCGCGGAAATCAGCACGGCCGGTAAGGTGGATATCAATAAGGATATGAACCTGATGTACTCTATCGGCTATACCTATACGGAGCCGGAGGATATGGATTATAAGAAACGTAAGGAGGTAGAGGATACGTATGACGATCCGCTGCAGATGAAGAATAAATCCAACGACTCCAAGTATCTCAAATACCGCAACAAACATTCGGTGAAGGCTACTTGGGACTTTAACTACAAATGGTTCTCTATCGGTACCAACTTGTCGTACCGCAGTAAGATCCTGGCGGTGGATTATCTGATGGTGGACGAACGCGCGAAAGAGGAAGAGGACCTGATGGATTATGCCCGTAAGTTCATCTTCGGTTATGAAGACGGCGTGTCGCTGCATGACTACTGGATGGATCATAACAAAGGTATCTTCACGATGGATCTGCGTTGTGCGGTTCGTTTCAAAGAGCATGTAGAGGTGCAGTTCCTGGTGAATAACCTGCTCAATAAGGAATACAGTTTCCGTCCGATGGCGCTGGCTGCTCCGCGTACGTTTGTGTGCAGAATGAATCTGAAATTCTAGTTTATGAAGAAGATATTTACCCTATTTTGTTTGTTCTGCGCGATGAGTGCGCAGGCAACGCAGATGAGTGCCGATCCGGGCGTGTATAACGGATCGGTGACGATAGGTGGTACTAAATACAGCGCAGAGCGGATTTATGTCCTGCCCGGTGCAGAAGCTAACACGTTGACCTGTGTGGTAGGGGAACAGGTGCTGGTCAATATACCGGCATCTTCGGTCGTCCTCTCAGCGCAAGCGGTCAGTGGCAACTACGCCATTGCGAACGGTGGTTTTGAGGGCAGTTGGTCCAATAACGAACCGACCGGTTGGCACTCATTCGCTTCGGCAACGGGTGACTACGCTTCGTTCGTGACTAGTAACACGGAGCAGTTCCAACAATCGACCGACAAACGTCCTGGTTCGGCAGGATCGTACAGTGCGCAGATTCAATCGAAGGTGACGTTTGGAGTTAAGGCGAACGGTAACGTCACGAATGGTCGTATCAATGCCGGTTCGATGACTGCAGACGATTCCGAGGGTAACTATGCATTCTCTGATCCTTCGGGCAACAATACCCCGTTTGTGGGTCAGCCGGACTCGTTGGTATTCTGGGCGAAGTATATTCCGGGAGGTGGCAATGTGACAGACGCGAGCAATCAAGCGCGTGCACATGCTACACTGACCACTAATGCGCGCTATCAGGATCCGGAAAGCGGAAACTACTCGTCAGCCAGGATAGCGGACGCTACTGCCAATTACTACGCAACCTCCGATAAAGGCTGGCAACGTATCTCTGTGCCCTTTGTATATACGAGCAAAGATCCTTCGCAAATAGCATATATGCTGATCACGTTTACTACCAATAAAACTCCTGGTGGAGGAAACGCGACCAAGAAAAGTCCGGATAATGTGTATATCGATGATGCGGAGATGATTTATAACTACCGTCTGACCCAATTGACGATAGACGGCGAGGCGATCTCGTTCACGAATGGTCAGGCGACAACGGATAAGATGTTCAGCCGTGACTATGTGGTGAAGGCGACAACGAACGGAAAGGCTGCCAAGACTTTTGTCGGTTATGACGAGGCGAACTACCGGATGTGCATCTATGTGGTGCCGGATAACTACTCGCAGGCGCACGCGTATACTTTATATACGGTGCAGATGGCAGAGCCGATCAAGGATACCGAGTATGCTTATAGCGCTTCTACCTGCGATAACGAACCTTATTCGGATGAGTTGTTTACCAACCTGACCAAATCTGGAGAGTATAAGACAACGATCCCGAATACACAAGGAGGCGACTCACTGATCACGCTGACGCTGACGGTGAATAAGACCTATGCGTTCCATGCTGAGGCTTCGATGAAGATGAATGAGGAATACACGTGGCGTGAGAAAACGTATGAAAACCTCACTCCGGGTGTACATCAGTTTGCTGATGAGTTGAAGACCAAGGCCGGTTGTGACTCCGTCTATACGCTTACGCTGCGTGTTGAGGCGATCGGATATTTGTTCGAAGAATCGCTCAGTGCATGTGTGAACGAAGATAGCGAATGGCATGGTAAGACCTTGCCTACTGCGCAAACGGGCACTTTCGTGGTATATGATTCTTTGAAGTCGGAATACGGAAAAGACTCGGTTTACGTACTTACGCTGACCGTTCATCCGATCTATTTCATTAGTGAAGAGAAGTATATGAACGAAGCGAACCTCGTATGGCGCGGTAAGACCATTCAAGACCTGCCCAAACGTCAGGAACCTTATCTGATCTATGACTCATTGCGTTCTCAATACGGATGTGACTCGGTATATATGCTTCGTCTGCATGTATCGGATCTGCCTATCACGTACGGCAGTTATTCGGACGAGTGTTGCGAAGGAGAATTTATCCTGTTCGACGGTGTGGAATACAGGGAATCCTTCGACGGAGAGGTGCGTATCTCAGAACGTAATATCTATGGAGGCGACTCCATCGTGCGTTTGACGATCACTGTCTTCCCATCGTACTTTATCGAAGAGCAGCTGACTATCGTGGTGGGTGAAGAACGCAGTTGGGAGTATTACGATCTTAGCCAGTTCCCTATCGGATCTACCACGCTTAAGGCGGAATATTGGTCAGATGACTTCTGCGACTCGATCCGCGTGCTCTACCTTACCGTCGAACCCGAACCGATAAGTACCGGAGTGACGAACATCCGTATGGAGAAAGATGCTGCACGCAAAGTGCTCTATCGCGGACGAATGTATATCATCCGCAAGGACGAAAATATCTATGACGTATTAGGAAATAAAATACAATAATTGATAATTTTAATTACAAAAAAGATGAAAAAGATTTTTACTGTTTTGGTAGCTGGGCTGATGATCTCGGCACAAATGATGGCCGTAACGACCAAGGATGTCTGCGGTCAGTATGATGGTGATTTATGGATCGATTGGGACGAGTATCCCAGCCGCTCTGTGTATCTGCTTCCAGGTGCTACAGAGAACACTCTCACTTTCGTGTTGCCGGACTTTACCTTTGGTAACGGCAAACTGGGCAATATCGTGTTACCGAACATCACGATGAGCGAGAACGGTACTCTTGCGTTGGAAGAAACCACGCTCTATCTGGATTCTATCAAATTACGTGCGTCGATCAAGATGCTCAATAACTACGTAGAAGACGGTGAGACCTACAACTCTGCCGTAACGGGTCAGAAAGCACAGGTGACGCTGGAGATTGCGGAACCCAAGACCTTGCCGTTTCCTATCATCGTGGTGTTCGAGGGTGAAGCTGCTCGTGCCAACAACTACGCGCTGCCTAACGGTGTTTTTGAAGGAGCATGGACCAACGACGAGCCGCAAGGTTGGCACTCGTTCGGTAGTGCTACCGGTATATTGGCAGATATAGTGAAGGGTAATACGTTCCAATTCATTGCGTCCAATCAGGTTCGTCCAGGTTCTAATGGTTCGCAGAGTGCCTTGCTGTCGTCTAATATGTTGATGGGCGTTAAGGCTAATGGTAACTGCACCAACGGACAGATTAACGCCGGTTCGTCGATCGCAGATGAAGCCGAAAAAAATTACAACTTCTCTGATCCTGCTAATGAAGGTTTCAATACTCCGTTCAACGGTCGTCCGGACTCTCTCGTTTTCTGGGCGAAATACCAACCGGCAGACAAGAATCCGGCCAACGAGGTTAATAAGGCGCGTATGAATACGATCATCACTACCAATGCCCGTTACCAGGATCCGGAGGTTGTGGACTACTCGGCTGTGAAGATTGCTACTGCTACCATCAACTATGCCGCTACGGCTAACATGGGTTGGCAACGTATCTCTGTGCCGTTTGAGTACACCGCTAATGACGGCGAACCGGCATATATCCTCACGACCTTCACTACCAACCAAGTACCCGGTGGCGGTTCGTCTTATACCGAGGGTAGTGGAAAGAACAAGAAGAATGTACTCGACTCTGTTTATATTGACGATGTAGAGTTGATCTACAATAAGAATCTGGATGCTTTCCATGTAGGTGAAACGGCTCTTGATTTTGCCGATAATATTGCATCGGTAGAAAGCAAGTACTGCGACAGTTGCGCTAAGTACAACGCGTACGCACAAGGAAAGACTGCACAGACTTTTATTGGTTTCGATGCGATTCATAAGTGCATCCATGTGTATGTCATCGCAGATGATTTTGCACAGTCAGGCGCTTACCAACTCTATCGCGTAGAGTTTACGGACAGCCAGACAGAAGACCTTGGACCGATCGAGCAAGGACTGGAGTTCATTCAGAAGTCTGAGAATAAAGCACAGAAAGTTCTGCTGAACGGTCAACTGTTCATCCGTCGCGGTGATGCATGGTTCAACGCTACCGGCGTACGCGTGAAATAATTAAGAAAAACAATGAGAAAACTATTCATTTTCCTTTTCGGTCTCCTGTGCTCCGTTGCGTACGCGCAGACGTATAAGAACGGAACGTGGTACTCGCTCTACGATGAGAGTGAGCACACTATGAACACGCAGGGCGACTACGAAACGGGTGGTGTGTTCGCTCCTACTGCCGGAACGCTGAACGTGCAGTGGAAATACCAATGGATCGACTGGTTAGGAATCGCAAAAAAAATCGACACACAAGTATTAGAGTCCGCCAATAACGGAAACAATACCAACCAAGTGGGTTCCTTGCAGGAGAATACAAGCAATAACAGCAACACCACGGAGAAATTTTCCGTAAGCAAGGATATCAACTGGATCAAGTTTAACCGTGAAGGACTGCCGACCCATAAGGTGATTCTCTATCATATCGATATCCCGATGGCGAAGCATATATTGCTGGCCTCGGGTGACTATGGTACCACGTCCTCTTTGTATGACTTCGGAGAACAGGACGTACTGACCACCTCGGAGGCCTACACGATCGCGTTGCGTTCGTTCCTCACGGCCGGAGATATCACGGTGCGCAGTTCGGATCCGGAGATCTTCCATATCGGTTCACCCGACAATACCGGTGAGATGAAATTCACCGTGGGTGCGAATGCCTGTGCGTCCGCGAACGGAACGGCAGCGGCTGCTTCCGGTGGTACGCTCGGTAAGATCGACAACTATGCCGTGAAGGTGTATTTCACGCCGAAAGTGGGTAAGAACTACGGAGCGGTTATCACCCTCACGGATGGTGTGTCCACCGTAACGGTATCCGTCATCGGCGTCGGACGCAAACTGCAACAGACGATCACCTGGGACCCCGAGACACAGGTGCTCTCTTCCGATACGATCCCGGTGGCTGAGGTCTTGTCAGGACTGGAGCCTACGTATTCCTTTGCGCCCGAGAATATTATCGCTTATGCCGATGGTGGATTGACGATCTTGAACGAAGGAACGGTGACGGTCACCGTGTCGCAGAGTGGTAGTAGCATCTATGCAGCTGCTGAACCCGTGGTGCGCACGATAACGGTCTTCCCGGCTCTTACCCGTTCGGAATACAGCGCAGCGATCTGCGAAGGAGAGAGTTATAGCGATGAGCATTTCGAAGTTTTGACCAAGGCCGATCGCTACTACGATACCATTCCTAATGTGTACGGTGGCGACTCAATCATCTGTCTCGCGCTCACTGTCAATCCCGTGTATCTGATCGAGCAGAACGACACGATCCACAAGGGTGACGTCGCTACTTGGCAGGAGATCGACCTGAGTGAGATGCCTGTGGGTGACACCACGCTGATTGTTCGTTATTCGGCTGTCACGGGTTGCGACTCCGTATATACGTTGTATCTCACGATCCTGCCTCCGATGACCTATGGAGCATACCAGGCATCGTTCTGTCAAGGAGACTCCGTCGAGTATGAGGGCAAATGGTATACCGCAGAAACGGTGGAGAACGTGACGGTAGCGCAGAAGAATCGTTTCGGTGGTGACTCCGTTGTCACCTTCACCGTTGTTGTTTGGCCGACTTATCGCATTGCCGAGGACACCACTATCCGCATGGATAAGAACCTCACGTGGCGCGAGAAAGAATACAGCCATCTGATGCCCGGATCATACATCTTGTACGATTCGATCAAGAGCCAAGATGGTTGTGACTCGGTCTATGCACTTCAGTTGACGGTAACTCCGGCACCGACCTATGGGGTAGATACGATCTATATCTGCTCAAGAGGAGACATCGTGTACTACGACAATATGCCCTACTCCAAACCGAGCAAGAAAGCCATAACGGTAACGCTCTCCACTCTGAACCAATTCGGTGGTGATTCGATTGTTGAGCTATGGGTGCTGGCATCGAATAAGTATGACATGAGTTTCAACAAAACGATCGAAGAAGGTGCGACCGAAGAATGGCAAGGCATCGACCTGAGTTGGCTGCCTGTGGGTGACACCACCCTCGTGGTGATCTATACCACTATCCACGGTTGTGACTCCACGTATACACTCCATCTCACCGTCAAGGCTGTACAACAAACACCGACGGCATTGGATAATACCGACGGTGTGGAGAATAAGACCTATAAGTTCTTCCGCAACGGACAGATGTATATCCGTAAGAACGGTCAGGTCTATAACCTGCAAGGTATCAAGGTCGAGGAACGTTAATCGATCTCAATAGCGGCGCATTTATACGCCAGATAAGATTTCTCTTCGTTGCTCAGCAGCGGAGAGATTTCTTTATATACCCGTACGTGGTAGGCATTGAGCCAGTCGATCTCGTCTTCGGTCATGAGTGACATCTCGATGAGGGATGTGTCGTAGAAACAGAGGGTCAGCGTCTCGAAGGTCAACCACTCGTCTTCTGTGGTGGTGGCTTTCGTTTGCTTCGCCGGAATAACGGTGATCAGGTTCTCCGTGCGAATACCCCACATGTCGGTGCGGTAGATACCCGGTTCATCGGAGATGATATGTCCTATTTCCAGCGCTGTAGGGTTGTTGTCCGTACGCACGTTCTGCGGTCCTTCGTGGCAACCGAGGAAATGGCCTACACCGTGACCTGTGCCGTGACCGTAGGTGATGCCTGCTTCCCACATGTATTGTTTAGCGAGTGCATCCAGTTGGTTGCCGCGTGTGCCTCTCGGGAAACGGGCACGTTGCAGGGCGATATGACCTTTGAGCACGTAGGTGTAGTCGATCTTGGCCTGCTGCGGGATACGTCCGCCAAGCCAAACGGTACGGGTGATATCCGTCGTGCCGTCCAGGTACTGACCGCCGGAGTCGAGGAGGAGCATGCCTTCGGGTTTGACTTCCGCGCAGTTGTCTTGGGTTGCTGCATAATGGACGATAGCACCGTTGCCTTTATATCCCGCTATCGTACCAAAACTCTCTTCTACGAAGTTCTCGCCCATGAGCCGGAACTCGTGCAGTTTCTCCATGAGCGACCACTCCGTCTGTGTCTGTCCGTCCTTAAATGCCTCTTCTTCGAGCCATTTGAAGAACCGCGTGAGCGCTACGGCGTCCTGCCGCATAGCGATGCGTTCTCCTTCCAGTTCAACGGCATTCTTCTTCGCCTTGTCAATGAGGATAGGTGACTTCGTGTTGATTTTCTTACATCCTTCCGGGATTGCTTCATACAGCGCTTCATTCACCCGCGCTCCGTCATACAAAACGGTTCCGCTGAGGCTCTTGATATAATCAAACACCGCCTCGTAGGGTTTCACGTCGATGTTATTAAAGTCCAAGTAGTTCTGTGCCGGTGAATCAATCTTATTCGCGTCTACAAACAGCGTACATTTGTCCGCTTCAAGCACTACGTATGATATGACGACGGGATTGTACTCGACATCGTTTCCGCGGATGTTCAGCAACCATGCGATCTCATCCAATGCGCTGATAATCATCGCATCGGCATGTTTCTTGGTAAGTTGTTCGCGCATTCTTGCGAGCTTGTACTCCACTGTCTCCCCGGCAAAATCGGCAGAGTAGGGGTAGAGCTTGTCTTGCGGAATAGCCGGACGACCTTCCGTCCAAAGCGGTTTGATCAGATCGACACTCTTCAGTTCAATCTTCTCGCTCCAGTCGGCGAAGTCGTTGGCAGAGAACATCTCCGGATTCACTCCTACGAGATCTTGCACGTTATCGGCAAGCCAGTCCACGATCGTAGGGCAGTCGATGTCGGATTCACGCATCAGTTCAATCGTCGAGTCCTTTAACTCAATACCTGCCTGCAGGTAATAGCGGCTGTCGGTCCAGAGTAGCGCTTTGTCGGTCGTCACTACCATCGTGCCGCTCTCACCGTTAAAACCACTTAACCACTGCATCTCGCACCAATGGCTCGCCATATATTCACTTGCGTGCGGATCGTTTCCGGGCACTACATACGCTGCCAAACCTTCCTTCTTCATCGCGTCGCGTAACGCGGCTAAACGTTCTTTTACTGTCATAATTTTTAAAAAATTTGCTGCAAAGATACACTTTTTTTTGCATATATCAAAATTTTTTCGTAATTTTGCACGATTTTTTGATACTATGGAGGAAAACGGGCTTATATTCAGGTGCTTTGCCAGCGGTAGTAGCGGAAACTGCTATTACCTTGGTACGCGTCAACGGGGAATACTCATTGATGCCGGTATCTCCGCGCGTTCGATACAGAAATATCTGCGCGATATGGGTCTCGATTTCCATAATATCATGGGTGTGCTCATTACCCACGACCATGCTGATCATATCCGTGCGGTAGGTACACTCGGCGAGCGTGTCAAGTTGCCTATTTACACCACAGCGGAGATCCATGAAGGTATTGACCGCAACTATGGTGTGCGTGAGAAACTGCGCACCAGCAGGCGGTATTTCCCCAAAGGAGAAGAGTGGGAACTGTTCGGCATGAAGATTAATACCTTTGGTATTGAGCATGACTCCACGGACTGTCTGGGTTATTGCATCGATTACCTCGGTCAGCGTTTTGTGCTGATGACCGACTGCGGATCGGTGAACGAAGAGATGGAAGCGTATATCCGTACGGCGAATCACTTGGTCATCGAGGCGAATCATGACGAGCATATGTTGCTTAACGGTCCGTATCCCACTTACCTCAAGGAACGTATCCTTTCGCCCCGCGGTCACCAGTCCAATGACACATGCGGCGAACTAATCGAGCGGAACTGGCATCCGGACTTGCGGAACGTGTGGCTCTGTCACCTCTCGCTGGAGAATAACGATCCTGAAGTGGCGTACAACACCGTCGCTTCGTACCTTCAAGAGATAGGTATTGAACCCGGGCAGGATATCTTCCTCAAGGCTCTCGATCGCACTACGCCCAGCCCCATCTACGAACTAAATGATCAAATGATACAATGAAACGTCTTGTCATAATCCCGACGTATAACGAGAAAGAGAACATCGAAGCCATCATCACGGCAGTCATGGATCTGCCTATCGAGTTCAATGTGCTCATCATCGATGACGGTTCTCCTGACGGCACCGCAGCCATCGTCAAGTCCCTCATGGCCGGCAAATATAACGGTCGTATTGACCTGATCGAACGGGCCGGCAAACAAGGACTCGGAACAGCGTATATATGCGGTTTCAAGTGGGCCATCGAGCATAAAGCCGATTATATCTTCGAGATGGATGCCGACTTTAGCCATAACCCGCAAGACTTGCTCAAACTCTATGAGGCTTGTGCCAATGAAGGAGCTGACCTCGCTATCGGCAGTCGTTATGTCACCGGTGTGAACGTGGTCAACTGGCCGATGGGACGCGTGCTGATGTCGTATTTCGCATCTAAATATGTGCGCACCGTGTTGGGCGTGCAGATCCATGACACCACTGCCGGATTCGTCTGCTATCGTCGTCATCTGCTCGAGACGATTGAACTGGACAAGATCCGTTTCAAAGGCTATGCTTTCCAGATCGAGATGAAGTTCACCGCCTCCAAGTGTGGGGCAAAGATCATCGAAGTGCCTATCGTGTTCGTCAATCGTGTGCTGGGTACCAGTAAGATGAGCGGCGGTATCTTCTCCGAGGCATTATTAGGCGTGATTCGATTGAAGATCTCTTCGTGGTTTAGAAAATACCCTAAAATTTGAAAAATAATCGTTCGAGTGAAACGAGATAAGACGTTATGAGTTTAGAAGAAAAGATATCGGTATTAGTCAAAGACGCCGTCAAGGCGCTTTATGGTGTGGAGGCAAGTGATGCCCAGATCCAGTTGCAAAAGACCCGTCCGGAGTTTGAAGGTAACTTGACGGTAGTCGTTTTCCCGTTTGTTAAGTTAGCCCGCAAGGCCCCGGCACAAGTAGCGGCTGAAATGGGTGAATGGTTAATGGCGAATGGAGAAGGGTTGATCGCTAAATACAACGCGGTACAAGGTTTCCTTAATCTCGTCATCGACGATGCCTTCTGGGTAAAGCAACTCGAAGCCATTGATACGGACGCTAACTACGGTCAGCAGCCGAGTCGGGATAAACTCATGATGGTGGAATATAGTTCTCCCAATACGAATAAGCCTTTGCATCTTGGTCACGTGCGTAATAACCTGCTGGGCTATTCGATCGCGAAGATCCAGGAGGCGAACGGATGGAAGGTGGTTAAGACCAATATCGTTAACGACCGCGGCATCCATATCTGCAAGTCCATGCTTGCGTGGTTGCAGTTCGGCAACGGTGAGACACCTGAGACAAGCGGTAAGAAGGGAGATCACCTCATCGGTGACTACTACGTGCGTTTCGACCAGGAGTACAAAGCGCAGATCGCTGAACTGATGGCTGCCGGCAAGGACGAAGAGACTGCAAAGAAGGAAGCTCCGCTGATGTTGGAGGCACAAGAGATGCTGCGTAAATGGGAAGCGAACGATCCTGAGATCCGTGCCCTGTGGGCGAAGATGAACGAATGGGTATATGCCGGTTTTGACGAGACCTACCAACGCATGGGCGTGTCGTTCGATAAGATCTACTACGAGTCGAATACGTATCTGGAAGGTAAATCCGAAGTGGAGAAAGGTCTGGCGAGTGGACAGTTCTATCGTCGTGAAGATGGTTCTGTTTGGGCAGACCTCACCAAAGACGGACTGGATGAGAAACTGCTGCTCCGTTCGGACGGCACTTCGGTCTATATGACCCAGGACATCGGAACTGCCAAACTGCGTTTCCAGGATTATCCGATTGATAAGATGGTTTATGTGGTCGGTAACGAACAGGAATACCACTTCAAGGTGCTTTCTATCCTGCTTGACCGTCTCGGTTTCCCGTTCGGCAAGGAACTGGTGCACTTCAGTTACGGTATGGTTGAACTGCCGAACGGCAAGATGAAATCGCGCGAAGGCACGGTCGTTGATGCCGACGACCTCATGGATAAGATGATCGAGGACGCCAAGGAGATCTCCAAGGACAAGGTAAACACCTTGCAAGGTATCACTGAGGCTGAGGCGAACGAGATTGCCCGCAAAGTAGGACTGGGTGCTCTCAAGTACTTCATCTTGAAGGTTGATCCGCGCAAGAACATGCTCTTCAACCCTGCCGAGTCCATCGACTTCAACGGTAACACAGGTCCCTTTATTCAGTACACCTACGCGCGTATTCAGTCGGTGTTGCGGAAAGCAGATCCTCGAGATGTTGAGTCCGCGAGATCTCGAGACCTCGAAGAGAAAGAACTTGCTTTGATTCAGCGTCTTTGCGAGTATCCTGCAGTAGTTCGCAATGCCGGTGATAACTTCTCACCTGCGGTCATCTGTAACTACGCGTATGATCTCGCATGCGACTTCAACTCGTTCTATCACGACCTCAGTATCCTGAATGAACCCGACGTAGCCAAACGAGCCCTACGTCTCTTGCTTGCGAAGAACGTAGCGAAAGTGTTGGCTTCCGCGATGTCGCTCCTCGGTATTGAGATGCCGGAGCGCATGTAAAGGATGTTTTCCGAAATTCGAAGGGATGCAGAAATGCATCTCTTCTTTTGTTACGGGATGTACAAAAGTGATTTCCGCGGCATGGAGCATCAGTCGTTCGCCGGCTGATCCGTATAAGCGGTCACCCACGATAGGCGCATTCAATCCATCCGGATGGGCAGCATGTACACGTAATTGGTGCGTGCGACCTGTGAGCGGATAGAAATCCACCAATACGCTTCCGTCGTCCCTTCTCTCTCGTATCACGTACCGGGTGATTGCCACTTTCCCGTGCTCTCTGTCCACCATCTGTCGCGGCCGGTCATACGGATTCGGCAAAAGGGGTAGGGAAATCTCTCCCCTAATCCCTAATTCTCCAATCCCTAATCCCTTACATATGGCTTCATACCGCTTGAGAATGTCACGCCTTTGGAAATAGGCTTGTAGTTCTTTATATATTTCCGGTTTCTTGGCGAGTACAAGGAGGCCGGAAGTATCCTGATCAAGGCGGTGTACAGGTTTAGCGTGAAGCAGACTTTCAACCGAAGGTTCCTCGTTTTTGCCCGGAACAGAGAGCAGTCCCGCAGGCTTATTCACCACCATCAACCATTCGTCCTCATAGATTATTTCCGGCTTCCCGTAACCCGTAACCTGTAACTCATAACCTGTAACCTGTAATCCCTCAAGCATGTGCTTGAGTATTGGAACGCACTTTCCCGAACACGGGGCATAAAACGCTCCTTCCTGTCTGATTTCTGTCTTGGAAGGTGCACCCACCCAGAACTCCGCCAGACTTACCGGTTTCAGTCCATGCGTCAACGCATGTTGCAACAACTTCGGCGCACAGCATTCCCCTGCTCCAGAAGGCGGTAAGGAAGAAGATGTCTTGCCGCTAAACCAATCCTCAGGACTAACAACTTTTTCGTTTCTAAAGATCTCCAGTAGATTCTTGCTCTCGCCTTTGCCATTAATGAAGTTATAGTTCGCGAACAACAACCTTTGCAGCCTTTGCGATTCGGCTTTAGAAGTCCCGATTGGTTCTTCCGTCATCTCATAAACGGGCGGCACAAACCCTTCATGATAATACGTCCCGTCCAGTTTGGCAGAGAACGCAGCCAGATATCCGTCTTCGTAGACCAGCACACCGAACATTTTGCCACATCGATGCAATTCGCTTTTCGGGTGCATGTCCATATACGCATGTACCTTCTCGATCACTTCCTTAGCGGCTTTTTGCGCCTCCGGACTTGGTGGTAATGTAAACGGTGAGATCATCGCTTAGCGGTCTTTCATTTTGGTAAATCCTACGTACGCCAGCAGAATCAGGTTCATCATCAGCGCATAGATGATAGCCGGAATAGCAATGATCTCGTTATTGAAAATGAGTGGACTACATGCGATAGTGATCGCTTGTGCCGCGTTCTGCATGCCGATTTCGATGACCAAGGTTCGGCGTTCTTTCTGACTTAGTTTGAGTAACCATGCGAGAATCGCTCCGCAGCCTGTTGTGGCCAGTATCAAAATTGACATCGTCAGACCCAACGAAGCGAACTCTTCCACGATCGTCTGCTTGTGTTGCAAGAAGAAAACCGTCACCAGCAGCACCAGCGCCGGCATGGTGATGCGTTTGAGCACGTTATGGATCTTCGCCGCCGTTTGCTCTTTGTATATATTCATCACAAAACCAATCGCTATCGGCACCACCATCAACACTAAGTTCTGTATGAGCAGATTGCCGATCGGTAGATGGATGTCCGTGGCTTCGCCCACACTCGCGGTCACCCAAACCATGATGAGCGGTAAAGTAAAGAGCGTGATCAGACTACTGCATGCCGTGAGCGTGACCGATAACGCCACATCGCCCTTCGCCAACATCGAGAACACATTACTCGAACTTCCGCCCGGACTGCATGCTACAAGCATTATCCCGATAATAAAAAGAGCAGACATCTGACCACTGATAGCTGATAACTGTATGATTCCCCACGCAATCAATGGCAGTAGTACAATCTGCCCGATCAATCCCACAATCACCGGTTTGGGGCGTTGCACAATCAGTTTGAAATCCTGAGGCTTGAGTGTCAATCCCAAGTCGAACATTAGAATCGTCAGTATCGGTAAAACAATAAATATTGCGTTCATAATATCGTATAATATATAATTACTCCCACTATCGCAATCTGTGCAATCAGTATCGCCGGCACACCCCACGTGAACTTCCTGTGCTGCGTCTTATGGTGCCATACGCTCATTCCTAACAGCGCACCGATACTCCCGCCGAACACCGCCCACCAAAGCAGCGTTGCTTCCGGCACTCTCCATTTATCCCGCTTGGCTTTCCATTTGTCGATGCCGAACAGAAAGAACGTCACCACATTGATGATTGCCAAATAGATCAACACTACTTTCATTGTTTTGCACGATTATTTTCAATTTTTGCGTGCAAAGGTACAAAAAAAATCCCACATACGCAAGTATGCAGGACTTTTTTTGAAAGATTAGCCGAAATTACTCAGCGTCTTCTTTTTTAGCGGCTTTTTTTGCCGGGGCTTTCTTGGCCGGCTTCTCTTCTGCGGGCTCCTTTGCGGGGGCTTCTGCCTTAGCAGCCTTAGCGGCATTGGCAGGTTTAGCCTCTGCTTCGAGGGAAGCCTTCAGTTCTGCGAGAGCGGAGAGATCACCGAGGGTGGTCTTCTCTACCTTCGGCAGGTCGAGAGCGGGTTCTTCAGCCTTAGCGGCTTTCTTAGCTGCCTTCGGAGCTGTCTCTTTGCGCTCCTCCCATGTGCGGAGGTGCGAAACGAGGATACGCTTAGCGTCACGGTTGAACTCAATCACCTTGAACGGCAGGGTGTCACCAACAGCAACCGGCGACTTGTCTTCTTTCTGGAGGTGGCGGGTAGTGCAGAAGCCCTCTACGCCTTCCTCGAGCGAAACGACAGCGCCCTTGTCGGTCAGTTCAACAACCTTACCATCAACGATGGTATCTACGCCGAACTTAGCCTCGAGCTCCTCCCAAGGATTCTCCTCGAGTTGCTTGTGACCAAGGCTCAGACGGCGGTTAGCTACGTCGATGTCGAGAACGACAACTTCGATCTGTGCGCCGATCTGGGTGAACTCATTCGGGTGTTTGATCTTCTTGGTCCAGCTCAGGTCGCTGATGTGGATGAGTCCGTCAACGCCTTCCTCGATCTCTACAAAGACACCGAAGTTGGTGAAGTTACGAACCTTAGCCCAGTGACGGGTACCAACAGCGTATTTGGTCTCTACGTTAGCCCACGGATCCGCCTTGAGCTGCTTGATACCGAGAGACATCTTGCGCTCAGCGCGGTCGAGCGTGAGGATGACAGCATCTACCTCGTCGCCGACTTTGAGGAAGTCGTTAGCGGAACGGAGGTGCTGGCTCCAAGACATCTCAGATACGTGAACGAGACCTTCTACGCCTTCTGCGATCTCAACGAATGCGCCGTAATCAGCCATAACGACTACTTTACCGTGAACCTTGTCGCCTACTTTGAGGTTCGGATCAAGCGCATCCCACGGGTGCGGAGTCAACTGCTTGAGACCGAGAGCGATACGTTTCTTCTCCTCATCGAAGTCGAGGATAACAACGTTGATCTTCTGGTCGAGTTGCAGGAGCTCGTGCGGGTCGTTAACGCGTCCCCAGCTGAGGTCGGTGATGTGGATAAGACCATCCACGCCGCCGAGGTCGATGAAGACACCGTAGTTGGTGATGTTCTTAACCGTACCTTCGAGTACCTGACCCTTCTCGAGTTTGCCGACGATCTCAGCCTTTTGAGCCTCGAGTTCAGCCTCGATGAGTGCTTTGTGGGAAACAACGACGTTGCGGAACTCCGGATTGAGTTTGACGATCTTGAACTCCATCGTCTTGCCGACGAGGATGTCATAGTCGCGAACCGGCTTCACGTCGATCTGGCTACCCGGGAGGAAGGCTTCCATACCGAGTACGTCCACGATCATGCCGCCTTTCGAACGCCATTTGATGTAACCGGTAACGATCTCACCTGCGTTGTAAGCCTCGTTAACGCGGTCCCAAGCGCGAGCGGTGCGTGCCTCGTTGTGCGAGAGCACGAGTTGACCCTTCTTGTCCTCCTGGCTCTTGATGTAAACTTCTACTTTGTCGCCTACTTTGAGCTCGGGGTTGTAACGGAACTCAGATGCCGGAACGATACCGTCCGACTTGTAGCCTACGTTAACAACGACTTCGCGTTTGTTGATACTGATGACGGTACCCTCAACGACTTCGTTGTCCTTGATGGCGCTCAGGGTGTCATTATACTTTTGGATTTCTTCTTCGTTTTTTGTGCCTTGCTGTTGTGCTTCATAGGCATCCCAGTCGAAGTTCTGGAGAGAAAGATTTTCTGCCATGTGGTAGAATTTTGGGTGGGAACTAGGTCGCACTAGGTCTAGCTAGGTCGCTCTAGGATCCCGTTAAAGGGTTAAACATGTTAGCCTCTTTTCGCGTCACCGCGGAAAAAGCGTGCAAAGGTACTGCTTTTTTTTGGATTGTGCAAATTTTTTCGAAGAAAAATGCGGAAAATCGTCAAATTGAGCCGAACGCAAGGCAGATGAGGCCGGCAAGGATGCCGAGCATGCAGAGGATCTTGCGCCAAGGATCGTTCTCGCGGAGAAAAAGAAGACCGTAGGCAAAGCCGATGACGGCACCGCCACGACGGATCGTACTGACGACTGCTATCATGGAGTCTGGGTCGCGGAGAGCGAGCATGTAGACGTTGTCCGAGATGATCAAAAAAATCGAAATCAAGATGATCGGGACGATGGACGATGGACAATGGACAATAGACTGGTTTGTGTCTGCTAGTGTATTAAGTCTTTTGTCTTTTAGCGAAGCGGTCTTTTGTCTTTTAGCGAAGCGGTCTATTCCCCAAACAATGAGCATCATAATCGCTTGATAGAACGTGTAATAGACCTGCACGGCGTTATGGTCGTAACGGCGCATTAGGTACTTGTCGTACAAGCCGGAACAGGAGCCGATGAGGATAGCAAGCGCGAGGCAGAGGTAATAGAATTTATGCTCCTTGAAGAGGGCAGGGTGGTTAGTCGTTTTAGTGGCGCCGAGTGAGAAGAGAAAGACCGTTCCAATGGCAAGTATCACGCCGATCCACTGCCAGGTGTTGAGCCGTTCACCGAAGATAAGAAGTGCGCCGACGAGTGTCCACATGGGGCGAGTCGCTTGCATGGGGCTAACCACAGAGATAGGCAGGTGCTTGAGCGATATATACGCAAAGATCCATGAACTGAGGACAATGGCGGACTTGAGGATGGTAAAGAGGTGGGCTTCAAGATCCATGGTAGGCACATAGAAATGCGTACCGATCATTATTTCCGGGCAGACTCGCGAGAGGATAAGCGGGACAGAGAGGGCCAAGGACGAGAAACAAACGCTGAGCGTGAGCACGTCGATGACCTTGTTGTCGGCCAATGCAATCTTCTTCGAGATGTCATAAAAGCCAAGGCAAACAGCCGATATAAACGCTAAAACAATCCACATACATTCAAAAATGAGCACAAAAGTACAATTTTTTTTGCATATATGCAAATTTTTTTGTACCTTTGTCCCCGATTTTTGAAATTTGTAAATTGTAAATTGTAAATTGGATATTTATGGCTAAGTACAATTGGAGTTTTGCGAATGTGGGCGGTGTGACGCGCGTTCGTATTCAATCGGCGGAGGATATCCGTCATTTGGGAGAACTGGACAAGAAGATGTGGACGGTGTTGTCCTGTCCGACGACCGGTCTGGAGATCAGCAGCGATTCGTTGAGTCTGATGGACTTGGACGGTGACGGTAAGTTGCGTGTGAAAGAGGTGATTGCAACCGCAGATTACCTGTGCGCGACGCTGAAAGACGCCAAGTCGCTGTTCGAGCAGAGCGATAGTATCGCACTCGACAATATTGCAGACGAATCGCTCAAAGCCGTTGCCGAGAAACTGGCAAAGGACGGTAAGGTGAGTCTTGCGGACGTACAAGCTGCTATCGATGCTGTGACAGTTGAAGAGAAGCCTGTGCCTGCTGCTCCGTTAGAGGCAGATGTGATCGCGGCGTATAAAGAAAAACAGGCAGAGTATGCCGCTTATTTCGAGCAGGAGAAACTGCAGAAGTTAGGTTTGGCTGTGATTGCCGAAGATGCTCCGAAGCCGGGCATGACGGAGAAGAAATTCCTCGAAATGGGCGCTCAGATTGCCCGTTGGGAATCTGAAGTTGAAAGTTTAAAGTTGAAAGTTGAAAGTGAACTCGCTGAAGCGAGGGCAGAGTTTATGCCGCTGCGTAAGTTGCTGTTGATTCACCGGGATTTCTACCGTTTGTTGCGTAACTTCGTGACCTTGGAGGACTTCTATGACCGCGACAGCAGTACGATCGCATCGTTCGAGGCAGGTACACTTATTATTGATCAGCGCGCGTGTCACTTGTGTATGCGTGTACACGATCCGGCGAAACATGACGCACAGGCACCGTTGTCGGGTATGTACCTGATTTACTGCAACTGTGTGAACCAGAAGACGGGTAAGTCGATGGCGATCGTGGCAGCGGTGACGCAGGGTGAGGTGAATAACCTGAGTATCGGCAAGAATGCCGTGTTCTATGACAACGACGGTCTCGATTACGATGCCACGGTGACGAAGATCATCGACAACCCGATTAGTATTCGTCAGTCGTTCTGGACGCCGTATCGTAAGTTTGCCAATTGGGTGGAGGATAAGATCAATAAGTCGGCGGCAGAGAAAGACGCGAAAGCGTTTGGTGATCTGACGGCGAAAGGCGAAGGGTTAATAGCGAATGGCGAGAAGAAGGAAGAGCAGAAACCCGCTTTCGATATCGCGAAATTTGCCGGTATCTTCGCTGCCATCGGTATGGCATTAGGCATGATCGGTGCGGCATTGGTGAGTGTGGCAGAAGGCATGAGCGGTTTCAAATGGTGGCAATACATTATTGTGTTCGTTTGTATCCTGCTTGTCATCTCGGGTCCGAGCATGATCATGGCTTGGCTCAAGTTGCGTCGTCGTAACCTGGCTCCGGTGCTGAACGCCAACGGCTGGGCCATCAACTCGGATGCCCTCGTCTCGGTACTCTTCGGTCGCACGCTGACGGAACAAGTGATGTTCCCGGTAGTGAAATTACCGAAGGTAAAAGGTCAGATGGACAGTTGGAAGAAATGGCTGATCGCTATTTGTAGCATTTTAGTTGGATTAGGAATCATATGCGGAGTTCTGTATCTTTGTGGCTTTTGCTTCTCCTGTTTGCGCTTCCATTAAGTGCGCAGGACGCGCCTGCTGTGATCAATACGCCGTTGGATAGTGCGGCTGTGGACAGCGAAGGCGACGAGTTGGAGGAGTTGGACGATATCGACGTGCGTGCAAGCCAGTTGCCGGAGTGTCTGGCAGGTTTGTTCTCGCATGACACGCTGGTGCTCGGTTGTGAGTTGGACTTGCTGCCGAACAAGATCATCGTACGCACGAAGGACGGTGATGTGGTGTATAAGATTGCACCGCAGTTCATGCTCGACACGACGCTGATCAACCATCACCCGGCGGATAGTATCTACCGGTTCCTGTGGACGGATGAGAAGGTCAATCCGTACGGCACGATGTTCGACAGCCTTAAAGACGACGTGCGTATCCCGATGGCAGGGTTTGTGTTACCGGCTCCGGGCTATGTGACCAGTCCTTTCGGTTGGCGTCGTAACCGAATGCACAAGGGTACGGATATCAAGGTGCAGGTAGGTGACTCAATCCGTGCAGCTTGGCCCGGTCAGGTGCGTATCGTCGGCTGGGATCCGCGTGGATACGGTTACTTCGTGGTGGTTCGTCATGACAATGGTCTGGAGACCGTCTATGGTCATTTGAGTCGTCCGTTGGTGGATGAGTACGAGCCGGTGAAGGCAGGATATGTACTGGGCTTAGGTGGTAACACCGGTCGTTCGACAGGTAGTCACTTACACCTCGAGATACGGTATTTGGGCGAAGCCATCGATCCGGCTACAGTCATCAATTTTGAGACCGGCAAACTGCG
Organism: Paludibacteraceae bacterium; assembly: GCA_017447875.1. Taxonomy (GTDB): domain Bacteria; phylum Bacteroidota; class Bacteroidia; order Bacteroidales; family Paludibacteraceae; genus Colicola. The sequence continues at coordinate 15,648 of JAFSMP010000043.1, read as the reverse complement.
TAATGCGGACGAGTACGTGATCGGTATCAAGGCCATGAAGCAGAAACGTGCCGAGGCGGCGGCAATGAAGTACCATAAGGTCAAACAAGGAGACACCTTGAGTGGCATCGCCAAGAAATACGGCACAAGCGTCAAGGCTCTATGCCGACTCAATAACATCAAGGAGAATAAGATCCTTCAGATAGGTATGAAACTACGGGTCCGCTAATCACTCATGGTGATACGGCTCGTTACGAAGAATGGTCATTGCGCGGTAGATCTGCTCGATGGCCATTATTCGTATCATCTGGTGGGAGAAGGTCATTTGCGAGAGGGACAGTTTGCCGTTGGCTCGGGCATAGACGGCAGGGCTGAAACCGTAGGCTCCGCCGATGACGAGTGCCAGGTCTTTGCCGGAAGACATCTTCTTTTGCAGGAAATCGGCATACTCGATGGAACGGAATTCTTTACCGTGTTCGTCCATGAGGATCACATCCATGGAGGGCGTGAGACGTGATAGTAAGGCTTCGCCTTCGGCGGTCTTGAGTTGTTCCTGGCTGAGGGACTTGGCATTCTTAACATCAGGAATGACGACGAGTTCAAACGGCACATAGTGTTTGAGCCGTTGTTGGTATTCATCGATGAGGGATTGGAGCCGAGGATCACTCGTCGTACCAATCATAAATAAATGAATCTTCATTCTTGAAGTATGCCTCGAAGTCCTCGCCGGTCCAGGTGAATTTGTAAATGACGTTATTACCCATCTCACCGTCCCAACCGACGATGGCGGTGTAGTACGTATGTCCAACCTCAAATTGCAGATAGGAGTTCCAGCCGTCGTTCTCCACGGCTTTGACACCGTAGTTGAGCAGCGGCGAGACATCTACGCCCGGTTTCATAAATGCCTCGAAATAGTCCGAGAAATACCACAAGGCAACAGTATCCAGTTGGACGGTACTGCGTTCCGATTCCGGCACATCTTCCAATATCTCCAAGCTGTCCCGCGTGGCGCACATATAGGGGAAATGGTCATAGATATGGCCCGTTGAATCCACAGGATAGATATAATCCCAATAGCCGCGTACGCGGTACTCGAAGAATACGTTCACGGTGCTCTCTGCTTTCGTTTTCAGTCGTGCCAGGTACAGTTTGCCGGCAGGTTGCAGTTTGTCAGGATTGACCACGAAGGCGAATACCCAGTAATCGGTACTCGGTTCCAGGTTCGTGAAGAAATGATTGACTTTGCCATACTGCAGCGCATGACTGGCGAAAGGTGCGATATTGGTCTCACCGCTCTTAAGCAGCCAGTTACGCCATTGGATGTACTCTACGTTCGCGGAGTCGAGCGCCAGCATCATAAACTCTTTCTGGTGCGCCATAGGGTCGTAGTCGGTACGTGCCGGCTCGATGGCGATAAGGTAGTATGCCTCTTTGTTGGTGGAGAACTCACACTCGATAAATCCCGCCGAGACGGTCTTAACCTCCATTGTGATGTTCACATCCTTCGTTGTCCACGGGGCTTCGGTTTTGCAGGACGGACAAAGGACAATGGACAATAGACAAAGGACAAAAATGATTAGTCCGAATGTATATAGTCTTTTGTCTTTTAGCGAAGCGGTCTTTTGTCTTTTAGTGAAACGGTCTCTATTCATACAACTTCCTTTCTTCTTCTTCCTGCTTGAGGAGTTTCTTGACGGTGATGATAAAGCGCAGGCAGGTCTTGATATGCGTGCCGTAATGCCCGAAGTTATAGGTGATATTGGCGCCTTGCCATTTGGACTTGGCGTTGGTGGCATTGGTGTACGGCACCACTTCGTCGTCCATCGAGTGCATGATATATACCGAAGCTTCCGGCACCCAGTTATGCGACGTGATTGAGTTGGCGGTCATGGCCTTGTACAGTTCTGCGACGTTAGCGGATTTCTGGTCCATGGCTTCTGCTGTCAGCAGTTTATGCGTGACGGTCGTACCGATGAATGCGTTGATCTGCGCGGCCGTGAATTTCTTGCTGTTGATCCAGTCGTCCATATGGGCGTAGAGCCAGGTCTGCATCAGGTCGGTCATCTTGATATTGAGGTTATTACCCTTAATCATGCCTTGCATGACGAGCGGTACAGCCACCGGATAACCGGCTAAGTCCGTTGTGACGAATCGTTCGTAGGTAGCTTGCACATCATACGGTCCACCACCGGCAAACACACGATGGATGTTGATCTTCTCCGGGTCTCCGTCATAAGAATACTCGTTCTCAATGAGGTATTCGACGGCCATCGTCGTAGCTCCGCCCTGACTGTAACCCATGAGGTAGATATCGTCGTATTCAGGTTCGTAGCCCACCGCTTTGAGCCAAGGACGAACAGCCAGGTACATATCCACCACGTTACGTGCCGTGAGGTCCATGACCAGGTACGGGTGCACCTTATCGGCCGTGACACCGTATCCGAGGTAATCCGGAATGATCAGACCGTATCCTTGTTGCACCAGCAGACCTTCGAGCGAGAACGCGTTACTGGGTGCTTCTGCATTGGAACAAACGGTATAGTGACTGACGAGGATCATTCGCTTGGGGCGCTTGCCGGCAGGCAGCATGACCTTACCGGACAAAGTGATCTCATCCCAGTTACCGTCGATACTGGGATAAGTGCCCGGTATCTCAATCACTTTCTTCTGGTTGCCGTACCGCAACAGTTCCTGCAGCACATTCGCACCGGTGGTACTGCTGGTCTTACGCGGACCATCCGCCGAACCTTCTTCCGCTTCGATCTCTTCGAGCAACTCGTTATAATCGTTGACAGACGTACCGTCCGGCAGGTAACAGTTATAGGGCAGACCTTCCGAGAGGTCGGTCTCATGCATACCGTACGGACAGAATTTCATGCCCTTACCGGCTTCCAGATCGATGAAGTCTGCAAAGTCCTGCTCCTTGAACTGGCAGGAGGGACAAAGGAATAAGGACAAAGGAAGAAGGATAAAAATGATTCGTCCGATAGTATATAGTCTTTTGTCTTTTAGCATAGCGGTCTTATGTCTTTTAACGAAGTGGTCTATTATTTAGAATCGTATTCCGGCTCCGACATTGATCATTCTTGACGAGAGCATAAAAATGGTATTGAGGTCTCTGAGTGCGTACATGCCACCGAAATCAACGGTCCAGAACCATTGGTTATAGTTGGCGCTGATACCGAAGACGGTGAAGTTGATTGCTGCACCCACCACGGTCTTACGTCCTAACCCGTCTTCTTCCGTACCGCCGTTGATGCACATACCGCCTCCTAAACCGGAGTAGAGGTTGACGTACTCATGGTGGAAATAGGTGAAGCGAATCGTGGGCATGATCACGAGGTTGTAGAAATAATGCCCTTTGTCGCGTTCTACGACATCACCCTTTCCGTTACGCGTCACGTCATCCCAGTCCACGAAACTGATATCCGCCATACCGCCGAAGGAGAACCAACCCTTGTGGCGATACTGGTACTCGAACCATATATGCTGGTCATGGTGGTAATTCTCATGATAGACCCGTCGGTAACTCTCCGGCATCGTCCGCACACGATAGGTGGGATTATGCCAGATCAAGCTCTCGAACAACTGGTCGCCCCAACCGATACGCGTCTCATGACGCCTGTTGAGGTAGGACCATTTGCTCTCTGCATACAGCCCTGTAGCCAAGCTACAAAGCACAAAAACTATACAAAATAAACGTTTCACGGCACAAAATTACACTTTTTTTTGCATATATGCAAATTTTTTTGTACTTTTGCACAAAATTTTGAAGGATTATGAAAAAAGAAGAACTTCGTAAGCTTATTGCTATCTGGTTTGAAGAGGACATCCGTGACGGTGATCATACCTCGCTCAGTTGTATTCCGCCCACGCAGATGGGTTGCCAGCAGTTGATCATCAAGGACACCGGTGTGTTGGCGGGTGTTGAGGTGGCGAAAGAGATCATCAATTATTTTGATCCGGAGTGCCGCTTCGAACAGTTCCTGCACGACGGTGACCATGTGAAGCCGGGTGATATCGCCTTCAAGGTGTATGGTAAAGAACTGAGTCTGTTGCAGATAGAGCGTACGATGCTCAATATCATGCAACGCATGTCGGGTGTTGCGACTACGGCACATAAGTACCAATCGCTCATCGAAGATACGGGTTGTCATGTATTGGATACGCGTAAGACGACTCCGGGACTGCGTTATCTGGAGAAAGAGGCGGTGGCTTTAGGTGGTGGCATGAACCACCGTATCGGTCTGTTCGATATGATCCTGCTCAAGGACAACCACGTGGACTTTGCCGGAGGTATCACCAACGCGCTCACGCGTGCTCGCGATTATTGTAAGGAGAAAGGTGCTTCCGAGCACTCCGAAAAAGCGCAGCGGTTTCTCAACATGAAGATCGAGATCGAGGTGCGCAATTTCGATGAGATCAACGAGGCGCTCGCAACCAATATCCCCGATCGCATCATGCTGGATAACTTCAGCCCGGCCAAGACCAAAGAGGCGGTTGACCTCATCCGCGCATGGGAGAAGACGGCCGGAAGACATATGGAGATCGAGTCCAGCGGCGGTATCACGATTGACACCATCCGCAGTTACGCGGAGCAAGGCGTGGACTTTGTGTCCGTCGGTGCGCTGACCCATAGTTACAAGAGTCTCGACATGAGTTTCAAGGCAGTTAAGTAAAAAGAGAGTTCGCAACCAAATTTATGGTATCGTTGCAGATCATACATAGTGAGTTCTTCGCTGACTACCAAGCGCAGCAGCCGATAACGATTGAGAAGCGTGTCAAACGACTTGCTTCCAAGTCGCTCACGCCTCAGAACTTCAAGTTCTACTTGTTGAGTTCGTCATGCAACTCCAGCCTTATTGAGGGATCATCGATGACCGAAGATGATTACTTGAAACTCAAAGAGGCGAAGATTATCAGCCGTGATGTGCAGGAGATCGATGATATGATTGCGGCGTACGAGTATGCGGCTAGGAGCACTATCAGCACGGATTCTTTCCTTGCGGCGCATAAGATTATGTCCGATTGTTCCGGTATCGCCGATAAGTACAAGGGCGCGTACCGTGACATGCCGGTTGGTGTCTTTGGCGGCGGAGTGAAAGTTTATACGGGTGCAGATCCGGGTATCGTGGCCGAGGAGATGGGCAAACTTATGCACGATATTGACGTGCTTGTGCGGCAGGATTTGTCGTACGATGAGGTATTCTATTATGCTGCGATGATTCATCTTGTTTGCGTAAGTATTCACCCGTTTGCAGATGGTAATGGTCGTTGCTCGCGATTGTTGGAGAAATGGTTCTTGGCACAAAAACTTGGTCAGGTTGCGTGGGCTATTCCATCGGAGAAATTGTATTTCAAACGCAAGAAATCGTATTACGAGAACTTGTATTTTCGCGATAACTACTCCACGGTTGACTACGCACGTTCGGTACCTTTCCTTTGCATGTTGCCGATGGCGTTGAATATAAAGTAATAAGTTTGTGGATGTATGCAAAAATGCTCGGGGTCGCTCGGGCATTTTTGTTTGGCATAGTATTTGCTATGAATAGGGCGTGTGTCGAAAAGGGATCATATTGCTTGTCTCCATCGTTTTTGTGCTGCCGGTCATGGCACGAAAGCATAAACCAGTCGTACCCGATTCGCTACAACGTCTGGAAATAGAAGTAAACGATGTCGGCTTTACCATGCAACGGGTGGAAGGCGGCTCGTTTATGATGGGTGCTACACCGGATCAGACGGACAAGGATACTTATACCGATAAACCGGCGCACCTCGTTTTTCTTTCTCCTTATTATATAGCGACTACGGAAGTAACCGTGCAACTATGGCGCGCAGTAATGCCTGAGCGGGAGGTCATCACCCCGAAAGGCTATCCGACAGTACCTGTCTCGTATGTGTCGTGGTTAGATTGTCAGGAGTTTGTGCGGCGGTTAGATAGTATCACGGGATTGCCTTTTCGGTTGCCTACCGAAGCGGAATGGGAATATGCGGCACGAGGTGGAGCGAAAAGCAAGGCCTATCGTTTTGCAGGAGGAAATGAGGCAGATAGTGTCGGTTGGACATACTCCTGTTCCGGAGACTGGAAACACCCTGTAGGACATAAGCGCCCGAACGAATTAGGGCTATACGACATGACCGGTAATGTGTCGGAATGGTGCCAGGATATTTATGGTCCATATATGCTCAGTACACAACCTGATCCGTGCGGCGCCGATACGGGCAGTTACCGTATCGCACGCGGCGGCAGTTACGATGAGTGTGTGGCGAACAGCCATCTATCCGTACGTCGTTGGCATCTGCCGGAGACAGCCACCGAGTATATCGGTTTTCGCATGGCGCTTACATTGCCGAATGAGCCGATGCAGCAAGTGGAACCGGAAGAACCGCCGCTAACCCGTTCTGTTCGAATCAAGGGTAGGAAGTTGCGCTTTGTTTATGTACCGGCTGAGCAACCGTATTATATCTCTGAGGAGGTGGAATGTGGTCTTTGGAAAAAGATTATGCGTAAAGATTCACCGGATAATCTCAAGAGCGTGGCACTTGGGATGAGTAAGTCCGACAGAACCCGTTTTGCGGAATATTGCAGCCGGATAACCGAAAAGGCACTATTCGTCGCATCTGCCGAGCAGATTGTGTTAGCGGAACAACAACATATAATCGAGCCCTTCAAACCCGAAGGGAACCATAAGCGCAAGAAAGAATCGATACGTTCTATTCAGCGCAAACGGAGAGTAGCCAGAAAACTGTCTCCTTGGACAGAGATGATCGGTATTCGTTTGCCGGAACCAGATGATCCTGTGTTACTTCATTTTAAAAAAGCAGACGATGAATCTCGTCCGCTTCGCTTAGTGATCCCGATAAGATAAACTATCTCAGGCCGGCTATTTTGTGGATTTGGACGCTGAGGCGCCAGAAGGGGTGGGAGAGGATGTAACGGACGGTGTCATTGAGGTTGTCGTTACGGTCATCTTCCCAGGAATCGACATTTTCTATCAACCATTCGCCCGTAAAACGCAAAGGCTGCAATAACCAGTGTTCCGCTTCCAGTTGGGTGCGCCAAACTTCGGGATCGTACGTGCCGGTAAAGACGACTTTCACTTCGTTAACCTTTTGGAGTTTGATGTTGTTTGAGGTCGTTTGAGATTGTTTGAGTGAGGATTCTTTCGGCGAACAGGTGATCCAGTCGATACCGTCGGGTAGGGAACGTGTGCCGTTCGTCTCGATGCAGATATAGAAACCGGCCGCATGGAGGGCATCGATAAGGGGTGTATCTACTTGCAGGGACGGTTCACCGCCGGTAAGGACACACATCTTACGGCGTTCGTTAGGCAGGTCATACATCTCTAACATCTGACTTACGATCTGCTCGGCGCCCATCTCGGTGTACTCTGTAAACTCGGTGTCGCACCACGGACAGCGCAGGTTACAGCCGCTGAAACGCACAAACACAGCAGGGATACCCGAATGAGCACCCTCGCCCTGAAGCGTAAAGAATATTTCGTTAACTTTATACATTGGATTAAGGACCGTTCGTTTCACTCTCTAAAGGACAATGGATAATAGACTTAATACTATCAGTCGAGTCATTTTAGTCTTTTGTCTTTTAGCGAAGCGGTCTTTTGTCTTTAGTCCCTTTCATAAATGGCGATATTGCCTTCGGATTCTTGCACGCTTACCTTGTAGCAGTTCTCTACGTGGTCGCAGATCCATTTGGCGATATTCTCCGCCGAAGGATTGACATCCAGAACGTCGTTGATATACTTATGGTCAAAACTGTCCTTGACCACTTTCTTGATATGCGTAAAGTCGGTCACCATACCGTCACGGTTCAGTTCTTTGGCGCGGCAATAGACCACGATGATCCAGTTATGTCCGTGCAGGTTCTCGCACTTGCTCTCATAACTCAGCGTGAGATTATGCGCTGCCGAGATCTCTATTGTTTTTTGGACAAAAAACATAATTCAAAATTAAAAATTTAAAATTCAAAATTAATTTTCATACACCGTATGATCTTCAATGCCGGCTTGGGCAAGGGCTTCCTTGCGTTCACGGCAGGTTCCGCAGACACCGCAATGATGCTCGCCGCCTTTGTAGCAACTCCAGGTCTCCGAATAATCGAGGTTCATGTCCTTGCCTTTGGCGGCTATCTCCGCTTTGGTAAGATGGGTATAAGGTGTGAGCAACTGCACGCCGTTCCAGGTGCCGTAACAAATGGCGTTATTCATCGCTTCCACGAACTCCGGTCGGCAGTCAGGGTAGATGGCATGATCACCCGAATGGTTCGCCAGCATGACGTACTGGAACTTGTTGTTCTCTGCGATGCCGGCAGCGATAGAGAGCATGATACCGTTCCTAAACGGCACCACGGTCGATTTCATGTTCTCGTCGTCGTAGTTGCCCTCGGGAATAGCGTCTGCTCCGGCCAGCAACGAGGACTTGAAAAACTGCTTGATGAAAGGCAGACGAATGACCATATGGGGAATACCGAGCCGCTCGCAATGCAACTTGGCGAACTCCAACTCGCGGTCGTTATGGTTCGAACCATAGTGGAAAGAAAGCGCCATACCGATACGGTACTGGTACTCGTACAGCATCGTGGTGGAGTCGAGTCCACCGGAGAGAACGATGATACTATCTTTCATGAATGTTTAATGTTGAATGTTTAATGTGAATTGTTCACGCAGGCGTTGTTTCTTCAACTCCTCATGCTCCTTGTCGGCGTAGTTAGCAAACGGATAGATGCTGATGCCACCGCGAGGCATGAACCAACCGGTTACCTCCAGGTATTTGGGATCCATGAGTGCCACCAGATCCTTCATGATGATGTTGACGCAGTCCTCATGGAAGTCACCGTGATTGCGGAAGGAGAAGAGGTAGAGTTTGAGCGATTTGCTCTCCACCATGCGCTCCCGGGGGATATAACTGATGTAGATGTGCCCGAAATCGGGTTGTCCGGTCTTGGGACAGAGTGTGGTAAACTCCGGGCAATTGAAGGTAACGAGATACTCGTTCTCAGGATGTTTGTTCGGGAAGGTCTCCAGCACGCCGGGATTATAGTTGTCGTAGTACTGCACGTGCTGATTTCCCAGGAGGGTCACCCCCTGCAATTCATTTTCTGTACGCATTGTTTTCAGTTTTTATTATTCGCCGAGAGTGGAAAAACAATAGCACTCTCCAAAATCGGCTGCAAAGGTACTGCTTTTTTTTGACATATGCAAATAAAAAATGCAAGACAAAAAGTATATTATATATAAATATATAATATAGTATGAGAGATAAAAAAGTACGGGTAAATTGCATTATCCTATGGTTATCCTATGGTTATGTTATGGTTATCCTATGGTGCGGGGACTTGTTTGGAACGAGAATCGTACTTTTTTGTCATTTCCGAGGGAATGAATATTCAAAACAACAGAAAATGCAGAAAAATATAAGAAAATTACGAAAAAACGGAAGAATAATTTGCATATATCAAAAATTATCACTAATTTTGCAGCCGCAAAACTACAAACCAACAACAAACAAAACTTTATTTATTCACTAAAATTTCAATTCTATGAGAAAATCATCTCTTTTATTGGTAGCATTGATGGCTGTTAGTACAGCTTTTGCTCAGATTTCGACAGGTGAGGTAAACTCGTCTGTTATCCCTCGTACAGGAAACCGTCCGCAGGCTGGCGATTTCGGTCTCTACCTCGGTGCTTCGGTAACGCAGGTTATGGACTTCATCAAACTGAACAAAGACACCAAGTTCACGGAGAACTCTTTCTGGGCGCTTCCGGCTATTAACCTCAAGTATTACTTCACGGACAACTGGGAGGGTCGTCTCGGCTTCCAATTCGCTTGCAAGGGTACGACCGACAAGTTGACTCCCGATGGTGGAGATTGGCAAAAAACCACATCGGATGTGAACTACACCCGTTTCTTGCCGGGATGTGCGTACCACTTTAACACCAAGAACATCCTTGATGTATACCTGGGAGCACAGATGCCGATCGGTTTCAATCTGATTCAAGACAAGTATGCAACGGATGGATACAGCATTGCGAACAAGAACAACCAATTCGTCATTGGTGCCGGTATCTTCTTCGGTCTTCAGATTTTCGTAGCTGACCTGCCGTTTGCAATCGGTATCGAGACCGGTTATTCGGGTACTGCCAGCTTCAGCGCAGGTGATCGCACTATCGTGAACAACGACGGCGAGAAGACGGTTACGCTGCATCACCCGACCCTTGGTAACGTGGATGTTACGAAGTCCTCGTACATGGAAGGCCGTTGGGGTGCCGATGCCGCTATTACCTTCACCTATTATTTCCATAACTAATTAACGCCAAATTTGACTCAATTATGAAACAACGCATATTTATACCTATTCTGCTTTTCATGGCAGTCTTAGGCACATCGTGCGTCAGCCAACATAACGTGGAGCGTAACTACTCCGAGTTCAAGCCTGATCAAGTGCGCCTCTATATGACGATGGCGGACTATCAGTACTTGGGTGACGTTACTGTCGATGTGGAATATACGACGTATCTCGGTATCTTCCGTAAGATACGCATGGTGAACGGCGAACCTTATGACCCGCGTTTCTACCACGAGACCCATATCGGTTTCAGAGGTAATGTTAGTCGCCAACTCGGTTTGCTCAAGAAAGCACTTTACAAAGTGACTGACACTTATCCCAACGCGGATTATATTATGCCGGCTTCTTTCAATGACGTAGTGGAGCATATGAATGCTGGACGTATCCACAAACGTTCCATGGTTGTGAAAGTGTATGCAGTTAACAAAGTGTCGGCTGCGGAGACTGAGAAACAGCACGAACAGGCCATTCAGGCCGCTGCTAGCCAAAACGCTGCGCTCCAACAACAGGTGAATGCACTCCGTGCAGAGTTGCAGAGCACCAAGGAAGAGCTGGAGAAAGCACAACTCGACGCGCGTATCAATGCGCAGAAAAATAAACCGCGCAGATAAACGCACATGAGAAAATGCTTTATGATACTGACTTCTGTACTGCTCCTCGCCTCGTGCGAGAAGCAGTCGGAGTTGGTAACAATCATGCAGATCGATAATGTCAACTGGCAAAAGGAATATATCCCTTCCGGCACCAATCTGCATTTTATCATCGAGGCTGAGTCGCAGTCATCTACCATCCAACGTATGGCTATCATCGCCTCGGACATTGAGTTTCAGGATAGGACGATTCTGGATACAACACTCGCCCTGCCTAACAAAAAACCGCAACTCAGTTACTATTACACCCTTCCTTATTACAAAGACACCACCACGGTCTCTTTCAAAGGATATTCCTATGATGCCGCAGGACGGGTTAATTCGTACCCCATCACTATCCATGTGACTCCGGGTGCGTCACCTATTCGTCCTGTAGATGCTATCACGCTTTATAGCGCTGCTTCCGGCAATAAGTCCGCTTTCTCGCTCTCGAACATGCAAACGGAATACCTCGGCACCGACTCTACCGCCGTTGCTTGGTACGACATGCTCAATGAGTCCGAAGATCCGGACGCCCTTTCATTCGCTTGGCATTCCGAAGCAGGTATCAAGTTCTCGCGTGCCGAAGGATTTAACTTCGCAGAAGCAACTGCTCAAAGCCTTGCCGATACATGGAAGAACCTGACCGGCAGCACGACCATCAAAAACCTCAAAGCAGACGATGTGCTCCTCTTCGGAAAAAAAGACAACGTCCTCGGTGCCATCAAGATCCTCTCGATCCACGATGAACCCGGCACTGCCTCCGACCGCTACATCTTCTCCTTGAAGGCCATCCAAAAGTAAATTTTTACTACCCAGCGTAGCAACACGGCGTCATGTATGCGCCGTCCTCTCCATTAGGTGCACCATGCGCTCATTCTTGAGCGCTTTTTTTCATATTTATTACTTTTCCATGCCCGAAAATTTGCATATATCAAAAATTTTCACTACCTTTGCATCCGAAATGAAGGTTATCCATTCATCCCGCCCTCTCATGTAAAATGTGCGATGAGAGCGAACGAAGGTGTCGAACTAATCATCTAAATGTCAATATATTAAACGGAAGATTTTCTTTTTTTTGTGATATGCCGTATCACGAGCTATTGCACAATTCAGAAAAAAGCAGTACCTTTGCATCGGATTTCAAAAATCGACGTATTATGGTAAAGGAAGATCTTGTTATTTTGTATTGTATCATTATTGTGATGGTGGTGGTCGTGTTTGCGATCGGTTTTGCCGTGGATCGCTTTATCTATCTGCACCGTGCGCTTAAAGACATGCGTATCCGTGTTTATACGATGCAGCGCGAGCAGGAGAAACAGTACAAATCGCTGGTGGACCAGATTAAACAACAAACCGACAAACCGCACGCTTTGAATGAGTTACAGCAGCTCTTCAGCGCCAAGATAAACAAGATTCGTCGGCAATATCCATCCCTTACGGACGCGGACGCGCAGGTGCTTTTACTTATAGGTCTGGGCGTGGAGAACCACGAGATTCTGAGTTTGACCGACATGTCGAAACGAACCTATTACAAACGCCGTCAGGTTATTGCCCAACGCATGAATACTTCCGCTGCAGAGTTGGACGAATTTGTCAAACAATTATTCACTTCTAAATAAATTAGCATGAAACGTTTTTGGACTTATCTCGCGGCTTTTGTGCTCGCAACGCTTTTGGGTGTTTTATATGGTTTCGCGCAAGACAAACCGTTTTACTTACTCATCATGGTAGGATTATTAGTGCTGTTTGCGCTCATATGGTACAAAACGTGGCGGCGCACGGTTCCTGTTGTACTGACCGACGAAGAACGCAAGGCACCTGTACCGGACTATCAGGATTTCAGTAATGGTGTCGCGTGGCAAGATTATGCCTATATGGTAGTGTTAACTTACTATGTCTTTTTTATTGAAGCCGTGTCGCATGCTTTTTTTGCTACCGGATCGGTGGATCTGGCGTTGCAAAAGGTAGCGGACAATGCGTTCCGTCTTATGGAAGTCCCCGGTTTTGTTACTATCCTGGCACTCCTTATCGCCATTCTTGTCGGATTTGTAGCATGGATGATAGTGTTGCTCACTCGCAACAAATATATCATTGACGGTGACACGCTCATCATTCAGGAGAACAAACCCTTCAACCGCGAGGAAGAATTGCGTATTCCCATTGATAGCATCGATTCGGTGGAAATGATAGGCAGTGACTTTTTTCTCTATCCCTCCTTGCGGCTGAAGATCAATGGTGTCGAGCGAAATCTGTTCGGACATGCCAACAGTATCGCTCTCGGCAAAGCCATTTTACAACATAAAAACCATAAGTAATGTACCTATAAATCTATCCGGTTATGAAAAACTATGTTCCCTGCCCGTGGTCGGATAATCTCGCCAATTCAACGGCTATCAGTTTTGTGCTTTTAATCGGCATTTTAGTCACTGTAATTGTGATTTTAGTGCTCTTTTATCACCGTATCCCCAAAGAATGGTTGTATGGGGTGCTGATACCGATGATCGTTCTTATCGGAGGTTCCTGTGTTTCCTGTGTCGCTTTTGCGCCGCGCGGCGTGTCGGTCGATGACAAAGAGATCATCCTCTATCGTTATATGGGAAAAGTCACGATCCCTCGTTCGGAGATCACGGACATCCAGCCGTATCCGACGAAGGGAACGACCATCCGCCTATGCGGTATAGGCGGTTGCATGGGAAATGTCGGACTCTTTCGCCATTCCGAGATAGGCAATTTCACGGCCTATTACACCGATCCTTCCCGCTCTTACGTCATCTACCGCCGCTCCAAACGCCCCATCGTTATCACCTCTGCCGAGCCTTTGGAATAAAAGCAGTCCCTTCGCACTCGCAAATAAGTTAAACTAAATGTATATAACAATGAAAGAGAAACAAATTCGTAAATGGATTGTCGGATGGTTTGTACTATTCGGCGTAGTAATGTTAGTATCTATGGCCGGCGCAGTATGGGCTGCCATGAAACAAATGGGAGGAGACGGCATCGAGAGTATGCAACGTACGCTCCAATTCGTCAGCGCATGTACCAATACCCTACTTCCCTTATGTCTGATTGGTCTCGGATGGGTTCTGTACTCATCGGCAGACAAACTTGCTCAATGGGGAGGTGGTGCTCTGGCCGTTTCCGGATTCGTGCAGGTTCTCAACCAATGCGTGGCAATATACCTGCTCGCAGCCTCTATTGAGAAAATGGCACTATGGGCAACTGTCTCATTCGCACTCATAGAAACGATCACCGCATGCGCGGCACTCCTCCTGATCGCAAAGTATTACACCAACACAAAAATGTACAACTGGGCACTCGCTTTCTGCGTAGGACAAATAGGTGTGGCTATTTCTACCGTTTGGGTGAATGCCAACCCGGACTCCAAAATGATGGCTCTGAACCTCGGCTTGTGCTCGTTTGTCGTGACCATCAGCGAAATCGTTTATATGGTCCTTTGGTATAAACACCTCAAAACCACGCCAAACGAACCCGCAGAAGCATAAAATCGCACAAATATTGCAAAAACTTGCTTAAATATTTGCATGTATGCATTTTTTGTAGTACCTTTGCAGGCGGAAAGGGTCTTGAAAGGGATAAATGATGCAAAGTATTATTGATTCGTTTGTGCAAACCGACTGGTGGACGTTGTTGACAAAGATCGGATTAGCGACCGTATTGGGCTACCTGATCGGTATGGAGCGTGAGTGGCACGGCAAGATGGTAGGCGTACGGACCGTGTCGCTGATAGCCATCGGCGGCGCGCTGTATGTGTTGATGTCACCGACCATCTTCGGCGGAGACAACAGTCGTATCATCGCGCAGGTAGTATCCGGTATCGGTTTCCTGGGTGCAGGAATCATCTTTAAGGACGGAGACACGGTGAAGGGTCTGACGACTGCGGCAACCGTCTGGTGTTCGGCAGCAATAGGCTGTCTGTGCGGATACGGTATGTTCGCCGAAGCGATCATCGGTACAGCAGCGATCATCACCGTGAACCTGTTCTTCAAGCATATCAAGAACGAGCATCAGGATCATTAAATACGCAAGGAAATGCATTTTTTTTGCAAAATATTTGCATATGTCAAAAAAAAGCAGTACCTTTGCAGCGGATTTTGAATGAGGGGACCCGAAAAGGTCTCCTCTTCGATTTAAGATTTATGATTTTAAAGGACGAATTAAAAAACTGGATTGAAGAGTACCTGAAAGGTACGGAGTACGAGCTGATCACGCTGAACGTGTCGGCAGGGAATGATATACTGGTGGAGGTGGACCGTCTGGCCGGAGTGGATGTGGATTTCTGTGCGGAGCTGAATAGGTTTCTCGTGGAGAAACTCGATGCCGTAGAGCCGGACTACTCGTTGGAAGTAGGAAGCGTGAGTCTGACCGATCCGTTCAAGACCAAGATGCAGTACGAGAAGAACCTGGGGCATGACGTCGAAGTGCTGGCTAAGGGACACGGGACAATGGACAATGGACAATGGACAAAATACAAAGGTCAACTTGTTTCTGTGGATGAGGAAACGTTTAGCGTGGATATCGAGGAGAAGGTGGCAGTCGAAGGCAAGAAACGCAAGGAGACGCAGATCGTGACCAAGACCTGGCGTTACGATGAACCGAAGTACGTCAAGTACGACCTTCGGTTCTAATTGAAAATTGAAAATTGAAAATTGA
>JAFSMP010000042.1 GCA_017447875.1 Paludibacteraceae bacterium | reverse complement strand
TATAATGTATTATGTATCAATGTATTATGTGTCATTTATAATAGGCATGGTCTAGGATTGGAACTCTGCGCGTCCTCTCTTGCTTCTTCTTTGCCTTTATTTTAATCTTCATTTCGGATGCAAAGGTAGTGAAAATTTTTGATATATGCAAATTTTCGGACACAGAATATGAAGTTTTTTGCAAATAAATTTGCATATATGGAAAATTTTTCGTAACTTTGCAGCCGAAAGATGCAAAGATCCGATGTACGCAATAAATAATTAACAATAATTTATAATTATCATGAAGAAATTAATTCTATTTTATTCCCTTCTCTTTTGTCTGGCCATAAATACGTATGGTCAGATGAAAGGAGTAGTTAAAGATCAAAATGGTCAACCCTTAATGGGTGTGATTATTCAAAGCGAAACGGGTACGAATACTGCAACCGACTTGGATGGCTATTTTGAGATTGACGTGCCGTATGGCTCCAAATTAAACGTCTCATTTTTGGGCTATAAGCCGCAAAGTGTCAGTGCCTCGTCCAACATGGATATTACCTTGCGTCGAAAAGGGGCAAAGCCGATTAAAGAAAGCGCAGAAACTCCACGATCCATGTTTATATTGGCAAATGGGATGAGTTCATATCCGTTTAGTCCTGCTGTCGGATTAACCATCGGAATGGTCGGGAAAGGTGGATGGTATATTAACGCAATGATGGGATTCGGTACACGTTTTACTCCTAGTGCTACTGGGAGTTATTCCGATCTGAAAAACGGTGATGCTCCTATCTTTACCGGAAAACGTTCCTGTCAAACTGTCTCGGCTACTATCGGTGGATTAGCGCGTTTGGGCAGCGCTCCGATGTATTGGTATATTGGTGCCGGATACGGATATAAATCTATCACATACGAGACTAATAATAACAAATGGATAGCTTATCAAACCAGTCGCACATCGGATTGGTCTCCGATGCATGGTTTGGCGATGGAAACGGGTTTCATGGCCAATATCAAAGGATTCGCAATATCACTCGGTTATGAAGCCATAATGGGTATCGGTAATCCGGTAAATACTGTCAGCGTGGCTCATGAACTCAAAATAGGTATCGGAGGTATGTTTAATATTAAAACGAGGACAAACAAATGAAAAAACTATCTAACTATATAAGCGTCATCGCTTTTCTATTCATCGCATTGTTCACTTCTTGCGAAAAGATGCCGGATGTCGAATTGCCGTCTGTCGTGACTAATGACGCAACAAATATTACAAGTTATAATGCAGTTCTAAATGCCACTTTCACAATTGAAGGAGAAAGAGGCATCAGTGCAAGACGTGCATTTGAGATGAGTAACAGTGAAGAAACATTAACAAGCAATCAATACTATTATGATGACGATTGGACAGAATTGAGTGGCAGCACAACTATTTCCGCTCTCATGAATTCCCTTAGCCCGGGAACGACGTACTACTATCGTGCTGTTTTATTTCCCCAAAACTCTGACTATTCAGCGCCTGTTTATGGTAATGTAATATCGTTTACGACTGAGGAATCAACAGGTCCGGTAATCAGCTTGACGTTAAACGAGATCAAATCGATTACCTCTTGTACTTCGCGTACCACCGGTTCCTATAATGTGCAAAAATGCACAATGAAAACCTTGGGAATGCTGGTGAGCACGAATAGTACACCGACTACTTCTTCGTACACCAAACGATTCACTATCAGTTTTAGTGATGCGGTCAGTTCGGACTTCTGGGCGAACGTATATAATCTGAATCCTTCTACGAAATACTATCTCCGTGCATACGCGATAGATGAGAACAGTAATGTGTACTACAGTAATATCCGTTCGTTTACCACCAAGAGTGAGCCGGGCGGATCGCTGACGGTGAGTGATTTCATAGGAACATTTACGTTGAATGCCTATTCGCCTTGGGAAAGCAAGAATGTTACATTGTCAAACGTACAGATAAGGGAATACAATAAAGATACGGTATATGCAGTAGGTATGATGAGTTCGGATGGTATCAGTTCGGAAAATTTCCTTGCGTTAGGTATTTTTGACCAAGGCAGACAGATTATCCGTTTTGAGAGCAGCTGGTATTGGCCGAGTTGTACCTTTACTTACAATGGAAAAACATGTTATGCTAAATTCATTCCTACCTTCTATGATTCGTCCGATCAAATGGCATATTTTGTTGAAGACGGAGGAAGATATGGAAAAGGCGAAATATGGCTCAAAAAGACAAGTACGAGTTCGTACGCCTTTGTGGCTTCGGACGGTGATTCGCGTTTCGGGCTTTATGCCGATGGTTTTATCTTTGATTATTTCACACTTTCGGACGGGGAAAATCAGGGCAATTCGTATGTATATAACAACGTCATACTGACCCGTACCTCGACAAGCACTTCAAGCAATGCACCGAGACATGCTCCGATGCAACCAACTCAGAAATATATGCAACTAAAGCAATGTACACATCATGAAACAGAAATTATTCGTACTGCTATCGCTCGTTAGTTTCTCTTATACTATCTTTGCGCAGCAGGATAGGGTACAGAATATCCTAAAGCCCGCTCATGGTTGGGATAATGTTAGTTTTGGCTTTTGTTGGTATAACGACAAGGATATATACAATATAGCCTCGTATAGATACTGCTCCCCTGGTAAGGTACTGGAAATCAAGTCAAGCCCGGCTTGTAATACCTTTGCCGCTATGTATGTAAAGGGCAAGACCCGAATGGTAAGTATATTCAGTTATTCGGATGGATACAACAAACATACGTTTAAGTTACAAGACAGCCCGACGGCAATAGCTTATTCGGCGAATGCCAAGTTTCTTTGTATAGCCGATATGGGGCGGGTGATACGTGTGTTTAATTCCTTTGACTATCAGCAGGTACGTGCTATTCCTACGGCTTTCGCTCCGAAAAAATTAAGCTTGAGCAATAATGGATATTATATTGCAGCCTTTGAGGACCATATCGTGTATATATGGAATTTTGAAACCGGACGGGTACGTAAGATTGTGGAGATGGAGAATAATGTCAACCACATTGCTTTCTCTCCCGACAATGCCAAAATGGCGATACTTACGGAAATAGGCAAACTGTATATCTACGACACCCGCACTTTTGAGCAGACGGAAGTACACGAAGGTATGAGCGATGCCAAAGAATGCGAGTTCCACCCGGAAGGTAAGTACATATCCATTATCACGGCAACTGACAGGATATCTATACTCAATATGAAAAATTCTTCTGAGGAACGGCAGGTGATTCAAGCTTCTAATGGAGGAGTCAACCATATCGGATATGCCCGTTCAGTTAAAGGAATAACCAATCTGATATACAATAACGGTTCGCAATTTGTTTTTCATCCCCTTCTGGAGTTGACTCCGGACTATGAACGTCTTATTCACTCTGAGGTAGAGGAGAAGATGGACGAATGGCTAAAACAGATGCCGGGTGAGTCGTTGGAGGAGTATCACCTGCGTGTCAATGAAGAGACCCGCGCTCAGCAATATGCGCAGTTTGAGAACGAGATAGCAACCGAGATGGCAGGCGATAAGATTGGTCAGGCAGAGATAACGTTCGGTAACTACAACCAAGAGCAACAGGTTCTTGAGATTAACTTCGATAACATGCAAGAGATATATCTCGAAGTGCCTCAAGAAGATGTGGCGGACTTCTCCAAGCCGGAGAAACTGGCATTCGAAAACTCTATCTACGGTGTAACGGAAGACGATAAGTTCGAGCTCCTCTATACGGAGGTAACCAATACCGAGACGGGTAAGAAATATGTGTTTGATAATCTGGAGAAGCAGTCTCTGGACTACTTGGCTTCCGATGATAATTTCGTTCCCCTTGATTTGATTCAGCAATCATCAATGGAAGAGATCAAGCTGCAGGAGATACGCGAAGAGGTTGTGACCGCGGCTAAAGAGGCATCGCTCATCTCAGAGCATACACATATAGACGTGAAAACCAAAGTGGAAGCATCCACGAATGCCGACGGAGAAAAGATCATGAACTACTGTGTTGACTTCAATTACGATGTAGAACAGGAATTCTCTGCCCAAGAAGATTTCGGCCCGGGCAAATATATCATCAGTCAGTCGGAGTCGGCTATGGCGATGCTTAAAATTGTAGGCAACGCGTTTGAGCATGAATTCAAGGAATATCTGGTGCCCGGGAAGAAAGTAATTATCAACGTAACGGGTTCTGCCGATGCTGCGCCTATTAAAAACAAGATTGCTTATAACGAGGAATACGGAGCTTTTGACGAAGAGCTGGTATATAACAAAGGCGAGTTGACAACGCTTACGCTCAATAAATCCACAGGCATCACAACCAATGAGCAACTCGCGCTGTTACGCGCTATGGGAGTAAAAGATTATGTCATGAAAAACGTATCCCCGCTAAATAATATGCAATGCGAATATAATACGTACTTAAACGTAAGCAATGAGCGTGGAGCAGAGTTCAGGCGAATTGGTATCAAGTTCGTATTTGTAGATGCATTCTAAATAAATTCAATTATGAGACGACAGCTATTAATCGTATTATTCGCGTTCATAAGCACGATGATGTATGCTCAAGAGGATGCATCAACGGTATATGCTTCGTTCGCTCGTAACTCATCTATCATCAAAACAGCATCTGTTCACTCACCCGAGTATGAGTCCGCCAAACAAGAGATGCTGCAGCTATATTCTCAGTTACAATACCATGCTGCCAAATACTCGCAAAGTAAGCAGACAGCCAACGCTATGACTTTTGCCAAGGCATATGTCGATATGGCCATGATGCCGCAGTTTGAGGATATGCATCTGGAAAAGAGCGAACAATATCCGACAATGACATATTTCCTTGCTTCCAACTATTATAACCGCAAGGACTATGCCAATGCCGCTACGTATCTGCAGCGTTATATTGATTTGAACGAGAATAAGAACAGGACTATGGTGTATCTGTTCTTGGCGAAGTCTCATGAGTTGTTACATGATGTCCAGTCGGAAATCAATGTGCTGGAGCGAGGATTAGAGGAATATCCTACCAACAAGGATTTACTATCCATGTCCATCAATTTACGTATGGAAAAAGGCTGGTATTCTGATGCGCTTCCTTATATAGAAAAGGCATTGGCGATCAGCGGAGGGGATACTAAAATGATGTCGCTCAAAGGGCAATGCTATGAGGCACTGCAACGTTATGAGGAGGCTGCGGATATATATGCGTTTTTGGCAGAGCAGAAGAAATCGTTGGGCATGTATAAGCATTATGCGATTAACTTGTTCAATTGTGCTGTTCAGTATTACCCCACCAGTAAAACGCAGTCTATGTCTTATATGCAGCGTGCTATACCTGTGCTCAAACAGGTAGTTGCCAATGACCCTACCTCCGTTCAGTTCACGAATGCGCTTGCGATGGCATATCTGTATACGGATCAATATGACCTTTTGGCTGAGACGAATGATAGGCTTCGTGCTTTAGGTGCTCCGGAAGTAGAAGCGGGCTCGGCAACGGATCCCGTTGTGTTGGCTTCTGATCTCAAGCGACCGGCTAAACCCGCTTCACAACCTGCTGTCAATCCTCAAAACACCCCAAGTACGCAACCCTCAACAACTCCTATGCCTCCTTCTGCCGACAACAATCAATCGGGATTCAAGGCTTTTGCACAAAACTATGTGGAGAAAGAGATACAGTTATGGCAACAAAAGGACCCGTTTGAAACGATCGACGAGTATAAGAGCCGCGTTACCGAGCAGACACGGGCAAAGAAAGTGAGTGAACTCATGACCGAAGCCAAGAAGTTATATATCGCGAAACAAGAGAAGAAAATACGTATCTCTGATTTTACGCTGCAGCCTTATGACGCGGAAAACAGAGTATTCCTTATCCAATCCAAATATGGGGATATCGTACTTCCTGTACCGCGTGAGAATAACGAGGCGCGTAATTTTTCGAATACATGGAAGGAAGTACATATCGAACATCCGGAATTTGATATTGCAGGTGATCAAATGGTGATTCGTTCTGCTGATTTTGTGACGCGTAACGGTATAGTTTACCACTATTCCGACAAGGACGAGATGAAGTACAGCCAGGCGCAGATCGAAATGCAGTTTGACGATATCGATTACAGCAAATTAGGCGGCACATCCGGACAACGCAACAAAGTGAAAGTGGAGAAAAACACCGTTACGGTCGGCAGTTCCGATGTGGATATTAATATACCTGAAAACAAAACAACGCATAACGATAAATTCGCTTTCCTCATAGGAAACGAGAATTATCAACTGATTGCATCTGTTCCTTTCGCACTGCATGATGTGCGTACGATGAAACAATATTGCAACAAGACCTTGGGTATTCCGGTGACGAATATTCGTGTTTATGAGGATGCAACTTTCGGTAAGATGCTGGCTTGCGTGCGGGATATCAAGTCTATCTCAGATGCGTATAACGGAGAGATCGATATCATCTTCTACTATGCCGGTCATGGCGTGCCTGACGAAGCAAGCAAGTCGGCTTATTTATTACCGGTAGATGCGGATGGTGTACAAAAAGAGTCTTGTTTCCCTGTAGGCAGGTTATACAACGATTTGGGAAATCTTGGTGCTCGCTCGGTCATCGTAATGATGGACGCTTGTTTCAGCGGGTCGCAACGCGGAGAAGGGATGCTGGCTTCCGCTCGTGGCGTAGCCCTGAAAGCGAAACCCGATGCACCGCAAGGTCGTATGGTTACTCTCTCTGCCGCTACAGGGGAAGAAACAGCTTATCCCTATGACGAGAAGCAACATGGTATGTTTACCTACTATCTGCTCAAAGCAATGCAGGAAAACAAAGGTAAACTGACGCTCGGGCAGTTGGCGGATTATGTGCAGACACAAGTCAGACAACGCTCTGTCGTGATTAATCATAAGAGTCAGACGCCGACTGTCAATGCCTCACCCGAAGCAGCAGATTGGAAAAATTGGAAAATCAAATAATAGCGTATGAAACGGATACTTTTCTCTATCATGTTAGTAAGTGTAACAGCGTTATGTATGGCGGGCGAGGTAGTTCGCGTTTCTGCCGTTTATGAATATGTTTCGGATAATCCGAACGAGACTCCGGTGCAGGCAGAATCCAATGCGTTTGCAGCAGCTAAACAGAAGGCTTTGGAGGATAAGTTCGGTTTGGATGTGACCAAGATCACGAATACCTTGATGACAAACCGTACGGAAGGGAGTGTGTCTAAGTCGGAGACGAATGTTTTTTCTGTCGGTGAGACCGCGGTTAGAGGCGAATGGATAGAGACTATTGAGGAGAAAGTGTTGGAAAAGAGTTTTGCAAAAGGTTTCTGGGGCATCAAAGTTCGCGTAGTTGGCAAAGCACGCAATTATTCTACGGAAAAAGCAGATATCCAATATATGTTTTGTCAAGGATGTGCAGGATATGGATACGCCTGTCGCTTTCAGGGATGGCAGTGATACCTTTCTTCGTTTTTCCTCTCCGATAGCCGGATTTCTTTGTGTCTATCTGGTGGACGAAGAAAAAAATGCGTATTGCTTGCTTCCATATCCGAGTCGTCAAACCGGCAGTCATCCGGTGGAGGCCAATAAGGACTATATCTTCTTTTCTCCGAAATACGATAAGGAAGCGCAAGACTATACCGTCAATTGTGCACGTTCGATGGAACAGAACATGCTGTATGTCATCTTCTCTCCGAATGAGTTTACCAAGGCTGCTGACAAACAAGGGGGGGAAGAACTTCCGCGCGGAGCAGCTACCACGAGAATTGAGTTATGAAGCGCTGATGATGTGGTTATCACGCAACCAGACCAAAGATCCGGATATGGTCGTTAGATCAACGTTTATTACGATTAAGAAGTAAAATGTCAGATATTGTTGAAGATTTTACCAAAAAAATGAAAATTTGCAAATAAATTTGCATATATGAAAAAATTTTCGTAACTTTGCGCGCTTTTTCGGAAATAGTCGAAAGAAAAAAGCAAAAAGTCGAAAGAATATAAACAAACAACAATATGAGTACACCTGCTAAAATTCTAACATGGGTTACAACGATTGCAGTACTGGCAATCGCAGCGTTCATCTTCTTTAAGTTCTGCTTCGTGTATGCGGAAGGCGTGAACGAGGGAGATATCAATTATTTTCAGAAAGAAGGCTTTATTTTCAAGACCTACGAGGGTAAGATGATCCAGTCGGGATTGAAGAACTCGAAGGTTCAGGGATCCATTCAGTCGAATGAGTTCCGCTTCTCCGTCGTATCGGAGAACGTGGCGCAGCAGTTGAACGAGGGTGCCAATACCGGCGTGAAGTTGCATTGGAAGCGCTATCTGGGTACGTTGCCTTGGCGCGGAAAGAGCCAGTTCATCGTGGATAGCGTGTATGTAGCCAAACAGCCTTCGGCTATCAAGACGCAGAATGCCGGTAGCCTCGATAATATAGGAAACGAGAAGTAGCATTATGATGACAGAAGAGAAATATAACTTGGTTAAGATCTACGAGCGATCGTTCCGTGAGAACTGGGACGCTCCGGCGGTGACCGACTACGGTACCGACGTGACCTTGACCTACGGCCAGTTGGCGATCAACATCGAGAAGCTGCATATCCTGTTCAAAGAATGCGGCATCAAGAAAGATGACAAGATCGCCGTAATGGGCAAGAACAACAGCAACTGGATTGCCGTTTATCTGGCGACTATCACGTACGGAGCTGTGATCGTACCGATCTTGCAGGATTTCCGTGCCAATGATGCGATTCATATCGTGAACCATTCGGGTGCGAAACTGCTCTTCATCAGCGACATCAACTGGGAGGGTATCGACCTGGACCAGATCCCGCATGTACGGGCGGTGGTGAGTCTGAACGACTGGCATCCGATATCGCTGGCCTTGGATCCGAAGAAGATCAACTATGAGGCGATAGCTGATGAATTTAAGAAGAAACATCCGGAAGGATACAAGGCGGAGGACGTGAAGTACGATGAGCGCAGCAATGAGGCGATCGGTTCGATCAACTATACCAGCGGAACGACGGGATTCAGCAAGGGTGTTATCATGCCGCTGAACGGTTTGGCCGGTAACGTCCGTTACGGTCTGGAGTCGGGCTTGGTGTTTAAAGGTTCGCGATTTGTGACCTTCTTACCGCTCGCGCATGCTTACGGATGTGCGTTCGACTTCCTGAGTTGTTTGGCAGCAGGTGGTCATACCTGGTTGGTAGGCCGTACGCCGAGTCCGAAGATCTTACTTAAGGCCTTTGCGGAGATCAAGCCGACGCTGATTCTGTCCGTGCCGCTGATTCTGGAGAAGATATACAAGAAGATGATCGTGCCGCAGATCCAGAAAGCACCCGTCAGTTGGGTGCTGAAGGTACCGTTCCTGGATGAGATGATTTGCTCGAAGATCCGCGAGCAGCTGGTGCAGGCTTTCGGTGGCGAGTTCAAGCAGATGATCATCGGTGGCGCACCGCTCAACCCAGAGGTGGAGGCCTTCCTGTACCGGATCAAGTTCCCGATGTCGGTAGGATACGGCATGACGGAGTGTGCTCCGCTGATCACCTTCACGCCGTATGAGCAGGGTTCACGCAAATACTCCTGCGGTCGTGCGTTACCGGGTATCATGGAGGTGAAGATCCTCAATCCGAACGAGGAAGGTATCGGTGAGATCGTCACGCGAGGCGAGAACACGATGACCGGTTATTACAACAATCCGCAGGCAACCAAGGACAGTTTCACTCCGGACGGATGGCTCCGTACGGGAGACCTGGGACTGCTGGATGAAGACGGCTTCCTGTTCATCAAGGGTCGCTGCAAGACGATGCTCTTGGGCCCGAGCGGACAGAATATCTACCCGGAAGAGATCGAGGCGAAGATCAATAACATGCCTTATGTGCTGGAGTCTCTGGTGCTGCAGCAGGAGGATAACCGGTTGGTAGCCCTCATCTGTCCGGACTATAACGAGATAGATGCGAGCGGCATGACGCCTGAGCAGTTGGATGAATCGATGGAAGAGGCCCGCAAACAGGTGAACTCCGAGTTGGCAGCTTACGAGCAGATAGCGATCGTGAAGCTCTATCCGCATGAGTTTGAGAAGACACCTAAGAAGAGTATCAAGCGGTTCTTGTACACCAATATGGTGTAACGTGTACGGCGTATGAATCTGTGTATTGACCAAGGAAATAGCCGGACGAAGGTGGCGTTGATGACGGACGAGGGTAAGATGATCAAGCATTTCATCTACAAGCAGTTCTCGTCTGCAGAAGTGGAGCGACTGTTTGACCTGTACGCCATCACGGATTCGATCATCTCGTCTGTGGTGAATATCGAAGCGGCTATCGTCAATACGCTTAACCGCCGTTCGCAGCATTTTGTACTCTTTGATCATATGACTCCGGTGCCGATCACCAACCGCTACGATAGTCCGCAGACCTTGGGTCAGGACCGTTTGGCAGCGGCGGTGGGAGCGAAGAAACTCTGTCCGCGGGAGAACCTGCTGATCATCGATGCCGGGTCGGCGATCACCTATGACTTCGTGTCCGAGGAAGGGGAGTACTTAGGCGGAAACATCGCGCCGGGCTTGAAGATGCGTTTTATGATGCTCAAACAGATGACCAAGAAACTGCCGTTAGTGGAGGTGGACGAGAATGAGTTGATCCCGCTGTTCGGTAAGAACACCCGCGATGCGATAGCGGCAGGCGTGATACGGGGCGTGGCGTATGAAGTGAAAGGATACATGCGGACGCTGAGTGAGAAGATGCCGCATTTTCAGACCTTCCTCACCGGAGGAAATGCACCCTATGTGCTCAATAACGTTCGTACCTCGCTCACGGAGAAACGGGAACTGCGGTACGAGAAGAATCTGGTGCTGATAGGACTGAACGAGATTTTGGTTTTTAATAAAACGACATGACGAAAAGACATTATATATTATTTGCAGCAATCCTGTTGAGCATAGGAGTAGGGGCGCAGAACCTGACGAGTTCGCCTTACTCGCGTTATGCGTACGGAGATATGAATGAGAACGTACCGACAGCGTATCGCGGTATGGGTGGAGTAGGTTTCGGTATGCGAAATAACAAAGCCATCAATGCCTGTCAACCGGCATCGTACACCGCATGCGACAGTTTGACGTTCATGATGGACGTGGCAGCGAGTGCCAACTGGAGCCGGTATCAGGATGTAACGGGCATGCGTAACCGGGCGAACGGTAGTCTGGAGTACGTGACGATACAGATTCCTCTTTGGAAACGCTGGATTGCCCTGTCTGTCGGTCTGTTACCCTACAGTTCGGTGGGCTATGACATTAAGATGGACGGAGAGACCGCCAACAGCGAGTACTCGTATAAGGTGACCTACGAAGGTGAAGGAAACATCAGCCAGGTGTACGGAGGTTTGAGTTTTAACATCTGCAACTGGGTGGCGTTAGGAGCTAACGTGTATTATATGTGGGGCGATCTGGCGCGTATGCGTACCTTACAGTTCAACCAGGCGGGTCTCAATCCCACGGTGCAGGACGAGGTGCTGAGTGTGAGTGACGTGCGGTTGCGGTACGGTGCGCAGTTCTTCCATACCTGGGGAGCGCACACGATCGTGCTCGGCGGCATGCTGGAGAGTAAGATGAAACTGAACAGCGAGTACGTCCTCATTGAGACGCAGAGTCTGGACTCGATCCCTATCTACGAAGGCGGTTGGGAGTTACCCTGGGTATGGGGTGCCGGAGCCAGTTACTGTTGGGACAACAAGTTGACTATCGCCTTCGATTTTGAGCGGCAACATATGTCTTCCGCTTTGTATAACGGTATGAAGGGGCACTATAGCGGTCTGCAGGACTGCAACCGTTTTGCCTTCGGTATCGAGTACCGGCATAACCCGCTCGGACGCCGTTATGTGGATCAGATGCGTTGGCGTGTGGGTGCCAGTATGAAAGATGAGTACCTGGCTTCGATCGGAGCCAAACGGTATACGGCCTCTATCGGTTTGGGTTTCCCCCTCTCCACGATCGGCACGATTGTCAATACCACCATCGAGTACCAGCACCGCGGCAAGAAGTCCGGACTGGAAGAGCATGCGCTGCGATTCACCATCGGAGTGTCGATTGCTGAGAACTGGTTCTTCAAACGGAAATTGTAGTTTGGCACGATAATTGAAAGAATCCGAATAATCCGATTAATCCGAATTAACTAAAAATATTATCATTATGAAAATCAGAAACTTATTGGTAGTAGCGTTGGCAGCAGCCGTACCGGCTCTGGCATGCGCGAAGAAGCCGAAGAAAGCGGCTGAAGAAGCACCGGTAGTCGCAGCTCCGGTGGAGGAAGAAGAACCGACGATCACCGAGGAGTGCGTTGTGAACGTATCGCTCTTTCACGAGTCGGTAAAGAACAAGATGTACGCAGATGCGTACGGTCCTTGGTGGGATGTGTATACCACTTGCCCGAACGCGAACAAGTCCATCTATTCCGATGGTGCCAAGATCGTGGAGGCTTTGTTCCAAGCAACCGCTGATCCCGCAGAGAAAGAGCGTCTGGCTAAGTTAGCCGTAGAGATGTGCGACAAGCGTATCCGTTTCTTCGGTAATGATCCCAAATATCCGAAGGTATATATCTTAGGCGAGAAGGGTCTGGCATACGTGGATTTCTACGGAGATGCTAAACTGGCAGAAGCACGTGAGTGTCTGCGTGCGTCGGTAGAAGGTATGGGTTCGAAGAGCAAAGTGATGGTGCTCGTGAAACTGGTGGACGTATCGTACGCCCTCTACAAACAGGATCCGAACGGCAAGGCAGAGCAGTTGATCTCGGACTATGAGTTGGCCAGCAACGCTTTGGCAGATCAGTCTGCTGATGCCACCAACAAGAACGCAGAGATCGCCGCTAAGCAGAAAGACTATGTAGATAATATCTTCGCTATCTCAGGTGCCGCAGACTGCTCGAAGTTGGATGAGATTTACGCAGCAGCCGTACAGGATAACCTGACCAACCTTGATATGCTTCAGAAGATCGCCAAACTCTATAAGCGTGTTCGCTGCACGGAGAGCGATGTGTATTTCGCAGCCTGTGAGGCAGCGCATAAACTGCAACCCACCGATGAGTCCGCTGCCGGTTGTGCTTCGATGGCCGCTAAGAAAGGTGACTACGAGCAAGCTGTGGCTTACTACGATCAGGCAATCAAACTGGCTATGGTCGAAGATGAGATGGAGGATGTAGCTGACTATCAGTACAATGCAGCCTTCTATTGCTACAACAACCTCAAGAAATATCCGGAAGCACGTAAGTATGCACAAGCTTCTATCGCTACGCTGAGCGGTATGGGTATGAACAAGGGTCAGGGTCGTTGCTATATCATCATCGGTATGTGCTACGCAGCTTCCCAACTCTATCCGCAAGATGCCAAGGGTCGTATCTTGAACAAGACCGTTTACTGGGCAGCTGTGGATAAGTTCGTGAAGGCTAAACAGATCGATCCGTCGGTTGAGGCTCAGGCTAATGAGTTCATCAGTTCGTACAGTAAGTATTATCCGACCAAAGAGGAGCGTTTCGACTTGCCGAACGAGTTCTCGGGTTCGACCTACTATGTAGGCGGCTGGATCGGAGAGAACACAGCTATCCGTTAAGTTGAAGACGTTTTCGACATATCATCTCATAGCGAGCAGCCTCGTGTTGCTCGCTATGTGTATGGTTTCTTGCTCGTCCAAGCCCAAGAAAGTGGGGGAGGTGAAGATGGAACTGAGTCGGGAACAGTTACCGGTGTTGGCAACGGACTCCGTCACTACCCTTATCTCCGACTCCGGTATCACCCGTTACCGTATCGAAGCCGCCTTATGGCTCGTGTACGACAAGACGCCGGAACCCTATCAGGAGTTTCCCAAAGGGATCTACCTCGAGCAGTTCGATGAGAACCTGAACGTGGAAGCTTCGCTCAAGGCCAATTATGCGCATTATCATGAGAATGAACAGGTTTGGACATTACGCGGCGACGTGCATGCGCTGAACCTGGAGGGTGAGCAGTTCGATACGCAGGAGTTATTGTGGGACCAGAAGACCCACCGCGTCTATTCGGACTCTGCGATCCATATCACGCGCGAGAAGAGCATCATCGAAGGAGTAGGGTTCGAGTCGAATGAGCAGATGAGCAAATATACCATCCTTCATCCGACCGGCATCTTCCCGGTGGATGAAGAGTAACCGTTTAACGTTTTGATGCAATCAAAACCATTTTAACCATTTAACTATTTAACGTTTTTTATGTTATTAACAGAAAAAACCGCCCTTATCACGGGTGCTGCTCGTGGAATAGGCAAACAGATAGCGCTGGCATATGCCAAGGAAGGATGTAACATCGCCTTCACGGATCTGGAACTGAATGAAGCGGCGCAGGCTACGCGCGATGAGATAGCTGCGCTGGGCGTCAAAGTACAGTTCTATGCCAGTAATGCAGCGGATTTTGATGCAGCGCACCAGGTGGTAGAGCAGGTGGTGGCAGATTTCGGTCACCTGGACATCCTGGTCAACAACGCCGGTATCACACGCGATACCTTACTCATGCGTATGACCGAGCAGATGTGGGATCAAGTGATCCAAGTGAACCTCAAGTCCGCGTTTAACTTCACCCATGCGGTTACGCCCGTCATGATGCGTCAGCGCAGCGGTTCGATCATCAGCCTCAGTTCGGTGGTAGGTCTCAACGGTAATGCAGGTCAGGCTAACTACGCGGCTTCGAAAGCCGGTATCATTGCCCTCACCAAGTCCGTCGCCAAAGAGTTAGGCGGTCGCGGTATCCGTGCCAATGCGATTGCACCGGGCTTTATCCTGACCGATATGACCAAGGCGCTGCCCGAAGATACCCTCAAGCAGTTCGTGACGATGATCCCGATGCGCAGGGGAGGCGAACCAGAAGAAGTAGCTAAGGTCGCCCTTTTCTTAGCGAGCGACCTTAGTTCCTATGTCTCCGGACAGGTTATTCAAGTCAACGGAGGTATGGCATAAAATAAATCCCGCATTGATTTGCGGGATTTATTATTTATTATTTGTCATTGGTCATTTTTCTATGATCTCATAAGCCCAAGGTGCTAACTCAAACGTCTTGCCGCAGTCCAGGGTGACGGTTTGCGGTTCGGCACTCATATTCATCACCGCAATGACGGTGTTCGTATGCCATTTGCCGACTTTGCTGCGCTTGCAGGCGAAGATAGCGTCGTTGTCGCATGCGATACGCTCCATCGGAGCACCTGCTTCCGGCGAGAAGAGTGCTTTGTTACGTGCACGCATCGCATTGAGGTTCTTATACAGATCCGCCTGTGCGTATGCCGCGTCGGTGTCGATCAGGTCTTTCTCGAAGAACTCCAGACGGTGGTGGTTACCGCTGATCTGACCCGTGTACATCATCGGCATTCCCGGTACCACATAGCAGAAAGCAGCAAACAGATTGACTGCATCTCCCATACGTTCCTGCTCCGTACCGTTCCAACTGTTCTCATCATGATTGGTGATAAAATTCATACGAATAGCCTCGGGGCGTATAGTTGAGTCTGCTTTCGCGAAGTAATTCCATAAATCTTCTACATTCTGCTTGCCTTGTGCTACATCGTTCATGATATGGTGCAGGGTCCAGCCGTAGTACATGTCGAAGGCGGTCTCGGTCAACTCGTCTGCCTTGTCCTCATCTTCCGCTAACGTGAACATATCCGGATGCGTCAAACGCAGGTCACTCATCGCCCAGTTCCAGAAGTCAGTCGGTACTTCACCCGCTACGTCGCAACGGAAACCGTCGATACCGATGCTGTCCATCCACCAGTGCATTGCTTTGAGCATCTCATTTCGCATATCCTGATTGTCATAGTTGAGTTTGCTGATATCGGTCCAGTCGTATTGTACCATCAGGTTACCCAGACTGTCGCGATAATGCCAACCCTCGTTCTTGGTCCACTCGCTATCCGGTGCCGTGTGGTTAGCAACCCAGTCCAGGATGACCTTAAAGCCCATCTTATGCGCCTTTGCCAGGAAATGCTCGAAGTCGGCACGTGTACCGAACTCAGGGTTGATGGCGCAGTAGTCGATGATGGAGTAGTAACTGCCTAACGAACCTTTGCGGGTGATTTTACCGATCGGTTGACAAGGCATCACCCAGATGATGTCGATACCGTTGTCCTTGAGGGTAGGTAACAGCGCTTCAGCCGCTGCAAACGTACCTTCCGGTGTCGCTTGACGGGTGTTCAACTCATAGATAGTAGCGTCATACGCCCATTTGGGGTGACGCATCTCTTGCTGCGCACAACTAAGCAGTGCTAAGGCAGCAACAAACAGAAAGAATGTCTTTTTCATGCGTATTAATTATTGATGATTTCGTAACTGAGGTTCTTGCGGTTGATGAAGACGGTGATCTTTTCTCCCAAGTAGATACGCTGATAGACGATCTCGTCCGGACGGCTGATGAGCGGGATGAACTCACCGTAGAGCAGCGGCATCGACTGACGACGCATATGGATGAGTTCGGCTACTTTGTCACGCATGTTGCGCTCATCCAGACTCAGCGTCTCAAAACGCAGCATATGCCGGTTATCCGGGTCATTACCACCCACTTCGGCATACTCGTCGCCCTGATAGATACAGGGAACACCGGGAAGGGTCATGTTGATCACCTCCAGCAGCAAGGCACGTTTGTACGCCTTGTCGGCATCGCCGATACCGATGGTCTGCGTCCATCCTTCTTCCTTACCTTGACTGTGGATATCGATAGCTCCTCCGGCGATAGAAGCAAAACGGATCTGGTCATGGTTACCGCTGATGTTTCCCATCGTGTGGTGCGCACCGTAGGTCTTGAGAGAGGTCAACTCGTTCTGTACAATCTGGTCCATGCCGGTGAGGTCACACAGCGCTTCACGGGTGGTGAAATACACATTGAAATCGAACTGGGCATTGAGCATGCCGGTCTTGACGTATGAACCGATGAGTTCCGGACTACCGTAGGTCTCACCAATCATCCATATCGGTCTGCCCGGCCAGCGCGTAGCGATCTTCTGACCTAACATCCGCCAGAATCCTTCGGGAATATGCTTGCACGCATCGTGACGGAAACCGTCCAACTCGTAGTTAGCTAACCAGTAGAGAGCACTGTCCGTCATCGCTTCGCATACTTCGGGACGCTCCAGGTCGAGGGTAGGTATATGCTTGTCGAACCAGGTCGTCAGACGTGCCTCGTCCCATAACTCGAAGTTACGCCGTCCGTCCGGCAGGATCGAGTCCGTATGCCAGTCCGGATGCGCCTGCAGCGTCGGCGAGTTAATATGCATATGGTTACCCACATAGTCCAGCACCACGTTTATCCCGTGCGCGTGCGCGCTATTTAATAAGGTGCTGAACTCGTCCGGCGTACCGAAGCGGTCATCGAGTTTGGTGGCGTATATCGGCCAGTAACCGTGGTAACCGCTGAACTTGGTGTAGGTCTTCGTGTTGTCGTATTTATTGCCGTTCTTGAACGGATAGCAGCCCCATGCGTCCCACGGATTCTGAGTGATCGGACTGATCCACAGCGTGTTAACACCCAGTTGATCAAAATAACCTTCTTCGATCTTCTGCGTGATACCGGCGAAGTCACCGCCTTGGTAATCCACGATATCAAGCACTTCCGGACTGTTCATCTTCCAGTCATTGGCTTTGTTGCCGTTATAGAAACGGTCGATGAGCACGGAGTAGAGCACCTGCGTCTGCGGGTCATGACGATTCAGTTGTGCGGCATCGGTGATGATCTTACCGTCTTGCATCGGAAGCAGCATGTCGTTGAACAAGTACTCGTCATTCTCCGCAAACACCCGCAACCATGCACGACCCTTGCTACATGCCTGCACTTGCGGCACGATAGACAGGTCGATGGTCCACTCGTTCTCGTTGATTTGCAACCAATAAGCGGGATCAATAGGCATGTTCTGCACATATGCGTACAGACGCGGAGCGGCTACCGTATCGTAAAAACCCACATGCAGCACGTCGTTCTCATACGCCAGCGAGATCAGCGACTGCATCACGGGCTTGTTCGGTAATACCGGAATAGCAAAACTACCGCTCTTGTCACTGTACGGGATGGCATCGATGGCACCACTGTTGACCACTTCCATCTCCGGATCCATCAAGGCCTGCTTACCGCCGAAGAAAGCCGGCACATAGTCCGTTAACTGAATAAGCATCGTGTCGCTCGTCAGACGAACCGGCAGGATAGGATTGGACTTGGCGATGTAGTCTGCATTCACCTCACTACGTTGACAACTTGCCAAAACAAGGCTCAAAGAAAGAAAAAAGAATAGTTTTCTCATGGTTTCACATATTTTGCGCTGCAAAGGTACAAAAAAATTTGCACATATGCAAAAATTTTATTAATTTTGCAGCATATTTTTAAAAATTATGGATGTTCGTGAGTATATATCGGCGCACAGAGCGCGTTTTATGGACGAATGGGCGAGTCTGATTCGTATCCCGAGTGTGAGTTGTCAACCCGAGCACAAGGCCGACATGACGCGTTGTGCCGAGCGCTGGAAAGAACTGCTGTTAGCAGCCGGATGCCAGAAGGCCGAGGTCCTGCCGTCTAAAGGCAATCCGTTTGTTTATGCGGAATATAATCTAACAGCGGAGCGATCTAACAGTGAAACGGTCTCACAAGCACCAACGGTGCTGGTCTATTCTCATTACGACGTGATGCCCGTAGAACCTTTAGACCAGTGGAAATCCGATCCGTGGGAACCTTCCATCCGAGACGGTCGGCTCTACGCACGCGGGGCGGATGATGACAAGGGACAGGCGATGATTCAGGCTAAGGCCTTTGAGTACCTGGTGAAAGAGGGCCAGATGGCTTGTAACGTCAAGTTCATCTTTGAAGGAGAAGAGGAGATCGGTTCGCCCTCTCTGGAGGCTTTTCTCGAAAGCCATAAGGAACTGCTGAAGGCGGATATTATCTTGGTTTCCGACACCTCTATGATCGGCAAAGACACACCGTCTATCACCACCGGTCTGCGGGGCTTGGCGTACTGGCAGATAGAAGTGGACGGACCGAACCGTGACCTGCACTCCGGGCATTTCGGTGGAGCGGTCAAGAATCCCGTCAATGCCTTATGCGAAATGATCGCGAAAGTGGTGGACGAGAACGGACGCATCACCATCCCCGGATTCTATGAGGACGTACTGCCGATACCGGAAGAAGAACGGGCGATGATCGCTCAGATTCCTTTCTCGCAAGAGGCTTATAATAAGGCGATTGACGTGGACGATGTCTTCGGTGAAGTAGGGTACAGTACCTTGGAACGCAACTCCTGCCGTCCGTCTTTCGACGTGTGCGGCATATGGGGTGGTTATACGGGAGAAGGATCCAAGACCGTACTGCCGTCCAAGGCATACGCTAAGGTATCCTGCCGACTCGTCGCTAACCAGGACCATGAGAAGATCTCGCAGGCCTTTGCGGACTATATGCAGTCGATCGCACCGCAAGGAGTTCGTGTGAAAGTCACCCCTATGCACGGAGGACAAGGATACGTGTGCCCCATCGATATCCCTGCTTACAAAGCGGCCGAGAAAGGCTTCGAAATAGCTTTCGGCAAACGTCCGTTAGCTGCCAGACGAGGCGGCTCTATTCCTATCATCGCGGCATTTGAGCAGATACTGTGTTGCAAAACCATCCTCATGGGTTTTGGTCTGGAGCAGAACGCGATCCACTCACCTAACGAATCGATGGACCTCGAGGTCTGGGAAAAAGGCATTATCGCTGTCAGCGAATTCTATAAACAATACGCAAAATGAGAATCGTTATTATCGGAGCCGGCAGTGTGGGGACGAACCTGCATCATGCCTTTGAACTCAAAGGAATCCGTACCGAACTGGTGCACGGTCGGCCGATCACGGCTGATCCGGCACCGATCTATCCGGTGCCGCCTGCAGACTGCTATATCTACACGATTGCCGACCATGCTCTGGCAGAGGTGGTGGCTAAGATTCATGCACCGCAAGCCCTGCATCTGCATACGTCCGGTTCGATGCCCAAAGAGGTGTTCGGAGCTGACAAACCGCATTCAGGTGTGCTGTATTTCTTTCAGTCTTTCAGTCGGGAAGTGTTGATCGATGACTGGAGCGGTATCCCGTGTTTCATCGAAGGACGGAACATCGACGATATAGCCGCCATCTACTCGCTGGCGCAGTGCCTCACCAGCCGTATCTACGAGGCGAACCAGCATGACCGCGAGCGACTGCATATTGCCGGGATCTTTGCCAATAACTACACCAACCTCATGTACCGTATCGCGCAAGAGGTGCTGACAGATACGCAGATACCGTTTGAAGCGCTCTTACCGCTCATCGACCAGACGGCTGCTAAGATGCACACACTCAAACCGATAGAAGCGCAGACCGGTCCTGCTAAGCGGGGAGATGAGGCGGTGATCAACCATCATCTGCAGATCCTGCAATCTACCCCTTATGCTGCATTGTATCGAGAACTCGCAACGTTAATCGAGAAAGCGCATAATCATTGAGGTCTTCCCAACGAATGACAATAGTGCCGGCGATGTCCGGCATTTTTTGTACCTTATGTAGGATATACCGCGCATGAAGACGTTGATGCGAGAGCACATGCGTGAAAGGATACGTATCATCTGTCTGACCCTCCGTACACGGAAACTCATACAGATGATACCAGATATCTTTGGCTTCGCGGTGTTGTATCAGCGTGTGCGTACCGTTTGTATAGATGTGGTAGGTGAACCAACGGTCTCTTACTTTCGGTCGGGGTTTACGAACCGGCAATAATGCTGCAGTCCCGTGCGCGTACCCTAAGCAGGCATCTTGCAACGGACAACTGAGACAGGCATCACCCAGAATCGGCGTACAATGCAGTGCACCGAGTTCCATCATCGCCGAGTTGAATAGCCGCGGATGCTCCCGATCCAAGAGATGCTCTATCTGCTTATGAAACAACTTCTTACCGTCTGTCGTGTCAAACGGTTCATCGATATCCATCAGTCGTGCTACCACCCGATATACGTTTCCGTCCATCGCCGGATAAGGCTGATTATATGCGAACGAAGCGATCGCTCCGGCGGTATATTCTCCAACGCCCGGCAAAGCCCTCAGTTCCTCAAACGTATCCGGAAAAACAACCTTTCCGCTTTCGACTTTTGACTTTTGACTTTCGACTATTTGTTTCGCCGCTTTATGCAGGTTCCGTGCCCGCGAGTAATAACCAAGCCCCTGCCATTCCCGTAACACTTCTGCCTCCTCGGCAGCTGCCAGGTCTTCCACGGTCGGCCAACGAGTTACAAATCGCAGGTAGTATTCCATCCCTTGCGCCACACGTGTCTGCTGCAGAATGACCTCACTCAACCATATCGAGTACCCATCCTCCGTCTCCCTCCATGGAAGGATCCGATGGTTGATTTCATACCACTCATATAAACGGTTTAAAATTAGCGAGTTGAACATAAAAATACGTTTTTCGGGGTCAAAAATAGCCAAATCGGGTACAAAAGTACAAAAAAAT
This sequence comes from Paludibacteraceae bacterium, assembly GCA_017447875.1. Taxonomy (GTDB): domain Bacteria; phylum Bacteroidota; class Bacteroidia; order Bacteroidales; family Paludibacteraceae; genus Colicola. The sequence continues at coordinate 71,585 of JAFSMP010000042.1, read as the reverse complement.
AACGATTTTTGCAATTTTTTTTCAAAAAAACTTTTGTATTTCAATAATTTATAGTAACTTTGCACCGTTTTTTGATGTTTAACTAAAAAAATAGTATAATTTTATGACTAAAGCTGAACTTATTAGCGAGATTGCCATGACTACCGGTTATGATAAAGCGACTGTCGGCGTAGTTGTTGAATCGTTGATGGGTAGTGTTAAGAAAAACTTGGGTCGTGGCGAGAATATCTATCTCCGCGGTTTCGGTACGTTTGCTACCAAGACGCGTAAGGCGAAGATCGCACGTAACATTACATTGAATACCTCTGTGCCTGTTCCGGAGCACCAGATTGCTTATTTCAAACCGGCTACAGAATTGGCTGCTGCCGTTCGTAACGTGAAGAAAAAATAATAACATATAGTATAACATTTAATTATTAATCAATTATGCCAAACGGAAAGAAGCATAAGAGACATAAGATGTCCACGCACAAACGTAAAAAACGTCTGCGTAAGAATCGTCATAAGCATAAGTAATTGACGATAGCGTTTCGGCTTTGTGGCTTGAGACTTGCTCGAGTGCGGGTAAGTTGCCACAAGGCCCTTTTATTTATTTCTTTTAACCCTTTCAAGTATGAAAAGCGAATTAATTGTGGACGTACAGCCGCAAGAGATCGCTATCGCGCTGACAGAGGATGACCGCCTGCAAGAGGTAGCTCGTGAGAAACGTAACGAGGATAACTTTGCGGTGGGAAACATCTACTACGGTAGAGTCAAGAAAGTGATGCCGGCGCTCAATGCAGTCTTTGTGGACGTAGGTCATGAGAAAGAAGCTTTTCTGCATTATTTGGATTTAGGTTCTCAGTTTCGTACGCTGCAAACGTATGTTACCAAAGCCGTTTCGGACAAGCGTCATATGCCGTCGATGCAGAAGACGCAACGTCAACCCGAAGTAGGGAAAGAAGGACAGATAGCCGAAGTGCTCAAGGTCGGTGATCCTATCCTGGTGCAGGTTTCCAAGGAACCCATCAACACCAAAGGACCGCGTCTGACCGCCGAGATCTCTATCGCCGGCAGAAACATCGTCCTCATCCCCTTTGCAGACGGCGTCATGGTAAGTCAGAAGATTAAACGCGAGGCGGAACGCCAGCGACTCAAACAACTGATGCTCTCTATCAAACCCCACGGTTTCGGCATCATCGTTCGTACGGTCGCGGAAGATAAACGTGCAGCGGAATTGGACAATGAGTTGCGATTGCTCCTCGATCGGTGGGAACAAACCGTCAAGAGTTTGCAAAAACGCGAACCCGTCAGTCTGGTGAGTGAAGAGATGGGACGTACGCTCGGTATCATCCGGGATGTACTTAGTCCGGACTTCACCACGATCCAGATCAATGACCAAGAGATCTATGATGAAGTGCGTCATTATCTGGAACTGATCGCACCCGAGAGTGCTAAGATCGTGAAGCTCTACCAAGGCACACAACCTATCTTCGACCATTTCGACATCACCCGTCAGATGAAAACGGGACTCGGCAGGACGGTCGGTTTCAAGCATGGAGGTTACCTCATCATCGACAAGACCGAAGCACTGTTCTCCATTGATGTCAACTCAGGCAGTAAGAAGATTTTTGAGGACCAGGAAGAGAATGCGTTCCAGTTTAACATGCTGGCCGCCGATGAGTTGGTTCACCAACTGCGTCTGCGCGATATAGGCGGCATCATCATCGTCGATTTTATCGATATGGATGACAAGAACCACCAGCAGCAGTTATACGACTATGTGCGTAAACTCATGGAACGCGACCGCGCCAAGCATAATGTGCTGCCGCTCAGTAAGTTCGGACTGATGCAGATCACACGCCAGCGCGTACGACCGGCCGTGGAAGTGGAAGTGATGGAGACCTGTCCCACCTGTATGGGCAAAGGGAAGATCCAACCTTCGATCCTCTTTACCGACCAGTTAACCGAACAGATAGAGCATGAGTATGAACAGCACGGCAAAGGCATACTGCTTCATCTGCACCCCTTCATCTATGCGTACGTCACCCGTGGTTGGTGGAACAGTCTCGCATGGAAATGGAGACGCCAATACGGCATCAAGGTAGTAGAAAATCAATCCTTGGGAATGTTAGAAACCCGCTTTATTGCAGAAAAGTAGGATCATCCTCGGCGATAGCGCCGGGGATGTATCTTTTTAATACACGTGCTACACCCGTGGTCCAGTTATTGATCGAGTCATTGTCCATCTCCAGACCGCTGATCATATGAACCACCTGGTCAATCGGCATGCCGTATCGCAACACACCGGAGATCAGACGGGCGTAGTTCCAGAACTCGCGGTCGAACTTATAACTCAGTCCTTCCACCGTTGTCTTGAATCCACGCGTGTTGACGAACTGGAAGTCGTACCGTTTCTGTCCGTCTTCCTGCACGACCTTGATGATCTTACCCTTCGTCACACTCTTCGGTAAGGCAATACCCATCTCGTCATCCGCCAGACCCGTGAAGATCTCATACGGCTGACCTTCCTTCAAACCCACAAAGGCAATCCATTTGTCTTTCTGGTTCTGAAAACGAACCACATCGCACTCCAGTTCTATCGGGCGTTTTAACGCTGTCTTTATCTCTTGTGTTTCCATAAAATCACAAATTACAAATCACAAATCACAAATGCTCAGCTTTGCTGAACAACTCGTCTCTCCCGCATCATTCTTCTGCTGGTATTGTACGCCGTCTTCCGTGATCAGATAATACGTCTGCAGCGTCTCACCCAGCATCACCTCTTTACTGTAGTTGATATCCAACCGGATCTTTTTGCCGTAGTAGTCGGGTAGGTAGGCATCCGTCATCGCCTGCAGATACCGGCAACTGTTACAGTGCCCGTTATAGTCGATGTCCGAATAGACAATCGGGTGGGGCACACATCCCGTCGGTTCCGGGATGGTCGTCATGCGTACACGCGGCATCTCGATCACCTCTCCGTCCACTGCTCCGTCAAACATCGGATCATCGAACACATTGACAATCTCGCGTTTATTGAGGTCCAACACCGCCCACACACTCTTGCATTGACCAATCAGACGGTCATCGCTGTAGATCCGAAAATCACGGGTGCTGAGCATATGCGCATTGTTCTCTATCCAGGTCTCAAAACGCACCTTCTCGCAGTGCGTCGGAAGTTCATACATCTCCAGCGACACCCTTGTCAGAATCCATGTCAAACCCATCGGGTGCAACTTAGCGATACCGAAACCCAACTCATCGGCTACCGTACCGGCAACCTCCAGCAGGTAGTTCTCCAGGTTATACAGACGCAACTTCCGTTGCCCGTCCACCTCCTGGTACTTGATCTCGTATTCGTAAGAATATTTACTCATTTTCGCATTTATTCATTTTCTCATTTTAACCAGCGGTCGAGCCAATTTCTAAACTCTCGTTGCCAAAGAATACCGTTCTGCGGTTTGAGCACCCAGTGGTTCTCGTCCGGGAAGATCAACAACTCTGCCGGAACACCGCGCATCTTAGCCGCATCAAAAGCGGCCATCGCTTGGTTAGCCAAGATACGGTAGTCTTTCTCGCAATGGATACAGAGGATCGGCGTGTCCCATTGATCGACGAACTTATGCGGACTGTTGGCAAAGGTGCGTTGGGCGATCTTATTGTTCTTGTCCCAATAGGCACCACCCATATCCCAGTTAGCGAACCATTTCTCTTCGGTCTCCAGGTACTGCATCTCCAGGTTGAAGATACCGTCATGCGCGATGAAGGCCTTGAAACGACCCTCATGATGACCCGCTATCCAATACACGCTGAAACCGCCGAACGATGCACCGACGCATCCCAGATGGTCCTTGTCCACATACGGTTCTTTGCAGAACTCATCGATCGCGGAGAAGTAATCCTTCATACACTGACCTCCGTAGTCACCGCTGATCTGCTCGTTCCATGCCTTGCCGAAGCCTGGCAGACCGCGACGGTTCGGTGCTACGATGATATAATCACCCGCACTCATCATCATGAAGTTCCATCTAAATGACCAGAACTGACTCACCGGAGTCTGCGGACCTCCCTCACAGTACAAGATCGTCGGATATTTCTTAGTAGCATCGAAATGCGGCGGGTAGATGATCCAGGTCAGCATATCCTTACCGTCCGTCGTCTTCTGCCATCTCGGCACCACCGTCGAACGCTCGATCTGGTTGTAGATATTATCGTTCTCGCTCGTCAACTTATCCAACAACTGATTATAGGTGTCAAAAGGCTGGTCGTACCATACCTCCGTATGCGCATAATCACCCTTATCTTTTTCCAACCATTCCGCTACATCGAGACGGTATATCTCGTTTGCCTGACGCATGGAGTGACCCAAAACAAAAGCATAATGGTCGCTCACATCGCCTAAACCAAGGTCAAATTGACCGTCTGTCAGTTTATTGACCTGTCCGTCTAAAGTCACACGGTAGAGTTGCACAGTAGCGTGCCAGCAAGCGGTGAAGAGTAGAGTAGAATCATTGTACCAACCGTACTCATCTACATTCGTGTCCATCGTGCGGCTCAGGAAACGTTTCTCACCCGTCTGCAGGTTCATCACCATCAAGCGGTTCTCATCGCTCTCGTAGCCGTCCCGCTCCATGGATTGCCAAGCGATCCATTGTCCGTCCGGAGAGTAACTCGGATTGGTGTCATAACCTTTGTTGTCCGCAGTGATGTTTTTCTCTTCGCGCGTGCGTACATTATATAAATAGATGTCACTATTCGTCGAAACGGCATAATCCAGCCCCGTCTTCTTGCGACAGGTATAAGCGATCTCTTCATTGTTCGGATTCCAAGCCAACTGCTCTACACCGCCAAACGGCTTCATCGGACACTCATACGCCGTACCTTCGAGAATATTGATGCTCTCGCCGATCTTGGCGGTCTTGATACGCTCGCCTTCTCCGTAATAGGTGATCTCCAGATCGCACAGGAACGGCTGCGGAGCGGTCTCTGTCCACTCGTCCCAATGTTTGTACATCAGGTCCTCGTGCATGTGACCCGTTGCTAAGGGCAGATCCGGATATTTGTCCGCAGTCGTCATCACCGTCTTCACTTGTTTGATCAAGATGATCTTATCCCGCATCGGGGAGAGTAGGAAACCCTCTATCTCTTCCGCTCCTTGCACCTCTACTTCTTCTTTGTCCCGACGAAGATATAACTTACCGCCTTTGAGGTACGCCAACCAACCGCTGGACCCGAACCATGCCGGTTCATTACCTACAAATTCATCGTCTACGTGCATGTTCTCGAACGGATTGCAAATCCGTATCCACGAAGTGGATCGGTTTTCGGCTACGCTGTAGTAACTGACCGTGTACGCGATCCAACCGGTCTCGATATCACTCTTCACACTACCGATACGTCCCATCGCCCATAATCCTTCCGGCGTCAGACGACCGCCCTCTATCGTGATCTGAGGTTTGGTAATCGGAGCTTTTCCTTCTTCTGCTTTTTGGCAAGCTGTGCCTACTAAAGCGATCGTTGCCATAACTAAATAAAAGAATTTTTTCATTATTCACACAAAATTTGGCGCAAAGGTACAAAAAAATTTGCATATGTGCAAAAATTTGTAAAAATTAATCGTTTTTACTTGTGTAAATAGAAAATTTTTACTAATTTTGCAGCACAAATTCAAAATAACCATGAAAATTCAATTCTTAGGAGCCACCCGTGAGGTGACCGGAAGCAAGCATCTTATCACGACCGATTCGGGTCACACGATTCTTCTGGACTGCGGAATGTATCAAGGTAAAGGTATGGAGACCGATGCCGCTAACCGGGACTTGGGTTTTGACCCGGCTACGCTGGACTGCGTTGTGCTCTCCCATGCGCATATTGACCACTCCGGACTGATCCCGTACATCGTTAAGATGGGTTTCAAGGGCGATATCTACTGCACGCCAGCTACCCGTGACCTCTGTGCCCTCATGCTCGCCGACACGGCGTTTATCCAAGAACAGGATGTACGCACCTATAATAAGAAGATTGACAAGCAGAATCCCCATAAGGAGAAAGGGAAGAAATATAAGATCGAACCGCTCTATGACCAGAAGGATGTCAATAAAGCCATGAAGCATTTCGTCACCTACAGTTACGACCGTCGTTTCCGGCTTTTCGACGACGTCCTGCTTACCTTCACCAACTCCGGTCACATGCTCGGCGGTGCCATCTGCTCGCTGGAGATATATGAAAACGATCTCAAACAATCTCAAACGACCTCAAACAACGTCAAACGTTGGAAGCGTTTGACCTACACCGGTGATGTGGGACGGTTACACTGTCATATTCTGCCGCCGCCGCAACTCTTCCCGCAATGCGACTACCTCATCTGCGAGTCTACCTATGGTGACCGCTTACACGATGAGCAGATGGTGACTGAAGAGCAGTTACTTGGCGTAGTGGAAGACACCTGTGTGTACCGCAAAGGACAACTGCTCATCCCTTCTTTCTCCGTCGGTCGTACGCAAGAGATCGTCTATGTGCTGAACCAACTCTATAACGACGGTCGGCTGCCGCAGATACCGGTCTATGTGGACAGCCCTATGTCCACCAATGCCACGCAGATCTTCCGTATGTACCCCGAAGAACTCTCTGACGAAGTACGCGACACCATGCGTTTCGATCACGATCCCTTTGGATTCAATACCTTGCGCTACATCACCGACATCAATGAGTCCAAAGCACTTAACCATAAGGACGAACCCTGTATCATCATCTCCGCTTCGGGCATGTTGGAGGCAGGACGTATCAAGCATCACGTAGCAAACCATATCTCTGATCCGCGGTGCACCATCCTTATCGTCGGTTATTGCGAACCCTCGACGCTCGGTGCTCGTATCCAGCAACCCGGTCTGCAGTGGATATCCATCTTCGGTCTCGACCGCCGTATCAAGGCGCAGATCACCAAAATCGAAGGTTTCTCCGGACATGGAGACTACCGCGAGATGATTGACTATTTCACGCGCAGCCTTGATGTGAAACAAGTGCAACAGGTGTTTGTGGTGCATGGTGATGAAACAGCCGCAGAGACGTATAAAGGACACTTGGAAGATGCAGGATTAAAAAACGTAGAAGTACCGCAAAAGGGGCAAACAGTCGAATTATAGCACTTTTTTTGCCAATAAATTTGCATATATCAAAAAAAAGCAGTACCTTTGCACACTTTTTGCTGCGCGGGTAGTAGTTCAGCCCGGTTAGAATGCCTGCTTTGGGAGCAGGAGGTCGTGAGTTCGAATCTCGCCTACCCGACAAAGTGGTGTGTAAAAACTACACGCCACTTTTTTATGAAATACAAAGCTATTTTTATTGATATTGACGATACCTTGCTGGACTACATCCCTTGCTGTCGAGCGGCTTTTGAGGCAGCGATGGAAAGTCTTACAGCGCAGCGGTCCTACAGTCCGCAGGACGGTCTCTTCCAATTATTTTTCGAAATAAGCGGAAGACTCTTTTCCGAGGCCAAGCGCGGTCTGCATACGATAGCGGAAGTGATGGAACTGTATCCGGCTGAGTTCATTGCTACCATCGGTTATCCGCCTTCAGCCGTCGATCCGTTCAAGCATGCTTTTCGTGCCGCGTGGGGTACCACTCATACGCTGGTGCCGGAAGCCAAAGAGACGCTTGAAGCCTTGAAAAACAAGGGTTACCGACTCTTTGCCGCCTCCAACAGTTTCGGGCATCTGCAGCGTTCCCGTCTGCAACACGCAGGTATATTACACCTCTTCGAGGACACGTATATATCCATGGATATAGGTTACGACAAGCCCGATGTGCGGTTCTACCAAGAAGCACTGCGGCGTTGCGGTCTTCAACCCTCCGAAGTAATCATGGTCGGTGACTCGATGACCACCGACATCCTTGGTGCACAAGCGGCCGGCATCGATGCGATCTATTTTAATCGTCGCAATGAGCCAATCACCAATAACCAATCACATATAACCATTATCACCACCCTCGATCAACTGCTGCAGTATCTGTAAAAATAGCCCTGCTGACAAATTATTTAACCAAACACTTGCGTATATGCGATTTTTGTTGTAATTTTGTAGCCAATTTGTAGGATGAACACGATTTGTGCTATATCAACTGCTTACGGAACAGGTGGAATTGCCATCATCCGTGTGTCCGGTAAGGACGCTATCTCTATCGTAGATACGCTCTTTGCCGGTCGCACAGCCCTTTCGGACACGCCTGCCAATACGGTGCGGCACGGAAAGATACAGCGCAACGGAGAGGTGCTGGATGAAGTGATGTGTTCTGTCTTTCGGGCACCGCACTCGTTCACCGGCGAAGACACGGTCGAGATAGCCTGTCACGGTAGCGTGTTCATTCAGCAGGAGATTCTTAGATGGTTAATCGATGCGGGTTGCAGAGCCGCAGAACCCGGGGAATTCACCCGTAGGGCGTTCCTTAACGGAAAGATGGACCTAACGCAAGCTGAAGCGGTGGCAGATCTGATAGCAGCCCAATCGAAGGCAGAGAAGGACTTGGCACTCAGTCAGTTACGCGGTTCTGTATCTAACGAACTGAAGATTCTGCGGGAGCGCTTGCTGCATTTCACCTCTCTTATCGAATTAGAGTTGGACTTTGCGGATCACGAAGAACTGGAGTTCGCGGATCGCACGGAGTTAAGCTCCCTGGCAGAGGAGATCGCCTCCAAACTGGCAGCACTGCAGTCGTCCTTCCGAACCGGTAACGCGATCCGCAACGGTATCCCTGTTGCGATTGTAGGTGCACCGAACGTAGGTAAATCCACGCTTCTCAATGCCCTGCTGGGCGAACAAAGGGCAATCGTCAGTGACATCCAAGGTACCACCCGGGACACCATCGAAGACACAATCATCCTGGACGGTATCCTCTTCCGTCTTATCGACACCGCCGGACTGCGCGAGACCAACGACGCCATAGAGAACTTAGGCATCGAGCGCAGTCGCCAAGCCGCGCAGAAAGCGCAGATCATCATCTATCTGAGCGACAACGGACAATGGACATTGGATATTGACCATTCCGGAACGGTCATCCACGTGTTGAATAAGATAGACCAATCACCAATCACCAATTACCAATCACAAATCGCCATTTCCGCCAAGAATGGCGAAATAGAGCCTCTGAAGAAAGAACTGGTGCGTATCGCACGGGAGTCGATGCAAACTTCGGCGGTCATGCTCAGTAATGTGCGGCATTATGAGGCGATTTGCCGGGCACACGAAGCGATCGAGCGGGTGCAAGAGGGTTTAGACTCCGGCTTATCCGGTGAACTGCTGTCGCTGGATTTGCAGGACTGCTTGTCGGCACTCGGAGAAGTCACCGGCCAGATAACCAACCAAGAAGTATTATCGAACATTTTTAGTAAATTCTGTATAGGCAAATGATTTTATCCATGACCGGTTATGGCAAAGCCGAAAGCCAATTGAGAGGAAAGAAAATCGTGTGTGAGATCCGTTCACTCAACTCAAAATCGATGGATCTGAGTGTGCGTCTGGCTCCGCAACTGCGTGCCCATGAACTGGACCTGCGAACCATCGTTACGCAGCGTCTGGAGCGTGGAAAAGTGGATCTTTCCATAATGAATGAAGGAGTGAACGAATTAACGAATGAAGGACTTACTCCCATCAATTGGCAAGCCGTACAGACCTACGCCGAGCAATATAAATCGCAGATGAATATTGGCGAAGTGCCGGCAGAGGTAATGGCGACTATTCTTCGCTTCCCGGATGTACTCAAACAGCAGGAAGATACGTCCGACCTTACCGATGCAGAATGGAGCGACATACAGGCCCTGCTGAATACCGCCATTGATGCCTTCATCGCCTTCCGGACACAAGAAGGGGCAGCGCTGCAAAACATGTTCAATGAGAAACTCGACGGTATCGCGGATCTGCTCGCGCAGGTGGAACCGTTCGAGAAGAATAGGGTAGCCAAAATTAAAGAACGGCTGGAGCAGAGTCTTGCCCAACTGAGTGCCGAAACCCAAGCGCAGATCGACCGGAACCGACTGGAACAGGAGATGATTTACTATCTGGAGAAATTGGACATCACGGAAGAGAAAGTGCGCCTCACCAATCACATCAAATACTTCCGCGAGACGATGGCAGGAGAGGGTAGCGGTGTCGGAAAAAAACTCGGATTCATTGCCCAAGAGATGGGTCGTGAGATCAACACCCTCGGTTCCAAATCCAACCAATCCGAGATGCAGATCCTCGTTGTCAAAATGAAGGATATCCTTGAACAAATAAAAGAGCAAGTGCTCAACGTATTATGATTTATATTTTTTGTGCACCTTCGGGTAGCGGTAAATCCACCATGGTAAAGCATCTGCTGACCATGCATCCGAATCTCTTTGAACTCTCGGTTTCTTGCACCACTCGTCCGCCGCGCGGGCAGGAGGTACATGGTCGTGAGTATTATTTCATTACGGTGGAGGAGTTCCAGAAACGCATCGAGAACGATGACTTCATCGAGTACGAGCAGGTCTATGACGGCCTTTATTACGGTACGCTCAAAGAGGAGATCGACCGTATCGAAGCAGCAGGACGGCAGGTGCTCTTTGACGTAGACGTCAAAGGTGGGCTCAAACTCAAAGGTATCCTCGGTGACCAAGCCACCTCCATCTTCATCTGCCCGCCTTCCATCGAAGAACTGCGTCGTCGTCTCGAAGGTCGCGGTGACACCTCGCCCGAGATGATTGAGAAACGACTGGCTAAAGCTGAAGAAGAACTGTCGTACAAACCGCAGTTCGACCGGGTGGTGGTCAACGATGACCTCCTCTCCGCGTTCGAACAACTGGATGCTATCATTGACGGCAAGTGACCTATTCCGAAGCGATACAGTATCTCTATGCCTCTCGCCCGCCTTTTCACCAGGTGGGTGCGAGTGCCTATAAACCGGGCTTGGAGAATACGCTCCGTTTGATGGCGCATGTCGGTGATCCGCATCTCCATCTGAAAGCCATCCATGTAGCCGGCACCAATGGAAAAGGATCAACCGCTCATCTGATAGCGGCGGCCTTACATGCCTCGGGTCGCAAAGTAGGACTGTTCACCAGCCCGCATCTCGTCTCGCTTACCGAACGGATCCGTATCAACGGTCAACCGATACCGGAACAGGTCATCGCGGATTTTGTCACCGAGCACAAGGCGTTCCTGGACGCAGTGCAACCGTCTTTCTTTGAAACCATGACCGCACTCGGTTTTTGGTATTTTGTGCAGCAGAACGTGGATATAGCCGTTATCGAAGTAGGATTGGGCGGGCGGTTAGATAGTACAAATGTACTCACTCCGATCTTAAGTGTGATCACCAATATTGGTTTGGACCATACGGAGTTTCTTGGAAATACCCTTACGCAGATTGCCCGTGAGAAAGCCGGTATCATCAAACCGCAGGTCCCGGTGGTCATCGGTGAGACCCACCCGCAGACGATGAATGTGTTCTTAGCTAAAGCACAAGAATGCGGTTCGGAGATCTTTTTTGCCGACCAATGTGAGTACCTGCGTCGTACGAGACTGCAAGTAGCACCGGACTGCGAGCTGCACGGCAACTATCAGGAGCATAACCTACAGACGGCGTTTGTGGCGCTGAGAGAATTGACCAATATCCAATGTCCAATATCCAATATCCAAATAGCCGAAGGCTTTGCGCATGTCTGCACCTTGACCGGCTTACGAGGACGATGGGAGACCCTTTGTGAGCGACCGCTCACCATCTGCGATACGGGACATAACAGTCACGGTCTGCAGTATGTGGCGCGACAACTGAAGGAACTGACCGCCAACCATGTATGGTTGGTCTTCGGGATGGTGAACGACAAAGACACGGATATCGTCATGCGTCTCATGCCGCAAGGCGAGCGGTATCATTATATCTTCACGCGTCCCAATACGCAACGGGCGCGATCCGCACAAGAGATGTTAACCCTATGGGGCAGAGAAGGGATGGCGATCGAAGATCCGCAAGAGGCGCTCAACTATGCGATTGAACAGGCGGCATCGGATGATGCCATCTTTATCGGTGGCAGCAATTACCTCGTTGGCGAAGTTCTGTCGAAGAGATATCAAAAAGCGGAGCTTCTTTGAGAAAAAGAAGAGAATGAAAATCTTCAATCTTCAATCTACAATCTTCAATTATCGAACTTCCTTTTCGTGGATACACGAAAATGCGAAAGTTCGATGCGATATACTTGTATTCCCGCCATTGATCGAAGATAGCGAGGTTATCCTCACCGATGACGAGCGTGAACTCGTGTTCGGGATAGGCTTTTTGCAGTTCGCGTAAGGTATTGGCGGTATAACTCGGACGCGGTAAACCGAACTCAAAGTTCGAGGCTTTCACATGCGGGATGTCTTGGATGGCTTCCTGTACGCCACGTAACCGTTCTTCTTCCGGTGCCAGTATTCCGGCTGGTTTGAGCGGGTTATTCGGACTCACTATCAACCATAACTCATCCAGGTCCGTGTGCTCAATGACCCACTTCGCCAAACCCACATGCCCGAAGTGCACCGGGTTGAAACTTCCCCCGTAAAGCCCTATCTTCATTGCTTGGTCACGACCTTAAAATCCAAAATTTCTTCCGCCCGTTTCATGCAGAGCCATTTATACATTTTCGGTGTCACGCGGATCGCATGCTGACGACTGGTCAGTGCCACGTTCTGCCGGTTGATCGGGTTGTACACACTCACGTGCAACCGACCTTTACCCGGATTAGCGTCCACCATGTCGGCCAACTCATCGATCGTCTCGGGTGTCACTTTGTCCAACGACAGGCGGATATCGATGCCGTCTGTCAGTTTATCCTGCACCTCCGACAACATGTCCACGCGCTGTACCACGAACTCGAACTCCGCCTCCTCGTCCTTACCTTCCTTGAACCATTTCATGCCGGCACCTTTCTGTTGCACCACACCTGTCACCATCACGTACAGGTCCTTGAGCATCAGGTGCGCGAACTGGTTATACGCGTTACCGAAGAGCACGAACTGGTAACTGCCGGTATAGTCCTCGATCGTGTATCGGCCGTACGGATTGCCCTTCTGACTGCGCAGTTGCTCTGCCTCAGTAACCAGACCTCCGATCAGGCCCGATTGGTTCTTATGGGAAGCAATGAACTGCGAAGGCAGGATCGGTTTCTCTTCCGTCTCCTCTTCTAAGGCTATCTTCACCTGTTTCTCCACTTCTGCCCGCATCTCCGGTTTGCGCCAGCCGTCGAACTGAGCCAACTCATTGGCGGTCAGGTTGCATAGTTCCTTCACCTCGTATTCATACTCATCCAGCGGGTGCGCCGAGAGGTAGATACCGATCAGGTCTTTCTCTTTGTTCAGTCGCTCGATCGTGTCCCATCGGGCTGCATTAGGCAGGTCCGGATGACGCACCTCAATCGCCAGATCCAGGTCACCGAACAGCGAGTTGGCATTGTTCTGCTTGTCCGCCTGCCATTTCTGACCGTAGTTCATCAGCAGGTCCAGACCCGAATGACCGTCCTCATCGACGCCGAAGAACTGCTCGCGGTAGATATCGTCGAAGCACTCGAAAGCACCTGCCTGTGCCAGATTCTCGATCGTCTTGCGGTTGCAGCTCTGCAGGTTCACACGCTCCAGGAAATCGAAGATGCCGCTGTACTTGCCGTTCTTCTCCCGTTCCGCGATGATCGCTTCCGCCGCTCCTTCGCCTACACCCTTGATACCGCCCAGACCGAAGCGGATAGCCCCTTCTTTATTTACCGTAAACGACAACTCCGACTCGTTCACGTCCGGCTCTAACACACTCAGTCCCAGCGCCCGGCACTCGTCCATCAGCTTCGTCACCTCCTTGATATCGTCCTTGTGGACGGTCAGGTTAGCCGCCATGAACTCGGCAGGGTAGTGGGCCTTCAGGTAACCCGTCTGGTATGCCACCCACGAGTAACAAGCCGCGTGCGACTTATTGAACGCGTACGAAGCGAACTTCTCCCAGTCCGCCCAGATCTTATTCAGCGTCTTCTCGTCATGCCCGTTCGACCGACCGCCTTCCATGAACTTGTCTTTCAAGCTCGCCAGCACCGCCATCTGCTTTTTACCCATCGCCTTACGGAGCTTGTCGCTCTCGCCGCGGGTGAAGTTAGCCAGCAGACGACTCAGTAGCATCACCTGCTCCTGATAGACCGTTACACCGTAGGTGTCCTTCAGGTATTTCTCCATCACCGGGATGTCGTACGTCACCTCCTCCATGCCTTGCTTACGGCGGATGAACTGCGGGATATAATCCATCGGTCCCGGACGATACAGGGCGTTCATCGCGATCAGGTCTCCGATCACGGTCGGTTTCAACTCTCGCAGGTATTTCTGCATACCAGCCGACTCGAACTGGAACACCGCTACCGTCCGGCCTTCCTGGAACAACTTATACGTCAACTCATCGTCGATAGGTATATGATCGATGTCGATATCGATGCCGCGTGCTTTCTTCACGTTCCTCAGACACTCCTTGATGATCGTCAGCGTGATCAGTCCCAAGAAGTCCATCTTGATCAGTCCCACGCTCTCCACCACATGCCCGTCGTATTCGGTCACCAGCACACGTTTCTTGCTCGCTTTGTCTTCCACCGAACTCAGCGGAGCGAAGTTCGTCAGGTCATCCGCACCGATGATAACGCCGCAGGCATGGACACCCACTTGCCGGATCGTTCCTTCCAGTCGTGCCGCATATTCGAGCATCGACCGCGTGTTTGGATCACCCTGTTCGTACTCGCGCTTCAGTTCCTCGATATACTTATAGCAGTTGCGCAGGTTCACTTTCGGTTTCTTCGCCCCTTCCGGCAGACCCTTCAGCACGCTATCCGGGAAATCCCGATCAGGAATCATCGCCTTCAACTCATTCACGCGGGATAGGGGGATCTGCTGCACACGACCCACGTCCGCTAACGCACTCTTTGTCGCCATCTTTCCGTACGTCACGATATGCGCCACATGCGTCTCGCCGTATTTACGACTCACGTAGTCCAGCACCTTGCCGCGACCGCAGTCCTCGAAGTCCGTATCGATATCGGGTAGGGAGATACGGTCGGGATTGAGGAAACGCTCGAACAGCAAGTCATATTTCAGCGGATCGAGATCCGTGATCTTCAGACAGTAGGCGACTACCGAACCTGCCGCACTACCACGACCCGGTCCTACCGACACATCCAGTTCTTCCCGTGCCGCACGGATGAAGTCCATCACGATCAGGAAATATCCCGGGAAACCCATCGAGATGATGGTGTTCAACTCAAACTCGATACGCTCTTTCAGCACCTCATCTGTCGCTAACCGCTCCTCGCCGTACCGCTCCTTAGCACCTTCCATCGTCAGGTGCCTTAGGTATGCACTCTCGAACGCCAGACGATCCGGATAGTCCTCTTCCTTACCGAAACTGGCAGGGATGTCGAACTTAGGCATGATCGGTCCGTGGTCGATGTCATATACCTCTACTTTGTCCACAATCTCCTGCGTGTTCTCCAGCGCTTCCGGGATATCCGCGAATATCTCCGCCATCTCTTCCGGCGTCTTCAGCCATTCCTGCTTCGTATAATGCATCCGGTTCACGTCATTCACGAAATGGTTCGTACTCAAGCAAATCAACCGGTCATGCGCCTCCGCATCTTCTTCGTTCACGAAGTGACTGTCGTTGGTACAGATGATCTTTACATTATACTTCTTCGCCAACTCAATCAGCACCGGATTCACCTGTTTCTGCCGCTCATATACCTCTACATCCGCACCCGCTTTCTGCGTCTCATGCCGCTGCAGCTCGATATAATAGTCGTCCCCGAAAAGCGCCTTAAACCACTTCACCGTCTCTTCCGCCTCTTTGAATACGCCCGCCTCTATTGCGGTCTGAATGCTTTTATCTTTGAGCGAAGCGGTCTTTTGTCTTTCTACTCCCTCAAGGATCTTTTGTGGTAGTTCGCCGCCTAAGCACGCCGAGCAGCAGATGATCCCCTCATGCCATTTCTCCAGCAGCTCCTTATCGATACGCGGCGTATGGTAGAACGCATCAGTCATGTAGCCGTGCGACACCAACCGGCAGAGGTTATGATACCCCTCTTTGTTCTTTGCCAGCAATATCAGGTGCCATCCCGAGCGGTCGATGACGTACGTCCGCCCCTCGCCGTTCACTGCCTTATCATCCTTCATCGAGTGCCGACCGCGACGGGCACAATATACCTCCGAACCCACAATCGGCTTGAACGGCACATACCCCTCACCGATAACCTTTGACCGATCACCATTCACCTTCTTACAATAGTCCAGCAGGTCCTTGATGCCGTACATGTTTCCATGATCGGTCAGCGCCACAGCGTTCATGCCGGTCGCGATACATTTATCCACTATATCCTCCACCTTACTCAATCCGTCCAACAGCGAGTAGTGCGAGTGTACATGTAAATGCGCAAAATTCATAGCTTATCCTATTGGCACAGTTCGAAACTCCCTTTGTCCGTCTTGCGTTTCGGAGCGCGTCGCGGTGCACTTGCTTTACCTTCCACGCTGATACCGGTAGTACCGACAAGCCGAATCGTGGAACCGTTAAGGGCTTTACCGCTGAGCTCCCAGCTCTTGCTTTGGATAGTCATCGTTCCTTCGGCGATCATCCATTGTGCTTCCGGCACCAGATAACCTTGCTGCAGGTACGAATAGCTGGTCAGGTAGAACTGACTTCCGCCAATCAGGAACTGACTGTCATCGCGGAATCCGGCCATCACGGTACCCGGTTCACCGCTCGTATTGATCTCATATGTACCTTCCTCAATGGTCTTCGTGCCCGGCTCCGTGAACAGATAAATGAACGCAAAAGGCACACAGTTCGTATTGTTCACTTTGACCGTTTGTGTACCGTAGGACTGAATCTGCCAGAACGTATAGTCCGAACTCAGTTCGTACCACGCTTGTGCCACGTCGCAGGTATCCGCCTGATTGCCTGTGTAGGCCGCAGGACCGTCTGTCGCATTGGGTTCGGGGTAATAGTCTTCTACCGGCACCGGTGTGACACCACCGTGTTCGATGTCATTACCACCTGCCGTACCTTCCACCACCGGACGTTGTTCTGCTTGAACCACCGGTTTGAAACTCTCCGTGATAAAGGCCACCACCGAGCAGTTATTCGGATCCCATTTGTCATCCCAAGCAAGCGTAAACTCATGGCTGTAGGTGCAATTCGCAATATGGAGCATGTCACCCTTGGGTGCGGTCATGAAAGCGCGCACCGCGTTGCAGTGACGGAACTCCTGCCAGCCTTCGTACGAGTAGTAATAGTCCGACTGATAGTCAATCATACCGGATTCTTTGAGCACCACGGTCAGGAACAAGTTGGTATGATCGGTGGTGTCCACCAGACCCGATACGGTCACCTTCAATTCCCGTGATCCCGCATCATAACTGTTGGCGATGTTCACCGACGCATAGGTCTCGGTATCAAACTGACTCTTGCTCGTTCCCGGCAGATACCCCGGATGGAACACGATCGTATTCGTTCCGGAAGTCTTGGTCTTCGCGCGGTTGATAGCCATAGCCGGAGCACCGTTGACTCCCAACGCACTGGTAATCTTCTTGCTACCGGCAACCGAGAAATGGTCGGCTTGATAGCCGTAATGGTGCAGGATCAACACCCAGTTGGTGTCCTTCTCCATAAAGTCATGAACACAGTTCATTCCATAAGGACAATAACCGCAGTCCTGACCCGTGAACTCCTCGATCAGATGTTTCTTGGGGAAGGAGAGGGGGAGTGTGATCGGCGTTACCGTATCCGTCGGAGTGTCTTTCGGCTCCACCTTTATGTCTTTTTCACATGCCACCAAGCATAATGCAGCTAAAGCAGTGAAAATTTGAAATTTGAAATTTGAAATCATAATACTGTATAGGTTTTATTGTCTTTTTCGATGTATAAAATGCCGTCCTTCAGGATCTTCTGCACTTTTGTTTGCTTACTCTGTACCGCATCGATCCCTTCTGTGGAGTACAGATAACGCACCGTCAGCGTGCGTGTCTCGGAGCCGTCCGAGAAGACATAGACGATGTTCACGTCGCTGTTCAGCGCGGGGGTGTAATGCGCAAACCAATTGGCCATACCTCCCGGCATAAACGTCAGGAGTTCCGTCTGTTCACCGTTACCCGGCGTACATTGGTCGGCACAACAGAACTCGTCCTCTAATCCTGCTTCAGAACGGGTGATGGACACACTCAACGCACTGGAACACAGCAGCGTGCCATTCACGTCCATTCGCATCTCACCCGTCAGCGGATCTTCCTCCGCTTGGGTCAACTCGATATGCAAACCTTCTGCCGGGATCTCTCCGAAACCGGCTACATTAATGATTAAGCCCAAAATCAATAGTAGTTTCATACGCGTTTAAAATATGATTGTCACTTTTATCCGTATAGATGGTCAAGAGACTCAACCGGGCCGTATCCGCATCACTCGGGATAGCAATATCGGCCTTGTTCGTTTGGATGTCGCGCAGCATATGCCGGTGATAATAATGCATGTTGACCGACCCGTCGGGCATTGCCTGAACACCTAACACACTATCTTCCGCCAACCAATACGACACCTCTGCGTTAGCCAGACTCGGTACCGTCGTCTCTTTCATCGCTTCGTACACCATCGTTGCCCATTCGCTTGCGTCATGCAGGTACTCTCCTTCCATCAGTCGCATGTCCACGTTACCCTTCGGAAACGAGGTCGATGCCGTACCACCCATCCACGTATAGATACTGTCCGCACCCGGACAGGTATAGTCGTATTTGCCTTGCGTGAACGGGTTGGAAGCAGGGTGGAGTGCCACCACCACCAGTTGCTCGTCGTACTGCTCGCTCAGGGCATTCGCCAACTCGGCTGCAGTCGGACAATTGACGCAACGGAAACCCGTGAACTCCAACAGCACATGCACGCGTTCCCCTTCCACCGCATCCATATGGATCAGACGGTCTTCCTCTTTGATCACCTCGCATCCGCAAAGTGCCAAGATCACCATGTATAAGAATAACTTACGCATACTCCTTCTTGTCTGGGTACCCATCGACATACTCCGCCGGAACACTGATACCTCTCTTGGGTCTTGGTATATCCTGCCATCACATGATGGGCCTTGTAGCTGTACGTCGCTGATACCGTGTAGAAATGTTCGTTGTTCGCATCCGGTGCAAAACCGATATTGTACATCCATTCTCCGCTCAGCGTCCAGTGCTTAAACAGACTCAACTCATACAGCGCGAAGCACCATTGTCCGTCCGCATGAGGACTGTACAAGTACTGCAACTCACCGCGCATCCCCACGTTGTCATGGATATGTACGCGCGCGTCCACCACTGCGATACCCGAACGGATCATCCCTCCGTGACCTTCGATCACCAGTTGGTTATACCCCTGATACATCACCATCGCGTTCAACCACCAGTTCTTACTGATCCGTTTGTTCAACTCCAGATGGACATCCGTATAGAACTCACCTTCGCCTTTGCTCTCACCGCGCACATGCGACGCACCCAAACGCAGGGTCGTGCCGTACTTACCGCCGAATCCCGTCCGTCGCGGAGCGGAATACATCACCTCCCCTTGGAACGCCCATTCGCCTTCTGCGTACTGCGTCACGTACGGTCGCAAAGCCGGCAAAGCGTACGTGTGTTGATGCGTGAAGGGCGGCATGTCGTTGTACCGTCCGCAGGTACCGATACGTTGACGGTCCGAACGAAAAGCCATGTTGTTCGATCGCTTGGCTTGCGCCAGAACCGACAAACCTTTGCGCGAATAGCTCACGCTCACCAGCATCGCATGACCGTCCCGGTAGTTATACCCGTTTTCGGCACACGGGTCATTCGCCTTGTGCGCGTATTCCGCCGACACCTGCCAGCCTCTCATCGACCATGCCGCACGCACCGCTCCGGCTCCTACCCAGCGAGGCAGGTTGTACATATATATCCCGTCCGGCTGCAGGGTCATCACCGTGTCAAAGGCCTGGTATTTACTTACATAACTGCCGCCGAACAGTAACTGCATCTCTTTCTCCTGCATGCGTTTCGACCATTGATCGATATGTATCTCCACATCGCCGCCTATCGCTGCATCCTGCTTGTAGTTCCAACCGAACGCACCGTCTTTGTAACAATTCCAGTACCGCCTTTGCTTACCGCCTATCACCGTCATGTACAAGCCCTTATACGGGTTCACGGCTATCTTTCCGCCACGCAGCGCACCGTCGATACCCATCGCGCGGTCTTCACGCAGGTTCAGCACCAGGCCGTTACCGAACTGACCGTACACATCGCCAACCGTGATCTCGCCCCAGTCGAAGGTCGCGGCCACACTCAGATGACTCATGCCGTAACCTCCGAAATCCGACTCATAACCGTATAACGGCCATTTGGTCAATTCCCCGCGTGCCGTCGCACGCAGACTATGGAAATGCGCCGCGTTAGAGTCGTTCACATAGAATACCGACAGATCCACGTAACTGTTGCTATGGTATCGCACGGGGTTCCAGTCCAGCAATCCGTCATGCTGAATTCCTCCGCTTACATACGTCGTGTCTTTAGCACTTAGGGTCGCGCAACAGAGCAGACTAACGTAAATATTTACGAATTTCCGTCTCGTCACCTTCGGTGTATCCTGTGTGATTATAGATGATATGACCCTTTCCGTCTATCACAAACAAATGCGGCACGTTCTGCACGTTCATCTCCCGTTTCAGCGTTCCGTTGGGGTCGAGTAGCACCCGGAACTCCCATCCGTTACCGTCCACCAACGGTTTCACTTTGAGCGCGTCCTGCGCTTGGTCGATCGACACCAACACGATCTCCACACCCGTCTCTTCCTGCCAGTCGGGATATAACTCGTTCAGCGCCGTCAACTCACGCATACACGGCTTGCACCAGGTCGCAAAAAACGATAGAATCACCGGTTTGCCTTTCGCCACCAGATGAGCCACATTCACGTCATGACCCTCTATATCGCGCAGCACCACTTCCGGTAATTCCGTACTCCATACCTGTCCCCACAGACAGCAACATAACAAACTAATCCAAATCTTTTTCATAACTTTTCACTAATTCCGGCTGCAAAGGTACACAAAAAAAATGACATATGCAAGCGCGCACGATATTTTTTTTGCAAATTTATTTGCATATATCAAAAATTATTTGTACCTTTGCAGCCGCAAAGGTTTGATCGGCCAAGCTTGACCGATTAAATAGAAATACGGCGCAAGCGAGCGCCAGACAAAGCGTAATAAGCCAAAACTTGATTTTCTGAAACCCTAGACAAGTTAAAGAAATCATTATCTATTCAAGTACGGTTTATGCACGCTCACGTATCAGCGTGAGTTTTCCGTGCGTAAGTTTGAATAGATAAGGTAAGTCTAGGACCTCAGAAAATCAAATGAAGCGAACGAAAACGCACGCTTTTAATTTGTATATTATTAAAATCAATAAAACAATGAAAAAATTATTTACAATCTTGTTCTGCATGTTTGGAATGATGGCAAGCGCAGACGATGTTAAATTAGCACTGCTGCAACCTCGCGTGGCGGAAGGTTCGGAACAATGCACACCTATGGAACTCAACATGGTACGTGGCGAGTTACGTAAGGCATTCAGTAAAGAATCAAGTTTCCAAGTACTGACACGCGCTGATGTGGATATTATGTTGGAAGAGCAAGGTTTCCAACGTTCGGGTATGGTTGAGAATGCACAGCGGAAACAGATTGGTATTATGACCGGTGCACAATATATATGTGTTTCTACAATTACCAAATACGGCACACAACTTTATATTGAAGCATATTTAGTAAATATAGAAACAGGCGAAATGACCAATGCTGCCACGCAATATATAAATGTTAAGAATGAGAATTATATGCTTTTACCGAGTGCTTGTTCGGAATTGGCAAAAAACATGTTGTCAGAAATTCGTACGAAACGCAAAGTATCTGCTATTGGGTATGTGGATCTTGGACTTCCCAGTGGCACGCTGTGGAAATCCACAAACGAAGATTGCGGACTTATTACATTTGACAAGGCCTATAATTTCTACGGGAGTAGTATACCTACAAAAGAACAATGGGAAGAACTGAGAGACAATTGTCTTTGGGTATGGAGACAGAATGGATATAATGTAAAAGGGAGGAACGGAGAATCCATTTTTTTGCCAGCAGCCGGTGCTCGTAATCCTGTTGATGTTATAGGTGTCATAAGCGTTGGTACTCTCGGTGCATATTGGTCATCAACATTATATAATTCTGACCATTCATATACATTTAGTTTTGGGCCAGATAAAGTGGATGCCTCCTTAGGTTATGCTATTTGGAAAGGAGGACTGTCTATTCGTCTTGTTAAATAAAAATAATTACATCAATGAAAAAACTATTACTTATTTTGCTTTCTGCCATTTCTCTTTCAGCCTTTGCGCAAACGGATTCCCGACAACTTACCCAACAAATCACGACGGAAATAGATGCTATAGATGCGACCTTGCCGCAAATAAACATCCTTATCAAGAAAGGCGAAAAGGGGCAGGCAAAGACGCTGATTGAGAAAACGATCCGGCAGATAGAAACCGTAGAGGCTAGCTACAAGCAGTTGGGGCAAATGAACGATGCAGAAAGCGCAGATGTGCCATCTCTCTCGCAACTACAGGAAACTAAGCGTTACCTGACAAACAAAGCAAATCAGTTGCGCTATACAAACGTGTATATTTCTTGTGAGGCGAAACTGTTTGACGGTGAGTATGGCGCATTGTTGGATGAAGTGCAAAGCGCCCTTTCCGAGAGCGATGTGTCTTTTGTGGATAGCGTCTCCATGTCGGATTGGACGGTCACCATCACTGCCAAAGCACGCGAGTACAACAAAGCCGACTTTGGTGGTATGAGTACGTATTTCGCCTATGTGGATGCCAAAACCGTCATCGTAAAGACGGCAACCGGCAAACGTCTGCAAGAAAACAGCGTGACCGAGAAAGGCGGTTCTCCGTTCGGCTTTGAGCAAGCGGCGCAGGAAGCCTACCATAAAATCGCTCCCAAAATCTCTGCCGTCATCAAAGAGCAGATCGCACAATAAAGGCAAATCTCAAAACAATCTTTCAACCGCAGCACACAATCAAAAGAGTGCTGCTTTTTTATTGTTTGAACCTCTTTCTGCACTCAAAATAAGTACTCCATGCAGGGTATATACAAGGCATCAGCAGGCAATCCTAGAGTATGTATATTTTTGTGTCAATGTAAATCATTATAAACCAATAGATTATAGTTGAATTTTAGAAGCCCAAAAAATCAGTATTTTTAGCTTATATTTTACTTTCATTTAGCATGTTCACCCGCGACCATCCCGCGACCATCCTGAACGTCCCTGTAGGGCCATTGTCATTTAGCAGGTATTTGGCATCCATTTACGATACCACATCGTTACCACTACGCACC
Source organism: Paludibacteraceae bacterium (assembly GCA_017447875.1). Lineage (GTDB taxonomy): Bacteria > Bacteroidota > Bacteroidia > Bacteroidales > Paludibacteraceae > Colicola. The sequence continues at coordinate 48,154 of JAFSMP010000042.1, read as the reverse complement.
GAAAGGTGCTCTTTTTTTGATTTTTTTGCTCGAAAATTTGCATATATCAAAAAAAAACAGTAATTTTGCGGTCGATTTTGAAAATTAATCGGATTGAAAACAAAAAATCACGTCAAAAGTATGAGCAATATTCGTTTTGATGCGTTAAAAATGGCATTTGACCGTAAACCTGCGGTTGTAGAAGAACCGGAAGGTAAAGTGAAGGACTATTTCGCTTCTGACGTCTTCACGCGTGAGAAGATGAAGGAATATATCGCACAGGATGTACTGGACCAACTCTTCGACGATGTGGATAACGGTCGGACGATTCACCGTGACATTGCCGGAGTGGTGGCGATCGGTATCCGCAAATGGGCGATGGATCGCGGTGCGACGCATTTCACGCACTGGTTCCAGCCGCTGACCGGTGGTACGGCTGAGAAGCACGATGCGTTCTTCACGCTAAAGAACGGTACGCTGCTGGAGGAGTTCAGCGGAGAGAGTCTGTACCAGCAGGAGCCGGACGCTTCGTCTTTCCCATCCGGAGGTATCCGTAACACCTTCGAGGCCCGCGGTTACTCGGCTTGGGATCCTTCGAGTCCGGTGTTCCTGATCGGCGATACGCTCTGTATACCGACGGTGTTTGTGGCCTATACAGGTGAGGCGCTGGATTATAAGACACCGCTGATCCGTTCGACGGCCTCGCTCTGTCACGCCGCACGCGAGGTGTGCGCGTATTTCGATAAACAAGTGAAACACGTACACGCGAATTTGGGTTGGGAGCAGGAGTATTTCTTAGTGGACGAAGCTTTGTATAACGCCCGTCCGGATCTGATGCTGACGGGTCGCACGCTGATGGGACATAACAGCGCCAAGAGTCAGCAGCTGGAGGATCATTATTTCGGTGCGATACCGGCACGTGTGTTAGCCTTCATGCGGGAACTGGAATACGAAGCGCTGAAAGCCGGTATCCCTGTTCGGACGCGTCATAACGAGGTGGCACCTAACCAGTTTGAGATGGCGCCGATCTTCGAAGAGGTCAACCTGGCCAACGATCATAACCTGCTCGTGATGAGTATCATGGAGCGCGTGGCGGAGAAGCATCATTTCCGCGTTTTATTGCATGAGAAACCCTATGCGGGTGTAAACGGAAGCGGTAAGCACTGCAACTGGTCGATGTCCACGAACACAGGCATCAACCTGCTGGCACCGGGTAAGAACCCGTATCAGAACCTGCAGTTCATCACCTTCCTCGTCAATGTCCTCATGGCTGTTCAACGTCATAACGGTCTGCTCAAAGCATCTATCGTGAGTGCGACCAACGAGCACCGTCTGGGCGCGAACGAGGCACCGCCCGCTATCATTTCCGTCTTCTTAGGCAAGCAGATCAGCGAGGTGCTCGACAAACTGGAGCACGCTAAGGCTGAGGAAGCCATCATCATCAATGCCAAGAAAGAGATGAAGCTCGGTGTGGCCAACATCCCGGAGATCCTCTTGGATAACACCGACCGCAACCGCACCTCGCCGTTTGCCTTCACCGGTAACCGGTTCGAGTTCCGTGCGGTAGGATCGAGTGCCAACTGCGGTGCCGCGATGTTAGCGCTCAACGCAGCGGTGGCCGATCAGTTGATGCTCTTCAAGCAAGAGGTCGATGCACGTATCGACAAGGGCGAAGCCAAAGAGCGGGTGCTGTTCGACGTGATCAAGAAATATATCGTGGCTTGCAAGGCGATCCGCTTTGACGGCAACGGCTACAGCGAGGAATGGAAAACAGAAGCGGAGAAACGCGGTTTGGACTGCGAGACTTCGGTGCCGGTAGTGATTGACCGTTACCTGAGTGACAGCAGTATAAATATGTTCGAGCGCACAGGCGTACTCACGCACGCGGAATTGCAGAGCCGTTGTGAGGTCAAATGGGAGACCTACGTCAAGAAACTGCAGATCGAGAGTCGCGTGATGGGAGATCTCGTAGTGAACCACGTGCTACCTGCCGCCAAACGCTACCAGACGATGCTGCTGCAGAACGTGCTGGCGGTGAAACAAGTCTTCTCCGCCGACGAGACGGCATCCCTCAACGCCATGGACTATATCATCATCAAGCAGATCGAAGAACACTCAGGTGCGATCCTTGACGGAGTAGAGCGGATGACCGAAGCCCGGCATAAAGCCAACCGTCAACCCGACGAGCGCAGCAAAGCCGTCGCGTACCACGATACCGTCCTGCCGCTGATGGCGGAGATTAGAGCTCATGCAGACGCCCTCGAACTGATCGTCGATGACGAGTTGTGGACGTTACCTAAATACAGAGAACTAATGTTTATTCACTAATATGTGTGGAATTGTTGGATACATAGGAAAGCGGAAAGCTTATCCTATACTTATTAAAGGTTTGCATCGTTTGGAATACCGCGGGTACGACAGTGCCGGCGTGGCGCTCATCAACGAGCAGGGACAACTGAACGTCTATAAGGCGAAAGGCAAGGTGGAGGAACTGGAGGCTTTCTGCGCGGAGAAAGACACGAACGGATGTATCGGTATCGCGCATACGCGCTGGGCTACGCACGGTGAACCGAACACGGTCAACGCCCATCCGCATTACTCGGAGTCGGAGCGCCTGGCGATCATCCACAACGGCATCATCGAGAACTACGCGGTGCTCAAGGCCGGTCTGATGGAGCAAGGTTACACCTTCAAGTCCGACACCGATACCGAGGTGCTGGTGCAGTTGGTGGAATACACCCAGGTGAACCAACACGTGGACCTGAAGACCGCCGTGCAACTGGCGCTGCAGCAGGTGATCGGTGCTTATGCCATTGCCATCCTCGATAAGGAACATCCGGATACGTTGATTGCTGCCCGTAAGGGTTCTCCGTTGGTAGTCGGTATCGGTGAAGACGAGTACTTCCTCGCTTCCGACGCAACTCCTATCGTTGAGTACACGGATCAAGTGATCTACATCGAAGATGAAGAGGTGGTGTGTATAAGGATGAGAGGATTAGAGGATGAGAGGATGAGTGAATCTGAGGAATCCACTAACCCACTAACCACTAACCCACTAACCGTTACTACCATCAATAATGTGACGAAGACCCCGGAGATCAAGCGTCTTGAGTTATCGCTGAGTCAACTGGAGAAAGGCGGTTATCCGCATTTCATGCTTAAGGAGATTTTCGAGCAGCCGCGTACGTTGACCGATTCTATGCGCGGTCGTGTGAACGTGCGGCAGGACAATATCGCGTTATCCGGTTTTATTGACAACAAAGACCGTTTCCTCAATGCCAAACGTATCATCATCACGGCTTGCGGCACCAGTTGGCACGCCGGACTGATCGCTATGTACGCGATCGAGGAGTTCGCGCAGATACCGGTGGAGGTGGAGTACTCGTCCGAGTTCCGCTACCGCAAACCCGTCATCAACAAAGACGACGTAGTAATCGCTATCTCGCAGTCGGGTGAGACCGCAGACACGCTGGCTGCGATCCAGTTGGCCAAGTCCAAAGGAGCGTTCATCTTCTCGATATGTAACGTCGTCGGTGCTTCTATCCCGCGTGTGAGTGACAGCGGATGCTACACCCACGTAGGACCGGAGATCGGCGTGGCGTCCACCAAAGCCTTCACGGCGCAGGTGGTAGCGCTCACGATGCTGGCTCTCTGTATCGGCAAGGAGAAAGGCACGATGACGCAAGAGCAGTACCTGCGTATCGTGCGCGAACTGGGTCAGATACCCGATAAGATTGAACGAGTGCTCGGACAAAACAAACGGATAGCCGATTTCGCCAAAACCTTTACCTATGCGCAGAACTTCATCTATCTGGGCCGCGGATACAATTTCCCGGTAGCGATGGAAGGAGCGCTCAAACTGAAGGAGATCTCCTATATCCATGCGGAGGGTTATCCTGCCGCCGAGATGAAACACGGCCCGATCGCCCTTATCTCGCAAGAGATGCCGGTAGTCGTGGTGGCACCGCATTGCGGCACGTACGAGAAAGTGGTAAGTAACATCCAGGAGATCAAAGCCCGCAAGGGTAGGGTGATCGCCGTCGTCACGGAAGGCGATGAACTGGTCAGCAAGATCGCCGACTATATCATCGAAGTGCCGCAGACCGAAGAGTGTCTCACGCCGCTGCTGACGGTGATACCGCTCCAGCTGCTTGCTTACCACATCGCTGTCGTCAAGGGTTGCGACGTGGATCAACCCCGTAATTTGGCAAAATCGGTCACGGTTGAATAATGGATGAGTGGATGAGAGGATGAGTGGATGAGAGGATTAAAATATATATAATTATGGAAACAAAATACGATTATAAAAAATTAAATGTTTACATCGAGTCAAAAATACTCGTTAAAATGGTATATTTATTACTAAAAAAGTTCCCAAAGGAGGAACAATATGCTTTGTGTGATCAATTGAGAAGAGCTGTTATATCAGTTCCTTCCAATATTTCTGAAGGTTTCGGACGTTTTTCCTCGAAAGAACAAGTCCATTTCTTCGAAATCGCGTATGGTTCATTAAGAGAAATAGATTGTCAAATGGACATTGCTTGCGACTTGGAGTATATATCCTCGTCAGAGTATTCCGAAATAGAGAAACAAATAAATAATGTTTCAGCTATCCTGTCCGGTATTCGGAATAAACGTTTGAAAAAACAACCAATTGACCCAATAACCTCTAACCCACTAACCCACTAACCCATTAATAATATGAAAGTTGCAATTTTAGGTTACGGCAATATCGGCCGTGCCGCAGAAGAAGCCATCAAGGCTGCGCCGGATATGGATCTTTCCGGCATCTATCACCACAATGACTGTCTGGACTGCATCGATGCAGATGCCGTCCTGGTTTGTACACCGACCCGCGAGGTGCAGAAGTTCGCTGCTGTGCTTGCCGCACGCGGCATATGCACGGTGGACAGTTTTGATATCCACGGCCAGATCTGGTCGCTCCGTAGTGCCCTTGATCCCGTTTGCAAGACCAACCAAGCCGTCAGCATTATCTCTGCCGGTTGGGATCCGGGTTCGGACTCGATGATCCGTGCTATCCTGCTGGCACTGGCTCCGAAAGGTCTGACTTACACCAATTTCGGTCCGGGTCGCAGTATGGGTCACACCGTAGCTGCCAAAGCCATCAAGGGCGTGAAGAACGCGCTGAGTATGACCATTCCTTTGGGCACCGGTATCCATCGTCGTATGGTGTATATCGAGCTCGAAGAGGGTGCAGACTTCAAGACGGTGGAAGCGGCACTCTTGGCCGATGATTATTTCGCACACGATGAGACCCACGTCATCCCGGTGCCGAGTATCGATGCGCTCAATAACGTGGCGCACGGTGTCAACCTCGTTCGTAACGGCGTAAGCGGAGACACGCATAACCAGCGTTTTGAGTTCAACATGACGATCAATAACCCGGCGCTCACCGGTCAGGTACTGGTTAGTTGTGCCCGTGCCGCTATCCGTCTGAAAGAGCGTGGAAAATACGGAGCCAAGACGATGATCGAGTTGGCTCCGATAGATCTGTTACCGGGAGATACGGAACAGTTAGTTAAAGCGCTTGTCTGAACGATCCGTTTCGGTACGCTTCCAAGAGTTGTTCGAGTGAGTGAATCTGCTCGAGCAACTCTTTTCCTTTGTCCGTATCTTTGATGCGGATGCGTTGACCGCTGAAGTCCTGGAGTAGGGTGCGGCTGTGGATGTCCGAACCGGAGAGGATAGCCTGTTCCCGACTCTCGAACGAGTCATGCTCGACGAGTTGGATTCCGTGGCTGTTGTAGATAAGGGTGTACCCGGCGATACCGGTCTTCTCCTGATAAGGCTTGGAGAAACCTCCGTCTATCACAAACCGCTTGCCGTTCGCCCGCATCGGTGTCTCGCCTTTGATAGTACGAACAGGCACGTGACCATTCACAATACGCCCCGTCGCTGGGTCTAAGCCGAATTCTCGGAGAATTTTCTCGCAAGTCTTCTCATCGTCAGCGAGGGTGAAATAAGCACCTTTATGTTCATCCCAAGCCTCACCTTTGGGCAGGAAATAACGCTCGAAAGTGGTCATCTTATCTTTGTTATAGAGCGGAGAATTGGCTCCTTCCCACAGATAGAGCATGTAGTCCAGTGCATCCTGTTTGGCTTGGCCGGTACCGTAGTAGGCTTGCCGGATGATGGCATCGGTGCGATCCATGAGGGCCTTGCCGGAGACGCGTTGACCGCATACGTCGGTTTCGGTGAACGAACCGTCGGCATTGAGCGGGATGGCTGCGTGGTAGAGTAGGAAACCGTTGCGCACGAGATAGAGCGATCCATGCTCATAGAGCATGCGCAGGTGCTTTTGCATCTTCTCGGACTTACGGAACGACCGCCATAACTGGTTCATCAGGTCCTCTTCTTCCTGACTGAGTGCATACGGGTCTTTGGGATCGACCGTCGGCAGATTCTGATCCAATAAGGCCTGACCATCCAAAGACCATGTACCATTGACCAATGTACATTTACCGAGTATCGCCCGGTCATCCATCTTCCACTCCGGATGACGCAGCACAGTTTGTCCTTCGAGTTTGAACTGGATGATAGAGATGGCCTTGTGCATCTTCGCCATCAGTTGTGCCGAACGCGTCAGACGCGGGTTGTTGTCGAAGTCCTTGGTCTGCCAGATCGTACACGGATCCTCGCCGTAGGTCTCCATCGCGAAGTTAGCGAGCGGCAGGAGGTTGATGCCGTAACCCTCTTCGAGGGTTTCGATATTGGCGTAGCGGATGCTGACACGTAGGACGGTAGCCAACAGCGCCAGGTTGCCGGTCATCGCACCCATCCATTCGATATCGTGGTTGCCCCACTCGATATCGTAGTTACGCACGGTCGAGAGCACGTCGAGAATCTTAGCGGCTCCTGAACCGCGGTCGAAAATATCACCGACAATATGAAGCGTGTCGATGGTAAGCGAATGGATGAGGTAACAGACGGCGATGATGAGTTGGTCGGCACAGCCGGTCTCGATGATCGCATCGATGATGGCGTTATAATAGGTCTGCCGGTCATGCTGCTCCAGATGCGACTCATGCAGCAGTTCTTTGATGACGTACGCATAGTTATCCGGCAGCAAGCGATAGACCTTCGACCGACTGTATTTGATCGTCACAGCCCGAGCGATGTGGATGAGTTGATGCAGACGAGTGCGGTACCAGTCTTCCTGCGATTGGAGATTGGAGATCTGTGAGTTGAGCGTCAGTATCCCGTCCACTTGTTCGCCGGCGTAGAAACGCTTGATGAGGTCCATGCGCTCTTCGGGATAGTAGATAAGGGCACATATAGCCCGTTTCTCTTCTTCAGCGATCGAGTCTCCGTACACCTCGTCCACTTTCTTACGCACCACTCCCGAGGCATTCTTGAGCATGTGTATGAACGCCAGCGACGCACCGTGCAGGTCGGACACGAAATGCTCCGTGCCTTTGGGTAATGACAAAATCGCCCGCAGGTTGATCAACTCCGAGATGACGGACTGCTCATTCGGGAATTTCTCGCTTAACAGTCTCAGATACCGCTCGTCTTGCATCGTTTAGTCTTCAAAGGAAAAATAATTCTCTCCGCTCATACGGTGAAGCTCCAGATAAACAGGAGCAGCATCCTTACCGTTCGTGTTATAGACGGTCATTGTCATGTAGGCAGCCCGACCCAGGTAACTGTCTTTCATCGCTCCGATGGTGTAGTAAACCACATTCTTATAGGTCGTCTCTTCATGCGTATGGTCATGACCGCAGATATAATAATCGACGTGATATTTGGAGAAGAGATAGGTTAACTCGTATATCTCCTCCACGCAGTAGTTGGCACCGTGCGCATTGTTCGAGTCACGCTTGAACATATGGGTATGGGTGAAGAAGAAAATATGACGGTAACCCTCTTTGGACTTGCGCTCCAGCAGGTTCTTGAGCCATTTATACTGCTTCTGTCCGAGGGTTGCATCACCCGAGTCGCAGGAGATGAACAGGTCCTTCGTGCCGTTCGGCATTGTGATATCGAACCAGTAACAACTCGTATGCCAGTAGTCCACATATTCCGTCCATTGTCCGAAGCACAGGTCGTGGTTACCCGGGGTACAGAAGACCGGTACGCCGGCTTTGCGGAGAGGCTCGATATGCTTGTAGAAGACAGGATAGTTATTCTTGGCATCGATGATGTCTCCGGCGAAGATCACTGCGTCGCAGGTGTCACCGGTGTTAAACGTGATGCCGTCTACCGTATAGTCTCCCATTGCGAGGTTGACGAAGGTATCGAGCATGACGGTCATGCCTTCGCCCTGGATATGCAGGTCGGCTGCCCAGTAAATCTCGTAATACGCGTTGTTTCTCGCTTTGAGATGTGCGATACAGTCTTCTTCCAGTCCGTTCGCCGCACAGTAACTCTCGTTCCACGCGATCGACTGTTTGTAACGGGCTTCATGATGAGGGGTACAACCACCGAAGATACCGGCGATGTCCAGGCGCTCGCAACCGCTGAAGGCGATCATCAAACCGAGCAACAAAGTAATGTATCTATTCTTTTTCATAGGTCTAATCAATTGAAATTAAAAGGTGTACGAACATCCTGCAATCACATTGACGCCAAAGAATCCGGCGGTCATATTAAACATACCTGCAGGTTTGCATTCTGCGCGCAGACTCACTCTCCAATGGTCCGCCGGATCGTAACGTCCTGCGAGCGAGAAGATCGGGTTCCACATACGCTCGATCTGGAAGTCACCCAGGTTGGTCATGCGCAAGGATATATTCCAGTTGCAGTCGATAGGACGACCGAAGACCTCCAGGAAATAAGCCGGATAGAAAGTCTCGGCGATCATCTCGTTCAGGTGCATGCCTTCCTTGCGGTGCAACTCGTCCATCATGCGGATATTGGTTCCGATCATGATGTTGACGTAGTCCTGACGATAACCCAGACCCAAGGCCAGGTTAAATTCTACCGCTTCGGAACGAACGACGAAACGGGGCATGAAACGCGATTTGAAGTACAGCTCGCGGTGATGTTTCCGGGTCAGTAAGAACTTCGTGTCCAACTCTACATTGAGCGTGTACACATTTGCTGTGGAGAACTGCGCTCCGGCAATCAAGTCAAAATGTTTGTGGATGGGGATGGTGGCACCCAAATCAAAATTAGCATGATGTCCCCATACGTCATTGAATCCGTATTCTGTCTTAAACTCAACCACCGAGTGCTCACCCGGGTTAATGTCCGGGAAGGTGTCCAGTTTGATCGCGGAAGACAAACTACCGACGGTAAGAACAGAAAGCAGAAGGGTAAAAATTTTCTTCATAGGCTTTATACAATTCACTTAAATTTTACAAATTTGGGCGCAAAATTACAAAAAAAATCCGAAAATTGAAAATGAAAAATGGAAAATCTGCGTATATAGGCGTTTTTTTTTGAAAAAAGTACGCGCACGCTTGCGTATATGAAAAATTCTTTGTATCTTTGCACGCTTTTTTAGATTTATTAAATTGGAAAAATGCGGGCATAACGATAATGCGGGACTTTACGCTGGACATATATCGGACCTTGTTAGAGACGCTGCAGGCGAAGGGATATCGGCTGATATCGTTTGCAGAGTATTGCCGAGATCTCGAAACCTCGAGATCTCGAGATAACGAGAAATTCGTTGTTTTAAGGCACGATGTGGACCTGAAGGCACCGAACAGTCTGAAGACCGCGCAGATAGAGCATGCGATAGGGGCGAAAGCGACGTATTACTTCCGCATCATCCCGGAGAGTAACCAACCGGAAATCATCCGGGCGATAACGGCGCTGGGGCACGAGATAGGGTACCACTACGAGGATATGAGTCTGTGCGACGGCGATATTGACAAGGCGTATGACCATTTTACAACCTGGCTCGCGTATTTCCGGCAGTACTACGCGGTGGAGACGATCTGCATGCACGGTGCTCCGACCAGCAAATGGGACGGCAAGGAGCTGTGGAAGAAATACGACTACAAGGCCTTGGGCATCATCGGCGAACCGTATTTTGACACGGACTTCTTATCCTTACGGAACGATTGCTCCAGCGGTGTGTTCTACCTGACGGACACGGGTCGCTGCTGGGACGGATACAAGGTGAGCGTACGGGATAAGATACCCGGTTATCAGGAGCAATGGACCGCTGCAGGGCTGACTTGGCACACGACGCACGCTTTGATCGAGGCGGTAGAGCAGGGGAAGTTACCGAACCACGTGATGATCACCACCCATCCGCAGCGCTGGACGAACGACACCGCTGCCTGGTGGAAAGAACGGTTGCTGCAAGGCGCCAAGAATATAGTAAAGCGAATCATAGTAAAACAACAATAATGAGTAAACAAAATTTTGCATTGATCGGTGCGGCCGGATACATAGCGCCGCGACATATCAAAGCGATAGCAGAGACGGGCAATAACCTGCTCGTGGCGTATGATAAGTTTGACAGTGTGGGACGATTGGACTCGTCCTTCCCGGACTGTTCGTTCTTCACGGAGAATGAGCAGTTCGACCGTTTTTGCTCCAAGCAGATGCGTACAAACAATCCGCTCAGTTGGATGTCGATTTGTACGCCTAACTACACGCATGACGCGTTCATCCGTTACGGTCTGCGTCTGGGATGCGATGTGATCTGTGAGAAACCGCTGGTGCTCAACCCCTATAACATTGATAACCTCGTAGAACTGGAAGCCGAGACGGGACATAAGGCGTACACGATCCTGCAGCTGCGTCTGCACGATAAGATCCGTGCGCTGAAACAGAAAGTGGAAGCCGGACCGAAAGACAAGATCTACGACGTGGATCTGACCTATATCACCAGCCGCGGCAAGTGGTATTATTCGTCCTGGAAAGGCGATGTGCATAAGTCCGGAGGTATAGCAACGAATATCGGCGTGCATTTCTACGACATGCTCCAGTGGATCTTCGGTTCTGTGAAGCGAAATATAGTTCACGTGATGTCTTTTGACCGCGTGGCGGGTTACCTCGAACTTGAGCGCGCGCGCGTGCGCTATTTCCTTAGTATAAATGCCGAGTGTCTGCCGGCCAATGCGGTGCAGGGCGAGAAACGCACCTTCCGTACCTTGAGTATCGATGGCGAGGAGTTTGAGTTCAGCGCAGGCTTCACGGAGCTGCATACGGAGAGTTACAAGCAGATCCTGGCGGGTAACGGTTTCCGTATCTCGGAGGCGCGTCCGTGCATCGAGACGGTGGCGCAGATCCGTCATAGCGAACCCATCGGCTTGGTAGGAGAATATCATCCCTTAGCGAAATTACCCTTAGCAAAACATCCCTTCGGTTGGGACGAGAGACGATGATGAATCATCGTATTTAAAATTTAAGATTTAAGATTTATGATTTTAAAGCTTCGGAATATATTATTCCTTACAATAGTAGGCTTTGCGTTGGCGTCCTGCGTGACCTCGCGTAAAGTGAACTATATGCAAAAGCCGGACAAGCAGATACCGAGTTATGCAGACACCCTCAGTTTTGAGGATTATGTGCTGCGAATCGGCGACCGACTGTATGTCTATGTTTATTCGCTCAACGAAGAGGTGATGCGGATGTACAATGCAGGCGGAACGAATGCCTCGCAGATGCGTCAGCAGATGCAGCAAGGAGGTACGTACGGCAGTTATGACCTCTATACCTATCTGGTGGACGAAGAAGGAATGATCAATTTCCCGACCATCGGCAAAGTGTTCGTGCAGGGCAAGACCACACGGGAGGTGAAGTACCTGCTGGAGGATCAGCTCAAGACCCTCGTGCAGGAGATACCCGGATACAGCAGTGTCTCCGTGGAGGTGAATATCGTGAACCGCTCGTTCTCCATCATCGGTGCGCAGAGCGGCCGGTATATGATCAACAAGGAGAAGATGACCATCTTCGAGGCCCTGGCTATGGCCGGAGACTTGGGAGAGTTCAACAGCCGTAAGGAGATCAAACTGGTGCGCGAGAAGAACGGCGTAACGACCATCAAGACCTTCGATGCCCGCTCGGAAGATATCGTCAATTCGGAGTATTACTATATCGAACCGAATGATATCATCTATATCCGTCAGATACCGGGATATAGCTTCGGTATCAACCACGTGACGACAGCCATCGGCGTGACGGCGGCTACCATCTCCTTCGGTGTCTTCATCTACACCATCGTGCAGACTGGTATCAATCATGTGAACAAATATTACGGAAAGGACAAGAAATGAGAAAGATATCTATCATACTATTGGGCCTGGTAGCCGTAATGATGAGCAGTTGTTACAGTCATCGCGTGATCGGCTATCTGCAAGAACCGACCAAGAGCAACAAGTTACCGGTATACGACAGCGTAGCGTATGAGCCTTACCGCATCCGCATCAACGATGAGATCATCTATCGTCTGGTGACGATGGACGAGACCTACACGAAGATGCTGGGTACGAACAACAATATCTCCAGCGGTCAGTATGCCAATTCCTATCGTGTTCATTCGGACGGAACGATCGAGTTACCTTTCTTGCGGCCGTTGAAGATTCAAGGCCTGACGGAGGTAGAGGCACAGGACGCCTTATGTGCTGCGTTCCGCGAGATCATCCCGGATGCCGATGTCAAACTGGTGCTGTACAACAAGTATTTCTCCGTCATCGGTGATGCCCACTCGGGACAGTATTATATCTACAAGGAGAAGATGAATATCTTCCAGGCGCTGGCGATGACCGGCGATGTGATGAACAGCGGTGACCGCCGTCATATCCGTATCATTCGTCCGAGAGACAACGGTCAGGAACCCGAGATCCTTGAGTTCGATATGCGTACCAACAGCATCATCGACTCGAAATATTACTACGTCTATCCGAACGATGTGATCTATGTAGCCCGTACGAAGAACAGTTTCTATACCGTACCGAACTACTCGGCTTTCACGGGTCTGATCACCAGCTCGGTGGCATTACTCACCACGGTTCTCAACTATGTAGCGTACGTATATAAATAAACGATATGAACGATAATCAACAATATTACACACCGGGAGGTAATAATCATTATTACCAACCCGGAGGAAACAACCAGTACTACCAGCCCGGAGCGAATAACTACTACCAACCGGGTGGTAATCAGCAGTATTACATGCAGGATCCGCAGCAACAGCAGGGTGGAGATGATGAGGATGGATCTCTGAATTTCAACCCGGTAGAGTGGTTATTCACTTTCCTGCATTACTGGTATCTGTTCGTCATTGCCTTGGCGATCTCTTTAGGTCTGGCGATGCTCAAGAACCGTCGTTGGATGCCGACCTACCTGTCGCAGGGTTCGTTGGTCATCAAGGAGAACACCGGTTACGGCGGTGCCAGCTTGGCGCTGATGCAGGGTTTCGGTGTGGACGCCGGTTACAAGAACGTCAATAACCAGATGATCATGCTCGGTTCGTACGACCTGACGAGCCGCGTGGTCGACTCCTTGCCGTTCTTTAACGTGGAGTATATCACGCAGGGACGATTCAAGACCCGTCAGCTCTTCCGTCAGACACCGATCGTGGTCGAGTACACGCGTCTGGATGCCCGGGCATACGGTATTCTGTACCAACTGAATTTCCTGCCGGACGGATCGGTTCAGATCTCGTCCACCGATGAGTCGCAACCCGTGGATATCCACGCGCGGTACGGCGAACCCATCTCCTGCAGCCTGTTCGATATCAAGATATGGCCGACGGAGTTTATGATGAACTCCGGTAAGGTCTATTTCCGCTTCCGTGACCATGAGTCGCTCGTCAATGAGTTCATGAGTCGTCTGCAACTGTCGTTTGTGCGGGAAGGATCGACGGTGCTTGCCCTTTCGATGGTCAGCGAGACACCGCAACGCGACTGTGAGTTCCTCGATATGCTTGCTAAGATCTACCTGTTGCAGAACCTGGAGCAGAAGAATGAGGTGGCAGAGAACTCGATCAAGTTCATCAACCAGCAGCTGGAGAGCCTGCAGGCTTCATTGCAGGTGAGCGAAGGCGCGATGACCGATTTCCGTCAGGAGAATAAGTTCGTCGATGTCAACTCTTATGCCGGTCAGCTCATGAGTCTTATCTCCGAATACGACCAGCAAGCTATGGAGCTTCGTTTGAAAGAGACCTATTTCGATTACCTCATCAACTACGTCCATACGAATATTGAGAACGACGCCGTCATCGCTCCGGCGACGATGGGCGTGAGCGAACCGATGTTGGTCGGACTGGTGCAGCAACTCAATGACCTGCGTATTCAACGCGGTGAGTTGACCGAGAAGAACGTCTATTACGCCAAGTACACCAAGGATATGGAGAATGTCAAGGCGGCGATCGAAGAGGTGGTGACCACGATGAAGGCATCGCTCGAGATTGAGAAAGCGGACCTCAAGCGGCGTAATAACGAGGTGGAGGAGATGATCAAGACCCTGCCGGAGAAAGAACTGCAGATGGTGGCGATCGAGCGTAACTACCGTATCGACGATAACTACTACACCTTCTTCTTGCAGAAACGCGCCGAGGCGGAGATCCAGAAAGCCTCCAACACGCCGGATAACTCGATCATGGATAAGGCACGTGTGCAGGCCATCATGAATGCCAAGGCGAAATCGAAAACCACGACGACCTATCTCGTTATCGGTTTCCTTATTCCGCTGGTACTCATCATCTTAAGTGAGTTACTCAATAATAAGATCCGTAGTCCGAAGGATGTAGTCAAACTCAAATTCTTCCGCCTGATCGGTACGCTGCGTCATGCGCGTAACCAGAATCCGACACTCGTGCGGGCTTCACCTCGATCCAGTTATGCGGAGATGCTTCGTGCGATCCGAACCCGTATCGAGTTCGTGCTGCGACGCAAAGAGAAGATGGTCATCTGCGTCACCTCCACCGAGTCCGGTGACGGTAAGACTTTCCTCTCTACCAACCTCGCATCGCTCTACGCGATGACCGGTAAGAAGACCCTTCTGATCGACCTTGACCTTCGTAAACCGAACATCCACACCAAGTTAGGTCTGGAGACCGGCAACGGTATGTCGAACTACTTGATCGGAGACTGCGAACTGGAAGAGATTCAGATGACGGATACGCCTTTCGGTTTCGACTTCTTGCGTGCCGGTACGATCCCGCCAAACCCGGGCGAACTGGTGCACTCGGATAAGTTGGCCAACACGCTCAAGACCTTACGCGAGAGTTACGACTATATCGTCATCGATACATCGCCTATCGGACTGGTTCCGGATGCGTATGCTATCATCGAGCAAAGCGATATGTGCTTGTTCATCATCCGTTGTATGCAGACCAATAAGTCGTTCTGCAAGCAGACTCTGGAGCAGATGACGCAAGTAGTGGAGAATCCGGAGAAGGTTCAGATCGTCCTCTCGGATATCCCGACCGAAGGTCGTCACTCGTACGGTTCCGGTTACGGATACGGTTACGGCGGTTACGGCGGTTACGGTTACGGTCACCTCGGTTATGGCGGATACGGCGGATACGGTTACGGCTACGGCAACAGCAACCGCAATGCTTCCCGTTATGGTAAACTGTACGGCAAGCTGTACGGTAAGTTCGTCAAGGAAGATAAGGCCTACCGCTCGTATTACTATTACCATCATGACGAGGATGATGAGGATGCAAAGCAGAACACAGAGAATAAAGGTTAAAGGTTATAGGTTAAAGGTATGACTCCTTTTGATAACGACAAATATATCCGCATTCAGTCGGAGCACATCCGCGAACGCATTGCGCAGTTTGGTAACAAGCTGTACCTTGAGTTAGGCGGTAAGCTCTTCGATGATCTGCACGCGAGTAGGGTGCTGCCGGGTTTCATGCCGGACAGTAAGCTGCAGATGCTTACCCAACTGCGTGACTCCTTGGAGATCGTCATCGTCATCTCCGCCCTCGATATCGAGCGCAATAAGATCCGCCAGGACTTGGGTATCACCTATGACGAAGACGTGCTGCGCTTGCGCGAAGAGTTTGCTAAACGCGGATTCCTGGTTTCTTCGGTGGTGATCACCCACTATTCCGGCCAACGTTCGGCGGATGCCTATCGCCAACGTCTGGAGCGTAAGGACATACGCGTGTATTACCATTATACCATCGAGGGCTACCCGCATAACGTGGACCTGATCGCTTCGGAAGACGGCTTCGGACGCAATGATTATATCGAGACCAAGCGTCCGCTCGTTGTCGTCACGGCTCCGGGTCCCGGTAGCGGTAAGATGGCGGTTTGTCTGAGTCAGCTGTACAACGAGCATGCACGGGGCAAGGAAGCCGGCTACGCCAAGTTCGAGACTTTCCCGGTGTGGAACCTGCCGCTCAAGCATCCGCTCAACGTAGCCTACGAAGCCGCTACGGCAGACCTCAATGACGTCAATATGATCGATCCCTTCCATCTGGAAGCTACCGGTAAGACGGCTGTCAACTATAACCGCGATATCGAGATATACCCGGTGCTGGATGCACTGTTCACTTCGATTTACGGCAAGAGTCCGTACCATTCACCTACCGACATGGGCGTGAACATGGTGGGTTTCTGCATCAGCGATGACGATGCTGTACGGGAAGCCAGCAAGCAGGAGATCATACGGCGTTATTTTCAGGCGCTGTGCCATCTGGCTAACGGCAAGTGCAACGATGCGGAGGTGAAGAAGTTAGCCCTCTTGCAGCAGCAGGTAGGTATCAACACCGCGTATCGCCGCACCACCGTAGCTGCTCGGGAACGTCGCGCCCTTACCGGTGCCATGCATGACGGAGCCTTTGCCCATGCAGCCGCTATCGAACTGCCGAACGGCAAGATCATCACCGCCGAAGCCGGACAACTGCTCGGCTCTTCAGCGGCGCTGTTACTGAACGCGATGAAGGAACTGGCAGGCATCGACCATGCGGTGCGCCTGATTCCGGAGAATATCATCGAACCCATCCAGAAAACGAAGATCAGTTATCTGCATGGACAAAACCCGCGACTGCATACGGACGAGGTGCTCGTAGCCCTTTCCGTACTGTCGCTGCATGACGAGAACTGCCGTAAGGCACTCGACACGCTGCCGCAACTCAAGGGTTGCCAGGCGCACTCGACCGTCATGCTCAAAGAAGTAGATTGGAGAACATTTAAGAAATTAGGCATCGATCTCACGACCGATCCCGCACGCAAATAGGGTAAGAGAACACGGGTGCAAATCCCGGGCTGACCGGCAACTGTGATGGTCTCACGACCTAAGCCAGATCGCTTCCCTCTTTGTACGATTGATGAGTCCTCCTGGTTATAGGACGAACAATGAAAAGACGAAGCATACTCATACTGTTTTTGGCACTCTGTGCAGGCACTGTCTTCGCGATCAACGAAGCAGAGCAGGACTCGTTATACCGCCTCTTCCAAATAGAAGAGGTGGAGGTTTCTGCGCGGGCCTTAACCAAAGACATCATCGTTCCGCAGACGCTCAAAGGGGAAGAACTGCAACGTCTGGCAGCCCTCTCCGTAGCCGATGCCTTGCGCTATTTCGCAGGCGTACAACTCAAGGACTACGGCGGAGTAGGAGGTATCAAGACTATCAACGTCCGCTCGATGGGTAGCCAGCATACGGCCGTCTTTTATAACGGTGTCCAGTTGGGAAACGCCCAGAACGGACAGGTGGACCTGGGACGTTTCTCGCTCGATAACATGGAGCAGATACAGCTCTTCCATGGGCAGAAGTCCGATATCTTCCAGTCCGCACGAGAGTTCGGTGCCGCAGGAAATATTTACCTCACCACCCGCAGACCTTATTTTAAATCAGGCGAGCGTACGCACGTACACGCGCAAATGCGCTTCGGTTCCTTCGGCTTGGCCAATCCGAACATAGGCGTTGATGTCAAACTGTCCGAGACCCTCTCTTTTACTTTCGATGCCGAGTACCTGTACGCCAACGGTAAGTATAAGTTCCGCTACAAGCGTGTGCTACCGGACGGTGAGACGGCGTATGATACCACCGCTGTGCGGCATAACGGCGACGTGAACGCCGTGCGGGTGGAGATGGGTCTGCACGACTATTACAGCAACACCGGTTTCTTCCGTATCCATGCCTATAACTACTGGTCGGAACGTGGTATACCGGGCGCGATCGTCAATAACGTGTGGCGCAACGGTGAACGACTCTGGGACCGCAACACCTTCGTCCAAGCCGAATGGCAGGACGAGTGGTTCAACCGCTGGAGCACCCGTCTGCTCGCCAAATGGGCGAACGACTTTACCCACTACAAGAACTACGACGTCAAACTGCTGCCGTCGAATAACGAGTACCTGCAGGAAGAAGCCTACCTCTCTTTCGCCAACAAGATACAGGTCTTCAACTGGTGGGACCTGTCCGTGGCGTATGATTTTCAGTACAATGTGCTGGATAAACAAAACCTGCTCCTGGACGAGTCCGTCGAGCATTTTGACCGCTACAGTCATTGGCTCAGCGCCGCTACCGCCTTCAATGTCCAAGAGTACCTGCGCCTCCAGGCGTCCGTACTCATGACCCAAATCACCAATCACCAATCACCAATCACCAAACCTAAATTCACCCCCGGTGTTTTCGTCTCCTTCCGGCCGTATCCGAAGATCGACCTCAGTCTCAACGCGTTCTACAAGCAGAGTTACCGCTATCCGACCTTCAATGATCTCTATTACACCGATTTAGGTAATGCAGACCTCCGTCCGGAATTAGCCCGCCAACACAGCGTTGAACTGGCCTACCGTAAGACGGATAAGAAATATGACCTGAGTTTCTCGGCTTCGTACTACTACAATAGAGTCACCGACAAGATCATCGCTTATCCGAAGGGACAGCAGTTTCGCTGGACGATGCTCAACTTAGGTACCGTCAAGATCAACGGCGTCGATGCCAAAGCGGATATGTCGTTCTACCTGCCTTTGCGCTTCGTGCTCCGTACCCGCTTGAACTATACCTACCAGACCGCGATCGATGTCACCAACCCGAACGACACCTATTACAAGGATCAGATCCCTTATATCCCGCGGCATAGCGGTAGCGCGGTGCTGGGTCTCGAATGGACCGCCCGCCGTGGTGACCATTACGGATTCAACTACTCCTTCATCTATGTCGGTGAACGCTATAGTCAACAGCAGAACACGGTCTATAACTACGTCCAGCCTTGGTACACCCATGACCTGTCGCTGTACGGAGAATGGGGTATAGCACGCTACCGGCTCAAGGCCGATCTGGAAATCAATAACCTGCTCGGGCAGGACTATGAAGTCATACAGAACTACCCGATGCCTAAACAAAACATCAGATGCACACTCGCTTTCAAATACTAAAACCATTTACCAGTTACCATTTACCATTTACCATTTTGGTATGTGTACTCCTATGGTCCTGCCGCAAGGACGAGGTCGTCTATCCGACGATCCCGACCGACGTCACCGACGAGGTGCAGCAGGGTGGGTTATACGTGCTCTGCGAAGGAAACATGGGTGCCAATAAAGCCCGCTTGGACTATATGAATCTGGAGACCGGCACCTATTACTCCAACTGGTACGGGGCACAGAATCCGAAGCAAGTCAAGGAGTTAGGCGATGTGGGCAACGACATCCAAACCTACGGTTCCCGTCTCTATGCCGTCATCAACTGTTCCCATAAGGTGGAGGTCATGGACCTGCAGGCGCGGCATATCGGGCAGGTGGATATCCCCAACTGTCGTTACCTTGCTTTTCATGGAAATAAGATGTACGTCAGCGCTTATGTGGGCTCGATAGCCGATCCGGAACTCCTGGGTTCGGTCTTCGAGGTCGATACCGCCACCCTGACCATCACCCGGGAAGTCAAAGTCGGCCATCAACCCGATGAACTCTGTATCCTGGATGACAAACTCTATGTGACCAATTCCGGAGGGTACCTCACCAACCGTTATGACTCGACTCTCTCGGTCATCGACCTTACCTCCTTTACGGAGATACAGAAGATCACCGTAGGCATCAACCCAACCCGTGTGCGGGCAGATGAACAGGGGCACCTCTGGGTCTGCAGCCAAGGAAACTACAAGGATATCAAGCCGCAGGTAGTAGTCGTCGGAGGTCCGCGTATTCAGACTCCTTGTGCGAACATATCGATCCAAGGAACCCATGCCTATATTCTCGATAACGAGAATAAGGAACTGAAGGTGTATTCGACGATCAACTATAACCTATCACCTGTCACCTATCACCTTTCCTCCTTTGAGACCCCTTACGGCCTCTTGGCCACCGCCGATGCATTCTACGTCACCGATGCCAAGAACTATGTCTCATCCGGTGTATTGCATTGTTATGCGTACGACGGACGTGAACGTTGGCAGGCGCTGACGGGAGACATCCCGGGTCACTTATGCCGCGTAGGTGAAGCGATGCATACGGATACGACTGACACCGTCACGCCTCAGTCCGCATACATCAGCCGTGTCTATGAGTACCTGCCGGGTATGGGGCAGTTCGTTAATATGTTACCCAAATACGAGACCGGCGATGATGCCCAAGCAATGTGCCGCAAATGTGAACAGGCGATCGCCAACAACGCCGGAGGTATGGTTTGCTTAGGAGGCTGGGGTGGGTATATCACCTTCGGTTTTGACCATCCGGTGGAGAACCTCGAAGGACGCGATATCCAGATCCTGGGCAACGCGTACAAGATGAGCGGTAATGAGACCTACGGCAGTTCAGAACCCGGTATCGTGCTTGTCTGCCGCGATGAGAACGGCAACGGACTGCCCGATGACACCTGGTACGAACTCAAAGGCTGTCTCTATGACGACCCGCTCACCGATCATCATTATTCCCGTACCTATACCCGTGCCGGTGATACGCTGCAAAACCCCTACCATAACCAACCGTATTACCCGCAATGGATCACGGCGGACGAATATACGCTGTACGGTGCCAAACTGCCGTCGCAAACCGAGAAAATCAGCGGACAGGTCGTGCAGCGCATCCTCGAATACGGGTACGTGGATAATAAACCCAATAAGGATAAAGACGGTACGTCGTTCGATATAGCATGGGCGGTGGATGCCAACGGCCTGCCCGTCACGCTGCCTTCCGTCGATTTTGTGCGGGTCTATACCGCCGTCGATGAGATCAACGATCCTACCGGGGAGATCAGTACCGAGATAACAGGAGCTATTGATTTACACATCAATAATTAACGTATTTATTAACAATTAAAAACAAAAAACAGTATGAAAAAAGTTTTCCTTTTTGCAGCGGCAGCTATGATGAGTGCCGCAATGTATGCTGATCTGCAAGTAGCAGATTTCGAGAACATTAACCTCGCAGCTGAACAGGAGTTAAAGTTCGCTAATGACACGACCGTTTTTTTCGAGAGCGGTAGTTTCAGTCTCCAAGAGACCGTTTCTTACAGCGGTAGCTCTGTTGCCGGTGCTGTTATCTCCAGCCACTCTGACACGGTTTTCGGTGGTCTTCAGGATGCTAACAAGTCGATTGCAGGTGGTGCATACGAAGGCCAGAACTATGCCGTATGGTACGAGGATGGATGGATTCCGAACAGCATCAAACTGAACGAAGCAGCAGTAGTTCCGGGTATGTTTGTTTGCAACAACAACTATGCGTACAACTCGATGAAGTACGGTGATGCAATGGCCGGTGAACCGTTTGGTGAGACCGATTATTTCACGCTGATCGTTTACGCTAAGTTGAATGGTGTGGGTGTGAACGCAAGAGTGTTTGTTGATTTGGCAGAAGGCACCAACATCATGGACAAATGGACCTACGTGGACCTCAGCTCGCTGGGTGAGATCGATGAACTGACATTCGCTTTCAGTGGTAGCCGTGCTAATGATTATGGCGTATTGACTCCGACGTATTTCTGTATCGACAATATCGGTGCTACCGCTCCGGTGGAGGCAATCACCAATACCAAGGCTGAGATTAAGGCTACCAAGATGATCCGCAACGGTCAGGTTATCATCGTTCGTGACGGTAAGATGTACAACGTAATGGGTGTTGAACTTTGAAAAACACCCCTAAATTAAAAAAAATCCGCATTTTTGTGCGGATTTTTTTGTGTATGTCAAAAAAAAGTAGTACCTTTGCAGTCGATTCAAAGGTACGAGCATGAAGACCCTGTTATTCATATTGGCGCTAGTATCGAGTTACGTAGGACGCGTGGTGGACCAGAACGGCGAACCAGTGCCTTACGCTACGGTCTATCCGGTATCGCAACCGCAGACCGGTACAGCGACGAACAATGACGGTTACTTCTCTTTCCAGACCGACCTGACGTCCGAGGAGAAAGTGATCATCAGTTGTATCGGATATGAGAAACGGGAGGTGTTCGGCGAGATACTGTTGGCCAACGAAGATACGGTCATGACCGTCGTGCTGCATGAGCAACCGATAGCGCTCGAAGAGACCGTCGTGGCAGCCAAAGCCAGCAAGCAGAAGAATAAACGCAAGCAGATGGCGGTGCTGCTGCATGCGGTGTATCTGAAGTTGGAAGAGGAGTTTCCGGATAATAACGCCCGTTACCAGATCGTGAGCGACGTGCGTATGTTATCGGAGGGTAACACCTGGGGCATGGAGCAGATGATCGCGAACATCGTCGTTATGCCCGAGGCCGGTAAGAACGGACTGGACTCCGTACAGTTTCAAGGTAAGTACTGCAAGCGTTTCTTCGATGCCGAGAAACGGGCACAAGCCAACGAACTGATGTCCGGCGAGGTGCTGGAGCGTATCGAGAAGAAAACGAAGAATCCCGTAGGCGCACCGGCTAATTTCCTGCATAAGGCCGCCAATGCCGTCGATAGCGGCGTGGTGGTACATAAGGCGCTCTTCTCTTGGGGCAACATGCGCTATGACTTCGAGCAGGAGATGAATGATCTCAAGCATTGGTCCGTCAGCAATGAGTCCGAAGGAGAGACGGTGCTGACCTATACGGAGAAGATCAACAAATACCTCGGGTGCTTTAAAGTCACCGTCAAACGCCATTATATCGTCGATTCGCGCACCTATGCCGTACGGCGTTTCTCGGAGCACATGGACGTGAAGATCACCATCCCCTTCGGCGTCAAACTCAATGCCGACCAACTGCAGATGCTCAATCTGCTGAATATGGACAACAAGCGTATTGATAAGTTCCGCCTGAGGAAGATGAACGGTTCGGTCGCATACAACACGATCTACCAGCGTCGGAACAAACAGGTCTATACGCTGGAGAAGAATATGGTTACCTTTGCCGATATTATCGGCAGCAAGAATACAGCCATCCCGTTGATCATCCAAGCGACGCAACGCGTGACGGAGCTGGAGACGGAGGGTGTCACCCCTATGCCCAAAACCAGCATCACCCATCGCGTCAAACGCGAGATCGTCGAGATATACTGATATAATCTCGGGAGGAATGCTAGCTAAGCGATATTCCGACCGAAAAGCGTAGCATAGAACGTAGCGTAACTGAGCGACGGGGTCGCGAATCACGCGAGTTCTAATGTAAGCGCGCGGTGTTAGCACATCGGTAGTGCATCGGCTTCCCAAGCCGAGGAGGCGGGTTCGATTCCCGTACACCGCTCAATGAGTAAGCCGGTCTATCGCGCCTGCAAAGGTGAGGAAAGTCCGGGCAGCACAGAGCACTATAGCGGTTAACGGCCGTCAGGCAGTGATGTCTGGTCCCTGCTACAGAGACGAGTCGCCTTCGGGCGGGTGAAACGAGCATACTATAGGCTGCAATTCCAAGTATACCGATGTCTGAGCGTTGCTCGCGCAAGTCGGAGGGTAGGAAGCGTCAGATTAATGATAGACGCCCTTCGGGGTACAGAACCCGGCTTATAGGCTTGCTCTTTCCCTTCGGGGACCTGTATAGGTGAATTTTTATATATAAAAATTAGATACACAATGAAAAAACACAGTCTTCTTTTTGCAGCCATCATGCTGATGAGTCAGATGATGCTGGCTGCTCCCAAGATTCAACAAGTAGAACCCTTATGCTGGTGGACGAACATGAGCACACCGCTTACCCTCCTTTTCCATGGAGAGGACTTGCAGGATGCGCAGGTGAGCGTACAGCAGGTGTCGAACGGTAAGGTCATGCGTGGTGCATGCCAAGGATTGATTCCTACGGCGCAGCATAATGCCGAGAGTCCGAACTACCTGTTTGTGGACATGGCGGTGAACCAACCCGGTGTCTATCGTATCACGCTCCAGAAGGGCAAGAAGAAAGCTACCTATGACTACACCATCGCAGAGCGCAGAGCCGGTAGCCGCGAGCGTAAGAGTTTTGATGCTTCGGACGTGATCTACCTCATCATGAGTGACCGTTTCGTGGACGGCGATACTACGAACAACAGCACCAAGGACACGCAGGAGAAAGCCGACAAGAGCAACGTCAACGGCCGTTGGGGTGGGGATATCCAAGGAATCATCAACTCCTTTGACCATATCGCCAAACTCGGTTGCACCGCTATTTGGCCGACGCCGATGTTAGGTGACGACGAAGCCGCTTGGTCCTATCATGGTTACGCTTGCTCCGACTATTATCATATCGACCCGCGTTACGGTAGTAACGAACTGTATGCCCAGATGGTACGTGAGGCGCATGCCAAGGGTCTGAAGATCCTCATGGATATGGTACCTAACCACTGCGGCGCTGCGCACTGGTGGATGAAAGACCTGCCGTACCAGAACTGGATCAACCAGTTCCCGCAGTTCACCAACACCAATAATGTCTTCACCGCCAATTACGATATCAATGCGTCCCAGTACGACCGCAAGCTCTCCAACCGCGGTTGGTTCGATACGCCGATGCCGGATATGAACCTCGAGAACCCCGATCTGCTGAAGTATTTCCAGCAATGGGCGATCTGGTGGATCGAGTATGCGAACCTCGACGGTCTGCGTGTGGACACCTATCCGTATATCGAGAAGATACCGGGCAGCCTGTGGCTCAAGGCTATTCGCGAAGAATATCCGAATATCAATATCGTTGGCGAGTGCTGGACACGTCCGGCTCCGGCGGTGGCTTACTGGCAGAGCGGTGTTAAGAACTTTGACGGTTTTGACTCGTACCTGCCTACCGTCATGGACTTCCCTGTAGAGGAGGCGATCCGTCAGGCGCTCGAGAATGACGGAAGCGGGTGGGGTAACGGTCTGACCCGTGTGTACGACGCGATGACGATGGATTATATGTATGCCGACGTGAATAAACTGCTCACCTTCCTTGGTAACCACGATATGGCGCGTATCACCGATGTCGTCAAGGATAAGGATCCGCGTCGCGTTAAGTTGGGCTACGTGCTCCTGGCAACCATGCGTGGTATACCGCAGGTGCTCTACGGCGATGAGTACGCGATGACATCCGCGAATCTCGAGGATCCCAATAACCACTCTTATCTGCGTGCTCCGCTGCCGCAAGGAGACCAGGTGACGGCAGACATGCAAGAGATGTACGATTTCCAGAGCAAGCTCTTCCAGTGGCGTAAGGATGAACCCGTGCTGCATTTCGGTAAGACCATGCATTTCCTCGCGCGGAATAACACCTATTCTTATTTCCGCTATAACGATAAGGAAGCCGTCTTCGTCTTCGTCAACGCAGCGGAAGAGGCACGTCGTATCCCTACCGAGACCTATGCGGAGATCCTCGGTCAATACAATTCCGTAGGCTTCAGTCCGATCACCGGTGAGACCATCGATCTCAACCGCACGGATATCGAGGTACCGGCACTCGGAACACTCATCGTCAAGTTAACCAAATGAAAAAACTCTGTCCTCGTTGTGGGACAGAGTTTCTTTGTTTGCACGACGATCCTGCTATCTGCCAATGTGCAGGAATAGAATTATCGGCTCAGGCGCGAGCGTATCTACGCGCTAATTATAAGGACTGCTTATGTCGCGCATGCTTACTGCAAGTGAGTCGCGAAATGTAGTACACTGTCGGGGGCATTATTCAGTATATGAATAATGTCCTCGAGCATTTCTTCGGGGTGCACCACGCCGCGTTCCCAGAAGTTATTCGCTCCGCTCGGCTTGGTCTGCTTGCGCCAGTTATAGACGCGGCCGTCCTGATAGGCCTTGAACCACGTGTGTTTCTCGTCTATCTCCGCCAGTTCCGCCAGACTGTTACCGCCGGCTCCGACCCATACATCCGCCTCGTGGAAATAACGGAGCGTCTCTTCGATCGTCAGCGGGATAGAGGTCTCGCGTGCATCGTCGTAGAACGGATAGTCCGCACCTGCGTCCTTAAACAGGTACGCCAGGTAGTTCTTTCCGCTCGGGACATACCACGTGCCTCTAAAATTATTGCCGGACATGATAGACCGCTTCGCGGACCGACTACTGATCACTGATTGCTGAAAACTATTATATTGGCGCTCTACCGCCCGGAACACGCTGTCGGCCTGCGGTAACTTGCCGGTTAGTGCACCGAGCACGCGGATCCATTCGGCACGGGCCAGCGGACTGCCTTCCTGCCATTCATTGATATAGATCGTGAAGACACCCAGTTTCTCCAACCGCGTCGCCTCCAGGTTGTCGTACTGACCGTAGTTCACCGCCAGCAGCGCATCCAGTCCGGCTTGCAGAGTCCGTTCCGCAGAAGGTTTCATGCTGTCCCCTAAGTCGATCTCGTCGCCTTTGACCGGCGTGTAGATCAACTCCGGATTGCATACGGCTACCAGACAGTCCAGCGCCTCTATCGCATCGAGAAAACCCACCTGCACCGTGCTCATCGTACCGATACGACGCATCGGTTGCCGCACGCATACACGCTGGTACGGCTGAAAAACCTCCACGACCGTGCCGCTGTCAGTCTCCGTGATCTGAAAACCCGTCGCGTAGCGGTTACCTAAAGGAATCGTACCCTGCTCCGTAGGCTGTTTGGCGCAACCTACAAAGCAGAGTACGGTTATTCCGACGATGAGCAGTCTGTTCACTGTTGGTCTTATTTCTTAGCGCCCAGGTTATCGAATGCGAAATAAGCCGGAGTAAGTAGTCCGTAGTCACCGTTGCGGCTACCGCTGAGCGAGAACACCAGACCGTCCACCTCATTGAGCGTGCTCAGGTCCACATACTCCCATTCGTCCAAGATCTTATCGGCTACAGCCAGATAGAACTCAACCTTACTCGTCTCTTTGCCATCCAGCACACCGGTGATGGTGAGCAGGAACTTATCGCCCGTAGAGAACGGCTCGCCTGACCAGTCGCCGTATTTCATCGTGTTGTACGCATAGATGCAGTTGGTCACATACAATCCCGGTACTTTGGCTGCTTTCACCAACTTGATCGTATCGGCTCCGTAGTAGTCCATGTTCCATACTACGTAGTTCTTGCCTTCGTATGCACCGCCTACAGCCGATTTCCACGCATCATTCCAATCCGCAAACGTCGTATCCTCGTGGTTCGATACCACGTTGCAGGAATAATAACTCTGGGAAGGCATAGCCGTCTGTTTGAAGATGAAGTTACCGCTTTGGAACGTACCGGTGGTGTCCAACTTGTACTCGCTGTCCAACTCAGCCGGACTGATCGCTGCCTCTTCGAAGGTAGCGACGAAGTTCTCATCCGCTTTCTCTTTCTTGCCGCATGCAGCAAAAACCGCTGCCACTGCAGCCAACATCAGAATTGTCTTTTTCATTTGCTTGACCATTTATTTTATTGTTAAAACCTTTGCGCCTGCAAAGGTACTGTTTTTTTTTGACATACGCAAGTTTTTTTTGTTTTTTCTTGCATAAAAAACTTAAAAGCACGAGAAATGAATTTTAATTCTAAGATGATGTGTGATCGCTACCGAGGGGGTGTCGAAAAGGAGAGTAGAGTGGCTTAAAATGGCTAAAAAGGGCTAAAAATGCATAAAATAGTAAAAAAAGTACGCGCGCGCTTGCGTATATGAAAAATTTTTTGTAACTTTGCAGCCGATTTGGCGCAAAGCTGATTACTGATTACTGATAACTGATTACTAAACAATTATAACCAATGGAAGAAAACAACGAGATTATTAAGAATGATCACATCATTCCGGTGAAGATTGATGAGGAAATGAAGTCCTCGTATATCGACTACTCGATGAGTGTGATAGTGTCGCGTGCGCTGCCGGATGTGCGCGACGGTTTCAAACCGGTACACAGACGTGTGCTGTTCGGAATGAATGAGCTCGGTAACACGAGCGACAAACCGACCAAGAAATCTGCACGTATCGTCGGTGAGGTAATGGGTAAATATCACCCGCACGGTGACAGTTCAATCTACGGCACGCTCGTGCGTATGGCGCAACCGTGGGCTATGCGTTATTGCCTGGTAGACGGACAAGGTAACTTCGGTTCGGTGGACGGCGACGGTGCAGCCGCTATGCGTTATACGGAGGCACGTCTGTCTAAACTTGCCGAGGAGATGCTGCGCGATATCGAGAAGGATACCGTTGACATGCAGAATAACTTCGACGACTCGCTCAAAGAGCCGACAGTGTTGCCTTGCCGTTTCCCGAACCTGTTGGTGAACGGAGCCAGCGGTATTGCCGTAGGTATGGCAACGAACATGCCGACGCATAACCTCTCCGAGGTCATCGACGGCTCCTGCGCGTATATCAAGAATATCGTAGCGCGTATGCATGACGCGACGATAGAGGACATCACGGTGGAGGAGTTGATGGAGCATATCAAGGCTCCGGATTTCCCGACCGGCGGTACGATCTACGGTTATCAGGGTGTCAAGGACGCGTACGAGACCGGTCGCGGACGAATCATCATCCGTTCGAATGCGGATATCGAGACCGACGACAACGGCCGTGAGCATATCGTGATCACTGAACTGCCGTACGGCGTGGTGAAGAAAGACCTGGTGCAGAACATCGCAGACCTCGTAGCCGACAAGAAGATCGAAGGCATCGCCGACATCAACGACTATTCCAAGCGCGATATCCGTATCGTGGTAGAGGTGAAGCGTGACGCCAACGCACAGGTGGTGCTCAACAAACTGTATAAGTTCACCGCCCTGCAGTCGAGTTTTGCCGTCAATAACATCGCACTCGTGAAAGGCCGTCCGATGCTCTTGAACCTCAAGCAGCTCATCGGTAACTTTATCGAGCACCGCATGGATATTGTCATCCGCAGAACAAAATACGAGCTCAAGAAAGCCGAGGAACGTGCTCATATCTTGGAAGGATTGATCATCGCCGTGGATAACATCGACGAGGTGGTTCGAATCATCCGTGCCAGCCGTACGCCGGCCGATGCACAGGCTAACCTCGAGGCACGTTTCAACCTCGATAACCTGCAATCGAAGGCCATCGTCGATATGCGTCTGTCGGCTCTCACCGGCTTGCGTATCGATGAGTTGAAGAACGAGTATGCGGAGATAGAGAAGTTGATTGCGCACTTGAATGAGTTGCTCAACAACGAGGAGATGCGTTATGAACTGATTGAGAACGAACTGATTGAAGTAAAAGAGAAATACGGCGATGAGCGCCGTACGAAGATTGTGAAGATGGCTACGGAGTTCAATCCGGAGGATATGTATGCGGATGATGATATGGTGATCACCATCTCGCATCTGGGTTATATCAAACGTACTCCGCTGGCTGATTTCCGTCAGCAGACACGCGGTGGCGTAGGCTCGAAAGCCGGTTCGGCGCGTGATCAGGACTTCATCGAGTATGTTCACCAGGCATCGATGCACTCGATGATGATGTTCTTCACGGAGATGGGCCGTCTCTACTGGCTCAAGGTTTATGAGCTGCCGGAAGGCAACAAGCAGTCGAAGGGCCGTGCGATCCAGAATATGATCAACCTGCAGAAGGGCGATAAGGTTCGTACGTGCATCAACGTGAAGGGCCTGAATGATCCGGAGTACGTGGAGAATCACTACCTGATCTTCGTCACCAAGAACGGTCTGATGAAGAAGACCACGCTGGAGGCTTATTCGCGTCCTCGCGCCAACGGTATCATTGCACTCGGTCTGCGTGAAGGCGACGAATTGATCGGCGTGACACTGACCGACGGCCAGAGCGAGATGTTAGTGGCTTCGTACAACGGTAAGGTTTGTCGTTTCAATGAAGGCGGCGTACGTCCGATGGGTCGTTCGGCAACCGGTGTGAAAGCGATCACACTCGAAGAAGACGGACAGGATCGCGTGATTGGCACGGTTTGTGTAGAGAAGGGTACAGACAAGACCATCTTGGTCATCTCGGAGAACGGTTTCGGTAAACGTACACCGGTGGACGACGAGGAAGGTAACCCGATCTATCGTGTCACGAACCGTGGCGGTAAGGGTGTTAAGACGATCGAGATCACCGAGAAGACCGGTCATCTGATTGGTATTCACGCCGTTACCGACAGCGACGACCTGATGCTCATCACCAAGTCCGGCACCGCTATCCGCATGGATATATCGACCATCCGTCAGACCGGCCGTGCGGCGCAGGGTGTCAAACTGATCGACCTGCAGAAACGTAACGACAGCCTCATGAGCGGTTGTATCGTACCGAAGGACGAGGAAGAGAATGGTGACGCTTCGCTTAATGGTGAAAATGATGCAAATGATGAAAACAATAACGAAACAAATGAATAAAATCATGAAGAAATCAATCTTTTTGGCAGCTCTGGTGCTCATGAGCACCGTCTGCTTTGCACAGAAAAACCCGGCTACGAAGAAAGCCAAGAGTTACATCATGTCCGAGACTCCGGACTTCGGCGCTGCACGTGCGGCTATCGCAGAGGCACTGGAGACCGAACCGACCGCTGAGACCTACTACTGGGCAGGTATGATCGGTTACAAACAACTGGAGCGTGAGAACATCAACCAGATGATGGGTCAGGCTGTTGACGTCCATGCAGCCGGTGCCGCCGTAGAAGAGAGCTACGAGTACTGGCTGAAGGCAGATGAGTTGGCACAGGTTCCGGTGCTCAACAAGAAAGGTGTGGAAGTACCGACCGACCCGAAGATGCGTGGTAATGTCAGCAAGAAGATGCTCGAGTACTACAAACAGCAGGAGTTGGTGAAATACGGTGTAGCACTCAACGAGAGCCGTGATTTTGCCGGTGCGTACAAGGCCTTCAAGATGCACCTGGACATCCCTGAACTGGCGATGATGCAGAACGACAAACTGCAGAAAGACATGCCGCGTGACACCACCTACATCCAGTACAAGTACTACGCTGCTATCTTCGCTATCCAGTCAGAGATGCACCCGGAGGCCATCATCCTGCTCGAGCAACTCAAGGACGGTGAGTACGAGGGTATCTCGACCAACCAGTTCCTCTTCCAGGAGTACATGAACGTCAAGGACACCGTCAAGGCTGTCGAGACCCTGCAAGCAGCAGTCGTTCGTTTCCCGCAAGAGCCCTGGTTCCTACAGAACCTGATCAACCATTATATCTTCTCCGGTCAGGAGCAGACGGCGATCGACTACCTCGCTCAGGCTATCGAGCGCGAACCGAACGTAGCGCAGTATCACCTGATCAAGGGTAACCTCGATGAGAACCAAGGAAACTACGAGACCGCTCTGGCTGATTTCGATGCCGCACTGGCGCTCGATCCGACGATGGCAGATGCTATGGCAGGTAAGGGCCGTGTGTATTACAACCAGGCTGTCAAACTGAACGAGGCTGCTGCGATGATTCAGGATAACAAGGAGTACAAGAAAGCACTCGAAGAGATGAACGAGGTATTCAAGAAATCCCTGCCGTTCTTCGAGAAAGCACACGAGATGGCTCCGGAAGAGCGCAGTTATATCCAGACGCTCAAGGGCCTGTACTACCGCTTTGGCAACGAAGCCAAAGAGAACGAGATGCGTGAGAAATTGGAGAACCTCTAATGGGTCGAATTCTTGCGATAGACTACGGTCGTAAACGTACCGGATTAGCCGTAACGGATGTCCTCCGCATCACGGCTAATCCGTTACTTACGATCGAGACCAACCAACTGATCACCTGGTTGACCGACTATTTCGCCCACGAACCCGTGGACGAGGTGGTCATCGGTCATCCCACGCAGATGAACGGAACAGACTCGGAGAGCATGAACTATATCCGGCCGTTCATGGGCGTATTCAAGAAGACTTTTCCGGATAAACCGATAACTATGTATGACGAGCGCTTCACGTCGGTTCTGGCGCATCGGGCGATGATTGACGGGGGAATGAAGAAGAAAAACCGACAAGACAAAGCGGTAGTTGACAAAATAGCCGCTTGTATCATTTTAGAAGACTATTTGGATAGCAGACTATGATTTTACCAATATATCTTTATAGCGGAAAGCAAAGGAAAGCAAAAGCGTAACAAATGCAAGTAAAATAGAGGGCTGAGGCTATACAAGGAAAGCAAACAAATCGTGTTTGTTTTCTTTTTTTATGCTTTTTTTGTTACTTTTTTGTTACTTTTTTGTTACTTTTCTTGCATATATCAAAAAAAAGTAGTACCTTTGCACCCGGTAACAAAAATGTAACATTTATGGCACGCAAATCACTTAAGGCAAAAGAGCCGGTACGTCTTCGTTTTAAGACGCTTTCTAACGGCAACAAATCAATTTATCTTGACATTTACGTAAACGGCAAACGCACGTACGACTTTCTTAAGTTGTACCTGATCCCGGAACGTAACCAAACCGACCGCACGCAGAACGAACAAACAATGCGCGCGGCTAACGCTATAAAGTCACAGCGTATTATTGAACTGGCGAACGGCACGGCCGGGATAGCACCGAAGCAGGGCAATAAGATCTTACTTGCGGACTGGCTTTTGACGTGCTCAAAGAAGAAGACGCAGGCGGGCACGATACGTTCGTATAAGAACACGTACAACGTGCTTATGCAGTTCGCACCGAAAGCACGCCTTTCGGACGTGGATAGAGATTTTTGCCTGCGCTTTATGCGCTTTCTATTGAACGACTGCAGGGTATATAACAACGAGAAAAACAAGCCGCTTGCACCGCGTTCCGCAGGGCACTATTATTCGTTATTTGTGGCGTGCTTGAACGCAGCTGTGCGCAGCGGACTAATAGCCCAAAACCCGAACGACCAAATATCCACAAGCGAGAAGATCAAAGACACGGAGGCGCAGCGCAGTTATTTGACGCGCGAAGAACTGCAAGCGTTCGTGAACGCGCAGCCCCTTTCCGATGGCGCAACCTATACGAAGCAAGCCTTTTTGTTTTCGTGCTTTTGTGGCCTGCGTGTGTCAGATATTGAACGGCTCAAATGGGGAGATATAAAGGAGAGCAACGGACGCAAGCAAATAGAGATCGTAATGAAGAAGACGCAAGAAC
The DNA here is from genome assembly GCA_017447875.1 of Paludibacteraceae bacterium. Lineage (GTDB taxonomy): Bacteria > Bacteroidota > Bacteroidia > Bacteroidales > Paludibacteraceae > Colicola. The sequence goes on along the minus strand of JAFSMP010000042.1, from coordinate 14,990 downwards.
CGCTGTACGTGCCACTTTCGCAGTGTGCTCTTGACTATTTGCCGGAACGTGGAAACAGCACGGACGAAGACAACGTATTTTTGTACCTGACAACGGATAGCAGACTGAATAAGCACGTAGCCCAATTAGCAGCCTCAGCAGGGATAAAGAAGCACGTTACGTTTCACACGGCACGGCACACGTTCGCAACGCTGTTGCTTACTGAGGGCGCAGACCTTTACACAACAAGCAAATTGTTAGGACATACCGATATAAGCACAACGCAGATATACGCAAAGATAGTTGACGAAAAGAAGCAAGAGGCTGTAAGCCTGCTCGATAACATATTATAACGAACCAATAAAAGCAACGAACAAATGAAACACACGATTTTAGACGCAACGGCTAACGAACTGATAGCCGCAGCAAAGGAGGTACAACAAGCGCACGGACGTTTATTTGACCTTGTGGCGAGAGAGTACGGAGAAAACAGCCCGGAGGCTGAAGAACTGAATGCCAAATTTTCGGAGTACCAACGGAAAGCGGGCGAACTTGTGGGCGTGTCCGTGCTACTGGCTTGCGAGTTCCCGGACGGCGTGTCCGCTGAGGGCTGAGGCTCGCACTTATATTTGACCGCTGTACGCTTACGAAGCGCACGGCTGATAAAGAACCCACCCGGAGAGAGAAAACCGCGCAAACGCGCTAAAAACTGGTAACGATGGAACAAAGTAAAGTAAACGATATGGACGCAACGCAGTTATGCCGTGAGATCTTGCGCCCCTACTTTGCAAAAGGCGCTTACGCCTTGAACGATGGCCGGTATATGATAGCAGACGCAGACGGCTGTCACCGAAGCACGGAAAACCGCGTGCGTGTGCCGCTTATGATAGAGACCGGCACGCCGGTTGACGCTGTTATGATAGATCCGGAGAACGTAGCGAACTATTGCGAGGCACACGGAACGGATATTGACCAACTGCGCAAAGATCTTGCAGCGTACTATTTTATATACTACAAAACAATGCTGTGCGCTCTTATTAAACTGCGAGGCCGGAGAGAAGCCGCTCGATGGGCGAGAGACTGGAGAGCGCAAGGCAATGTGTTTGCACCGATAGCCGCAGCCGTTTTGATCCTGAGAGGCAAAGAGACAAACGCCGAAGAGCGCGAACGTCTTACGCACGTATATACGAAGAGCCTTATAATGAGCAAACCGGCTTTCATATATAACGATATGCCGGTATATTTGCGCAAGTACGCCGAACGTGCTTATATTGAAGAGCAAGCGGAGACATTAACCGCGCAGATATCCCCGGAGAGACTGCAACCGAAGCAGCCCGCCGCAAACGTGACACAATGCCGCCCAATGAGCGCGGAGAGCCGGGAACTATTGAAGCGATATTGTGACGAGAACTATACGAAGCGAACCACGTACAACGTAAACAAGAATTTTGACACGGAAGAGCAAGATATATACAAGTATGCGAGCACCGACCGGGGAATGAAAGCCGCAGCCCGGATAATACGAGAGATATACGACAAACACGTTTCCAACGTGTGGAAAATAACCGGCAAGAAAGACGTGCTTACGTGGAAACGATGGCTTACAATGTGGGGAGAGGCTTACGGGATAAAGTTCCCGAAATATGAGAGTACGCAGTTATAACCGCAAGTTATAATATACGCTCGTAACCTATACAACTGCAAGTTGCTGAAAGAAAGCAATTTGCAGTTTTTCTTTTGCTACTTGTTTGCGTTTTCTTTCCTTTGCTCGCTTTCGCTGTTTCCTTACGTCTCAAAAAAGCAGTACCTTTGCACCGCCAAACAATAGAACGGCAGGCAATACAGCACCCGCCGGAACGATGGCGAACCGGCAAAGGGGGAGGGCTGAGGCTGTAGCAGACCCCACCCGCCGAACTGCTAAATCTTACAACGATGGCAGAAGACGCAATTTTGAAAGAGTTGCAGGAGATCAAAGGGCTTACTTTGCTCGCTGCAAAACCGATTTTGACAATGAAAGAGGCCGCGCTCTTTATGGGCGTGACAATGGCGAACCTTTACAAACTCGTAAGCGCTAAGAAGATCCCATATTATAAGAGCGCAGGCGGGAAACTGACGTATTTTAAGCGTACGGAGTTAGAAGACTGGCTTACGTCCGTGCGTGTGGCTACTGACGAAGAACTGGAGACGCAGGCAGTAAGCCGCAGCGTGCTCGATGGGGGAAAGTAATCAAAATTATTACAAACTAATTAAAATAATTAGTGCGATGGACGAGCAAAAAGAAAATACCCCCATACCCCTAAAAGAAAAAATTGTAACGTCACGTGACAATGTAACAAGTGAAAGTGACGTAACAATAAGCACGGCTTACGAACTTTTGCGCCGGGGATATATAGGCGCAAGGCTTAAGAACGAAGCGTGCCGATACGTGGACTTTCTGCGAGCGAGAGAAGCAGCCGGAAACCCTATTGCGTATCCGGAACGCTATTTGTCGAAATGGCAAATATCTTGCCGCAATAACGTGTCACCGAACGAGGGCGCGCAAATAGCTGACTTTTGCGAAATGTGGCAATGTGCAAGCCTCAGCGTATTATGCAGTATAGAGCGCGTAAGCGTGTCGGATAATACCCTGCAAGTATGGCTTGCGCCTGGTACTACTGAGAGCGAAGCACGGCAGTACGATGGACTTATGAGGCGCGCAGATCTTACGCCGATCCTGACACGCTGCAAGGTGCAAGCCGTCCGATGGCGAACGACCCGCCCCGAACCGATCTGCAGCCGGATAGAAAACACAATGCCGGTGCAAATCGCTGAGGCCTTGAAGAACTTGCCACCCGATCCCGGAGAAGAGGCGGGCACGGAGTTCGTTATGCAAGCGGACTATTTGCGCGAAAACCACCCGGACACGTGGACGCAGATAGTTGACCACAATATCAATTTTAAGACGTGGCGAACGGAGGTGCTTTTCAAACAATGGATAGAAGCGGAACGCAATTTGACCAACGAGGAAAAGACCCCCACCGCTCGAATTGAAGACGCGATATCCGAAATCGTATGCGCTGAGGCTGACGCGCTACTGGATAAGAAGACACGAGAGTTTTACCAATACTTTACGAGGCAATGAGCAACGAAATAATTGTAGGTGACTGGAGTATATTGCGCAGATCCTATAAAGCGTCACCGGCTGAGGCTAACAAGCCGAAGCAGAGCAAACCGCGCACCCGGTACGTCAAACCGCCGGAACTGGTAGAGTTTGAACGAGAGTACAACGAAGCACACGCGCTTAAGTTTCCGAAGATCCCCCCGGAGTGCCGTGCTCGCTATACCTTTTCGGACAAAGACGCTAACAGCCTGACACGCGCAATAATAGCGCACCTTACGTTTCACGGACACTTCGCAGCGCGTGTAAATTCGACCGGCGTATATGATCAACGCCGGGGAACGTGGCGAACGTCCAATGCGCGCAGGGGACTGGCTGACGTGACGGCTGTAATCAATGGCCGTTCCGTGCAACTGGAGGTGAAAGCCGGGAAAGACCGCCCGCGTACTGAGCAACTGCGAGTGCGTGACGAGGTACAAGCCGCCGGAGGCGTTTACGAGTTCGTACACTCGTTCGCTGAATACGTGGCAATATATAAGACCCTAACAACCTAAGAACAACTGACAAACAACGCACAGCCTCAGCGCTTGCGGAACTGGTCAAAATGGACACTATAAAAAAGGAGGTACATATGTACAAGTATAGCGATAAGAAGAAAGCGGCTGTAATGGCTACTTATAGGGAAACGCACGGAAATCTTACGGAGACGTGCCGGGTGCATAAAATAAGCAGGCAAACCTTTGCGAACTGGAGGGAGAAAGATCCCGATTTTGCCGCCGAAGCGCAAGAGGTGAGAGAAGAGTGCGGGGACATAATAGAAAGCGCGCTTATGGCTCGTATAGAGGCGGGAGACACAACGGCAATAATCTTTGCGCTTAAGACCAAATATAAAGACCGGGGATGGACTGAAAAGAGCGAAATGCAATTAGACGTGACCGCTACAAAGCCGGTACAATACGCGGATATTATGCCGCACGGCTTAATGTACAAGGACTTTATGCCGCACGAACTGAAGCCCGGACACGAAGAACCGCAATAAAAGCAGAGCACCGACAAAAAATCGGTGCTTTTTCTTGCGTATGTCAAAAAAAAGTTGTAACTTTGCAGCCGATTTTGAATAGATAGCCCCGCACAAGCGAATAAAAGTGCCTTTTTGTTACCACTTTGTTACCCGCTCGCTTGAATGCGAGGGCTATTCTTTTGAAAATAAGCAAGTTAACACAAAATAGTATGATATTACCAATATATTTGTACGGTCAGCCCGTACTGAGAAAAGAAGCGGAAGAGATAGAGAACACACCGGAACTCAAGCAGTTCATTGCCGACATGTACGAGACACTCACGCAAGCGGAAGGTTGCGGTCTGGCAGCTCCGCAGGTGGGCAAACCCTGGCGTTTGTTCGTCGTAGACGGTAATGAACTGGCAGAAGACTATCCGGAGTGCAAGGGTTTCAAGCGGGCATTTATCAATCCGGAACTGCTCGAAGAGAGCGAAGAGACCTGTACCTATTCCGAAGGCTGCCTTTCGCTGCCCGGCATCAGTGAGAACGTGGTGCGGCCGAAGACCGTGACCCTGCATTATCTGGACGAGGATTTCAACGAGCATGAAGAGACCTTCACGGGTTTTCAGGCACGTATCGTGCAGCATGAGTATGACCACCTTGAGGGACATGTCTTCACCGATCGTATATCTCCCATCCGCAAGACCTTTGTCCGCAATAAATTAGCCTCTATTGCCAAAGGCAAAACCGTAGCTCGCTACAAGTACAGAAGGAACTAATGGATTGGTTTAATGTCATCATAATGGCAATTGGTCTGGCAGCAGACTGCTGTGCGGTATCGGCCGTGCAGGGCTTGAACCAAGGGCGCTGGCACCCGAGAGCATTGCTCATGGCCGGGATCTTCGGACTTTTCCACATGGGCATGCCTGTCGTCGGTTTTTATGCCGGTTCCCTCTTCGTGAACTTCGTGCGCCTGTATGCCCCATGGATCGCCTTGGTGCTTCTCAGCCTCTTGGGCGGAAAGATGATCTGGGAGTCGTTTCATGAGAATCCCGAGAAAGAGAAATGTGCTAACTGGCATGTCTCCAACCTGCTGCTACTGGCCATCGCTACCAGTATCGACGTCCTGGCCACCGGACTGCTGTTTGTGCCGTATCCCGATTGGCTCTATCCGTCCGTCGTGACGATAGGCGCCATCACCGCTTGTTTCTCCTTAGGCGGTTACCTGGTAGGCGTGTTCGTGGGCAGACTGCGACTGAAGATGGAGATAGTCGGCGGACTTGTGCTGATTGGCTTAGGAATAAAGATTTGTTTGGAAGGATGTTTGTAATCGGTAATAACACATTGGTCAGCCTGGACGTGCTGGAGAAGGAATTCTGCTGTGACCTCGACACCTGTCGCGGCTGCTGCTGCATCGAAGGCGATGCCGGTTGTCCGATCACCGATGAAGAGCTGCATCAGATAGAGACCATCCTCCCGCAACTGCTGCCCAAGATGACCAAGGAAGCACGGGAAGTGGTGGAGCAGCAAGGACTGTCGTACTTTGACCCCTCTGGTGAACAGGTGCTGTCGATCGTCAACGGGAAGGACTGTGTCTTTGCCCGAACCGACCACCAGGGCTGGTGTTATTGCCTGATAGAGAAGATGGGCTTTGCCAAACCCATATCCTGCCATCTATACCCGATACGGTTGACCAGAGTAGGGGAATACACCGGCGTAGAATACCACCGTTGGGACATTTGTCATTGTGCACGGATCAAGGGTAAGAAACTGCATCTGCCGCTCTATCAGTTTCTCAAAGAACCCCTCATCCGTCGCTTCGGACAGGAGTGGTACGATGAATTGGAATTAACCGCAAATGAATGGAAAAAACAATGCGCGCAGAAATAATCACCATAGGAGACGAACTGCTGATCGGTCAGGTAGTCGATACGAACTCTGCCTGGATGGCGGAAAAACTCAATGAGTGCGGTATCGAGTTGTACCAGATCACCTCGGTGCATGACGACCGGGACCATATCGTCGCAGCTCTCAACGAGGCGTTCAGCCGGGTGGATATCGTCCTGACTACCGGTGGGCTCGGTCCGACCAAGGACGATATCACCAAACATGTGCTGTGTGAGTACTTCGGTTCGCACCTTATTGAAGACACCCGTGTGCGCGCACATATTCATAAGCTGTATGCCGACCGCCCGGATGTGCTTAACCGCCTGACCGCTACGCAGTGGCTCGTGCCGGAGTGCGCGGACATTCTGGAGAATCGGGTAGGCTCCGCTCCGCTGATGATCTTCCATAAGGGCAACCAACTGCTGGCTTGCATGCCCGGTGTGCCGTACGAGATGAAGATCGGGATGGAAGAGCAGATACTGCCGTATATCGAGTCAAAAGTCGAAAGTCGAAAGTCGAAAGCCATTATTCATAAGACGCTGCAGGTGACGGGCATACCTGAATCATCTTTAGCTATCCTGCTTGAGGAGTATGAGGCCTCCATGCCGCATACCCTGCATCTGGCTTATCTGCCCAAGGACGGTATCATCCGTCTGCGGTTATCGTCCTACGGCGGGCTGAGTGAATCAGAGATGGAGACCTGGTTCGACCGTCTCAAAGGGCTTGTGAGCGATTATCTGATCGCCGAGACCGATGAACCGCTGGAAGTGATCGTCGGTCAACTCCTCAAGTCACGAGCTCAGACGATCGCTACGGCTGAGTCCTGTACCGGAGGAAAGTTAGCCTCGCTGCTGAACAAACATGCAGGGTCATCCGCCTTCTATTACGGTTCGGTCATCAGTTACGATAACTCGGTCAAAGAGCACCTGTTAGGTGTTCCTGCCGAACTGATAAAAGCGCACGGCGTAGTAAGCGAAGAAGTGGTGCGCGTGATGGCAGAAAGCGTTCGCGCACAAATCGGAACGGATTATGCTATCGCCACCAGTGGTATAGCCGGACCGTCCGGAGGCTCTGCGGAGAAGCCCGTAGGCACCGTCTGGATAGCTTGGGCAACACCTGAAGGCACCACCGCCGAGTGCTTCCATCTGGGCAAACTGCGTGAACAGGTAACCGATCGCGCGTGCATGAAAGCACTGGTCGGATTATTGAAAATACTGAAAAACTGAATACTGATTACTGAATGCTGATAACCTTATTCTTCATATTATTGGCTATCCTGCTGCCTCCTACGGTGAATACACCGCGGGGAGAGGAGTACGGTCCGACGCTGACCATCGACGATAACACGTTGTATTTCGTGGGTCTGAACCGTGAAGACGGGTCTTACACGGAAGATATATACGTCTCGTACCGCGATAAAAAAACCGGAGAGTGGGGTGCAGCCCGTAAGATCGATGCACTCAGTAACCCGCATCGCAATGAGGCACCTACCTCGGTGAGCGGTGACGGCCGGACGATGCTGCTGTTCGTGGAAGGACGGATGTGTTTCTCGGTGCGTGCTGCCTACGGATGGACCGAACCGCGACCCTTACCGCAGTACCTGCAGTTGGGTAACTGGCAAGCGGACGCGATGATCACCGCAGATGGCAAGGCCCTGCTCTTTGCCGCCAACTATCCGGCAGAAGGAGAAGACAAACCCTCGTTAAACATCTTCGTCTCCGAACGGGACGCACAAGGCCGTTGGGGCACACCGTACTCCATCGGTTCGGCTATCAACACCACCGGTATGGAGCGTTCACCCTTCCTGCATCCGGACCTGAAGACCCTTTATTTCTCTTCGGACCGCGAAGGCACCTTGGGTGATCTGGACGTATGGGTGACCCGTCGTCTGGCAGATACCTGTTGGAACTGCTGGTCGGAACCGGAGAATCTCGGACCGGAGATCAACACCGTCGGTCGTGACTGCTGGTATAAGATATCGACGGACGGTACCACCGCCTATTATGCGCAGAAGATCGGTCGGATGCATGATATATACGCGGTGACGCTGCCGCAGGACAAACGGCCGGAGTCCATCACCGTATTAACGGTGAACGAACCCGTGGCGATCGATAACCTGCTCTTCGAGACCGCCAGTGACGTGATCATGGAGGCATCGTTGCCGGAACTCAAGCGTATCGCCACCCATGTACAGACCTACGGTTATAAGGTGCAGTTAGCCGGTCATACGGATAATATCGGTCAACCCGAGTCCAACAAGACGCTCTCGCAAGCGCGTGCCGAGTCCGTACGCCGACAACTGATCGCGTACGGTTGCGCACCCGAAGCCATCAAGGCCTACGGTTACGGAGACACCCGTCCGGTGGCTCCTAACGACACCGAAGAAGGACGACAACTTAACAGACGTGTAGAGATAACCATTCATTATTGATTATGAGATATATAAGCAAAATAGTATTATTGATGCTGATGCCGCTGATGGCTATCGGACAGGAACGAATCATGGTCATTGCCGACCCGCATGTATACCCGCAGACGCTGATCGAAGCCGACTCGACGTTCGACAAGTACATGCAGAGCCAGCGGAAGATGCTGCATCTAAGTGAAGAGATATGGTACGCGCTGGTGGATACGGCGCTGAAGTACCAACCGGACCTGGTGCTCATTCCCGGTGACCTGACCCGTCAAGCCGAAGCGGAGAGTCATGCCCTGGTGGCTGCCTCGCTGGAGCAACTGAACGAGGCGGGTATACCTTCTCTCGTCATCCCCGGTAACCATGATATAGAGGCGGATACGGCCTGGGAGAAGACCTATCCTTTGACTTATGCACAAGCGATCGCCAAGGACGCGGAGTCACACAGTTATGCAGCGGAACCCTTTGAAGGTCTGACGGTTATCGGTATCGACGGTTCGCACACGACTGCTTCGGTCGGTTCGTTATCGGCGAACACCTTAGCCTGGATCTTACAGCAAGCCGATGCAGCGACCGAGAAAGGCAACACAATCATCGCGATGTGCCACTGGCAGCTGCTGGAGCATATCGACAAGCAGTCGCGTCTGGAGAGTTCGTGCCGTCTGAAGAATGCCGATGCGATACGTGACAGCCTGATGAACCACGGTGTCCATCTGGTGCTGACCGGCCATTTCCATGTCAACGGTATCACCACCCGCCTTGACTCGATCACCGGTAACGACAGCATTGTCGAGATAACCACCGGTTCACCGATCACATACCCCTGCCCGTACCGCTGGTTGACGCTCTCGCCGAACCGTAAGACCGTCACCGTCGAGACGGATTATATCACCTCTATCGCGTCCCAACCGGACCTGACGACCTACAGTCGCGAATGGATGCGTGAACACGCACGGAACATGTTGCCGGCGATGTCGCTGCGTCTATGGAAACGGGTAGATGAGGCCAAAAGCAGGGTAGCGCAAGAGTTCAATCAGACAATAGCGGACCGTCTGGTGAATAACTGCATCCCGAAAACCGACTCGGCCAAGATGGCGCTGGTGGATAAGTACATGGGCTCGACGACCGTTGAACTGTACCTGCTGCATAGCGATGCCAATGAACCCGAACATCCCGAAGCCGACTCACTCGCCAATGAGGTGTATACAGGCATGGAAGGGATGATCAGTGAGATGCTGGACGCAGATAAGTCGCTTAAGCTGGTATTACAAGTTCCGATGACGCTCTATGCCGAGGCTTTGGCCAAAGCACCGGTGCAGTCGCTCGTGGAAGATGTGACGCAGTGGGGCAAGCAGTGGGCGAACCGTACGGATGACCTGCATCTGACGCTCACCGTGGGTAACGGTAAAGAAGAGGAAGCCATCCGGAACGTGACTCCGCTGATGACCGATGGTGCCGTCTATGACATCCTGGGACGTAGGGTAGAGCAACCTGCCCGCCACGGAGTCTATATCCAAGACGGGAAAAAGGTCATAAAGTAAAAGCAGGGCTACCTGCTTTTACTTTTGAAATTCTCTCGAATTTCGAAAGATAAAAAAAAGCAGGTTGTCTCACGACAACCCAATCTTTTCATTTAACCTTAAATCTAATACCATGAAAAACACGGTGCAAAGGTACTGCTTTTTGACCATATAGCCAAATATTTTGACGAAAAAGTGTCAAATTTCTAAAATTTGCAAATTTAAGTTAACAAAAAGGCAGAATTAGTCGCAAAGAGAGAACAAATCTTCACGAGGGTTAACCAGCATCACCGGTACCAGTGCCCGTTGGATCGCCTTCTGTTCTTGCGGTCCGAAGAAGATATCATCCAAGCCGTATTCCCGGCTGGCAGTAAGCACCAACAGGTCGTGCCGGAAATCCCTTTGCCGCTCTGCCGCTTCCCGCATGAGAGAGAAAGAGTCCTTACGCGCCAGCACCACTTCATACGAGATTTCTTCACCGCTCCGTTCCGCCACCGCCTTGATATGGGTCACGATCCGGTTGACGTTCTGCCGTGCGTGCGAACCGTAGTCATTGGCCTGCAGCAAGATAATATGTGCACCCGTCTTGCGGGCGATATAGGTACATATCTCCGCCTTATACGTCTCTTCCTCCAGCATCGACACCGGCACTAAGATCCGGTGCAGCGGTTTGATGGTCATCGTGGACGTGATAAAGACATACGGACGCCGTTCTTCCCGACATTCGCTGAGTCGCTTGCGTATCGTGCGAGCATTGTTCTCGCATTCGATCACTCTGATATCCTCGTTATTATCCCAAATCAAATCATTTACCATTTACCAATTACCATTTACCATTGAATAGTGTCCATGACGTGCCGATATTGCCGTGCCGCGTTGACATGGTTCGAGAAGACCGAGGAGAAGATATGCGTGTTGTTCCGCTCAGGATTGGCGCACATATACAGATAGTTCGTCTTAGGCGCATTCAGCACGATATCCAGCGTCACGGGTGACGGGCAGCGGATCGGTCCCGGAGGCAAGCCCGGATACTTATAGGTGTTATAAGGCGAGTCAACCGCCAGATGCCGGTACAGGATCCGGCGTAACTTAAAGTCTCCCACCGCATATTTGACCGTCGGACAGGCTTGCAGATGCATCCCTTTGCGTACGCGGTTCAGATACAGACTGGCGATGATCGGCAGTTCGCTCTTGTTGGTGCTCTCGCCTTCGACAATAGACGCTACGATAGCGATCTCCACCGGACTCAGACCTATCGAATCGGCTTTGGCACGGCGTTCCTCGTTCCAGAAGTAGTTATATTCGCGGTTCATGCGTTCGAACAACTGTTCCGGGCTGATATTCCAATACACCTCATACGTATTCGGGATAAAAAGGCACCGGCTCGTCTCCTTATTCAAGCCGTATGTCGCCAGAAAAGCATCATCTTCGAGATAGTGCAACAGGGTCACACTGTCCATCTGAAGCCGGCCGGCGATCTTACCCGCCAAGTCCTCACGGGTACGAACGAAATTGTTCCAGGTCAGACGAATAGGAGTCTGACGTCCGTATTTGAGCCGTTCGATCACTTCACGGTCACCCACCTGCGCATCGAAAAGATAATAACCCGGTTCCGGATAATGGAAAATGAAATAGCGTATGTGTAACTTCAAATCGGTCTCTGAACTGATATCATACCGTTCCCGCAGTAGGTTCAACACCGAGTCCGTCGAGGCACCCGGATAGACATAGATGCTCTGCGGTTGACCGTCCTTGGCGCGGAAGTTGCAGATATGCCAGCGGTAGTACTGCTCCGCCACAAACGCCACAGCAAGCGCCAGGATAAGTCCTAAGACGATCAGGATAGCACGGATGATATAGCGTTTCTTAACCATATTATTTTCCTCCTACGAGGCGTTTGACTTCCGATAGCTTATTCAGTGCCTCCAAGGGCGTTAGATTATTGATATCCAGCGATTTCACCTCATCGCGTATCTGCTCCAGCACCGGATCGTCGAGTTGGAAGAAACTCAGTTGCATGCCTTCACGACTCTCACCGATATGCTCGATCGGCTTGGCGATATCGCCGTTCTTGGCAGCGCGCTCCAGGTCTGCCAGAATCTGATTCGCCCGTTCTACCACCGAGTTAGGCAGACCCGCCAGTTTCGCTACATGGATACCGAAACTGTGCTCACTGCCGCCTCGCACGAGTTTGCGCAGGAAGATGATCTTACCGTTCACCTCCCGTACGGACACATTATAGTTACGGATTCGGTCGAAGGTCTTCTCCATCTCGTTCAGCTCATGGTAATGCGTGGCAAAGAGCGTCTTGGCATGCCCTTTATGCTCATGGATATACTCCACGATCGCCCAGGCGATAGAGATACCGTCGTACGTGCTCGTACCGCGACCCAACTCATCGAAGAGCACCAGACTGCGCTCACTGAGGTTATTCAAGATCGACGCCGCCTCGTTCATCTCCACCATGAAGGTCGATTCACCCAACGATATATTATCGCTTGCGCCTACGCGCGTGAAGATCTTGTCCACCACACCGATCGACGCACTCTCTGCCGGCACGAACGAACCCATCTGAGCCAGCAGCACGATCAGCGCTGTCTGACGGAGTAGGGCGGACTTTCCGGCCATGTTCGGTCCCGTGATGATGATGATCTGCTGACCGCTGTTGTCGAGCAGTACGTCATTGGCGATATACTGCTCACCCACCGGCAACTGTTGTTCGATCACCGGATGACGACCCTGCCGGATATCGATCACCAGGCTGTCGTTCACGTCCGGACAGACGTATCGGTGCTCGGCTGCCACCGTAGCAAAACTCAGCAGGCAGTCCAACTGCGCCAGCACGTTGGCATCTAACTGCATCTGCGGCACCCATTCGCACAGGGCGAGCATCAGTTCCTGATAGAGCCGGTTCTCAATGACCTGTATCTTCTCCTCCGCCGTGGTGATCTTCTCTTCATACGCCTTCAGTTCATCGGTGATATAGCGCTCGGCGTTCACCAGCGTCTGCTTGCGGATCCATTCCGCCGGCACCTGCTCTTTGTACGTGTTACGCACCTCCAGGTAATAACCGAAGACGTTGTTATAACCGATTTTGAGGCTCGTGATGCCCGTGCGTTCAATCTCGCGTTGCTGGATCTGCAGCAGGTAGTCCTTGCCGTCCGACTGGATAGCCCGCAGTTCGTCCAACTCCGTATCTACACCCCGTGCGATGATGTTCGGTCGTCCCTGCACTGCCGGCGGATCGGGCACTATCTCCCGTTCGATACGGCTACGCATCTCGGAGCACGGATCCAACTGTTCGCCTAACAGACTCAGGTACGCGTTTTCGCGCGCGGATTCGCATATATCCTTAATAGGTTTGACCGCACGTAACGCACGACCCAACTGCACCATCTCACGCGGACCGATACGACCCGTGGACACCTTGCTTACGATACGTTCCATGTCTTGCACCTGTGCCAGCGCCTCACGGATGGTCTCACGGGCTTCGGGATTCTTGAACAGAAACTCTACCACCGTCTGGCGGTTACGTATCGGACGCACATCTTTGAGCGGAAAAACGATCCAGCGGCGTAACATGCGGCCGCCCATAGGCGTAATCGTACGGTCGATGATGTCACATAGTGTGGCGCTGTCCTCCGTCTGGCGATGATTCAGTTCTAAGTTCCGAACCGTGAACTTATCGAGCCATACGTATTTGTCTTCCTCGATACGACTCAGATGCTGGATATGTCCCGTTTGCAGGTGCTGCGTCATGTCCAGATACATCAATATACCACCCGCTGCCGTCACACCTGCCGGCATCTGCTCCAGACCAAAACCCTTCAGACTGCTCACGCCCCATAACTTCTGCAAACGCTCATGCGCCGTGCTCTCCACCAGCATCCAGTCCTCCAACTCGAAGGTGAAATATTTGCTGCCGAACAGGTTCTCCAAATCCGCCTTCCGTCCACGCAGGTGCAGCACCTCTTTCGGTCCGAAATTGGTCAAGAGTTTGTCGATATAATCGCTGTCGCCTTGTCCGGCTACGAACTCACCCGTGGAGATATCCAGGAAGGCGACACCTATCACATGTTTGTCAAAATGCAGGCAGGCCACCCAGTTGTTCTCTTTCTGCGTGAGGGTGGTGTCGGAGTAACTCACACCCGGCGTCACCAGTTCTGTCACGCCGCGTTTCACCAGTTTCTTCGCCAGTTTCGGATCCTCCAACTGGTCGCATATCGCTACGCGCAAACCCGCGCGTACGAGTTTAGGCAGATACGTATCCAGGGCATGAAACGGAAAACCCGCCATCTCCAAGGCCGGAGCAGCACTGCTGCCTCCGTTGGAACGGTGGGTAAGCGTGATATTGAGGATCTTCGATGCTTTGACCGCATCCTCCGCGTATGTCTCGTAGAAATCACCGCACCGGAAGAGCAGCATCGCGTCCGGATACTGCGCTTTGATGTCGCGGAATTGCTTCATCATCGGTGTAAGCTCTTTGCCTGTCGTCTCGTTTGGTCCTGCTAACATGGTTTTTACAAATTTCGTGCAAAGGTACGCAAAAATTCTGACATACACAAGTTTTTCTGCATTTCTTGCAAATTTTTGCAAATAAATTTGCATATATCAGAAAATTATTGTACCTTTGTGCCAAATATCAATAATACGATGAAACATACTTTTTCAGCAAGCAGGGTAACAGGCGGCAATGCTGTCTTCCCCGACCAACTCGTTATCGATGACGATGCCCAGATGGTGACGTACCGCAAGAAGAAACTCATCGGTTATGATGAGACGACCATCCGTTATTCCGCGATCGGTTCCGTGTCCCGCAGTGCCGGTCTGCTCTTCTGCGATGTGACCATCGAGACCAACGGCGGTGTCACCATCCTGGCCAACGGCTTCACCCGCTCCGATGCCAACGAAATCGTTAAATTATTAAATGACAGATAGTGAATATCGCTCTTTTAATCTTAGCTTTTCTCTTTCTGCTGATAGGAATCATCGGCTGTATCGTGCCCGGACTTCCCGGCACTCCAATTGCCTATGCCGGCTTATGGATTGCACAAGCGACAGATCAAGTTGATTTCTCTTGGCAGTTCCTTCTTA
>JAFSMP010000041.1 GCA_017447875.1 Paludibacteraceae bacterium | reverse complement strand
TCCAACGCACAGACGCGGGGGCTCCCCTGCCCCCGCACCCCCGCGCGCCGGCCGGCGCCGCCCCTACGCTGGCGTCGCTCGGTCGTCGGGCTGCCGCCGTGTGTAACGACCATCGTGGTCCGGTCGGTGTTGCGCGTGCCCGCGCTCGACCAACGCTATTCGGTCGTGCCTTTCCGCGCTGCCGCGCGTTTTATTACTACTTGCGCTTGGGGACTCCGGTTGCCCATCGCCCGTCTAACGTCCAACGTCCGCCGCGTGGGCTGGCCGGCGGGGCCCCCCCGCCGTCCTGCGTCCGCAAGGCGTCCGCTGCGTCGCGCAAGCGCGCCGCGCCCCCGCGGCTGCTCGGCGGTCATCGCCCTTTTTGACATTACACCGGCGGCGGCGGGGGCCTTCACGTTCAACCACTACGCTACGACGTCCCGCGCCCGACCCCCGCGGACGTCGTTTGAACGTGAACCTTCCCCCGTCGCCGATTCCCTATTAGCTTATATGCGGGTCGGGTCGGGGGCCTCCTCCCGTGCCCTGCGGCTTGTGTGGCTTATATGGTGGCTTCGCCCCCATGCCCCCAAAGTTAAACTTTCATAAACTTTGCTAAGGTTTGCGGACTGGCTCCTGTGATCTTTGTAAGAAAAAAGTCAGTTAATCCGTACCAACCCCCTACCTCCTCCGATGTTCCTCCGATGTTGCTCCAATTCGGAAAAATTTGTATCTTTGCGGACGTTAAAGTATATCACTATGCGTGCGGGCGCATTCCCGCGAACATTTAATTTCTATCTCTACTATGTCTAAAGGTAATATGTTATTGGGTCAGGCTCGCGGAAAGGTGGGTTCACTCGTTTTCAGCCGTCAGAACGGTAAGCAGGTAACTCGCGCAAAGGCTGAGTCTATCCGCAATCCGCAGACGGAAAAGCAAATTGTTCAGCGCATCATCCTGAACACCATTTCGCAGGCTTACAGCCGCATGGCTGCTATCACTGACCACTCTTTCGAGGGTAAGAGCAACCCCAGCGAGAACATGGCTGCATTCATGAAGCGCAACATGAACGAACTCCGTTCCAAGATTTCAAAGGCTGTCGATGCCGGTAGTTCTTTTGAGGAAATCACGAACTTCGCCCCCATCGGAACAGCCAACTTCGTGTACAACCCCTTGGTTATCTCTATGGGTGCACTGCCTAAGATTCCAGTTATCAGCGTAACTTCGGGCACTGGTGCCAAGACTGGAGCCATCACGGCTAACACCTATCAGGCAGTTATCAACGCATTCAACCTCCAGCGTGGCGACCAGCTGACGTTTGTGAACATCGTCGAAGACGCTCAGGGCAACAAGTACTTCTACTATGCACGCGTCATCCTGAACCCCGTGGATGCAGAAGGAAACAACCTGCCGTTAACCACTGCTTTCATCAATCAGGGTGCAATCGTAAGCCCCAGCCCCAAAAACGAAGGCCAGTTCGCTGCCCTGAGTTTTGATACTACTGGAATTACCTTCGCAGTAGGTAACACCAGCGTGAAGGCTGCTGCAATCATCGTCAGCCGTGAGAAGGGTGATGGTTCCTACGCTCGTTCTGAAGCTACATTGGATCTCGACGAAAACGCTATCGACGAGTCAATCGACATGTGTACCCTTCAGGACGCTATCGACCAGTTCCAAGAGAACGATGTAGGCTTGGACAACTCCAAGTACCTGAACAACGCTTCGTCAAAGGGTAGTGCAGCCACTACGCCTGCAGGTCTGGCCGAAATCGTGAGTGCTGCTATTAACAACGCGGCTTGGGATGCAAACAAACCCAGTCAGGAGGGCGTTCGTACCTATTCAGGTACAACCAGTGGCAACACTAAGGGTATGAGCGCAGCTCTTGTAGAAGGTTCGTCGGAGCCTGCAGTAGGTAGTACGAAGACCGTATGGAACAGTGGCGCCATCACAAACGGTGCATTTAGCTTCCAGAACACTGAACCCGAGGTTGGTGAATCCAAGCGAGTATTCCTCGTTGTTGGTAAGGTCTCGGGTAGTAGCATTAAGGTGGAAGCCGCTTGGCCTTACTACGCAGTCCTGACCGTTGGGGACTAACCTCAAAAAGGTAACGTCCTATGAAAGCGGAAAAGATTATCTCTCATTTTTGTGCAGTGCTACTGATTGCCAGTAGCATTGCACTTGCTTTTATCCAAGTGCTCGACATAAAGAACGTGGCCAGTGGTACCCTGATGTATATCGCTCAGGCGTTTTTGCTTGCTGGTTCCATCTTTGGGCTCGAGTACTACATTCAAAAACTATCATCTATAATTCAACATGAAAAAGGTAAATTGGTGGAACGTCATCCTTGAAGTCGTTCGAGTAATCGTAGCCGCACTTTCAGGTGCAGGCGCTGCTACTATGATGTAATATGCGGTATGACTAAACTTACACCACGCGCAATACGCAACAACAACCCCCTGAACATCAGGATAGGCAATACATGGCTGGGGGAACGGAACAACCCTACCGACCCAGCATTTGAGGAGTTCGTGTCGATGGAATACGGGCTCAGGGCTGCATTCTGCATCCTCCGGAGATACATTCGCCGATATCACAAGAACACAGTTCATGATATCGTAAGTACTTGGGCTCCCGCATCGGAGAACAACACCCTGCGCTATATTGACATCGTATGTCAGCGGTCAGGCATAAAGCCCGACCAGCTAATCATGTACGAAGATTCAGTCACCATGTGCAAGCTAGTGGAGGCAATGGCGTTTGTTGAATGTGGACAGCCCATCGATGGTAAGAAGATTGAAAAGGGATACAAGATGGCGTAGCGACGCCAGTACTTTGTTTATACAACTTCGAGTAATGAATAATTTTCATTTGAGGTAACGTAGGCGAGTTGCAGGGATGCAGCCCGCTTTTTGCTTTTATGCGGGTCGGGGCTGGGGCTCCCTCCCGCGCCCTGCGGCTCCGATGGTGTTTATGCCGGCTCGCTCAGCGACCGGCATGTGTTACAGTCTGCTGCTGAATGTTTACAACAAGTGATACTTTGTTTACGTCGATAAAATATGCCTGAACGTCGATTTGTCTTGCATTACTCGTATATATTTCGTACATTTGTAGTGTCTTAGGATAAGTGGCAACGCTGAGGAGCGACCACCGAACGTAAAGACAACGCTCAGGCAAGGGCGGCCGCACGGAGTAATCCTCACGGTCGCTTTTTTGTTTACCATAATCTCGCAGCCGCGAAAGTTCTATTGAGCATACTGCCTATTATTTGAGCGTTTAACGGATATCTCCTCAGTTGTACTAATTTAATAACTGAGCGTTATGACAAAAAAACAATTTCGTGGGTTAATTGACAATCTTGCTAACGTCTGCAACTTCAACACCACAAACAGCTATTCACTCTCACTGGAGGAAACCCAGTTCGAAGAGTACTACCATGCAAACCTTTTGGTTTTTACAATGAATCCGCGCGGGGTCTTTTGCTCCAGCGATGTCGCATTACTCCTGAGTTTGGCTACTGCCTGGAACGTGCAAGTCTATTTCGAAACCATCAACGGTGTCACCGTTGCTAAGTATCTCTAAGCTATGGCTCTTTATTCTCCGCGTATTGATTTATACGCAAATTGCAATCCACTAAGCAAAAATTGCTTTATATGTGTAGAGTCTTCACGAAACTTTGGATGCTCCGTGCATCACTATCGTACTAACGTATTGCCTGAATCAATCAAGAAATTGAAGGAACTGGGCTATGAATGTTACACTGTTACAGTAACCGAAAATCATTCTGAAAAGCTATGACACATTACTATCTTTACATCGCTGCTGGGCTTACTATCGACTCCAACACCCGCTTTTACAAGGTGGGTGTTGGCGAGTCTGAAGCCCAGAACAAGAAACGTGCTTGGCTCGAAGCTTACGCCTTCGAGCACGGCCATTTATTTGTGCGCTGGAGCCATGACGCAGTGGAGTTCTGCGTCAGGTGTCAGCAGTCCATTGGCCGACAGTACCCTGATGTACTGTCAGTCATGGCCAACGACCTTTGCAAAATCCTCAACGGTACTGGCGAGGAACCTGCCCACTATCAATCGGCACTCAATCGACATCATTTATTGATGCAGATTGACCCGAACTACTACACATGCCAAATGCTCAGATCTAAGAAAGGCGAGCTGGGCTGATGGCGATATCTATTTTGTACTGCAGTTAGTATCACAACATCGAGTATGAATCACAAATTATTAGCTGAAAAAGTCGCACTCCTGAAAGATGGCCAAGTAGTCGAAATAGACGGCCTTTACTTTCAAGCAAAAAGGATTCCCGAACATTGGGAGGATGCAACTTGTTCTTACTGCGATATAGATTGCTTGTGCCGTGGTGATGTTGCCGAGGTATGCACTGAGTTAGATTTTTTAAGCAAATCAGTTTGGTATTTAGTTTTAAAATCTTGATTTATGAAGAATTTGAAGCAAATTTCGGTCCGGATTGACCCCGTTACATTGCAGAAGATAGATGATTTCTGCAAAAAGCATTATTACTGGAAACGTAACACCGTTATCAATAGCCTACTGGGTTCCGTCGTGGATGCGATGGATGATAAGACTCTATATGATATGGTGCGGTACTCTCGCCACTTTCACAATAAACCTTCAGGTTCATTTTATCTCCCTGAAAAATTACCTCTCTAACAAGCAGCTGAACACGCGAAGCGTGTGATACTCCTTGCCTAGCAGAAATACGTTATAAACCTAAGTTCTGAGCGTATGACGAAATTATTTAAATGCATCATCATCCTTTGGGAGGTGGTTGCTTGGCTGGTCATCATCCAGCAATTATTTTTGATTTGAGTTTGTTTAAAGTTATTTTACAGTTTTTTTTTCACTTAAATTTTATCGTATGTTAATCGCAACATTAATTGGAAATCTTGGAGCCAACGCGGAAATTAAAACCGCGGATGGACGTGAGTTTGTATCGTTTCGTGTGGCACACAACGACAGTTACAAAAATGCCGACGGGACCCGTGTCGAATCTTCAATGTGGGTCGATTGCACAATGTCGTGTAGCAATGGACGTCCAGCAGTCCTTCCGTATCTTACCAAGGGCACTGCCGTGTGTGTCGTTGGTCAGGTAAGTACGCGTGTCTATTCCAGTGAAAAAGATAGGTGTATGAAAGCGGGGCTGAAGATACACGTGCAGCGTGTTGAGTTGATAGGCGCAGCTGGCGATAATTGTCCCCGACGTCTATACACAAAAGACGGTGCCATGGTCGATGTCAACAAGTACTATCACGCGGAAACTCAGGAATCAACGTTATATGACCAGCGTGGCAATGCGTACACAATCGCAGAAGGCGGCTGGGTTTGTCCACCAACAACACAGAACGATGACCAAGGCGAAAGTAAATGAACGCATGATATTCGACTACGAGGAGCGACGTAACGCGCTCCTCGCGGACGGGTATCGGCTCAGGCATGAAACTATCTTGCCTGATGGTGTTATCTGCCGACTGCATCACATGGCGAACGGAAACGACATCATTCTATCAGCTAAAGCGAACCAGCTCCAGCAGAAAACTAACAACGTAGTCGTGCATACGCAGGTCTATGATAAAGCAGACTCGATGCATCAACATTGATTGGCTTGAAGTCTGCGTACTGGAGCCCGTCAACGAGCCACGCGACCCCGAATATTTTCAGTCGCGTGGCGTTGTTGTGCACCAGCGAGATTATGGTACCAAAGTTTGGGGTGAGATGTTCACGCTTTTGGATAATGACCACCTCGGCTGGATAGAAATTCGACGTGCACCAAAGTCCGATATTATTGCACCCAACATCGCACACTTACGCCTGACGAATCGCGCTTGCTACTTCCCTGATGCAGCCGATTTAATGCAGTCGTTTATTGACGTACACGGTTACGAATTCCACCACATCGTCCGCGTTGACATTTGCTTGGACCTAGAGCACTTCGACTATGGCGATAAGCCACGCGACTTTATGCGTCGCTATATGACGGACAAATATAGCAAAATCAATCAAGCAGACATCAGCCCACACGGAAAAGAACGATGGGAGGGCAAGATATGGAACTCAATCAGCTGGGGTAGTCCATCATCTGACATCGGCACCAAGTTTTACAACAAGACGCTCGAACTATACGACCCTACCACACGCCAGTATGGTAAGCCATATATCAGGCAGGCGTGGGAAGCAAACGGTTTAGTTGATGACGCCACCACGGTGACCAAGACCGACGAAAGCGGGCGACAGTACACCCCCGAGATTTGGCGCATCGAATTTTCTATCCGTTCTAGCGTGCGTCGTTGGTTTATGATTAAACTTGATGGCAACGAGTCCAAACGGCAGTCTATCCGCAACACGCTCGATATGTACAACACCCCTGAGAAACTCCTGATAATGTTTGCAGCACTCCAGCGGCACTACTTCCATTTTAAATACCTAGTCAAGCGATACAAGTTTTACGAGGAAGGCCACACGAATGGTTACGCAGTCAGAAAAGACCGTTGCCCCGATAAACTACTCTTTAACTGGAAAACTCAGGCCATCACATACAAGGTAGAGAAATTGTATGTTAGCACGTCCGAGAAGCCCGACACCGACCTGAGCCGCTTGTTATCCAAACTAAGGCAGTTCCGCGACACCACTCAGGACATGGCAATACGTCAGGCATGCGATACCATCATCAATCACATCACATACAGACTCCAGCAGACCGACCGAACCAACCCACGCAACCGAAGCGAGATTGACGCACTCCAGTTGGTCATGAAATGGAAAACGTCAGGCGTCGAACTCGATGCAGCACAGTTAATCAAAGAAGCACGCGAACTGATGAAAATCCGTCACGACATCCTGCCACTCTGACGGCCAAGAAAAGGCCGTACAGTAGTACGGCCGTCGGATTTCCAATCCGTATCGACCAGCAGCCCAGTAACTAAAGGCAATCCCAGCGATTTCACTCATGCGACGCACACGCACGCAGGCACACGCGCCCGACGACGACAATATTTGGATATATCAAACTTAATTCGTACCTTTGCACCCATGGAACAAATACTTTACGCAATCATCGCCATCATATCAGGGATAGTACTCCACCAGTACACCCGACACCACAGGCACTAATAACACCATGCCAGCCTACGGGCTCCCAACCTGCCTACGGGCTCCCAACATGCCTACGGGCTCCCAACATGCCTACGGGCTCCCAACATGCCTACGGGCTCCCAACATGCCTACGGGCTCCCAACATGCCTACGGGCTCCCAACATGCCTACGGGCTCCCAACATCATTACCCCTACGGACTCCAAATGCGAAGGGGGGCTCCTCTGCCCCCCTCGCACTCCCCCCGCGGCTGCCGCATCTAACGTCCAAGCCCCACGCCCCCGTCCGCACTTTCTCGCGTCCGGCCTGCGCGGGGTTCGGTCACCCATCGCCACCTAACATCCAACGCACAGACGCGGGGGCTCCCCTGCCCCCGCACCCCCGCGCGCCGGCCGGCGCCGCCCCTACGCTGGCGTCGCTCGGTCGTCGGGCTGCCGCCGTGTGTAACGACCATCGTGGTCCGGTCGGTGTTGCGCGTGCCCGCGCTCGACCAACGCTATTCGGTCGTGCCTTTCCGCGCTGCCGCGCGTTTTATTACTACTTGCGCTTGGGGACTCCGGTTGCCCATCGCCCGTCTAACGTCCAACGTCCGCCGCGTGGGCTGGCCGGCGGGGCCCCCCCGCCGTCCTGCGTCCGCAAGGCGTCCGCTGCGTCGCGCAAGCGCGCCGCGCCCCCGCGGCTGCTCGGCGGTCATCGCCCTTTTTGACATTACACCGGCGGCGGCGGGGGCCTTCACGTTCAACCACTACGCTACGACGTCCCGCGCCCGACCCCCGCGGACGTCGTTTGAACGTGAACCTTCCCCCGTCGCCGATTCCCTATTAGCTTATATGCGGGTCGGGTCGGGGGCCTCCTCCCGTGCCCTGCGGCTTGTGTGGCTTATATGGTGGCTTCGCCCCCATGCCCCCAAAGTTAAACTTTCATAAACTTTGCTAAGGTTTGCGGACTGGCTCCTGTGATCTTTGTAAGAAAAAAGTCAGTTAATCCGTACCAACCCCCTACCTCCTCCGATGTTCCTCCGATGTTGCTCCAATTCGGAAAAATTTGTATCTTTGCGGACGTTAAAGTATATCACTATGCGTGCGGGCGCATTCCCGCGAACATTTAATTTCTATCTCTACTATGTCTAAAGGTAATATGTTATTGGGTCAGGCTCGCGGAAAGGTGGGTTCACTCGTTTTCAGCCGTCAGAACGGTAAGCAGGTAACTCGCGCAAAGGCTGAGTCTATCCGCAATCCGCAGACGGAAAAGCAAATTGTTCAGCGCATCATCCTGAACACCATTTCGCAGGCTTACAGCCGCATGGCTGCTATCACTGACCACTCTTTCGAGGGTAAGAGCAACCCCAGCGAGAACATGGCTGCATTCATGAAGCGCAACATGAACGAACTCCGTTCCAAGATTTCAAAGGCTGTCGATGCCGGTAGTTCTTTTGAGGAAATCACGAACTTCGCCCCCATCGGAACAGCCAACTTCGTGTACAACCCCTTGGTTATCTCTATGGGTGCACTGCCTAAGATTCCAGTTATCAGCGTAACTTCGGGCACTGGTGCCAAGACTGGAGCCATCACGGCTAACACCTATCAGGCAGTTATCAACGCATTCAACCTCCAGCGTGGCGACCAGCTGACGTTTGTGAACATCGTCGAAGACGCTCAGGGCAACAAGTACTTCTACTATGCACGCGTCATCCTGAACCCCGTGGATGCAGAAGGAAACAACCTGCCGTTAACCACTGCTTTCATCAATCAGGGTGCAATCGTAAGCCCCAGCCCCAAAAACGAAGGCCAGTTCGCTGCCCTGAGTTTTGATACTACTGGAATTACCTTCGCAGTAGGTAACACCAGCGTGAAGGCTGCTGCAATCATCGTCAGCCGTGAGAAGGGTGATGGTTCCTACGCTCGTTCTGAAGCTACATTGGATCTCGACGAAAACGCTATCGACGAGTCAATCGACATGTGTACCCTTCAGGACGCTATCGACCAGTTCCAAGAGAACGATGTAGGCTTGGACAACTCCAAGTACCTGAACAACGCTTCGTCAAAGGGTAGTGCAGCCACTACGCCTGCAGGTCTGGCCGAAATCGTGAGTGCTGCTATTAACAACGCGGCTTGGGATGCAAACAAACCCAGTCAGGAGGGCGTTCGTACCTATTCAGGTACAACCAGTGGCAACACTAAGGGTATGAGCGCAGCTCTTGTAGAAGGTTCGTCGGAGCCTGCAGTAGGTAGTACGAAGACCGTATGGAACAGTGGCGCCATCACAAACGGTGCATTTAGCTTCCAGAACACTGAACCCGAGGTTGGTGAATCCAAGCGAGTATTCCTCGTTGTTGGTAAGGTCTCGGGTAGTAGCATTAAGGTGGAAGCCGCTTGGCCTTACTACGCAGTCCTGACCGTTGGGGACTAACCTCAAAAAGGTAACGTCCTATGAAAGCGGAAAAGATTATCTCTCATTTTTGTGCAGTGCTACTGATTGCCAGTAGCATTGCACTTGCTTTTATCCAAGTGCTCGACATAAAGAACGTGGCCAGTGGTACCCTGATGTATATCGCTCAGGCGTTTTTGCTTGCTGGTTCCATCTTTGGGCTCGAGTACTACATTCAAAAACTATCATCTATAATTCAACATGAAAAAGGTAAATTGGTGGAACGTCATCCTTGAAGTCGTTCGAGTAATCGTAGCCGCACTTTCAGGTGCAGGCGCTGCTACTATGATGTAATATGCGGTATGACTAAACTTACACCACGCGCAATACGCAACAACAACCCCCTGAACATCAGGATAGGCAATACATGGCTGGGGGAACGGAACAACCCTACCGACCCAGCATTTGAGGAGTTCGTGTCGATGGAATACGGGCTCAGGGCTGCATTCTGCATCCTCCGGAGATACATTCGCCGATATCACAAGAACACAGTTCATGATATCGTAAGTACTTGGGCTCCCGCATCGGAGAACAACACCCTGCGCTATATTGACATCGTATGTCAGCGGTCAGGCATAAAGCCCGACCAGCTAATCATGTACGAAGATTCAGTCACCATGTGCAAGCTAGTGGAGGCAATGGCGTTTGTTGAATGTGGACAGCCCATCGATGGTAAGAAGATTGAAAAGGGATACAAGATGGCGTAGCGACGCCAGTACTTTGTTTATACAACTTCGAGTAATGAATAATTTTCATTTGAGGTAACGTAGGCGAGTTGCAGGGATGCAGCCCGCTTTTTGCTTTTATGCGGGTCGGGGCTGGGGCTCCCTCCCGCGCCCTGCGGCTCCGATGGTGTTTATGCCGGCTCGCTCAGCGACCGGCATGTGTTACAGTCTGCTGCTGAATGTTTACAACAAGTGATACTTTGTTTACGTCGATAAAATATGCCTGAACGTCGATTTGTCTTGCATTACTCGTATATATTTCGTACATTTGTAGTGTCTTAGGATAAGTGGCAACGCTGAGGAGCGACCACCGAACGTAAAGACAACGCTCAGGCAAGGGCGGCCGCACGGAGTAATCCTCACGGTCGCTTTTTTGTTTACCATAATCTCGCAGCCGCGAAAGTTCTATTGAGCATACTGCCTATTATTTGAGCGTTTAACGGATATCTCCTCAGTTGTACTAATTTAATAACTGAGCGTTATGACAAAAAAACAATTTCGTGGGTTAATTGACAATCTTGCTAACGTCTGCAACTTCAACACCACAAACAGCTATTCACTCTCACTGGAGGAAACCCAGTTCGAAGAGTACTACCATGCAAACCTTTTGGTTTTTACAATGAATCCGCGCGGGGTCTTTTGCTCCAGCGATGTCGCATTACTCCTGAGTTTGGCTACTGCCTGGAACGTGCAAGTCTATTTCGAAACCATCAACGGTGTCACCGTTGCTAAGTATCTCTAAGCTATGGCTCTTTATTCTCCGCGTATTGATTTATACGCAAATTGCAATCCACTAAGCAAAAATTGCTTTATATGTGTAGAGTCTTCACGAAACTTTGGATGCTCCGTGCATCACTATCGTACTAACGTATTGCCTGAATCAATCAAGAAATTGAAGGAACTGGGCTATGAATGTTACACTGTTACAGTAACCGAAAATCATTCTGAAAAGCTATGACACATTACTATCTTTACATCGCTGCTGGGCTTACTATCGACTCCAACACCCGCTTTTACAAGGTGGGTGTTGGCGAGTCTGAAGCCCAGAACAAGAAACGTGCTTGGCTCGAAGCTTACGCCTTCGAGCACGGCCATTTATTTGTGCGCTGGAGCCATGACGCAGTGGAGTTCTGCGTCAGGTGTCAGCAGTCCATTGGCCGACAGTACCCTGATGTACTGTCAGTCATGGCCAACGACCTTTGCAAAATCCTCAACGGTACTGGCGAGGAACCTGCCCACTATCAATCGGCACTCAATCGACATCATTTATTGATGCAGATTGACCCGAACTACTACACATGCCAAATGCTCAGATCTAAGAAAGGCGAGCTGGGCTGATGGCGATATCTATTTTGTACTGCAGTTAGTATCACAACATCGAGTATGAATCACAAATTATTAGCTGAAAAAGTCGCACTCCTGAAAGATGGCCAAGTAGTCGAAATAGACGGCCTTTACTTTCAAGCAAAAAGGATTCCCGAACATTGGGAGGATGCAACTTGTTCTTACTGCGATATAGATTGCTTGTGCCGTGGTGATGTTGCCGAGGTATGCACTGAGTTAGATTTTTTAAGCAAATCAGTTTGGTATTTAGTTTTAAAATCTTGATTTATGAAGAATTTGAAGCAAATTTCGGTCCGGATTGACCCCGTTACATTGCAGAAGATAGATGATTTCTGCAAAAAGCATTATTACTGGAAACGTAACACCGTTATCAATAGCCTACTGGGTTCCGTCGTGGATGCGATGGATGATAAGACTCTATATGATATGGTGCGGTACTCTCGCCACTTTCACAATAAACCTTCAGGTTCATTTTATCTCCCTGAAAAATTACCTCTCTAACAAGCAGCTGAACACGCGAAGCGTGTGATACTCCTTGCCTAGCAGAAATACGTTATAAACCTAAGTTCTGAGCGTATGACGAAATTATTTAAATGCATCATCATCCTTTGGGAGGTGGTTGCTTGGCTGGTCATCATCCAGCAATTATTTTTGATTTGAGTTTGTTTAAAGTTATTTTACAGTTTTTTTTTCACTTAAATTTTATCGTATGTTAATCGCAACATTAATTGGAAATCTTGGAGCCAACGCGGAAATTAAAACCGCGGATGGACGTGAGTTTGTATCGTTTCGTGTGGCACACAACGACAGTTACAAAAATGCCGACGGGACCCGTGTCGAATCTTCAATGTGGGTCGATTGCACAATGTCGTGTAGCAATGGACGTCCAGCAGTCCTTCCGTATCTTACCAAGGGCACTGCCGTGTGTGTCGTTGGTCAGGTAAGTACGCGTGTCTATTCCAGTGAAAAAGATAGGTGTATGAAAGCGGGGCTGAAGATACACGTGCAGCGTGTTGAGTTGATAGGCGCAGCTGGCGATAATTGTCCCCGACGTCTATACACAAAAGACGGTGCCATGGTCGATGTCAACAAGTACTATCACGCGGAAACTCAGGAATCAACGTTATATGACCAGCGTGGCAATGCGTACACAATCGCAGAAGGCGGCTGGGTTTGTCCACCAACAACACAGAACGATGACCAAGGCGAAAGTAAATGAACGCATGATATTCGACTACGAGGAGCGACGTAACGCGCTCCTCGCGGACGGGTATCGGCTCAGGCATGAAACTATCTTGCCTGATGGTGTTATCTGCCGACTGCATCACATGGCGAACGGAAACGACATCATTCTATCAGCTAAAGCGAACCAGCTCCAGCAGAAAACTAACAACGTAGTCGTGCATACGCAGGTCTATGATAAAGCAGACTCGATGCATCAACATTGATTGGCTTGAAGTCTGCGTACTGGAGCCCGTCAACGAGCCACGCGACCCCGAATATTTTCAGTCGCGTGGCGTTGTTGTGCACCAGCGAGATTATGGTACCAAAGTTTGGGGTGAGATGTTCACGCTTTTGGATAATGACCACCTCGGCTGGATAGAAATTCGACGTGCACCAAAGTCCGATATTATTGCACCCAACATCGCACACTTACGCCTGACGAATCGCGCTTGCTACTTCCCTGATGCAGCCGATTTAATGCAGTCGTTTATTGACGTACACGGTTACGAATTCCACCACATCGTCCGCGTTGACATTTGCTTGGACCTAGAGCACTTCGACTATGGCGATAAGCCACGCGACTTTATGCGTCGCTATATGACGGACAAATATAGCAAAATCAATCAAGCAGACATCAGCCCACACGGAAAAGAACGATGGGAGGGCAAGATATGGAACTCAATCAGCTGGGGTAGTCCATCATCTGACATCGGCACCAAGTTTTACAACAAGACGCTCGAACTATACGACCCTACCACACGCCAGTATGGTAAGCCATATATCAGGCAGGCGTGGGAAGCAAACGGTTTAGTTGATGACGCCACCACGGTGACCAAGACCGACGAAAGCGGGCGACAGTACACCCCCGAGATTTGGCGCATCGAATTTTCTATCCGTTCTAGCGTGCGTCGTTGGTTTATGATTAAACTTGATGGCAACGAGTCCAAACGGCAGTCTATCCGCAACACGCTCGATATGTACAACACCCCTGAGAAACTCCTGATAATGTTTGCAGCACTCCAGCGGCACTACTTCCATTTTAAATACCTAGTCAAGCGATACAAGTTTTACGAGGAAGGCCACACGAATGGTTACGCAGTCAGAAAAGACCGTTGCCCCGATAAACTACTCTTTAACTGGAAAACTCAGGCCATCACATACAAGGTAGAGAAATTGTATGTTAGCACGTCCGAGAAGCCCGACACCGACCTGAGCCGCTTGTTATCCAAACTAAGGCAGTTCCGCGACACCACTCAGGACATGGCAATACGTCAGGCATGCGATACCATCATCAATCACATCACATACAGACTCCAGCAGACCGACCGAACCAACCCACGCAACCGAAGCGAGATTGACGCACTCCAGTTGGTCATGAAATGGAAAACGTCAGGCGTCGAACTCGATGCAGCACAGTTAATCAAAGAAGCACGCGAACTGATGAAAATCCGTCACGACATCCTGCCACTCTGACGGCCAAGAAAAGGCCGTACAGTAGTACGGCCGTCGGATTTCCAATCCGTATCGACCAGCAGCCCAGTAACTAAAGGCAATCCCAGCGATTTCACTCATGCGACGCACACGCACGCAGGCACACGCGCCCGACGACGACAATATTTGGATATATCAAACTTAATTCGTACCTTTGCACCCATGGAACAAATACTTTACGCAATCATCGCCATCATATCAGGGATAGTACTCCACCAGTACACCCGACACCACAGGCACTAATAACACCATGCCAGCCTACGGGCTCCCAACCTGCCTACGGGCTCCCAACATGCCTACGGGCTCCCAACATGCCTACGGGCTCCCAACATGCCTACGGGCTCCCAACATGCCTACGGGCTCCCAACATGCCTACGGGCTCCCAACATGCCTACGGGCTCCCAACAT
>JAFSMP010000056.1 GCA_017447875.1 Paludibacteraceae bacterium | reverse complement strand
GTGTACCGAGAAGGATCGATCACGTTAACTCGGAGCAGCTGACAGCGCTGTCATAATGGCTAACAATAAAAATTGTCAACATTATGACATGTATCACACAAGAGCGCACAAGAGTGCGCAGGAACGCGTATCGTAATCTCGTTATCGAGTATTACGCCCGTAATTCATCTTCTGTATTGGCTATCACGCATAAGCGATGGCCGGAACAACCGTGGGCATCCCAAGCCGAACTGGCACGTCTCATCAGTGCGGAGGTGGGTTGGGAATTGGACTATCGGTCGCTAAGTAGGCGACTCCGATCGGTGCTCCGGACGGACGCTGCCGTGCGGGATCGTATCTTCGAACTTCTCTCAGAACCGGCACTTTATGCTCCTGATTTCACATGGGATGCATTTTGTGGCCGATGGAATTTTTCATGTGCTCAAAAAGCACTACCTTTGCATCAAATTTAATGGACTATGGAAATGGAAGAATTATCGATGATTGATCAGTTGGCACTGCTTCGTATCACGGCAGCTTCGCAGATCCCGCCGCACGAGTTCCTTTTTACGTGGAACGGCACTCCGTGTTTTGCCCGCGGAGAACTGGTAGCGGTGACGGGTAAAGCCAAGAGCGGTAAGACGTATCTAAACTCTATTCTCATGAGTGCTGCGAGCGCAGCATCTCATGGCAATAGAGTGGTTGAAGGAATGAAGGTTGAAAGTTTAACGGATCATTTCCTTGGTCTCACTCGCATGAGTGAGAAGCCTCTGCGGGTGGTATGGATAGACACGGAGCAGAGTGAAGACACCACCTGTGAGATACTGCGTGACCGTATTGGAAGCATGACGGGCATCATGCCGGATGATAACCTTTATCATGTGTTTAACTTGCGGAAAATCAAATGGCAAGACCGCATGTTGATGGTACTGTCGGCTATCGCTATATGCCAGCCCGATCTCGTCATTTTTGACGGTATCCGCGACGTGGTAGGTGACATCAATGACTATACGGAGGCACAGAACACGATCGGTCAGTTGCTGCGTGTGGCATCGGAGTATCACACATGCATTGTCTGCGTGCTGCACCAGAACAAAGCGGTCGAAGACAAGACCCTGCGCGGAGCACTCGGAACGGAACTCCAGAACAAGAGTTTTGAAACCTACGAGTGCTCCAAGGACCAGGACACACGTATCTTCACTATCCGTCAAACGGCTACGCGTAAGTACGATATGCCCAACAAGATCCAGTTCTGCCTGGATGTTAACGGACTACCGGTGGGATGCGCAGCGGTGGAGGAGAAGTTCGGGGAGGAAGCCCCGAAAAGTGGACAGCAGGATGTAGGAGAGATATTTCGCACAGCGATGATGGGTCATGGCGAGATGCGGGCCGGTGTACTGAAGGCACAAGTGATGATGCGCAACGGGCTGCGTAGCGATAGTATCTACGGTGGGTTATTAGGGTCTGCTTTGCAGCAAGGCGTATTGATCCGCAGAGCGGTTTCAGATAGGGAGGTATATTACCAACCGGGACCGAAGATGTATGAGCCGACCTTGGATTTTGACGGGTAGCAGTGAGGCCTCCTTAGTAGAGTAGTCTATACCCTATGTAATAGGTATAGACCTACTAAGAGGCTCTGCAACCCAGTCAAGCGGAGCCGGGAAGAAACGTGACGTACATGTCCGTAATGGTCGCGAGATGGTCGCGGATATGAATGCTAAAAGAAAGGAAAGAATCATGAAAGTAGAGTTAATCATTCCCATAGAGGGATTAAGAGGCAAGTTGAGACAAGACGGATTTTACTTCCGAATGTATAGAGGAGAACAGATTGTTCAGAAATGTCCGGATAGATCCAAACATGTCAAGACGGTGAACGAGGCAGCCAACCAACAACGTTTTGCACGGCTTTATGCCGGCTCACATAAAAACAAATTAATATCTTAACAATCAAGCGTATGGCAAAAGTAACTACGATGTCAGGGATTGCGTCCATATCGGGACGCTTGGGGAACTACTGTTTCCGGACGATGAAGGCTACAGGTAAGGTGTACATGCATCCGGTAGCAAGTAAAGAACAAAAAGGACCGGCGAAAGCGCCGAGTGCTGCGATG
>JAFSMP010000040.1 GCA_017447875.1 Paludibacteraceae bacterium | reverse complement strand
GCAGCGGTTAAAGCCCGCAGCAAGAACCTCAGCACCATCTCTGCCGACCAGACAGCCTTCGAGGCGCAGAAGAACCTTGCCGACGGCAAGACCACCTTCAACGCTTACCTCTGGCAAGTCTGCGGCGAAGAGTACGACGCTGCGCACCCGCAAGGCTAAGCCGTCTCGCATCGGAAAGCGATCCTTCGGGGTCGCTTTTTTTGTTTTTTTGGTAAAGAAAGCAAAGAAAATAGCAAAAAATGCAAGAAAAAAGCGGGAAAATCGCAAAAAATAGCACAAATCCTTGCACATGTCAAAAATTATTACTAATTTTGCAGCCGATTCGTGTAAATACGCAAACTATCAATAACAAAAAACAATTTTTATAACGTATGAAAAAAGGTTTATTCTTTAGCCTCATTGCTGCTGTAGTAGTGCTGGTATCCTGCAACAACTCGTTGCAAAACCCTGATCAGATCACGGTGAACCCCAATCCCCTCCAGAAAGTAGGTGCGAAAGTGGACGCAGACATCACCGGTACTTTCCCTGCAAAGAAATTTGCGAAGAAAGGTGTGCTCGTTGTTACTCCTGTCCTCAAATATGCGGGCAAAGAGGCACTGAGCGAGTCCGTTACTTATGTGGGCGAGAAAGCCAAAGAGAACGGTAAGGCAGTGAATTACAAAGAGGGTGGCAAATATACCCAACACTGCTCCTTTACCTATGAGCCGGAGATGCGTAAGGCAGAGTTGTATCTGCGCTTTGAGGCTCGCGTAGGCAACAAGACCGTTGAGATCCCTGATCTTAAGATCGCTGACGGTGTACTCGCTACCGATGAGCTGGCAGAGGCTCAGGACAACAAGACCGCTGCTACGCCGGATAAGTTCCAACGTATCATCCAGGAGTTGACCGAGGCTGACATCAAGTTCCTCATCCAGCAATCCAATCTCCGCAGCTCGGAGACCCGCTCGGAGGCTATCAAGGCCCTGCAAGCTGCTATCAAGGACGCTGACAAAGACGAGAAGAAAGCTATCAACAAACTGGAAGTAAGCGGTTACGCTTCGCCGGATGGTGGTCTGGATCTGAACGAGAAACTGGCTCAGAACCGTAAGAAAGTCGCTCAGGACTTCCTCAAACAAGGTCTGAAAAAAGACAAAGTAAAAGCTGAAGTAGGTGGTGAAGTAACCGCTGAAGACTGGGCAGGTTTCCAGGCAGCTGTTGAGCAGAGCAATATGCAGAACAAAGACCTCGTGCTTCGAGTGCTGTCGATGTACAGTGATCCCGAGGAGCGTGAGGCACAGATCAAGAACCTCAGCGAGGTTTACGACGTGCTCAAGCAAGAGATCCTGCCGGCTCTCCGTCGCAGTCGTCTGATCCTCGTTACCGACCTGATCGGTAAGAGCGACGAGGAAATCGCAGCTTTGGCTAAGAACGACCCGGCTCAACTGAGCGTAGAGGAGTTGCTCTACGCTGCTACGCTGACGCAGGACAACGCAGAGAAGATGGCTATCTATCAAAAGGCTGCTGAGCTGTACAACGACTATCGTGCTTACAACGGTCAAGGTGAACTCTATTTCGCACAGAACAACGTAGCAGAGGCTCGTCGTTGCTATGCGAAAGCATTGGAGATCCAGCCGAATGATCCGGACCTGAACTACAACGCAGGTGTAGCAGCTATGGCTGACAACGACCTGGAGAAGGCTGAGGCATACCTCGGTAAGGCTGCCGGCACCAACGCTAACCTCAACGCTGCGCTTGGTACACTCTACACCAAAAAGGGTGACTACGCTGCTGCCAAGAAAGCATACGGCAACACCGCTACCAACAACGCTGCCGTTCAGCAGATCCTCAACGAGGACTACGCTGCTGCTCGCCAGACGCTGAACAACGTAGCTGAACCGAACGGAACGACCGCTTACCTGAAGGCTATCGTAGGTGCTCGCACCAACGACAAAGCTGCTGTCATCGAGAACCTCAAGTCCGCTATCGCGCAGGATGCAGCCCTCAAGGATCGCGCTAAAGACGATATCGAGTTCGCTAAGTTCGCTGAGGACGCTGAGTTCCAGGCAATCGTTAAATAATGTCGGTTCTGTTTCCGAAAGTAAATAAACCCCGTGAGTGGGACTATCGCCCCATTTACTTTGACCAAGAAAAGGAGGCGCGCAAGGATAAAAGACTTGCGCGTCTTCGTCGCGGGGCTTTTCGGGAAGAGCACGAGAAGAACATGACCGAGTTACGCAAGAAGAAAGAGTCCAAACTGCTCTTCTGGCTCGTGCTGCTCGGCTTGCTCATCTTCGCGTTCTATTTCCTTTTATAACACGCGCACGGATGCGCGATGAGCCATGGATGTCATTCATTTATTACCGGACAGCGTAGCCAACCAGATAGCCGCAGGAGAGGTGATACAACGCCCTGCATCCTGTCTGAAAGAACTGGTGGAGAACAGCCTGGACGCAGGAGCTAACCGCGTGCAGGTCATCGTTCGTGATGCCGGTCGGACGCTGCTGCAGGTGATAGACGACGGATGCGGGATGAGCGAGATGGATGCCCGGCTGGCGTTCGAACGACATGCCACCAGTAAGATACGCGAAGCCAAAGACCTGTTTGCCCTGCGCACCATGGGTTTTCGCGGAGAAGCATTGGCCTCCATATGCGCCGTGACACAAGTGGAGATGACTACCCGTCGGGCGGAAGACGAGACCGGCACCCTCATCGAGATACACGGTTCGGACGTCGTGCGACAAGAGGTCTGTTCCTGCCCCGTAGGTACGAACATCAAGGTCAGTAACCTGTTCTTCAACGTGCCCGTGCGGCGTAAGTTCCTCAAAACCGACCAGACGGAGCTACGTAACCTGCTGACCGAGTTCTACCATATCGTCCTCGTCTATCCCAAAGTCAGTTTCACCTTCGTCCATAACGACGAGATCCTGCTGGAACTGCCTGCCGGCACCGAGAAACAGCGTATCGAAGCAGTCTTCGGTAACCCCAAACGCAACAGTTACACCTCCGCCTTCGTGGATATCAACACCGAGACGGAACTGGTGACCATCCACGGCTTTGTGGTCAAACCCGAGTCCGCCACCAAGAAATCCGAGCAGTATTTCTTCGTCAACGGCCGATACATGCGCCATCCGTATTTCATGAAAGCCGTGCAGACCGCCTACTCAGGCATGCTGCCCAACGATTACCAGCCGTCTTTCTTCATCTATTTCGATATCGCCCCGGAAGCAATAGACGTCAATATCCATCCTACCAAGACCGAGATCAAGTTCGCCGACGAACAGACGATCTTCCAGATCCTGATAGCCTCGGTTCGGGAAGCCCTGGGAAAGTTCACCCTCGCTCCCACCATCGATTTTGACACCCGCGGTACCATCGATATCCCTACCGCACCCGTCGCTTCGGTCAGCCGTCCGCAGGTGACCCGCGATCCGGGTTACAACCCCTTCCATACCCGCAACAACACTATCTATCCCGATCGGGCACCGAAAAATTGGGAGAGCTTATATCAGAGTACTCCGAGTACTCCGAATAATCTGATTATTCAGAATGATTCGGGACCGATCTGGCAGTACGGTGGGAAATATATCCTGCTGCCGACGACCGAAGGACTGCTCTTCATTCACCAGCACCGGGCACACGTAGCGGTGCTGTACGCTCAGTTCGTGGAACAACTGACGCACGCCCAAGGAGCGATGCAGCAACTATTGTTCCCCGAAGTGATGGTGATGACGCAAGACGAGATAGTGCTGGTGCAGACGCTATTACCGGACTTACACGCTATCGGTTTTGATATCGAGCAACTCAGTCCGGACAGTTATTCGATACAAGGCGTGCCGGCACAACTGGCAGACAAGAGTGCCGTACCCGTGTTACAACAGATCGTGGCGAACGTACGGGAACGCGAAGCGGACACGCAAAGCGAGTGGAGAGAGCAGATCGCCTTGTCCTTGGCGGAGAGTGCGGCTATCCCTACCGGTAAGACGCTCACCGAAACGGAGATGCGCGATATCGTCACACGACTGATGCAACTCAACGACTACCGTCATCTGCCTGACGGCAAGACCATCGTCTCGCTCATGAACGATGACGAACTCAACAAACGATTCTGAACTATGAGAAACGCTCTTTTATGCTGCATGTATGCAGCATTGGTTATCGCTTGTACGCCGCAGGACCATCTGACGATCCTGCATACGAACGATACGCATTCGCAGATCGAACCCAAGTCCAACGGTACCTGCGGTTATGCCCGTCGCATGGGGCTGATCGCCCAGGAACGCAAGGCCGACCCGAACCTGCTGCTGGTAGATGGCGGCGATTACTGTCAGGGCACACCGTATTTTAATATTTACCACGGACGCGTGGAGATCGATGCGATGAACCGGATGGGCTACGATGCCGCCACCCTCGGTAACCATGAGTTCGACAACGGTCTGGACACCTTGGCTGCTATCCTGCAAGGCGCACACTTCCCTGTCGTCAATGCCAATTATGACTTCCGCGGTACGGCCTTGGAAAATATCATCAAGCCTTATACCATCGTGCACAAAGGACGACTGAAGATCGGTATCTTCGGTCTGGGCTGTGACCCCAAAGGTGTCATTGCGGACAAGAACTTCCTTCCTGCCCGTTACCTGGAACCCTACCCCGTAGCACAAACGATGGCCGACACGCTGCGCGCACAAGGATGCGAGCTCGTGGTGTGTCTCAGTCATATGGGCACTTTCGGTAAAGCAGCCGAGGATGTATGCGACGCGAATATGATTGCTGCCACCCGCGGTATCGATGTCGTCATCGGCGGTCATACGCATATGGTCTACGACCATCTGAGGGTCGCCAACCTGGACGGAGACAGTATTCCGCTGGCACAAATGGGTCGAAGTGGTGCCTTTTTAGGCAAAATTGTGCTAAATTTAGGTGACAAAAGTGAAAAATAAGTGAAAAAACTTGCGTATGTCAAAAAAAAGCAGTAATTTTGCACCGTTTTTCCCAAATGGAGGAAAAAGAACATACGAAAATTAAGAAAACACACATATATTAATTTAAAAAAATTAAGTATTATGGCAGAAATTGAAGCAAAAGTAAAAGCAATCATCGTTGATAAACTCGGTGTAGAGGAGAGTCAGGTAACGAACGATGCTAATTTCCAGACGGATCTTGGTGCAGATTCTCTCGACACGGTTGAGATGATCATGGAGTTTGAGAAAGAGTTCGGTATCTCTATTCCGGACGAGGACACTCAGAAGATTGCTACCGTAGGCGACGCGATCGCATACGTGGAGAATGCAGCGAAATAATCTGTATCCGCACAAGGACTACGAGTTTACGGGAAGACTGTAAACTCGTATGCTATATCTATACAAAGGGAATTTTATGGAGTTAAAACGAGTTGTAATAACAGGACTCGGAGCGCTGACACCGGTAGGTAACTCAGCCCCTGAGACTTGGCAAGCACTGGTGAACGGCGTCAACGGTATCGCACCGATCACGGCGTTTGATGCCAGTTTATTCAAGACACAGTTTGCCGGAGAGGTGAAGAACTTCAATCCGGAGACCGTCATCGACCGCAAAGAGGCACGAAAGATGGACCGTTACTCGCAGTTCTCCGTTTGCGTAGCAGACGAAGCCTTGCGGGACAGCGGACTGGACCTCGACAAGGAAGACCGCAGCCGCGTAGGTGTGATATGGGGTAGCGGTATGGGTGGATTGCAGTCCACCGAATCGGAGATCATCGACTTCGCCAAAGGTGACGGTGTACCTCGTTTTAACCCGTTCATGATCCCCAAAGCGATACCGAGTATCGCTGCCGGACAGATCTCCATCCGTTTCGGTCTGGGTGGACCGAGTTATTCGGTCAGCACCGCTTGTTCCTCTTCTTCCCACGCCGTCGGTTCGGCTTTCGACCAGATCCGTCTGGGACACGCCGATGTGTTACTGACGGGAGGTGCAGATGCCGACGTGACCTACACCGGTATCGGCGGATTCAACAGCCTGCATGCGCTCTCTACGCGTAATGACTCACCGTCCACCGCCAGTCGTCCGTTCTCCAAGAGTCGTGACGGCTTCGTGTTAGGCGAAGGAGCGGCGTGTCTGATCATGGAAGAGTACGAGCACGCCAAAGCACGCGGAGCGAAGATATACGCAGAGATAGTGGGTGTCGGTATGACCTCCGATGCGTACCATATGACGGCTCCGGATCCCGAAGGTAAGGGTGCAGAGCGTGTGATGCGGCAAGCACTGCGCGACGCAGGATTGCAACCCGATGCGATTGACTTCATCAATACCCACGGCACCTCTACTCCGCTGGGAGACGTCACCGAGGTGAACGCTATCAAGCGCGTGTTCGGACAACATGTGTACGAGATGAACCTCGATTCCACCAAATCCATGACCGGTCATCTGATCGGTGCCACCGGTGCAGTGGAAGCCCTCGCTTGTATCATGGCGCTCAAAGACGGCATCATCCCGCCGACGATCAACCATGACCCGGAGGACGCGGACGAGAACATCGACTACAACATCAATTTCACCTTCGACAAAGCCCAGAAACGCGACATCACCTATGCGTTGAGTAACACCTTCGGTTTCGGAGGTCACAACGCATGTCTGATCTTTAAAAAATGGGAAGATTAAAGGTGAGAGCTTAAAGGTTATAGGGACGGGCACCCCTTACTGTGCCCTATTAGTCACAAAAAATTTAAGGTATTATGATCGAGAAAATTGGTTTTAACGCAGGCCTCGTATGGGGTGCGTTGCAGAATGGTGCTCAGGATCTGAAAGCACTCAAGAAAGCTACCAAACTGAAAAACGACGAGTTGGCTTTTGCCATCGGATGGCTCGCTCGCGAAGGCAAACTGACTTTCGCCGAGAAAGAGGGTGAGATCAGTGTAGCTTTGGCATAAGTATGACTATTGCTATTGTAGGCGCCTCAGGCGCCGTCGGACAGGAACTGCTGCATG
Source organism: Paludibacteraceae bacterium (assembly GCA_017447875.1). Lineage (GTDB taxonomy): Bacteria > Bacteroidota > Bacteroidia > Bacteroidales > Paludibacteraceae > Colicola. The sequence continues at coordinate 131,326 of JAFSMP010000040.1, read as the reverse complement.
TTCTTGAACAGCGGCAGTTTCCATGCTCCGAACTAAGACTGTTCGGTTCGGAGCGCAGTGCCGGCACTACGTATCTCTTCCGCGGCAAAGAACACACCGTTCAACTGCTGCAACATGACGACGCTTTCAAGGGCGTCGATATTGCTTTTGTATCCGCGGGCGCAGGCGTGTCACGTGCGTACGCACAGGACATCACCCGTTTCGGAGCGATCATGATCGATAACTCGTCCGCTTTCCGTATGGACGAGGATGTCCCGTTGGTGGTGCCCGAAGTGAATGCCGCCGATGCGTTGAACCGTCCGAGAAACATCATCGCTAATCCGAACTGCACGACCATCCAGATGGTGGTGGCTCTGCGTGCGATAGAAGCCCTGAGTCATATCAAGCGCGTCCATGTAGCGACCTACCAGGCGGCTTCCGGTGCCGGTGCTCAGGCGATGAAAGAACTGGAGAACCAGTACCGCCAGGTACTCAACGGCGAACAACCCACCGTGGAGAAGTTTGCCTACCAACTGGCGTATAACCTCATCCCTCATATCGATGTGTTCACCGAGAACGGCTACACCAAAGAGGAGATGAAGATGTACCACGAGACCCGTAAGATTATGCACTCGGACATCCGGGTCAGTGCGACCTGCGTACGGGTTCCGTCGCTCCGCGCCCACAGCGAGAGTATTTGGGTGGAGACGGAGCAACCTATTTCCGTAGAACAAGCGAAAGCGGCGTTTGCTGCCGCTCCGGGTTGTGTCCTGATGGACGATCCGGCTAACAAGATATACCCCATGCCGCTGTTCCTAAGTGGCAAAGACGAGGTCTTCATCGGTCGTATCCGCAAGGACCTCACCAACGACTGCGGTCTCAGTTTCTGGTGCGTAGGTGACCAGATCCGCAAAGGTGCCGCACTCAATGCCGTACAGATAGCAGAATGGTTGATTCAATCGAAATAATGGCGCCCATTGGGTGTTGGGAATCACTGGCTGCAGCAATACATGCCGGTGCTACCAGTGTCTATTTCGGCATCGAGCACCTAAACATGCGGGCCCGCTCTTCGGTTAACTTCACCACCGGCGACATGGCTGCTATCGTGGCTACGTGTCGGGAAGCGAAGGTGAAGACCTACCTGACGGTCAACACCGTTATGTACCCCGAGGACCTGCCGCTGATGCATGAGATCGTCGACAAAGCCCATGCGGTAGGAGTGGATGCGATCATCGCCAGCGACATCGCAGTCATGCAGTACGCCAACAGCATCGGTCAGGAAGTGCATCTGTCCACCCAACTGAATATCGCCAACACCGAGGCGCTCAAGTTCTACGCGCAGTTTGCCGATGTGGTCGTATTGGCCCGCGAACTGAACATGACGCAGGTGGCCTCTATCTACCGCGATATCCAAAAGCAACATATATGCGGACGTGGCGGACAACCGATACGTATCGAGATGTTCTGTCACGGTGCGTTATGTATGGCGGTAAGCGGTAAGTGTTACCTGAGTCTGAATAACTACGGTCTGAGCGCCAACAGAGGTGCCTGCGTACAGGTTTGTCGGCGCGGTTACACGGTCAAAGACAAGTCCTCAGACCTGGAGCTGGACATCGATAACCAGTATATCATGAGTCCCAAGGACCTCAAGACCATCCATTTTCTGAATAAGATGCTGGATGCCGGTGTGCGGGTGCTCAAGATCGAAGGTCGTGCCCGCGGTGCGGAATACGTGGATACCGTCGTGCGCTGTTATAAAGAGGCGGTCGAGGCTTGGCAACGCGGTGAGTACGCCGACGATGCGACCATCCAGCCGAAGATCGCGGACTGGAACGAGCGCCTCAGCCGGGTCTTCAACCGCGGGTTCTGGGACGGTTATTACCAGGGACAGAAACTGGGTGAATGGACCCATTCGTACGGTAACAAAGCGACCCGCAAGAAAGTGTACGCCGCCAAATGCACCAATTTCTTCAAGAACCTGAGTGTGGCGGAGTTCGTGGTGGAAGCCGTCGATGCGATCACCGAAGGCCAAGACCTGCTGATCACCGGCGAGACCACCGGTGTGTACGAATGCAAGGCAGAGGGACTGCGCGACACCCACGGCAAGCCCACCGATCAAGTAAAGAAAGGACAGTTTTTCTCGCTCAAGACCGATGTCCTCATCCGTCGCGGCGACAAACTCTATCTATGGGAGCAGGAATAACACATATCGTATCTTATGCCACTGCACCGTGGTGCGGATGGATGATGCTGATCCTGTTGTTTTGCGCCGTGGTCAGTGAGTTCTTACAACCCGGCATCATCAGTCAGGCGCATTACGCTTTAGGCCAGACGAACCGTATCTACCGCGATGCACCCGTGCATTTTTTGGGACAGGTGCTGATCATGCTCTTTCGACTGGGCACGATAGCGCTGGCCGTTTACCTGGCGGTTCACTCCGGTGAGCGTTTCGGTTTTGGATCCTTCGCCCTGATCGTAGGATGGGTAATCGCCGTGCTGATAGTGAAGATGGGCGGTACGGTATTGGTGGATTATACCTTCCAGATCTCCCGGCGTTTCAGTGCCTTATACAGCCAGTACAACGATATCGCCACGATGACCACCTGCCTCTTATACCCCTGTCTGCTGTTCACCCTACGGTTGGGTAACCCCACCGCTCACCGCGCCGTATTGGCCGTATCCGTCGGACTGTTCATCGGTCTATGGACCTATCGGGTGGTTCGTTCATATATGAAAAGCCCCGCCGCGATCTTGTATATCGCGCTCTATATATGTACCTTGGAAGTGCTGCCGATTGCTGCACTCATCTATCTAAGTTCGATAACGATAGCATCTATATGATACAAAAGATTCTTTTCTCTCAACCGCGCCCTCAGATCGCGCATAATCCTTACTCGCGTCTGGAAGAGCAGTTTGGCGTGCAATGTGATTTCTACCAGTTTATTCACATCGAAGGACTCACGGCCCGTGAGTTTCGTCAGCAACACATTAACCCGCTGGACTACACGGCGGTGATCCTCAATTCCCGGTTGGGTGCAGAGCATTATTTCCGCTTGTGCGAAGAGATGCGTCTAAACGTGCCGGACTCAATGCATTACTACTGCAACTCCGAGCAGGTGGGACTCTATCTGCAGAAATTCATCAACTACCGCAAGCGCAAGGTCTTCTTCCCGGAAAGCGGGAATAAGTTCGAGGACCTGTTACCGGCGATGCACCGTCGGCCGAACGAGAAATACCTGATGGTGCTCTCGGATATCCATACGGATGATCAGATCAATATGTTCGCGGAGAACCGTATCGTCGTGCAACCCGCCATCATGTACCGCACCGTCACCACTCCTTGGCCGGCAGGGCAACCCTTCGACTACGACATCATCGCCCTCTTCACGCCGGCCGGTGTGACCTCACTGTGTGAGAACTTCCCGGACTGGCAACAAGGCAAGACACGGATTGCTGCTTTCGGCGAAGGCACGATACGTGCACTGGAAGAGGCAGGCTTGCGCGTCGATATAGAAGCCGGACCCGGTAAAGCTTTCGCTTCCCTGCCGATGGCGATCGCGGACTATTTGGAGAAGAACCAGTAAATGGTAATTGGTAAATGGTAATTGGTAAATGGTAAATGGGTTACCGAAACAGAACCGGCTCTGCGGACAGCTGCATATCGCACAACTGTACAAAGAAGGCAAACGCTTCACGGCGTGGCCGTTGCGTGTGACCTATCAACCGTCCGAAGAACTCACCCAAGTGCTCGTTTGGGCACCTAAGTCCCTCTTCAAGCGAGCCGTCCAACGCAACCATCTGCGCCGACTCATGCGCGAAGCGTACCGCCTGCACCAGGATCTGTTAGGGGATAACCATTATCGGATTGCCTTCAACTATATGGATAAAGAAGAACAACCGCTTGCTGTCATCGAGAAAGCCATATGCAAGTCTCTAAAGAAGATATCAGAACAGTCGTAAGAAAGGTGTTTTTATTACCCGTCTATTTCTATCGGGTCTTTATCTCCCCCCTCACGCCGCCCTCGTGTCGCTATACCCCGACTTGCAGCCAATACATGGTCGAAGCGGTACTCAAATACGGGATCTTCAAAGGCGGCTGGCTGGGCATCAAACGGATCTGCCGTTGTCATCCCTGGGGCGGGAGCGGTTATGACCCCGTACCTTAAACAGTTACAAATATGCGAATCGATATTATCACTTGTTGTCCGGAATTGTTAGAGTCACCTCTCAACCATTCGATCATCCAACGCGCGAAGAACAAAGGGCTTTGCGAGATCTACGTGCATAACCTACGCGACTGGACGCTGGACAAGCACCGTAAGGTAGATGACTATGCCTTCGGTTTCGGAGCCGGGATGGTGCTGCAGATCGAACCTATCGACCGCTGCATCTCGCATCTGAAGTCCGAACGGGAATACGATGAGATCATCTTCACCGCTCCGGACGGAGCACGTTTTGACCAGAAAGCCGCCAACGAACTGTCGCTCAAGCAGAACATCATCATCCTTTGCGGCCATTACAAGGGTGTCGACCAACGGGTACGCGATCATCTGATCACCCGCGAATACAGTATCGGTGACTTCGTGCTCACCGGTGGTGAGATGCCGGCAGCGATGATGACAGACGCCATCGTGCGCTTACTACCCGGTGCGCTGGGTGACGTGGAGAGTGCCCTCAATGACTCCTTTCAAGACGGACTGCTCGAAGCAGGGGTCTATACCCGACCGGCAGAGTACAAAGGATGGAAAGTGCCGGAGATCCTCTTGAGCGGGCATCAGGCGAAGATCGAAGAATGGTTATACGAGCAGTCTTTAGCCCATACACAGGAACGAAGACCCGATTTATTGAAAAGTAACTAAAAATAGTGCATACAAGAACAAGTATCGCATTTTTTGCAAACTAAAAATTGCAATTTTATGTTTTATAACATTTTTTTGCAAAAATATTTGGTCATATCGCAAAAAAGCAGTACTTTTGCACCGTGTTTTTCATGGTATTAGATTTAAGGTTAAGTAAAAAGATTGGGTTGTCGGGAGACAACCTTCTTTGTTTTTAGTAGGTTTTCCTACTTTTTTTATTTGCATATATCAAAAAAAAGTAGTAACTTTGCAGCGCAAATCAGAAGAATCATGGAAACGCTTATTTCTATCATCGGTGGAGCGAATGTCGACATGTTGGCTACGCTCAATGATGCGTTCATCGCAGCGGACTCTAATCCCGGGCATATAGAGATCGGGTACGGTGGTGTAGCACGGAATATCGCGCATAACCTGGCGCTGCTCGGTACCCGCACTCAGTTACTGACTATCTTCGGTGGAGACCTTTTCGGCGGACTGCTGCACGACTACTGCAAGCAGCAAGGCATCGATGTGCATCTGTCGGAGCGGGTGAGCAGTCTGCGTTCCGGTGTCTATCTGTGTCTGAATAACCACGGAGGAGAGATGATAGCCGCTGTGGCAGATACCGAAGCCATCCGTTCGATCACGCCGGAGTGGCTCGCCAAACGCAGCGGAGAGATCAACCTGTCGGAGTACGTAGTGGCCGATACGAACGTGACCGAAGACTCGATCCGCTGGCTGATGGAGAACGTGACGGCTCCGCTGTTCATAGACGGCGTCAGTTCGACGAAGGCACATAGGGTGGTTAATGCCTTACGCAAATGCAAGTTACCGTACCTGCATACGCTCAAGCTGAACCTCAAAGAAGCGCTGGCTGTCACCGAGACCGCCACCTATGCCGAAGCGGCACAGGCATTATTGAACCTCGGCGTGGCCCATGTATATATCACCTTAGGTCCGGACGGCGTCTATTGCCGGAATGCCGCGGAAGAATGGTTATACCCCACTCTGCCGGGTGACATCGTTAACACCACCGGTGCCGGTGACGCGTTCTTAGCCGGCGTGGTGTACGCCCATGCCAAAGGCATCGACTTCCCGCAAACCGCCCAGTACGGCCTGATGGCAGCACGCGCCACCCTGATGAGTTCCAAAGCAGTGAATCCGGATATTGCGAATATATTATTATGAATAAGTATCTATCTATATCGCCTGAGGTTCAGGCAGCATTGAAAGAAGGTAAGCCGGTAGTGGCGCTCGAGTCGACGATCATCAGTCACGGGATGCCGTATCCACAGAACGTGGAGACCGCCTTGCGCGTGGAGCAGACCATCCGTGAGAACGGTGCGGTGCCGGCTACGATCGCTATCATCGGTGGTCAACTGAAGGCGGGTTGTACGCCCGAAGAGATCGAGTATCTGGGTAAGAAAGGGCAAGAGGTCACCAAAGCTTCGCGTCGCGACTTGCCAGTGCTGATCGCCCGTAAGGCCGATGGCGCTACGACGGTCACCACGACGATGATCATCGCAGCGATGGCAGGTATCAAGGTGTTTGCCACCGGTGGTATCGGTGGTGTACATCGCGGAGCACAGCAGACTTTCGACATCTCGGCTGACCTTGAAGAACTGGCGCAGACACCGGTCATGGTCATCTGCGCAGGGGCTAAGTCGATCCTGGACTTAGGCTTGACGCTGGAGTACCTGGAGACCAAAGGCGTACCGGTCATCGGTTACGGTACGGACGAGTTACCGGCATTCTATACGCGTCACAGCGGTTTCGGTGTGGATTATCGCATCGATACGCCCGAAGAACTGGCAGCAGCTTTCCAAGCGAAACTGGACTGCGGACTGAAAGGCGGAATGCTCGTGACGAACCCCATTCCGGAGGAGTACTCCATGCCGGCAGACGTCATCAATGCCGCTATCGAACAGGCACTCGCCGAAGCCGACAAAAAAGGCGTGCACGGAAAACAATGCACACCTTTCTTATTGGCTAAAGTGAAGGACCTGACCGGCGGTGACAGCCTTGCGGCGAACATCCAACTGGTGCTTAATAACGCAAAATTGGCTGCCTTGACAGCAGCCAAAATGTGTTAGTTTTTCTCAACCGCCTCGGCTATCGAGTTGGCGATGATCGCCATCTCCTCTGCCGGGAGGGATAGTTTGGGGTTGGTGAAAAGCATATCTTTCTCCGAATTCATCGGGACGAGGTGAATATGTACATGGTTCACCTCCATACCCAGCACGGCTACACCGACACGCTTGCAACCCGTTGCAGCCTTCAGACCTTTCGCTACTTTCTTCGCGAATGCCATCAGGCTGGCGTACTGCTCGTCCGTCAGGTCGAACAGGTAATCGCTCTCGGGTTCCGGCAACTTAGGAATCACCAGCGTGTGACCCTTCACCAGTGGATTGATATCCAGGAAGGCGTAGTTCTTCTCATCCTCGGCTACTTTGTAACTCGGGATCTCGCCTTTGATGATTTTCGTAAAAATTGTCATAATGAAATCTCCAAAATCTCGTATTCCATCAATCCTGCGGGCACTTGTACCTGTGCGATATCGCCTACGCGTTTACCCATCAGTCCTTTGGCGATAGGGGTGGTCACCGCGATCTTACCTTCCAGCGAGTTCGCCTCTCCTTCGGTCACCAGTTGATAGGTCTTCTCCTTACCGGTCTTGAGCACGCGTACGCGCACTTTGGTGAGGATCTGTACCTCGTCTGTCTGTACATCGCTGGTGTCCAGCACACGCGCTTCAGCCAGTTTGGCTTTAATATGCGCGATCTTACTCTCTAAGATTCCTTGTTCCTCTTTCGCGGCATCATATTCCGCGTTCTCACTCAGGTCACCCTTCTCACGTGCCTCCGCAATAGCGGCAATCACACGAGGGCGCTCCACCGTCTCCAGTTGCTGGAGCTCGTCTTTCAATTTTTGCAGACCTTCTTCGGTCATGTACGTTACTGCCATATATATGTTGTATTAATATTTTCTATTAAGTATCTCGTTCGCGATGATAGCTTTGCGAACTTCCTCCAAATCCGTTAAGTCCGGAAGGGTATTTTTCGTGTCGTCAGTCATAAAAAAATAAGGCTTTTGCCTCTTTTTTGTTTAAAAACGAAAGGAAACTTCACAGCCTCCTTTCGCCATTAAACCTAAACCTTAACTATGAAAATTTATTTGTTTTCAGTGCAAAGGTACTGCTTTTATTTGATATAGCCAAATATTTTGGCAAAAAAATGCAAATATTCTTGTTTTTTTACGTATTTCGTGTACTTTTACACGATTTCTCCTCGTAAAGTAGCTGCAGAGGCTTCCAAAACACGTACTTGCACGAGGTCTCCTATCTTCTGGTCGGTACGCGGAAAGACCACCGTCTTGTACTGCTCCGTACGTCCGTACATGTCGTCATGACTGCGTTTGGAGAAGCCTTCTACGAGCACCTCTACCGTCTTGCCGATCTCCCGTTGGTTGGACTCAAGCGACAACTGTGTCTGCAACGCGATGATCTCGTTCAGACGCCGTATCTTCTCTTCTTCGGGGATATTGTCCGGAAGGTGCTTCTGCGCGTACGTACCGGGACGCTCGGAGTACTTGAACATAAACGCCGAGTCAAAACCCACTTCGCGCATCAGGCTCAAGGTCTGCGCGTGATCTTCGAGTGTCTCATCGTGAAAACCGCAGAAGATATCGGTACTGATGGCAGCGGTGGGTAGGATACGCCGGATAGCCGCGATGCGGTCCAGGTACCACTCCCGCGTGTACTTACGGTTCATGAGTTTGAGGATGTGGTTCGAACCCGACTGCACCGCCAGATGGATAAATTTACACAGGTTCTTATGCCGGCTGATGGCTTCAAGCGTCTTATCACTCATATCTTTCGGATGACTCGTCGTGAAGCGGATACGCATATCGGGTACGGCATCAGCAACGATCTCTAATAGGTCGGCAAAGTCGATATCCTCAAAATGATAGGAGTTGACGTTTTGGCCGAGGAGGGTCACTTCCTTGTATCCCTTGGCTTGCAGGTCGCGTACCTCATTGAGGATAGACTCTACGTCCCTACTCCGCTCGCGACCACGGGTGTAAGGTACGACGCAGTAGGAGCAGAAGTTATTACATCCGCGCATGATAGAGACAAAACCGCTGATGGAGCGACCGATACGGGACGGGATGATCTGACGATAGGTCTCCGTGGTACTGAGTTGCACGTTCATCGCCTTGTGTCCCTGCTCGCATTGCGCCAACAGATTCGGGATATCGAGGTATGCATCCGGTCCTGCCACAAAATCCACATCGTACTCATCGATCAATTCCTGACCCATACGTTCCGCCATACAGCCAATCACTCCGATAATCACTCGTGGATTATCGGAGTGATATTTGTGATTTGTGATTTGTGATTTATGATTTCGCAGGTGCGCCTTTAACTCACGAAGACGGGCACCGACCTTCTGCTCGGCGTTGTCACGGATGGAACAGGTGTTCAGCAGGATGATGTCTGCCTCTTCCCATTTCTCGGTCAACTCGGCATCAGTGGTTTGGAGGATAGCCGCCACCACTTCGCTGTCCGCAACGTTCATTTGGCATCCGTATGTCTCAATATAAAATTTTTTTGTCATTATTTTGCTTAAAAACTTGCATAATTCAAAAAAAAGCAGTACCTTTGCACCCGCTTTTGAAAATCAAAGCAGCGCGGGAAGTGGCGCAGCCCGGTAGCGCAACGGTCTGGGGGACCGGAGGTCGCGTGTTCGAATCACGTCTTCCCGACAAAAGGATGGTCTCTGACCGTCCTTTTTGTTAGACGGATTTGAACTACGCGTGTTCTTATCTCGCTTCGCTCGAACGATTATTCCGAACAATGGCTGTTCGCAATTGTCGAATCACGTCTTCCCGACTATTTTAATAAAGGCAGGTTAACTTCGGTTACTGCCTTTATTTCTATTCCTATCAGTACCTGCTGCATCTCTGCGTTCTTGCGAATGAGGTCAATCCACCATTCTGCTTCGTCCATATCGGCAAATCCACTGATACGGAGGGCACTTCCTTCGCCGAAGACCGGCATCTTCTGCAGGTCAAAGTCACGGATAAGGAACTGCGAGAAGTTGAACAGTGCCACCTCGTAAAGCAGTTCGTTCAGTGCCTGTTCGTCCGCCGTAGGCAGGATGAGCAATACAACAGACGCTTGCTTACGGTCTTCCGACCACTGTTGTTGCTGTGCGTCGGTCTCATCTGCCTTATCTTGCGTATCCGCAGTCTTGTCGCGCAAGTCTGCCAAACTACCGGTTGCACCGCCTTTCTTACTCTCCATACCTTGTCCCATCATCGCAAGCATATCTTTAGCCATCGACCCTAACTCGGTCTCTCCGTACTGTTCGACGAGGGTCTGCAGTTCCGCGATGAACGCTTGCTGTCCTTCGGTACGTGCCACAGAGACAGCATTGAGGAACAGGAAATGAGAAGCGAGACCACTGCGTTGTGGGATCGTTTCACTGTCAGACCGTTCTGCGAACTGTTGGAACTTAGCTGTATTGGCCTTGACGGTCTTATACTGCCCTTTGGTGTATGCCGCATAGGTGAGGGCATAGAGCGAGTCTTGCTCGGCTATCATCCGTTGCATCCGGGCGATATACTCCGGGTCGTTGCGCAACGCACGAAGCCGTTCTTCTTCAAAGATATCGTCCAGCGCCGGGTGACCCGTGAAACGCTCCACCAGTTCGTCCAGCGTTGCCTTAGCCAACGATTCATCTTCCAACTTATCGCGGTAGATATAATAGAGCGCTATCATCGCTTCGCGCCACAGGCTGTCGCATACCTCGAAGTCCTGCGGTGTACGCGGGATCTGCTGCAGGTAATACTCCGGCTTATGGGTGTCGGTCTCTAAACGTTTAGAGACAGGCGAATTAGTGCTTAGGGAGTCCGTCATCGTAGAGTCATTCTCATCGGATGGTATATCGTCCGGCGAGAGACCCATATCTTCATTCATCACCACCTGTTTATTCTTCCTGCGCCAGTTATCCTCCAACGGACGGTTTCCCCACCGGCGTTGCCACTCCTGGCGTCCTTGTTTGATCAGTTGCTGGTTATAGAAATACCACTCACCCTTCTGACCGCCACCGCCTAACATGTTCGCCGTATTGACGCTACGCAGTCCACCGTCTCCTCGTGCCATCTCGCGTGCCGCCTGAGCCTGTTGGGCAGAATCGGCTTTCTCGGCTTCAATCAGATCAGCGATGATCTTTTCGACGATGGCCCGCTGTTCTTCTTCGCTCTTCTTACTCAGGCTCACCAGCGAGTCTTGCAGTTCGGCCTGGTTATAGGCTACGATCAGTTCGTCCAGCACCTCCGAGCGTTTCTGGATACGGGCGAATCGTTCATCTTCTGCGGTCAGGATCGTCACTGCCTCGCGATAGCACGGTTGGGCATTGACATAGTCCCGTTGCGTATAATAAATATCTCCGGCTTGAATGAGCACCGCAGCCTTTGCCGGTCCGGCTTCCGTCGCTTTTTCGATGGCCAGTTGGTACATCTCGAGCGCATGGACGGTGTCGTTGGCAGCCAAGTAAATATTTCCCATCGAACCGTAGATACGGTCCAGTTTGTCTTTGTATTTGGACTGCTTGGACATCGTGCGCAACTTACGGATGCTGTTCTTGCCGCCCAGTTCCGCCATACGGATACGGGCATTAAACTCCATCTCCACCGGTGGTGCCATACGCACAACGGATTTATAGGATTGGATTGCCTCTTCACGTTTGTTCTCTTTCTCGTACAGTTGACCCAATACATAGGCGAAACGCGGACGATAGACGGTGCGTTTCTCGTACGGGATAGCGATCTTGACGAAGGGGATAGCGGCATGGTACTGCTGACCGTGCAACAGCACATCGGCTTTGACGGCAGAGTATAGACGTGCATGTTTCTTGCTCAGTGCGTCGATCTGCACGCGCTGTAACATATCTTCCGCTTCGTACTGCCAACCCATCTCCGCGTACGCACGTGCGATCCATAATTGTGCCTGCGCGATCATGTCGGGATCGTTCTGGTAATGGTTGATGATGTATTTCATCGTGCTGACTGCACCGAGGAAATCACCTTTATGAAATTCAGCTTCGCCCAAACGGATCCATGCCAAGCCCATCTTGTTGTTAAACTCCTCATTCTGGAGCCATAACTTATACTTGGGGTCACCGGCTTTCTTCGGATCGCGTTTCGGTTTCGCTTTGATAGAATGCAACTTTATACATTTGCGGCATTTCTCGATGGTCTTATCCATCTGCGAGGTACTGGCCTGCGCCGCTTGATGATTGCTCACGGGATACAGATTAAGCACCTTCGTGTAATCATCGGTATTGGCATCACGAATGGCTTTGAGGCCTTCTTCGTATGCGATATTCCCGTTAAAGAGAATGTTATATTGGACTTTCGTCTGATGGTACGACCGAGTCGCCCATGTGTTTTTCTGGGTAGAACAAGAGCAGATCATCATCGAAAGGATGATGATATTGAAGATTTGATATTTGAGATTTGAAATTCTCATTTCAGTCCTTTCACATGGCTTGGTGCGGCTACGAACTCTTTGAGATAGAAGGGTTCATAGTAGGCAAGATCCACACTTTCCACTTTCTTCTTTCCACTTTCCGCTAACGCACCCATGAATTGTGCTTCAGGCACGATGTCCGGGATATAATGCCAATTCGGTTTGGTGAAGATCTTCGCACACTTAGCTGCTCCGTCGCCAAAATAATTAACCGCTTCTTCTCCTGCATACAGACTCTCTTCGTTTTCTACAACGACTGCTTTCGTCTCTTCGTTGATAAGCGTATATACTTCCATACGCCTTGCATCGATCATGGGAATTAATATTCCTTCTTGGATGCCGGATGCAAGTTTGAGTATCTCCAATGTCGGAACGGGAATGAGTGGGACATTAAGTCCGTAGCACAGTCCTTTGGCGGTGGAGGTTCCGATACGCAGACCGGTGTAACTGCCGGGTCCTTCGCTTAGGGCAACCGCCTCGATGGTGAGGTGGTGGTCCTTGGCGTATTGGAGCAGATACTCAATATAACGAGGTAGCAACCGAGCATGATTGCTACCTTCGCGGCAAATACATTGTTCTGCCGGCACGCCATCCTTACAGATGGCGGCCGAGCAGACCGATGTACTAGTTTCGATACATAGTATCGTCATTGGCTTATTCGAACAATTTAGTAGCGTCGGTACTAACTTTCCTCTTCTTGGGGAAGTTGAAGTGGTAAGCCAACTTCACACCTGCGTCGAAATAACCCAGTTTGTTAGCATAGGTCTTCGTAGCAGACAGCACCTCTACACTTGCAGCATCTGCGCCCTGCGGAGGAGTAACCTTGATGAGCGGGTCGTTGCTGGTGTTATTCTTGAAGCTGTTATATACACAGTAGTTAGCATAAGCACCCAAGCCGAGCGAGTTACCGCTCTTCAGGATCCACTCGTAACCGATTTCTGCACCTAACAGGATGTTGATGGAAAACTGGTTACCGTTATCCTTTCCGCTCTGCTTGAACTGGTCATCACGCAAGATACCGGTGATCACCTCGTTCTTAACAGGCACACCGATTTCCTGGAAATAAGCAGAGATATAGGTGTTCTCATTATCCGTGATCTTCTGGTTGAACGGAGTATAAACCGGGATCATGAATTTCGGACCGATGTTAAAGAACAAACCGTTCTCATGCAGGAGCGAGAACATCAGCGGGATCTCCAACTGGAGCTGTCCGTCTTTCTCCGTCACTTTGTCGGCACGGATGTCATAGTCGATGTGCATCGGGAAGGAAGGATCGGTGTCATCATACTGCGTAAACTGCGAGTTGACATCTGCCTTCATGCCGCTCTGTGCATAACCGAGACTCAGGCCGGTGATAATACCGAGATCGACAGGACGACCGTCTTTTGCCCAATAGTGTGCATATTGCAGGTCGAGCAATACATCGAAACCACATTGCCAGTTACCTTTCTCCACTTTGTGGAGCAGACCGGAAGCACCGCCGCGAACACCGATGGTGAAACGGTCATAACCGTGTTTGAAGTTCTGTTGCGACTTTACTGAGTCACCCCTCACTTGCTCTACCACCACGGTCGGTTTCTGCTCTTGAGCAGCGGCCTCCTGAGCGGCAGCCTCTTCTGCAGCCTTTTGAGCAGCCAGTGCTGCTGCAGCGGCAGCAGCTTCTTCCTCTGCTCGAGCAGCGGCTTGTTGCTCTGTCTCTTCTTTGATTACTACTGCCTCAGACTCTTGTACGGTCACCTCTTGTTGAGCTTGTCCGGCCTGTTGAGCCTGGCGCTGAGCCTCTTGCTCACGCGGATGAACGGGCGTTAAGCACTCCTCGCAGATCCACGAGTTGATATTAAACAGCAGCACGCCTTCGGGGAAACGTTTGGTTCCCAACTGACCTACCGTATGCGGTTTGGTATAAACCCAGGACGAAGGAGTTTCTCCCGTGAGGTATTTGGTGCACTCGCGTTTGATCATCACGGTGTCGCCAAGGGCTACTTTCCATTGGTGTGCGGGCGCTGCAGCCTGCTGTGCCGACATAGTCGACACGGCAGTTGCGCATATCAGGGTGGCTGCAATCAGAATTGTTTTCATTGTCTTCATTGTGCTACCTCCTATTCTTATTTAACGATATAACGTAAGGTTGACTTGATGCTCTCCGCTTTCAGTTCTACCAGGTAGAAACCGTGTTCGTTAGCAGCTTTGATCGCGAAGGACTCTTCACCGTGAACAGTGTAAGTACCCTGGATAAGACCTTCCGTAGTATATATGCGGATGGTCGTGGTCTCATCCGGATTGAGGTTGATGACACGGATGTCTTCTCCCGGACGAGCGAGCGACGGAACAAGTGCAGGAGCCGCAGCAGCCTTACCTGTGGTATAGTGCTTGGTCTCAGCCTTGTATCCGCAAGTGGTACCACCTCTATACAAGATCCTTGCATAGTACGTCTTACCCGGTTGGATATACTTACCGTTCTGAGAACCGTCGGGGTTGGTCAGGTAGTAACCCGAAGTCAGATAAATATCGTTCGGTGTTGCCTCCATATACCATTTCACGCTATCTTGGTCTTTATCCAGATCCAGATAGATATCCATATCCTTACTGTCATTGATCTCGTTACGGTTGATCATCAACAGACGGTCGCCGTACTTCGATACAATCGAGAGCGTGCGTACAGTCGGATGATTGATCTTAACGGTCAATGTAACGGTGCTGTCGCATTTGCCGTCCTCCGTGAGGAGTGTCTTGATCACCGTCGTATCGTTGTAATATGTCTCGTCTACCTCTTTCCAGTAATACTCGTTACACTCGGAAAGACTAACACTCGTCTCAATCGGCACGAAGGTCAGGTTGAGCGTACATACATTATAGCATCCGTCGGTTGCCTCGATGGTATCCGTATACTCGGTAGGAGTCGTGGTAGCCGTGTAGGTCTTACCGTTGAACGGCCATACGTAGGTCGGATCGCAAGCATTAACCACCTCTTTGGCCAGAACCACCGGTTTGATGGTTAACTTCAGATAAGCGATACTGTCAAAACCTCCCGGAGGTAAGTGGTAAACGGCCGAATCCAAGGTGTCGGTCGTATATTTCACACCTTCCCAAGTGAACGGACCGCAGTAGTCGATCTTCTCGAGCGTATCGCGAATCACGTTGATGAACGTATCGCTATAGAGAGTCGAGTCGCACTCGGTGAGCACTCTGTAACGCAATGCGATCGATGCCGAAGTCAGTACCGGTGTCGGGAAGTCCGTGAAGGTCGTACCGTCGTAACTATACTCCCACTTGATACTATCCGGACCGGCTACCGGTTGCAGCGTGTCGCCTACCAGCGCATCGCCTTGTCTCGTCTTGAGCCAGTTGAAGATCTCCGTCGTAGCGGCAGAAGCATCTACCGTAGCACCACGTTGGATAGTCGGCTTGTTCTTAAGCGAGTCAATAGAGAGCAGGTTCGGTTCCTGCAACGGCTTAACATCGAAGGAGATCATATAGGTCGTTATCTTCGCCTCTTTCTTGTTGATCGAGTCGTACGGGATAACCTCTTCCCAGCCCTTCGGACCAATCATATGACTTGCATAGCCGTCATAACGGGTAGTATAAACGGTGTTCGGACATACGAATGCCACAATAGCGGTGTCCACTGTATCACGTTTGAGCGGGTCAGTAGGCTCAGCCCATACATGTGTAGTGGTATCCGAATAATATTTAATCATCAGGTTCGGCCAACCCATATCGGCTAAGAACTGACGCTCGATGACTTTAATCGTATCCGTATCACCATCGATAACTCGGGTGATGGTACCAAAGTCATCTCCGGCACCTTCTTTCTCTGCCTTATAGATAGTAGCCTCCACCTTGGACGGTACGTTGGTCCAGTTCAGCATATGGATCTTCAGATCCTTACCTTGCGGTACACGCGTGCTATCAATATTGACAAGCACATAGTCCGTTCTCTTCGCCGGGTTGACATAACCATGCTCCCAGTCGAAACGTGTCGGGTTGAGGTATTCATCTCCCGTTACCTGCGGCATATGGAGACAGAACTTCATTGCCCGAGTGGAACGAACACGGTAGTACAGCGTCACAGAGTCACGAGTCACGAAACGATGGAGCATACTATCGATATAGGTATCCTCGAAGGAGGTGATATCTAAGGTATTGCCACGTCCGTATCTACTGATAGCCTCCGAGAGCAGGTCGCTCAGCAGACGGCGTCCTTTACGCTCGGTTTTGCTCTTGTTAACTATACGCGTGCGCTCAGGTATATTATAGTTGAGAGTGTCATTGAACGTAGCCGTGATTGTAATTTTAGCCTCTTCATTACCCTCCAACTCGTACGACAGCGCACTGGAATCCGAGTAGATATAATTACTGATATTCTCGCCTTTATACAGATAGTGGAGATACGGCATACAAATCTGGAACCACATATCCGTATCCTTCGGCAACTCATATACCACGTTCGGAACGACGAGTTTTGCTTTCTGCTGATTCGGATCAGCAGCTTTCGCGCTATAGTTACCGAACGAAGTGGAGATCACAAGCGAGTCGTTGGTCTTGACCTTGATATAGAGTTCTACGTTACCCAGACCGTAAACAGCCTCAGCCGGTACGTTATGCGAACGGGACTCACCTTTCTTGATCGTACGCTCACCGCGCTCCATGAGCATATCTTCGCTCGACAAGATACCGTCGTTCACTACTACGTTGATGGTAGCATTGCCCTTGCCGGCATTCTTGGTAGCGATATGCAGACTCTTACCGTAGAGGTCTTTCTTCTTCCAATCAGCGGTCCTAATCTTATACCAGATCTCCGTATTCGGTGACTGGGTGAACTGGTTACCAAGCGTGATAGGTATAGCTGCCTCTTTGCGGTTACCGCCGTAAGCTTTCGCATACTCCGAGCGGAATTTCACTTTACCTATTGCCTCAGCCGGGATAGTGATACGAACAACGATCGAGTCGAACTTATTCTTATCTCCTACCTTGGCAGTCAGTATCTGCGAGAAGAGTTTGTAGTCCAACGAGTGGTTAATCTCCTGATTAGCCGGAACGGTGATTTTCTTCGTGATCATCTTCTCCGTGATGGGGAAGGCGAATGCAGCCTCGATGGTAACATCGTAGTCGCTGGTTCCTTCGTTAGCCAGGTAGATCTTCGGCGTCAGCGCCTCGTTCTCGTTCAGCGTACGCAGTGCCTGCAGTTCCGATGCCGGTACGATATACCATCCGGTAGCAACCGTCGGATCGGTGTACAGTTTCGTATCCAGATAGATCGTATCGAAACTCAGACCGCTATTGTAGATCGGATCGAACGCACCTGCCGCTACGCGCTCTGCGCTGATACGCATCGCGGTGTTACCTTGCAGGTTGATATAGATAGCGCTATCCGGCAGCAACTGCAGCGAGCTATGCTCACGGAAGATGGTCTTCGTCTGCTTGCCGTTCAGCGTAAACGACTGTGTCGACGGAGCTTCTTCATCCGGGCAACCGAAGGTCAATTGACCTACACCCTTGCATTGGCCTGCATCCTTGTTCTCTATCGTTAGGCGCAGATCATCCGTGCTCTTCATTACCTCGCGCAGATCGACCTTGTACCACAGGTTAGCATCCGCAGCCTGGCTGTTACCGGAAACCCAGTTGAATGGGATAGCCGAACCGCAAGTCGAACCTTCTGCCTCTTCGTTCATACGAATCCGGAGTGAGATCTTTTGGGTCGAAACGACGCGCAGGTAGATCTCATCCTGTACGATATTCTCGAACATGTTACGAGTGATCTTCCGGCTGTAAGTATCCGCAGCTTTGATAGTAATACTATGCTGCTCATTCTCAATCGAATCCGGACACTCGAGCGACATCTCTGCCGTGATTACAGCGTCCGCCGTGCTGCTCATGTTCTCTACTACTACAGTCGGGAACTTGGACAACTCGCGTACGGAGTCCATCTTAAGAAGATACCAAACCGTATCATTAGCCTCCTGCTGCACGCCTTGCGTCCAATCAAATGTAACCGCTTTCAAGCAGAGCGTATCTACTTCCGCTTTCTTCTGTGCGTCTACTGTATCTGCCCAGAACTTGATATCCTGGTTTGTCTCCAGACCAATCCAGATTGTATCGGACATCATCGCATAGGAAGAGAAACCGAGACGACGGGAAACAGTATCATTCTTAGCAATCGTACGGCTCATCTCCGTCAAGTCGATATACGGGCAGGAGAAAGCCATCGAAGCTTTCAGGTTAGCCGATGCCGTACCTTGGTTATTGACATAGACCATGATATCTTTGAGTCGGTCACGGGCGTCCGCCACGTTGATGGCATACCACTGCGTGGTACGACCTTCCTGCGTATGACCGGTCTCCCAGTTGAAGTCGATATTGGTCTTACAAGCCTTACCTTCACGTACGTGTTTGAAACGGCCGTAGAAATTAACGGTACCGGTTACAGTAGTGAGCAGGTAGATCGAGTCTACACCGTCCATACCCTCGAGCATGTTCTTCTTGTAAACCACGATCTCTTCTGCGCCTTCTGCCAGGTCATACTCGGTATCACTCGTACTCTTGGTAGGACGGGTAAAGGACATCTGAACCGTCACCTTAGCCGGCGTCGAACCGACATTGCGATAGGTGAACTCCGGCTCGTATTTCGCCATCGAGTCCATGTCGGCTACGCTGATCTTATACAGCGTCGTACCTACCGGCAGCGGCACGAGCGTATCGGTCACGTGCAGGTTCACACCCGGCATTTTGTTCGCTTCCGGAATGACGTATTCAATCGGCTGAGCCACTTTCTCTACGAGCATGCTCACCTGCGATTCTACGTTCTCGACGCCGAAATAGAGTTCATCGGGTTGTACGGACGCGATCATGTCACGCGGTACTTTCTTCACGATCGACTCACCGGCAGGGATCTCATACTCACGTTTGGTCATACCGGAGGACGGACAGTCAAGGGACTGACCCATCTTCAGGTTGACGGTCTTCGAACCGGTGTTCTTAATAGTCACCTGTGCGTCGAAGCCCTCTACATCTTTGATAGGCTTCAGGCTCACTTTCCACCATGCCGAATACATCGGGTTCTGAACAGCCGTCTCGCCCCACTTGAGCGTACGGGCATCCTTACAGGTCTCATCCAGATCCGCTGCTTCAAACACTTTAGCGCTAAGTTTGATGGTTGTTGAGCCACCGGGTGTTGCCGCTTTGGTGGTGAGTGTCAGATAGATCTCTTTCTGTCTGAGCGTAATCAACGCCTTCGCGTTCGCGGTGTACGTCTTGTACTGACGCGCTGCAATCGTGTAGTCTTTGGATTCCTCCTGACCGGCTACCGTTGCCTGCATACTCACTTTAACCGAATCGTCAACTACGTTGCTCGGGTTGGTCAGGTAGAGGGTGAGAGACGGGTTCTCCTCCTCATAGAGCGGAGCTAAGTCCACGCGGTACCAGAGGGTACCACCGGTATGTGTCACGCCCTTGTCCCAATCAAACTCCTTCGCATTCGCTTTTGTACTACCATCATTACGTCCGATAGCCATCGCAAAGACAGTCACCATAGACGCCATGGTACATAAGAAAAACTTCTTCATGTAAATAGTTGATTAGTTAATAATTATTGCTTGTTAATTTTGTTATTTAATCTCTTGTCCCAAGACATTATATATGCGATCATCGATATAGATGAATAGCTTTCCGTTTTGGATGTATTTGCAACTCCGCTCGCTGCCGGATTGGATATAATCATACCCTTCGGGCATCAATACCGTCACTTGTACGAGGCGGGTGCAGGTGTTTTTTTTCTTGATCTCCACTTGGATATCTCCATACTCCTTCAATACCGTTCCTGAGGGTTTGTAGATATAGCCTCGGCTTAAGTCGGTCGGTTGCACATAGACGGTGTCGAATTCTAACTTCGGTTGGGTGAAGGAGAACGATACCTCTTGCGTCTGCAGCGTATCACGTGCAATCCAGATCGTATCCACGAAGGTCGTATCGGAATCATAGACACGCAGATTTTGGGTAAAAGTCTTACCGGCACAGGTCTTCTTATTCACCGGCGCCAGCGGCTCTTCGTATTTGGGGTTATTGTAGTAATAGACACGTCCCGGTGCTTCTTTGCCGTGCTTGGTATGCAACCATATGCAGCGTTTCGCCTTGCGGGCATCGACTAACTTCGCCGAATCGAGTTGATAGACATGCAGCGAATCCGACAAGGTAGCCCGACCAATCTCTTCGCCGGTACAACTATCCAAGGTCAGCCATACCTCGCAGGGTCTGTTATTCTTCTGTTTCCAATGCACAAAGGCCTTACCGGACGAAGCGATGCTGGACCACTCCATGCGATAGGCGTTCTGCTCTTTGTCGCAAACATAAGTCATACCCGGACGCAGCGGAAGCGGTTCTTCGCACGTCGAGAGCGGACCTTGGTCATACGGATAGCAATAGACATGTCCGGAACCACCGTTATTCGGATAAACGCGCATATGCGGATTCATCTTATCTACCGAGGTGGCCAGATCGCCCATCTCGTCCAGTTTCTTATTGATCTTCGCTACGTCAATATCCCGCATCTGGTTCGGTCCGACGGTCAGCGTGATGGTCGGCACTTTGCTGGTGCAGAACGCGTACACCTCCATCGTCACCGAACTATTGGAGAACCAGTATGCCGAAACGCCTTGACGCAGGTCTTCCATCGTAGCCGTGAACCACATGGTGTCTTTCACTTCTCCTTCGTACGGAAAAGCAAACGCTCTGGCTGATTCTGTACACTCACAATAGTAATAGGGCAAGTCCAATATACGCTGCGTCGAGTCGCACAATGAGCTCCATTTCGGAGCCAAAGTCGGCTGCTGCGCCATCAGCGCGGTTGCCATCATCATTACTATGCCTAATATCGTCTTTTTCATAACCTATACCTATAACCTATAACCAATAACCTATTACCAATTACCAATACGTTGTCCCATCAACGTATACACCGCTCCTCCGCGGACAATCACCACTTGTCCGTTCATAATCCGTTTAACGACTTGACCGGAAACCTCCGTCTCCTCAACACCCATCGGGAAGGCATTATTATACACCTCTCCGCAGCGGAACATGATCTGCACAGCTATCGTGCCCATATCGATCCATTGGGGTTGCGCTTCAGCCACCACGATTGGGGTATAACCGCTTTGACCGGAATAACGAATACTCCATGTGATCGACTCGATCGGCGTCAGACCATTCGTGTAATGGTTGCGTAAGTTACTCTCTGCCTGATGGAAATTCACCAGCGCCTGCCGGTCGTTGATCTCGATCACTACGCCTTCCCGATAATCCGCCATTAACGGTGCTTCATAAGTATACGGCAGATAACGACGGATAAGAATCTCATTGATCTGCTCCTCGTGCTCACGGTTGTAGCCGCGGCAGAAATAGACCGTGTCGTATATAACATGACCAATTGTGATATGCAGTGTGATGATCGAGTCGCATCCTGCTATATTGGTGACGGTCTCGGTATAATCGCCGGACTCGGTATATACGTTTCCGCGCGGAGAAGTATAGGAGCCTTTCTTATAGATACTCTCTTCACCGTAAGTCGTATGTCCGATGGTCATGGTGACGCTTGTGATCGTGCGATGACCATCTACGGCGTACGTTGTATCGCTATATGTACCGCTTTGCGTATAAGTCTTGCCCTCGTACTCTATCCGGTCGCATCCGGACAACGGATCGAGCGTAACACTGGTGGTACCCTTCATCGTTAGATGAGTCGTAATGATTGAGTCGCATCCGGCAATGTTTGCAATCGTATCGATATAATCACCATCCTCAGTATAGGTCTTTCCGCTCGGCGAGAGATAGGGCTCGTAAACAACGACATTCACTTCAGCAAGACTCGACTTGGCAATCGTGAAACTAAGCGTCGTAATCGTACGGTTGCCATCCTCGGCAAGTACGGTATCCTTGTATTCACCGCTCACGGTATATTTTTTGCCATTATACACAATGCTGTCGCATCGGGTCTCCGTATAAATGTCATAAGCCGTAGTATGAACGGTCAGATGGAGAGTGTACCAATAATCGCAACCGTTCATATCCTTCATCTCGATAGGATAATCACCGCTTTGCTTATACGTTGTTCCATTCCATACCAGGCTATCCCACACTACTGCGGTTGTATCTACATTTTCCGGCTGCTCATAGACCGTCAGATGCAGCGTGCGAACCGAGTCACAACCGGCAATATTGAGCAAGGTATCATTATAATCGCCGCTGGCGTCATACCATTTGCCATGCCACTCCAGAGCACCGCATACCGTAGCTGCGGTATCCGAAGAGGACGAATGACGGATAGTAAGGGACAACGCGGTAATGATACGGTCCCCTGCCGATGTGAAAGTCGTATCCACATAGTCACCTCCCTCTGTATAAGCCTTTCCGCCAAACTCAATCGTGTCACACCCGGTCAAGGTCTGCGCATCGAAATTAGTCTTATGAATAGTCAGCGCCAAGGTGAAAAGGGTGTCCAGACATCCCGTTTCCGGATCCATATTACCGTCTTTGGTATAGATTCCGCTTTCCTTGTACACTGTCCCTTTCCATTCGCACGAATCCCAAGCTGTAACGGCCAAAATGGAGTCATACGGATTGCAAATCGGATCCGTCTCCTCCGGTGCAGTAGAATTCACTGTTATCTTCGCCTTGCCTTGTGAATAGAACCGGACATACAGATAACCGTCCGGATCAACATAAGAGGCCCATGAATCAACCGTCTCTTGAGGGCAGGTGACACGGCCGTTCTTAGGCACTGTATTGACATAAAATACACGGCCTGAACTGGAATTCGGCACGACACAAGTATCCGCGATATATAACGAGCAGGTAGTTTGCATACTGGTCCACGCCACAGACATTTCTCCACCTCGCAGTTCCTCGTAATACAAACTGTAGATAACATCTGATTTGGCAGCCACGTCAAACTGTTGTCCTATTTTGATTCTTTTTGCTTTCTTCTCACAATCAGAAGGAGTCCATAACATCGGCTTAACGGTGGTATTATCTGCACACTGGAAACGGATGTATAAATAATTTTCATTTCCAAGCCTACGTGCCTGCAGAGAAGACATCTCAGCTGCAAACAAGCGCAACTCATGTCCGCTATCGGTCTTGTCGAACCGATAAGAAGCAAAAGCATCTTCCAGCGTGAAACTCGGTGTAGTTCCGACATACATCTTGAAGATATGATCAGTAGGAGTCATGAATCGCAGGTCTTTCACCCAACTACTGGGAATGGCATATAGCCGTGATGTATCGTTGCTGTACACATTGACTGCTTCCCCATATTTCAGCAAGGTTGCATCTCCGCCGGGAGGCGTTGCGGGAATACGCTCCACTTTCAATGTGCCAGTGTCTTCGCTGAATACCTTTACATAAAAGATACCGCCCTTAGCTGTATTGTTCGGGTTCGTCATGTACGTCATATAATAAGTGATATCCTCATTAGTATGCTTCACCGTATCTCTACCCGCCTTCATATTCATCACATCGATACGACGATCGTCCATATCATCTGTCGGATCAAATTTACATGTTGTCCCAAAAACGACCAAAGCCGGCTCAGTTCCCCGCCAAATATAGCGAACCGAATCATCCGCCCAGTTAGCATACGGAGCAATAAAGAATGTCTCACCATCATCTGCCGCAACGGGAAGTTCGCGGTCGAACAAAAGCCAATCCTCCGTCTCCATGCATTGAGAGAACTCCGCATCGGGCGTAAGTTCAATATCACCTACTCCATAATAAACAGCCTTAATATATACCGCCACATTATAACTGATACCATGCTCTAACAACACATTTCTGTACCATTCGCCCATGGCTACTTCATAATAGGGATGGTTATTCTCGTCCAATTTCCACGCCGGCGTTATATGATACGGCATAGGAACAATTGCATTTTCCATACAGAAAAGGCTGCAAATGATAGAATCATCGTAAACACCCGGAGTACAACTGAAGTCCAGATACAAATCCGGAGCAGCCTTACTGTCATTCGGGTAGTATTTTACCGTCAGCGGCAAATCAAACGTATTAGCCACATACCATACTGTATCCGGTCCGGAGATGTGCGCATTATAACTACGCCCCATCTCTATAGGGTCGCCGCAACTCAAGCCGCTTCCCTCAGCCCACACCGGCGTAGCATACATGCACGCGAGAGCGAGCACGAATGACAATAAAAATATAGTATATTTATTTCTCATATATACCTTTGCACATAAAAGCGTGCAAAGTTACAATAAAAAAATCAAATAACGAAATTTTTTGAAAAAAAAATGCAAAAAAAGTGCATTTTGCTACAAATATAGTGCAAAAAATGAAAGATAGCAAGCGCAATTACGCACTTGCTATCTTTCTTCCGATTAATCGCTTGAACTAAGCGATCCTAAAACACCGCCACAGAATCATTACCCAATGCAGGTGCCTTTATGCTTGGCGCATTATTTTTGAAAGAATCACTCGGCACACTAGCCGGCCCAAAGACCTGCATAATGATATCGCTTCCTAACGGCATTACCTCTGTGAGAGGACTGATATAGATTTTCTTTTCCATAATCGTAATAATTTAAATTGTTTAATCTTTATGACGTAATTACGTTATTTCGTTATTACGACTATTATTTTACCAATTGTCCATCAGCGCTGTATACCTGATCGCCGCGGATGATGAAGACCTTATCGTTGATCACAACTTTGCGTGTCTCGCCCTTCGCATCTACGACAGCCTCGTCAAGACCCGTAGCAATCTGCGGAGCATGTGCGCTTAAGCGGATACCATACTGCGTGCTCGTTCCTTGCGGCAACGATAGGGTATAGTCGCTATTGCTTAAGTTCCAGATTGCCTGTCCATCGAGTGTGACATACGCAGTGTATTCATCACTGATAGCTGAGTTCTGAACGCTGATCATGTACTCTCCTGCTGTCGGTGCATAGATACTAACCGGGAAGTCAGCCACCTCAGCTATCGGAGCGGTCGTATTCAACGCTAATTTGGTGTCATAACGATCTACCCATATCTGCGGTTTCGTAGCATTCATGCTGAACTGACTCAAGTCATGTCCGATGACATACTCGTCCACCTTATTCTCTTCAGGCAATACATATACTTTCGAGGCTTTGTCGCCATTAGAGAGTGAGACTGCATAATAGTCGCTCAGGGCAAGATACTTCTTCGTAGCCACAGACTCAGCTTTGGTTCGTTTCGGAGCAGAAGCAATGGTCATATCACCTGCTGCACCTGCTGGATTGACAACGATCGAAGCATTCTCGGTCGCCTGTACGTATACCATCTTACCGACGATATATCTCGTACCGCTGATATCATACGGCGTATAACCGTCGCTGCCTATCTCACCGCCGTCATGTACGTAACCAACCGTCGGACCGGCATTCAGCGTAGCATGATAAGCCATCGGGTTGGCCATTGCATTCCATCCGCCGTCTTCACCGGCTCCACCGATGACACTATTCGATCCGGCAAAGAAGATCGGAGCACCGGATGCTTTGGTCAGACGAACGGTCTGTACGGCACTCGTGAAGGCGATCATATAACCCTTACCAGGTGTCATGACATCAACATGACCATCTCCGCTATAATGCTTTAAATATTCCCAGCAATGCGCACCCGGACCTTGCGAGGCGCGCGTCTCGCCGTTATAATAGATGATCTCGCAATCACGACCCACAACGAGCGTACGACCGGTCTCTACCTCAATCATCGGATTTGCCGTCACGTCCACGTTCCAAGGTACACCAAACGCATGCCAGTGACGAGCCTCGGTATTGAGTTTGAGGTCGTAATAGACATTGGTAGCATTGATCGTACCTGCACCTGTCAACTGACCGGAGTTGCCGGCCGAAGCCTCAAGGATGAGGTTCGTTGTGGTCAGGGTTGCACCGGATTGAACATCCAACGTACCGGAAACAGTCACCGTCGTTGTGGTCATCGTCGTATTCTCTGTTACCTCAACCGGCGTATCCGAATCGTTGGCGTTGATACCGATGACGTCGTACGCAGCTGTATAGGTGGCTGCAGCAGAAACAGGGGTTATGGTAGGTGTCCATCCCGTGAAGTTGTACACATATTGTCCCGGATTAGCCTTTGTAGGTTCTGAGCCGGTATATACCGGTGTTATACCGGTTTCCCAGTTTTCTGTCTTGATGGTTGCATCTTCGTTCTTCCATGTGATAGCAAAACCAGGAGCAACTTTGTAGATGTAGCCTTCTGCCTTTGCCGGATCGAATTCAGGTACGATACATTTAATTTTACCGGAAGCAAGACTTGCAGAACTAAAGTTGTCGGAAGAAAAGTAACCACCGGATACATTCGTATAGCTTCCGCTTGAGAATATTCGCACAGTACTGTTTCCACTTGCCTTGAACTTACCACCGGTTATTACCACATCTTCCGAGTAATCATACACTGCATACGCATTTTTGGTACTGGTGGCAATGAGTTCTCCGCCATTGATATATGCATCACCACGATTCATATACAACGGTGCTGCATTTCTGCTCGAAGAACCACCTGTTTTCTTAGCCTCGATAATTCCGCCATTGATAGTAATCACGGATGTACTATTCTGAGAATATATCGTGTAATAATTCGCATTACCGGAGCCCGAATAGGATATCTTACCGCCTTCACCCGAGTCCATGACAGTCAAAGAGCCTGTTACATAGAACAATCGTGTGCTGGATGTTGTGGAGGTAGTAAGAGAAATCGTACAACCATTCAAATCAAGGGTGAAGTTTCCGCTGACTTCTTTGTTATTCGTACCCGTAACATTACTATACAATTTCAGAACGGAGTTACTTGAGGCATTTGCAGCAGATATCGCATTATCCAATGTAGATTTAGGTGCAGGATCTCCTCCTTCCGGAGTAACCGTAGCCACTAAGTTATTCTGCGTATAGGTCACAGTATAAGTAGCGTCAGCAGTAACCGTTGCGATAGCCGGCGACCAAGCACTATATGTATAGTACTTCTTATTCTCGTAGTCTATCGGTTTGCTCGGGTCGCACGAAGGTGTTGCGCCATACGGCAACACGGCTGTTTTGATTGTATTACCAGAGTTATCCTTAAATGTAATTGTGAACGTACGAATGGTCGGCGTATACTGTGCTGTATATTCAGCCGGACCGGTGACAGCCGTTATAGCCGGTGTCCAACCCGAGAAGGTATAGGTATTGGCCGCATCACCTGCCTTGGTCGGATTTGTTCCGTTGTTATATACCGGTGTTTCGCCGTAAGCTACATTCATTACCACAATAGGATCTACTCCATTATCCGGATCGAAAGTGATCGGGAACTCACGCGGAGTGCCGGTTGCGCTAAACTGCGCAGTATAGGTTGCTTCACCGGTTACCGGAACTAGCGTATTGTCCCAACCCAAGAACTCATAGGTATGGGTAGCCGTTGCTTTTTCAGGTGCAACCGGACAAACAGGCGTCGTACCATATTCTACCTCAATCGTTTGAAAAGCGCCATTGCCGTCCAAATTCGCAAAGGTAATGTTATACTTTCTGGTATGTTGCTCAAATTGTGCAGTATAGGTTGCCTCCCCGGCAACAGGAACCAATGCAGGGCTCCAACCGGAGAAGGTGTACTCGTATTGCGCCGTACTTGCTTTGGTCGGCTCAACAGCGACATCATTGTTATCGCGGTTGTAGTACGGCGTAGAACCTACACCGAACTTGCCGGACCAAGAAGCACCTGCACCATCTACATTATTGAGCGTAATGAGATACAACTCGTTCACGTAGTCGTACTGCGCCGTAAAGGTCTCCTTGCCGGTAACAGCAGGCAGAGTAGCATCCTTCGCGTAATAGGTACCTGCGTTATTCTTCCAACCCGTAAAGAGATAGAAGCCATCTAAGTCGCGCGCACGCCCGGGCGTTAATCCATTATATATAGGCTCAACACCGGCCGTTACCTGCTCTTGCTGCAGCACCGTACCATCGTAGTTAGCGAAGGTCACCTTATAGCGCGGAGTAGTACTATAGTGTGCATAGAACGTCATCTCGCCGGTTACAGTAGGCATCGATGACAGCTTCTCGCCGCCATCTGTCAGCGACCAGCCGTCATGTGTGTATGCGAAGTTTGCATCCTCCTCTTTGGTAGGTGTTTCGCCATCGTACGATACGGATGCTCCGTATGCCTGCTTGGTGTCGGTCTCAAGAGTTTCCTCTCCGTTTTTCCAAATAACCGAATACTTGTTCACGGTTTGTGACCAAACGGCGGTATAGGAAGTCTTTCCTGTGACAGTAGGCAGTGTAGCATCTTTCGCATATTGCGTTACATCATCATCTGCCAACCAATATTGGAAGTAATACGTATATTGCGCATCTGCGTCTTTAACCGGCGTGTAAGACGGGGTCTCGCCATAAGCATACTCAACCGGTACATCAGCACCGTTATTTGCTGCTTTGAACGTTACCGTATAGTGTCGCGGATTCTCCGTGAATACAGGGCGGTAGCTCATGTCTACCGTTGCGGTTTCCAGAGTAGCTGTCCAGTTATAAGTTGTGCCGGAAACACTACTCTTCCAACCATAGAACGTATAGGTAGCTGCATCGGTCGTGGCCTTTTCCGGGTTGGATGCAATAACCGATTGATCCGGAATACCATTATAGTCCGTTACAATCACTTTATCCTTCGTATCCGTACCTTCCTCTTTCATGTAGAAGGTAACATTGACGGTCTTGAGTTTCCATTTGGAAGCCGATTCGTCGTAATAGTAGAATCCTTCGTAGCCGGATTTCTTACACTCGAATACAGTCGGATCAGAAGTTGTCTCTACCTCCCACCATTGGCACTCGTCCATCAAAATCAGGATTTTGTCTCCTTCTGCAGCATAGGTATGATTGCTTTCCGGAACACCAATCCACTTATCATTGGCGTCCTTTGTCGTATTTGTCAACGCCACATACTCAGATGGTTTTGCATACACGGTAGAGCCGATAACCTCAAAGCAGCCGTTGGTATAAGTCTTTTGCCATGTGCCGGTGATATATACCCATGCTTGATCAGACTGCGTACCAGCGGTTTCTACATAAGTACCATCGCCATTCTTCAGTTTAGCCGGCTCCATTTCGACAGATCTTGTATTTATAGTTGGAGAGGTAGCAGAACCACCTATACTCGTTATCAATTTAACAGTATCCTCAGTAGGAGCATTCGCATTGAACGTAATGGTACCCGCATCGGCATTGTTTGAGTAGATATTCGCGCCATTGGTCGCGTTGGTTCCATTCGCAATAGACTTAGTGGTAAACAAGCTACCCTTCACATCAATTTTACCATGTACATTCAACAAGGCATCAGGCTTCGTATTAAACGTGCTTTGATCCGCATCATACACGTAAAGATTGATGTCGTGATTCTTACTGTCTAGTTTATTGATAGTAAGCGTACCGGTCTTATTGATTTCGATTTGCGAACCGGGCAATAGTTGCGCACTCTGCGTAATCTCGAAGTTACCATCCAAAATATGGATCTTCATATTGGTCGATATCGGCAAGATATAGTCGGCAGAGTTCATAGATGCTTCTTCCATCACGATAGCTAAAGAACCAAGTTGTGCACTACTATTTGCCTCCCATACCATATAACTATTGCTGTAGCTTTTGCGTACCCACGAAGACTCATTATCATCATTTACCAAGAATAGCGCATTCTGTGTACCCACCACTCGGATATTATCGTCCTTGTTATAACCTATTCCGACAACTCCTTTGTAATAGTTACTCATACCACACACTAAACGAGAATTGTAGTAATAAGTAGTTGGAACTTCGATATTACTGATTTCATATTGCTGAACAGGGAAGAACCTATATCCATTCGGGTAAGCCGTATTAGCGCTACCGGTATAAGAAGAAGCCAGGTTACTCATAGACGGCATACCGTAAATCTTGAACATCTCATGCACTTCCGCATTACTCTTCACTTTGATTTCACCATAACCGGTAACTTTTCCCCAAGCATAGAGAACCGCACCGCTGTTTAGTTGAATCAAACTACCGCTATTCATATAGATACGAGAGTACGGACCGTTTATATAACTAATGGTTCCCGTTTCACGACAGTACATCTGAGCGCTTACCTCAATCGTTCCGGACACACTCAACTTGGCATTTGCGGCCAAGGTAAGACGCATAAATTCAACTACGTCTTTCGCAGTAGTAGTCTTGTTGCGATCATCCGTTCCCACTCCGTATATTGTCTCTTGTCCCACAAGATGCGGGATAAGTAAAGTGGCGTTAGACGGTAACTCATAGTCACCGGCAGGCAGTGTATAATCCTGCGTTAGCACAATGGTGCAGTTTTGATCCGCATTATCCTTTGCGTACTGGAATGCCGCCTCGAGGGTGGTATAATGTGCGCCACCTACTATCTTACATACATACGGACTCGGGTTCTCGGTCGCTATCACATAGTGGTAACCTGCAGCATAATCGGCTTCGGTATCATCAATATTATATATATTGTACCCCGTAGCCTTATATTTGGCAAGGTTGGTATTGGTGTCATACACACCACCCTTCAACTGCACATTGCCTGCTGTAGCTGTAGCGTTCAACGGTCCAAATGTGTTCGTGTTATTTCCGACCGCCTTGAACTTGCCGCCTTTTACTTCGCCAACTGAAGTAGCATCGAAATACATCGCATATACATCCGTGGTGGTAGCTTGAGCACTTATAACATCTCCATCTATCGTGAAGTTCTTCTTGGCATATACGCCATAACTCTTCGTGCCGTTGGTTGCCGTAGCAGAGACCGTATTGTTCGACAGATTCAGCGTGGAAGCCGTGTTACCCCATATACCGAACACATTCAGTTTCGCTTGTGCTGTATACGAGGCACCCATACTGTTCAACGTACCGTTGATACAAGCGCCATACACATTCTGCGAATAAGCGGCATTTGAAGCAAGGACATTGAATGTGGCGTTCGTCACCGTTGTTGTCTGGTTTGCCTCATTGTAGATACCATACAAAGCGGAATTTTGCGCGGCTGTTGCAGATGCCTGCTTGGCCTCAACAGCGTACGTACCACCATTGACTGTCAAGCTTCCTGCCTTGTGGTACACGCCATACGCCGAGACAGTTTGCGCTGTAACGGTAACATTGCCATTCGTCAATGCGTTTGTTCCTGACTCTGCATACATACCGTATGCTTTATCAGAACCTAATGTGGTGGCAGTCAGCGTACAGCCCGTAGCTGTTACATTAGTACGCGAATAAATGGAATATGCCGAGGCAGTATTGGACTTACCGGTGATGTCGCAGTTGGTCAGCGTGACGGTCTTGTTTGCCACACCGCCAACGAATCCGTACGCCGTACCGGCTGTGCCTCTTGTCTCGCCAAGCAGGGTTGCGTTGGCAATCGTGGCATTGGCAGCCGCACGTGCGCCGTAGGCACCGGTTCCGCTTGTTTTAACAATACCCTTGAAAGTACCGCCATCAACATTGAGCGTACCATACTGGTGATGCAGACCATATGCATATCCGGTTTCTGTATTAGCGGTATAAGTACCATCCTCAATGGTGGTAGATACTGCACTGGTTGCAGAGTTCACCGCCGTAGCATAGTTCGTCGGAGAAGTAGCGGTCACGCTAAGGTTATTCAAGCTAACTGTACCGAGGTTATTAATACCGAACACTTGCGTGCCGCTTACGCCGGTTGCCTCAGCCGTTACTTTTGCTCCTTGCTGCATCATCGCCGTAGCACCTGCCGCAATATGCACGCCATAGACATTTGAACTAACCGCTTCTACAGTCAACTTACCGCCATTAAAATTCAAACGACCTGCATTCACGTAAGCACCATAGGCGCTGGTTGTCTTCGCATTTACAGAAAAATCAGTAGTTGTAATGGTAGAAGTTCCGCCATTCACATACAAGCCGTATGCATTCGCGCCGGTAGTTGTTTCTACCGTAATAGCGGCATCGGTAATATTGCTCTGACCGGCAGACCACATACCATACGCATTCGTTGGTGCGGAAACAGCAATCGAACCGCCATTGAAGGTCGCATAATCGCTTGCGGTTGCCACATGCGCACCCTGTGCGTTGCCCGTGCTTGCCGTTACCGTCAAATCTCCATTCGTCAAATAGAAGATACTTCCTTGTTGCACATCCACACCATAAGCAGCGCCTGCACCGGTATTCTCCACAGATAGTGTACCACCTTGCATCGTCAACTTAGCAGCTTTCGTAAAGGTAACTACACTAACAGGATCAGTAGAAGCGTACGAAGTATGAATTTCACCTACTTGCGTAAAACTACCATCAATAATCTGAACATCTATTCCTTCTGCATCAATAGAGAATGCCGATGCGCAGTTAGCGGTCAGTACCTTACCATTAACATCGAAAGTCATAGACTTAGTGAAAGAAACCGGTGTCGTTATCGTCACACCGTTGTTCATTAATTTGACGGTAGGCTTGTTGTCCATTGTATTCGCCTGCGCCATCATCGCAGCCAACGTGCCGGTATGCGTACGAACTCCACTTTCCTCGATACAAGCTTCATAACCTACCACTTCTTCCGAGGAGCAGGCAATCGTAAACACCTTTGGCTCTCCATAAGCAGGAGTCACCGTAACATCCACGCTGATACCTCCCCAGTGAGTAGCCGTAAAGGAATACGGAATCTCCAAGCGGTTCTCGGTTGTATTTAAGGTTGCAGCACCTAACGCTATCGAGCCATAACTATTGGAGAGTGCCGTGGACGTGATGGTAAAGTCGGAAGAAGTCCACGGACCAATCAAAGTAGGACATGCCACATAGACAACCTTGCCGTCATAGGTACTCAATTCTGCCTCTGTACCGGTGCCTACATTGACCGTCAGATCGCCGGAAGCATCGCCCCAGCCAATCTCTTTGAACAAGGGACTGATGGTCACATTAGCGTGCGCCGTATAAGTATAGGTCTTGCTTTCGGATATTTTCGTTTCACCCTCATACCAACCCAAGAAACTGGTTGCAGCAGAAGGAACGGACAAGATGATAGTATCCGCCGCATACGAGTCCTCTACCCGTGCCTCTTCGGTCGCAGTGGTCATCGTAAAATCAAAGCCGTCGTCCTTAAATTTCCATACATGATTTCCTCCAGTTTCTTCTATCCCAGTGTCATAAGTAGTGATATACCCATAATGCACCGAATAGGATCCACCAGCAGGAATGGCGTAAGTAATCACATACTTTGTAGCTGGAGAGAAATAAGCAATCGGTCGCTGCCAAGTAGCGGCAGAACCACCTGCAGAACTCTGTATCCCATCAGCGACACCAGTCCAAGGACCTAAGTTAAGTTCATCTGCAGTATTACACCCTCCTGTTGCAGAAGACGGATGCGCAGTATAACCCAATCCACTATTCGCTCCAGAGGTTCCAATCGGACGCGGTCCCCAGTTTCCGCTGAATACGTAGCCACGCGCAGGTCTTGCCCAGTAATACTCCGTCGAAGGTGTACAGCCCTCACCATTACCTTCTATATAACACCCATTACGATCGCTGTCGTCTGCATATGAAGAACTTCCTAACATACTGCCGCCCGGCTGATAATTCTTGAAACTGCTGTTCGGGACAGATGCCTGATTGCTTGTACTCAGATACACCAAGCCTTGCGCCGGGTCGGCAGTAGTCGCACTGATATAGTGCGTTCCGCCGCCACCAGCCCACGCATTCACGATTGCCATCGGTAGCACCAATAGCACCATCAACAAACGCAAAAATGTTTGCGATAATTTCTTTTTCATTTTAAAATTTTGTTTTGTTTTCATATTTTTTGCACCTTAATTTTTTTCGTTATTTATCTTGGGTTTATTTATTGTCTTTTGTATTTTTCTCGTACAAATCCTATGCCATTTTTCGCACATATACGCACGTATACACATGCGCCGATAAAAAGCGGCGCAAAGATACAACATTTTTCTGACATAAGCAAGGTTTTCGATATAAAAAATAGAATTTAGTTAAATTTTGCTAATTTAATCTTACAAAAATTCCACCTGATAAAAAGCGCCGAAATTCCTGCCTGATTTTGCAACAGCAGGGAAATAGGTTTTTGTAAATAGATGAAAATGAGGCGCATAGAAGATGTTTTACTGTTGCATGAGTGGTAAAACAGGAAAGAGGGATATACGGAAAGAGGTTGGAGGGCGACATATATTAGTAGTAAATGGTTTAAAAAGCCATGCGGAGAGTGGCGACAAAGATGTCGTCAAAATGCACAATGACATGAGGCTCGCTCAAAAATGAGCGAGAAAGGCACAATGACATGAGGCTCGCTCAAGAATGAGCGAGAAAGGCACAATACTAAAATTAACAATTAAAAACAATTAACATTATGATTAAAAACATTAATTCGATGGAGGGACAGGAAGACCTCCGCATCGTCGAGCATCTCGACATGCAGAAACTTCCTGAGAGTGTACAACAGATGATTTCGCTGGCGAGTACGCCGGAGGAGAAGGACATTATCCTAATGGCGACGCTTGCGGCTGCGAGTGCGTGCGTACCTAATCTGTATTTTCGGTACGGTCCGACAGGTAAGAAGTACTACGCGAACCTGCAATGTTTCATCTTGGCGGCTGCGGCGAGCGGTAAGGGAATTGCTAACCAGGCGCTGGAGATGGTGCGGGTGGTGGATGAGCAGTATCCGATGCTGATTGCCGGAGACAGTACGTTGGCGGCTTTCTACAAGGCGCTGGATGAGCAAGGCGGCTGCGGATACATGCACGAGAGTGAGGGAAGCGTAATCACCGACATCTGGAAGGCGGGTGCGGCGAACTACAACACAGCCTTGCGTAAGGCTGCGGAGCACGAAACGATAAGTCGGAACCGTGTGAAGGGCGCGTCGGAGATCAAGTGTCCAAGGTTGAGTATGCTGCTGACGGGTACGTTCGGGCAGTATAAGGCGTTGGTACCCAGCGTGGAGAACGGTTATTTCAGTCGATTGCTGACGGTGGTGATCCGCGGGACGAACGGTTTTGACAAGCGGTATGTACAATCGAAAGGCGGACAGAGCGTTATTCCGAGGCAGGTGGGACGGGAATTATCGCGTATCTATTCGCGATTGATGGAAGAGGGAGAGCGCGAATGGAGCCTGACGGAGGCACAGAAAGAGCGGTTAGGCGAGCATCTAGAGACGGAGTATGCGACACTGATCGGGTTGCTGGGCGAGAACTTCCACTCAGCGGTGATACGAATGGCGGTGCAGATAGAGCGGATCGCGATGGTGCTAAGCGCGATGAGGGGAATGTCCGCATCGAATGCGGACGAAACGGACGGAGAAATGCCGGCATTCAATGCCGGGACAATGAACAAAGAGAGCGGCGATAAAAATATCGCCGAAAGGCACAATACGCTCCTATGTTGGGATGAGGACTATGAGACGGCGGAGATGATCGGGAATAAGATGCTGCTGCATATGGCGGCGGCGTACCGGATGATAGACGGGGATGCGCAGGAGGTGGTGCCGGAGATCAAGCCGCTGGACCAGAGGAAGGTGCTGTTTGAACAACTGAAGGGTACTTTCGAAAGAAAAGAGCTTATTCAAGAAGCCAAAACACAAGGCATATCCGAAAGAACCGCAGAAAGATGGAATGATAAATGGCAAGAAGAAGGGATCGTTATCAAACTGGAGCACGGAAGATATCGAAAAGTAGGATGACGGTTTGACGGTTTTGACGGTTTCCAGACAAAGCACACGAAATCAGCATATTGAACAGTAAAAGAAAGCATAAAAAGGCGATAGAAACCGTCAAACCGTCATGACGAAAATCGGCGGATGGCATCCACCGGCAATAGACATAGAGAGTCGGATGGTATCCGACGTAAGGGACAAATGTTTCAGATAGGGAACAGGTAGGCGATGGGAAGGGCAATAACTAAGGTAGAACAAAGGATGAACCAAGGAACAACTAAGGGTTGGAAGCCAGGAATGACCAAAATGCACAATGACATGAGGCTCGCTCAAGAATGAGCGAGAAAGGCACAATACTAAAAAAAACTATAATTATTAACCATTAAAAACAATTAACATTATGGCAATTTTCACAACAGCCGCCGGGATTGATGATTTGACCGGCAAACTCAGTACGAAAGATCGCATAGTGATGCGACAGAAAAAATTCCGTTTACCGGATGGTACGATTATCAAATGCGGCCCGAAAGAGGCATTTGCGAGGGATAAGCGGGATTACAAGCGGAGTCCGCGGACATCCGCAGAGCAAGTACAGCGCAACAAATGGCAAGTTGCATGTCAAGAGACATCACGTATTATTCACGATGTCGAACATCCGAGGTATAAGGAGTTGTATGAACGATGGGTACGGCAGGCGAAAGGGCATGCCGACCCAGTGACAGGGAAACGGATTATCGGGCAGTTTGATATTTTTGTGCGGCTTATTCTTCTGTGGGAGTCTGAAAGCGGAAATAACCCATAGACTCGAGCTCCATCACCTCGTCTCGCACTTCCGGCGTGTAGCGACCATGTTCCTTCATGGCACGCCGGAACTGCGAGGCGTTGTTGCGCTCCGTATAGTTGATTTTGAGGTGCTCGCTAAGCCACTGCCGGATGTCATGGTCGGTGCATTTGCGGCGGATATATCCGAGTTGGCGCATGGCATAGACGGCAGTAGTGAGGTCCCGGAAATGGGCAGGATGTTGCTCCATGAGTTGGAGATGGTAGAGGAGATGTGCTTGCACCTCTTCCGGCACATCGGTCTCCCAGAAGCGGATTTCTTTTTGGGGCAAAAGTCGGTCGGTAAGGAAGGAGGTCCATTCGCGCTGCCATCGCTGCCATTCTTTGCATTCAGACGGCGATAATTGGTCGATCTCATCGGACAGGAAGGTCCAATCGGTTTCCTGCGAGAAGATATATTTGCGGTCGGCAGAAGTGATTTTGGCGCCGGGTAGCTCTTGCTTCATCGCGATATATTCGTCCGAGATCCATTGGAGATAGCGCTCCATGATGTCGGTGGCTTTTTCGCCTTCGAAGAAGAAAGTAGGAAGCGTGATTCCTTCGGTTTCATCGGGGAAATCAGCGAGTTCGGCAACCAACGCCATATCGGTCCAATCGACATGAAGATAGCGTTGCCGACGCGTTTCCGCCTGCGCGGCTTTCCACAGCCATTGATCAAAAGGACTCTCCCAGCCTTGGTACTCCCAGATGTGCTCACAGTACACCTCCATGACCAAGCGATGCATATAGTCCGTAAGAAGCTCCAGTACCAAACTAAACAACCGTACATTCGGGCATATATCCGCCAATTGGGTCTCACCAACGGCGAATTGAACGTATGAATCGCGGAGTTGCCGAATCTCCGCCTCGAGGTATCCCCAATCGTCGCGCCTTACTTCACGATCATAGCGCAAGAAGAACTGCTCGCGCTGCTCGGGGCTATCGACGGCAATGCCGCGCGCATCGCCTTCGGGAGTGTCCACCAACAGCGCCACAAGGACCGCTGCACCCAGAAAACCGCCCATTTCAACGGGTTCTCCATCCACGGGGGAATAGATGAAACGATGCGATTCGTAGCGCATATGGTCATCAAAAATATGATTTTCTAACATCGGTCAAAAAAATCCAAAAAGATCCAAAAATTATACATACACATGCGTACGTTCGATAAGGTCGATAGTGGATTGCGGGATGTCGGAGTGCTCGCGGGCGAGTTGGGGCCATTGAGCGACGGCTTCGACGACTTGGTCGATGATCTGCTTGGCGTGCTTGACATTCATCTCGGAAGCGAGGGTGAGCAGATCCTCGCGGGTGATGGAATCCCACTTGCCATTGATAGACATCTGGTGAGTAGCCGTCCATCCGCCGTTCGGGTTATATGCCCAGGACATATCGTACGCCGGCGAGAGACGCCATTCGCCTTTGCGGTTCATAAGGAAGGAGGTATTCTTCGTGTGGTCATCCTGATTGCGAGCGACCACATTGAATACCATACGGCGGTAGAACTCTTCCGCTTCGGGATACGTAAGTCGCAAGCGGCGCATGATGCCGAAAGCCTGCTCATACGAATAGGCGTGCAGCATATTAAAGTCGTAGTGGGCAATACCGCAGAGCGTCTGCATATGGAGTTTATGGCCGTTGACGCGATCGAAACGGCGGGTCATGAAGTGCGCCCGGTCGTGCTCGCGGTAGAGACGACACTCGGTCATATTGATGCCTGCAGCTTTGGCCACGAGGTAATGGACGTATTCTATCTCACCAAAATGCATCTGATCGCCAAGTTCTTTATTGGTCACGCCATCGAGTTTGATGAGCCAATAGTCGAAGCCCTCCGGCGCAGTAGTCTGTCCGGAGCGCACTTCACCGGTCGCGTCATTATAAGCGATGACAGCCTTTGCCCGCTGTCCTCCGGCGGAGGTGCCGACTTTGATTATATTAGCGATCGCCTCTTGTGTATCCGTTTGCAGATTCGTGTGGAAATCCTCTTTGTTTTGGAGGACCTGATTAGCCACTTCTATCAGCGAATCAACCTCCAATTTTTCCGATTTCTCCAGATAATCAGCGTATGCCGGCACGAACTCCAAGGCTCCCATGCCTCGCTTGCCTTGATAGCAGAGACGCTCAATAGGATTAGCAAACGATTTACCTACGGAAACAAGCCATTTGTCCAACAACGCCCGACCGAAAGCATCCGGCAGCGCATCAGCAAGCAATCCAGGAAGGCCACTAAACGTATTACTACGTAATTCCGGGAACTCATAAATCTTATTCCTTACCACCGGCATCATTAATGGGGACGGCTCAATGCCCTTTGTGGCAAAATTCTCATCATAGCGAAAAACAGCCACATTACGGCGCTCATCCCATGCGAGCGCTCCTAAGCGCTCGCCCCATAAGAACACTTCAGCATTTACCATTCTGATTCAGGTTTTGAAGGTTGAACTATAGATGATTTAGAAGAACTGGCTCGTTTGGGCTGCGGATGAGACTTTAGATAGTCCGCCATCGCGATAGGATCCAATTGCTCTTCTTCGAAAAACAAGTAGAGCATATTCAGCGCATTTAGCGCACGCAGTATCATCAGCAATGTGAGCAACGAAGGATTGCTTCCGTTCTCTATCTGACTAATGCTGAAAGCCGATACTCCACTCCGCTCCGCGAGCGCCTTTTGAGATACATTAGCCGCTACGCGCAAGCGCTTTATCTTCTGTCCTATTTCTTTTAAAAGGACCTTGTCCGATGCTAAATACAAGTCTATCATATTAGATATATCTATAAATCCGCCGCAAAAGTACAAATAATTTTAGATATAACCAAATAATTTGACAAAAAAAATGAAGAAAAGTGATTTTTTCTCCATTTTAAGCGAATTGTCGTAATTTCGGGACAACGTAATTACGGGATTACGGTATAACTGCTCCTCTCCAGCGCACGGTCGGCATCGGGAGCGAAGGTGCAGTGGTCGAGGATGAGGTTATCGCAATAGCAGAGGGGCTGCGTGCCGGATATACGACAACGCACAAGACGGAGGTTGCGGGAATACCAGCCGAGATATTCTCCTTTGATGTCGGAGTCATAGACGGTGCAATTCTCGGACTCCCAAAAGGCATCTTTGGTATCGAAGACAGCGTTGTGGATCTCAATATTGCGGGCGTATTGGAAGATGTACTTTCCCATCAGCCAAACTTGGCTGATACGGAGACCTTCCGCATGCATAAAAGCATACAGCCCGTTCTCCATTTTGAGGTCAGCGATTTGTCCGTTGCGGCAGTGCCAAAAGGTTTCAGCTCCATCAGTGATTTTTATGCGCTCAAGCGTCAGTCCGTCTATCTCGCGGAAGGCTTTCGGGGCATCGATGATGCAGTCGAAGAGACGGATATTGCGATTGTACCACAGCGGTGCCCGGTCCGATTCGGCGAAGTGGCAGTTGCGGCACTCGACATCTTCGCATTCCCAGATAACGTACTTGCCTTCGAACTCACAATCCACGGCCTCGATATGCCGGGATTCCTTCAGCCCCGACTCGCCTTCGCCGATGGTCACGCGTTCCAAGCGGATGTTGCGCGACTCGTAGAGAGGACGTTCGCCGTCAAAATATTGGTCAGAGATTAGCATTTTGCATTCAGATTTTTTCGTAATGACGGGATTACGTAATTACGGGATTATGAACCGATTTTTATTCCATTTTTCTTGTTCCGGTGCAGTTAGGATAGTCGCTGCAGGACCAAAAGGGTTTGCCGGAGTTGGCGCCTTTCTTCGCGATGCGCTGTAGCATCGGTTTGCCGCAAACAGGGCATTGCGGCGCGTCTTTCGAAAGACTTTCCTGCTTACGATGCTCGAGACGCACGTTGCTAAGCGCTTCGGTGAAGCCGCCTTCGGCGGTAAAAGCAGATAATTGCTTCTCCATCTGCTTATTCAGCATCGTCGTGAGACGATTACATAGCACTAATATGCATCGCGCGGCCTGCATGGAATCATCGGTTTTCAGCCATGAGTCGAACTTATGCTTTTGCGCGAGAATATGCTTTGAACTTTGGTACTGCACATCATCTTTATAGTCCGGCGTATCAAGCGGAAGGGTCGCGACAGCGATGTATTGATCGGACTTGTCCGACCATGGCAACTGATCATCTTGCAGCAGCCAATTAATATAATCGTTGGCTAGTTCGGAGAGACTTGCGCGAGCGACATCCGTCAGTTTCATCTCGGTTTCGCGCGAAGTATAGTGGCGCGAGTTTCCTTCGGCGATGTTCGCGGAGCACGAACGGGCGGCTTGTGTCATCTGGTCATACTGACGGCCACAAGGATCATTCTGCATATTGAGAAATCGTTTGCAGAAGTCCTGTGTTACAAGTTGGATGACATTCGCCAGAATCCACGTATCTAACCAATAATATCCGACTATTCCGATTTTCATAAAGAGGATGTTTTGAGGGGTTGATGATGTTATTTGTCGTAATCCCGTAATTACGTCGTTACGTTATTACGAATAAAGATACCGCTTTATCGTCTGCTTTTCCGTTCTCTGTAAAGGCTCATCCGTGATCTCGACGTCATACAACTGACTAAACAGAGGCAACTGCGGATTGATCGCGCGGAGAATGTTGCGGCGCAACTCTCCTATATTTATGATTTCAAATTTCAAATTTATGATTTTCAAATCTGGAACGACGATAGCTACCAGTTTTCCTTCTCGTGCCAGCACAATAGACTCTCTCACTTCGGGCATCGCATTGATGAACGCCTCGATGTTATCCGGACGGATGTTCTCGCCGTTAGGGAGCACAATGATATCCTGCTCCAAACGGCCTTCTACATACAGATAGCCGTCTTCATCCAAATGGCCTTTATCGCCGGTATGCAACCAGCCGTCCTTGTCGATTTTAGCGGCTGTGGCTTCGGGGTCTTTGTAATAGCCCAGCATAACGTTTTCGCCTTTGACAAGGATCTCGCCATTAGGGGCGATGCGGCATTCAAGAGCATCACATACTTTTCCGGAAGCACCTACCCTATACGTATCAGGAGTAATCAGAGAGATCAAAGCCACAGTCTCCGTCATCCCATATCCGGGAGCAATAGGGATGTGCATGCGCTTCATGAATTTACCAATTCTCGCGGGGACGCCAGCTCCTCCAACAACAATATAATTTATTCCCAGCAATCGCAACAATAGCAATTTTAATATGGATCCTTCTGCAATCTTTGACAACATCATGGGCACCATAACCGCTAAATACGGTTTTACAATTCGCATAGCTTTGGGGATTTTCTCTATGCGCAATTCGTCTCGGTACACAAAAATACTTGCCCCGGATACTAACGGAACTACAATCTCCAATCCCAAACCAAAAGCATGGGCTAATGGGAAATAGGAAAGTATTTTCTTGTTTTTACGGATAGGATATGCGGCTTTGACACACCACGTGGTAGAACTGATGTTCTCGAAAGATAACATTGCGCCCTTCGCTTTGCCTGTCGTACCTGAGGTGAAACAGATATGCGCTAATGTATTAGGTTCGAATACCGGCCAGCCGCATTCGTGATTCTCGATTTGGGATTTACGATTCGGGATTTTAACCTTCTCGCCACGCAAAATGCCCCATTCTTCCAAACCAATCACATTCTTCACCTGCGGTAAAGATTTCTCTTTCAACTCCATCCATAACTCCGCATCCACAAATAGCGCTTTTGCATCGGAGAAATCGATTAATTGCGCAATCTGGTCAGGTTGGAGCGAGTGCATGATAGTCACAGACACACCTTGCATCTTAGCGATAGCGAGATACGCGATTACCCAATGCGCAGAGTTCGCGCCGCAGATGGCAATGTGATCGCCTTTTTGCAAACCCAGATTGGTCAGAAAATCCGCCACGTGTACGATTTTTTCGTACATCTCGCCGTAGGTATAATGGTTACCGCGCGAGGTGTCTTGGGATTTGCCGTCTTCTGTAAGGTAAAAATCCGTCAATGCCGGTTGATCCCAGTTATTGCGGATGGTCTCCGCTAATATGTCAAGATAGTTTTTAGTCATCAGTTTTTAGATACCATACGCTTTTAGCAGCAAGCGCACCTTTTTAGTGATAATTGGGCTTCCTATCCGCTCCACATAACCCATCAACCGCTCTTTGTCAAACTCTTCCTGTATCCATTCCTCATCCAATCGCAACTCCCGCATCTCTTCTACTGTCGCATATTGTGGATAGAGGTACAGCAAGTCGATGATCGCCTTCTCCGGTGTAGCCATCATATATTGCTTTCCATCCCGCATCGTCTTAGGCTCAAAGCCCCAAAACAAACGCGGACGTATCGTCTGATAACTGAACTGGCCAAACGCATTCTCGTATCGGCATGTCTTTTGCGTCGTCACGCTCGTTATCTCCACCACGGCTTCAGGAATGATACCGTAAAATGACAAGGCTGTATGCAGGCTAATGTACGACGGCGCACATAACTTCCCTGCAAAATAGCGCGCATAGTCCGGTTGCCGCAGGTAGTCCGCAAACGCATACCACCCTTTCCGAAGTTGAACAATGTACCCGGCTTGCTGCCATTGATACAAGTTTGACCTATTGAAAGTCGGTACTATAGCATGCACTTGGTTTATC
Organism: Paludibacteraceae bacterium; assembly: GCA_017447875.1. Classification (GTDB taxonomy): domain Bacteria; phylum Bacteroidota; class Bacteroidia; order Bacteroidales; family Paludibacteraceae; genus Colicola. Next base: position 87,874 of record JAFSMP010000040.1, on the reverse strand, counting down.
GAAAAACAGCCCAACAAGTGCCACTGATTATAGAATTGCGTGTATGTCATATATGCGATTCATTCCAAAAACGCTGCAAAATTACAACTTTTCTGGAATATATGCAAATAAAAATGCAAAAAATGTCATTGTTTCGCGGAAATAATTCAAAAATCTTTCCGTATTTTTCGGAAATATGCACACCATACACCATCATCCTTGATGATTTTCTATATAGTCATAGAGATCTTGTATCGTGATGATGGCTTTGATTTCCGCCATCACGATGGCACAGCCGAAGGTCTTTTGTACAAAAGAGGCGATAGCTACGGCATCCACGCTACTGATGCCGAGGTCGCGACGCAGTTCCGCATCGGGATATATTTGCGATGCTTCAAAATCCAGTTTGCCGATGAAAAAGGAGTTCGTGGTTTGTATAATTTGTTCTTTAGTCATAATGCATAGCGTTTCATATCTATAGTTATCAGTGATTAGTTATCAAAAAATCAATTCCTCTTCTACGATACAACATAGATTTTACACTTTTCTATCGATTTATACAAGTTTTTTTTACACTTTTCTATGTTTTTCTGCCTTTTTTGTCAAATTATCCCCTACTTTCACCGTCTTTCCTATTTCAAAACGCGGTGCTTTGCCTTGTTCGAAGAGAAGGATAATGTCACTGCCGCCGAATTCAAAACGACCTAATTCGTCGTTTTTGTGTACGGTATTCGATTTTTGATTTTCGATTTTAGATTTTAGATTTGATGACCAGACTACGGAACTCACCTGCTGGATGCCGACGGCGATAAGCGCGATGGAACCGAAATCAGGCGTATCCAATACTAAGACGCCACGCGTCTCCATCGATTGGAAACCCGTAGCACCGAGTTGGTCATAACGGTAGCGCTGCTCTGCCTCATCCCATATGATGATGCCGCCTCCGGCGTGAATACCCGGGATAATCTTTTGCTCAACGATCGTGCCGGCACAGGGCGCATGGAAACGATGGTAGTCGAAGACATCGAGGACGAGATGGATTGCCTTTCCATCTTCGAAACGGTGCGCGTAAGGACTATCGCCTAATAAGGCTTGCGGCGAATTGGCACTCATCGTCTTAATCGGAAAATCCATTATCACGCCGTCGGAAGGAGAGACGATTTTTGATTTATGATTTATGATTTCAAAATTTAGTTTACGGGCAAAGAAATCATTCCAGCAATGCCAGTTATCCGGTGATTCATAGCGGTCGGAATCCAGTTCAAAGCGGCTGTCGGTGCGAGCCAATTGGTAATACTCATCTTTCCAACTGTCGGGACTGCTGAGCCACTCGCCCCATGCTTTGTTGTACTCCACCAACCATGCGGCAATACGAGGCTCGTATTGGAGAGACGGATACCAATAGCCATGGTCTTTGAGCGCGTCGAGCGGCTGGTCCAAAAGGAAATAGAAATAGCCGATGTTCTGATCTATGCGGCGGAAGAAAGAGGCATCTTCGCCGATGTCCATAGTTTGCCACGGCATATGGTGCAGGAAATGCTCCAGATAGGCGAACCAATCGTCCACCGTACGCACAGGATTGGTGCGCAGATGGGGATTCGCCTGCGCCGCTTGCTGCAGGGATTGCTCAACGAGGTCTCGCAGAGCAGCATCTCCGGCTAGAAGCGATTTAATAGTTAATATGGGGTTTTCTTCTTTCATTTCGTAATTACAAACTATTCTGTCAGCAGCCACTCCGCGTATTTTCTTACTAAGCCGGCAAAGCGGCGGATGGACGATTCCTTATAATGCGTCGCAGAGTAGCGGTAGACGATATGCAGATGGTCGAAAGACTCATGAATCTCGACATCCAAGAGCGCATAGGCATATTTCTGCGGCGAAGAAGGAAGTATTTCTACCGGCTGCGGTAAGAGTTTAATCAATTCATGCTCATCTTCTACACGTAGCACATTGACTGCATAATTCCAACGTTTTGTAAATGGTTTAGTGAGTGTATAGGGGAAATCACTATGCGCGATACCGGAGCGGATTTGATTACGAGCTTCGCGGATCAAATCCGATTTATGATTTCTGATTTCTGATTTCAAATTTTTGATTTGGAAGGGGATGTCGCGATGGAGAGATCCAAAGATACGTTGTTCTTCCGGTCGTTCACGGCCTTCATAGGCCCAAGTAAGCGCCGCAGCGTCTGTTCCGCAATATTCGGCAATAGCTAAAGCGGCGCACAGCGAGAAAAAGCCGTCCAAAGAGAGAACATGCTCTTTGGCAAAACTATATAAAGATTGATGTAAATCTGAATAGTCTGATTGATACACACCCACTTTAGGCGAGAATAATGTCCATAATGGTCTATCTAACGTAGGACGCACGGGAATGGAATCGTCCGTAAATTCGTTCTCCAACCAAACCTTACTATCTGCATAATGCTGTAATTGCTTCTGTTGCTCAATATACTCGAGGTAACCCCAATAGTCATCCGGTTTTAATGATTCGCCATTATACGCACGACGGATATCATCCATTAGTATCTCGCCACTTCGGCCGTCACCTAAGATACGGCTAACCGTCATGTTTATGATTACATCATCGCCATCAGCCAAAATATCTATGTCATGATACGGGCCATGTACTATATCATTCTGTGGAGCAGTATATTGCCTACCACGCCAATCGGTTCGCATCTGAAACACCGGGTGGTTCGTTAGCGCAGAACGTACTGCCTTCTCTATACGCACCTTCTCCTTAGCGCCGTCTTTCCATAAAAATGTAAAAGGAAATCGATACACATGCCGCCACCAACAGGGAATATCATACACCAGTTGGGAGAAAGGCAAAAGAGGGAACCTCTTTATTGGTGATTGGTGATTGGTCATTGGCGATTTATTTTCGTTTTCGCATGATAGCAAATGCTATTCCTCCAACCAAGAATATCAAGAGCAATATTCCGCATAGCTGCGGTGTGAACCAGGGTTTCTTTACAATTACAGGCTCTGCTTCCACCAAATCGCCCACATAAGTTAGGAGGGGTTCACCATTAATCGTGGATTGAGACCAAACTTCGAGCAGGTCGGTCGGGAAAAGTACTTTCTTTTTAGGGGTCTTAAGACGGTTTATTTCATCGCTTGTGGTAAGTCTCAGCCCTAATGTTGTCCAAGGATAATTCTCCAAATGCTCCTCCGCTATCTCCATAGCCGATTTGGTATAGAATTTCTCCGGCCATTGATAAGCTATCGTATCAGGGAGCAGAGATCGCTCTACATAACGAAGTAACGTATTGGTGCAGCCGAATTTAATAAGATCCATCTGCATCTCTCGCTCATTCAGCATGTGGTTATCCATCTGTTCCCACAAGCGTTGTTCTGCTTCCGGTGGCATATTGATATGATACTCATGCACCGCACGTTTCCAAACTCGATAGTCCTCCACATACTCATCTGTATGAACTCCACGCATCCCCATCTTCAGTTTGCCAGTCAAATAGTCCCACAATTGTCCTTTGATTCTCTCACTCTCGTAACTGAAGCAATAATCCAAATCAAAAGTTGGACATTGTAGGCGCAGAAATGCATGACCGGTTATTCCCAGATAGTCTTGATTCTGATCTGTAGGATCAGCGATGCACAGACTCACCGTCACGAAATCCGGAGCAAGACGGTCAATAGTGTCGTTGAAGCCCTGCGCGGCATTGCGTTCGGCTACAGACAATGAGTCCGCATTCGCCCACAACGTCATTGAGGCGAATAAAAAAGATACTATACATAGCCCTTTTTTCATATTTCGTTATCCTATGTTTGGATTAGTCAAAAAACGTGGCAAAGGGTAAAGTCATCAGCTTTGCACTTTGAAGGTGCAAAGGTACTGCTTTTTTTTGATATGTGCAAGAGATAAAAGAAAAAAGTCGAAAGAAAAAAGCATTTTTCGATTAGAGATTAGAGAAACCGCGTCATTTCATGGCCGGAGATACCGCATTGATGGGCTATTGGACGGGCATGGGTCATGGCGGTACGGACTTCGTTGATGATCTGCTGAGCGCGGTCAGTGGTTAACATATAATCTCCGGCTGCTGCTAACAGTACGTCTAACGACGACTCATTGCTATCACGCGAGATAAGCAGACTCTGCGTGCTAAAATCGGAGGGGTTAAGGTCATAAGCCGGCGACCAAACCCATCCCTGCTCTGTCAATAGAAATCCATGATTGCGGAAATGATCATCATGATTGCGGATAGCGATAGAAAAGGCCACACGTCGGTACAACTGTTCCAATGCGGATTGTGGATCGACAAAGCCTGCATTACCGACTATCACATCCACGATATCCAGATATCCGTTTCCTGTAGTTACATCTGCTCCATCTTGTAACCCACAGAGCGTCATCGCGGAAGCAAAATGGATACGCTGCTCGACGTCTCTATCGAAACGTTTCGACAATAAGGTATGGTATTTCTGTCCAGGCAAGGAAAACAAGCGCATTTCCGGAACGTCAATACCTGCCTGACTAGCCATCTTGTGCGCCCAGAACTCCCATAATGCCACATCATAATCATCATTAACGGACGGAATCTTGGCTATCCACAACGAGCCATCCGTGTCACGCACATTTGCTTTCGGACGCGCGCCACCTAAAGAAGAACCCTGTTTATAGATATTCAGCAACCACTCCTCGCGGATAGAGCCTCCCTGCTCGTCCTGCCGCTCATACTCCTGCGCCATATCCACGAACTCACGCAGATGCGTAAGAGGCGGAACCGGAGTATCCGCATATTCGGTGCCGAACAACCGCTCTCCGTCTTTCAATCGCAAAGCTCCCATGCGGGTGGTATCATTGATCTGGGTCAGATAATCGATGTCCGTCAAATGCCGTGGAGCTCGCCCTTCTTGTGCGGCCAACAGCCGTTCCCGCTTATCTATCAACCGTCTTCCCCATCGATCCGGCATAGCATCTTGCAGAAAACCGAACAGACGGCCTGTGCCGTACTGCGGACCTCCCGCATTCTGCAGGTCTCCGCTCAGTCGAGTTTGCCGATGCTTTTGCAACCATTGACCATCAAACTCCCACTGGTACGTCGCATTGCCGCGTATCATATCATGCCCCAGTGTCCCGACAAATTCTGTCTTGGGGAATCCTTTCGCTTCTATATTTATTTGTATGTATTTCATTTCCTTGATGCTCTTTGGCGGTTTTTAAGGTCCAAGTCTTGTAATGTGCGTCCCATCTCGTCGTCTTTAGCGATGAAGAGGATACTCTCGTCAAGTCCTAACGCAAAAAGGATACGCAGATAGATGCCGATGGCGACTGTGGGTGTACCTTTTTCTACACGCATAACGGTTAGCTCGCTGCAACTTGCCCGTTCGGCTATCTGCGCTATACTCAAATCCCGGCGCAAGCGCGCAAGACGAATCTGCTCGCCTACGATCCGTAAGTTCTGCTCCGCTCGACGCGGCAAGTGAGTGGCTATTGTGCTCTTTGACATATGCGTAATCTATCTTATAGTATAGTAATGTAATATATCTTCTATATTCTATGATATTTTAAAATCCGCTGCAAAGGTACTGCTTTTTTTTGATATATGCAAGAGTTTGCAAAAAAAATCGCCCTTTCGAGCGATTTTTCCCTGTAACCTATCACCTATAACCTCTCACCTTTATTCCGCATCCCCTAATAAATCTGGTTATACATCCAGCCGTAGAACTAATAGATGCATGATTGAACTTAATACACTCTCTGAATCCAGTAGTCCATAAAGATGTCATAGACAGAATAGACTCCTTTCTCTTGTGTCACGAAATCTTTCTCCATCAAGCCCTTCATCGCCGACTGGACAGTACTGGATGATTGCAGCGCATATTTTTCCACAAAAGCAGCTGATGTAATACTTTTTGTCGGACCACTCTTGGATAAAGCGACAAGCGCCATCGTCTGCTTCTCCGGCAAACGAGAAATGGTCTCTTCATACACGTAAGATTGCGTCTTAAGAATATAATCCAAGGCCTCTTCTACATGCTCCACCTCGCACGTGGCACCTTCGTGCGTAAAGCCATACAGCACATTAAAGAGTTTCTGAGTATACCATGTCACACCGCGGCTGAGGGCATAGACGGCTTCTGTTACTCCGTCTGCCAAGGTACGGTTACCTTCTGCAAAAAGCGCCTTGGCGAAGGCATCATAGGTAGTCATGTCGATGCTGCCTATATGCATCAGCGATACGCTCTGATAGAAGGGGCGCGAGGCGCTGGTAAACATCGTACTCATCGTGTGGCGCTGACTGCCCGAGAAGATAAACTGCGCATTATGACATCGCTGCACATACGTACGGAGTGTAGCTTCAATGTTTTTCTCAGGATACTTACCAATCTGCTGAAACTCATCAATGGCAACGATACAGGGTTTGTCTGCCAATTCCAGATAACGGAATATCTCATCCAAGGTCGTTTCTGCTTCTTTGATATCACCTATTTGTACATTGAAGGTAGGATCTCCCATCGGCGAAAAACTCATTCCCGACTGAATGGAGCGCATAGTCTGCCAGAACCGCTCGATAGCCCGTGCTCCGAAGGGTTTCAAGCGGATAAGTATCTCACGACTCAGTTTGCGCACCAACTCACGGAGCGACTTAGTATCGTAGATATCAATAAAAAACGTATAATAACGCGCCTGTATTTCCGGCTGAGAGAAGTAATGCTCAATTAACCCACTCTTGCCCATACGGCGGGTAGCTATAAGCGCCACATTGTTGCCATTCGCTATCTCATGACGCAGTTGTTCGGTCTCTAAAACGCGGTCACAAAAGAAATGTGCTCCCTCATAACCACTGATTACAAATGGATTATCTACTGCCTTCATATTTTTATTATTTTATAATTATTAAAAAGTAATAAAATTCAAATCCGCTGCAAAATTACAACAAATTAATCAAATGTGCAAATATTTTGGCGAAAAAATGTCTTTTGGGCTCATTTTTGGCAATTTTGGGTATAGATACACAATAATAGCCGACATGCGCCGGCTATTATTGCTACTAAGGGTTAAACCGATTAACGTTTTTACGCGGAGCGTTTTCTGCGTAAGGCAATGAATCCGCAGAAAAGGGCTGCGCATAAGAGCATCGGCAATACAGCATCGCCGAGAGGGAACTCTTCTGACTGTCCGGTCTCACCACCAGTATCGAATTTCTTCGCTCTGCTAGGGCCCTGAGAAGAAGATGAATAACTCTGTGTCGTCGTTGCCATACTGTTCACGTCGGTAGCTCCAACAGCCGTTACTTGCGAAGAGTATGTACTACCGGAACCTTGCATCGAAGAGGTGGACTGCCATTGATCCTCTTGCGCCATGGTCGGCAGCGCTATCAGCGCTACCGCCATGATTATCATTACTAACTTTTTCATAATATTTTTATAATCGCTAATTCGAAAATCACTAATTCCCTAATTCTCTAATTCACTAATTCGTTACTTTACTACCGCTCCGCGAGCGTCAAACATCTTACCATCCTTCACGATGTACAAGAGACCATCGATCAAGACCTTCTTGATTGGTGTTTGGTCATTGGTCATTTGTGATTGTTCAACACCAGTCGCTATCGGCTTGATCGGCGAGATCTCCAATACGAAGCGGTTATTGTACGTGCCAGCCGTCAGCGCAATCGTATAATCCAAAGCACTAAGGCTCGTGCGGATTCCGGTCTCGCTATCGAAGAGCGTTACACCTACTCCACTCGTTCCTTCCGGAATTGCGAAGGTATAGTCGCCATCTGTCTTCACGATAACGCCTACCGGTACTACCGTTGTCTGCTCGCTCATCGGCAGAACGTTACCGGCTACCTTCTCAGTACCAATGAAGGTATAGATATTCGAGCGAGTCTTGTTGAACTCTTTCGACATATCTTCACCGAAAGCGAAGCCTGCACTGACTTCCTCGTTGCTCAAGCGGACGAAGGTCTGGTCTGCCATCTGCTCGTTCATACTCAACTCGAGACGGAATTCAACGTCCTTAGGAGCCTCCGGGTTACGACGCGGAGCAGATGCAGGCGTAACGCTGGTAGAAGTCCATGTCACATTGCCATTATACTGTACCATATACGCATGCATAGCGTGGTAGGTATAACCGCTTCCGGAACGAGCTGTCAGCGTGTTATCATTGGAGTTCCATTCATAAAGGAAACTCGGGCGAGTAGCTGTCCACGTCGTGTTAGCGAAATCCACACTGCTCGTATTGACATATGTCGGTACAGACATTACATTCCAATGGCTATCTGCAATAGAACGATCATCAGAATGACCAGGATGAGCAGCAGGATCGTACGCATGTGACGGCAAAGTATGCACTAATGTTTCATTCGTGATATCTCCCATCGTACCATAAGACGGGAAGTACAACTCAACATTCTCCACGTTATTATCCCATACTTCGGAATCCTCGTCCATTTCATCCAATTCCAAAGCGATGATATATCCTTGGTTCGGCTCGAAATACTTACCCCTACGGTCTGTAACGAATCTCCAATAGGTCGGAGTATCTGCCCAGAAACCATTCGCTGCACGGGCTTCACCATCATAGTACTCGATGATCCAATGCTTGCCGTACGTACCGAAACCGAATACTTCGTTCATCGCTACCTTAAACGGGAAGGATACGTAGAACAGGTCACGCACATAGCGAGAGAGTAACGGATCTAATACAGCATGAGCACCTTCTTTCGATTTGTTATTAATCGTCCACTTATTAAAACGCAATACACCATAAGCCGTTTCTATCTTAGTAATAGCACCCATGGTTTCTCCGTCTCCCTTCGAGAAGGTCAACTGCTCTATATCTCCTTGATGCTCACGAACAAACATGACGTCGGCATAAATCTCTTTTACCTCATCAATGTCTCCTGTCGGCATCCAAGCAGATACCAAACGGTCGGTCTTGAAGTCATAGATAACACGTATCTTCTCTGCATCACCGGAACCACCAAGAAGCTGGATAGCATTGTCTTCATCGAAGGTGTCATTATTCTCACCTTTATAGTAGAAGTCTGCATTGTGGAAGTTCGCATACAACTTCAATAAAGCACCCGGTTTAATCTTAACGGTTGTCTCATAGATCCAGTTCTCGTTATCGATAAACTGCATCGAGTTATCCGGAGCCTTGTGGTTATAACCGGCCTCTCCACTATTAGCAGAGTTAATCAACGCATTACCGTTCTCGTCCATAAGGTCTGTATTAGAGTTAGCACGAAGTACAAGGAACTTCGAACCATCACTCTTAGCCGCAGCCAAGTATGCACGGTAAGCGCCGTTGTTGTGCCTATTCCACATAAAGCGTACATTAGCATCAGCTTGGATATCGCCATCTACATTGACATGCGAAGCATCTCCATCGCGGTATGTCTGTACCTTTATAGTATCCGAGATACACGGACTATAGTCATTCGCTACCACGAACTTGACATTCGTACCATTACCTACATAAGCCATGAAATAGTGACTATAGTCAGCGTTCGTAGCTGAATACTCGGAATAAGTCATCAGGTGGTCTGAACTTCTGTAGTTATCCCACTTGCTGGCACCTGCTGCATTTGTACGGATATAGAAGTTACCGGTGTACGCCTCTACGTTCTCTACAGAGATAACACCGCTACCGTTCATCGTCAGACAGATGTTATACACACTATCCTTCGACAAACTGCTAACCGAACTGGATATATCGCTAAGGTCACCCCAAGTGATAACACCGGCATTGGTAACGCTTGCTTGCTGTATCTTCAGAACCGGTGATGAACTCGGACGGATAAAGAACGAAACGGTATCTTTGCTATTGTTTGCTTTCGTTACAATTGCCGATGGTTTATAGCGAGTTCCACTATCACGTGTTGCATCGGTATAAATCAAGCGGTAGTCACCATCTGCAATCGGATAATCCACCTCCATACGCAGACGATACTCGCTGGAAGCATTGGGTGAATAACTCAGATTGAAGGTGTAGTTACCCGCAGCATTGGTAGTAATCTTCGCTTTCTTGAAACCACCTGCCATCGTATTCTCCATAATCCAACCGGTTCCTACACCATGATTTGCGTAAGTCATTGTACCGGTATTACCATAATAGATACCTGCCGATTCCGTTCCGCCACGACGTACCTGGTAACGATAGGTAGAATTTGCCTCCAAGTCAACCACTGCACTCATCGGCATCAAATCATCTTCTGATGTAAACGGAATAGATTGGATACAGGAGGATTCGTCGCTATCATAGTAAATCTCCAAAGTATAACCCGTACCCGGTGTGTACATTGTCCAATAACCGGCATTATAGTAGTTAGCCTTACCGGTTGAGGTGACATTGGCCGCAACAGGATCTATACCAGATAATGGAACGAACATAGGCGTAGCTGCCTTGAAACCGTTTTCATCAGATTTGTCCGTGCTGATAGCATCCGGATAGTTCGCCGGATAAACTACAGCGATACCGTCCGGATTATCACCCCAGAACTCAGCAACACCATCTCTGGATTTGTTGGTGAACGAGATATATAAGCTCGGATCGATGCTTTCTGCGCCGTAATCGTAGTAATATACATCGCTTTCACCAATCTGAATCATGTGCTTATTACGAGGTGTTAAACCACTATTACCTACACCCTTCGGCGAACCGGAACCGTTGCCTTCATTGTTCCATGCATTACCCGTGTGGAAGTTCACGAACACATTATCCCAGCCCAATGTATTCTTGAAATAGATCATTTGGTTCTGGCTGTAAACCGCTGTCAAACGACCGTCATAAACGGCTTTGATATAAATGGGGGATACTAAGCTGGAGTCAGCACGAGCGCCTGTCTTGGCATTTGTGCCATCCTCACTCAGAGTCACACCATCTCCTGCTAACCAGTGGTGGAAAGTATAACCGAAGATCTCAGGAGCCTCAATACCACTCGACCACTCTAACGGCTTACCGGTAACAGAGCCGGACGCCTGAATCGTATTGCCGCTTGCATCTTTATACTGTACCGTTACCTCATGTTCACCGGCTACTTGGAAGTTAGCCACAACAGAATCCAGTGTTGTACCTTCACAGCCGCTACCAAGATGCAATACTGCTTCTACTTTGTACATACCACTTGCAGCCGGTGATATGAAACTTACCGAATTGCCTTGTGCGTTCGCAGGTGTAAAGGTCGGCTGCGGATCAAGGAGGTTATCATTGTTATAGAACACGCGCCAGCAAATAGTCGTCGTACCTGTCGGTGTCGGACTAATCGTTGCAGTGACCGTCTTCGACGTGCTCGGCGCCACAATTGGTCCACCGGTAAATGTAATAGCCGTAATCTCTGCTTTCTTATAGTAAGCATAGAGGGTAATACCTCCGTCTTTTACCCAAGTACTACTGCTGACTGTGTCGGTGACATTGGTTACAGCCCATGTACCATTTGCATTAATGAACTTAGTACCTGCCCCACCAGTCTTGCTATAGAATCCCATGAACGCATAGCCGTTAGCGGCAGTAGGCATTGTTCCGCTCAGCACCGGAAGTGCGGCATCATAAGTTACCGTCTGATTTCCAATAGTACCTGTATTTCCTCCATATCCCTCCGCACTCGTCTGCTTATCCAGCGTTACGGTGTAACTCTTGGCTGACCAATGTGCATAAAGAGGATCTGCCGTCGTCTTGTTCCAGTTGGTATTCGTACTCAAATCCGCATTATAGTATTTGGTACCACTTGTCGTGTTGTCCCAATAACCTGCGAAGTTATAACCGGTACGAGTGTGTGCAGTAAGTGCCCCACCGCCTTTCAGCGTCGTAGGAAGCGAAGCGTCATAAGTAACCGTAACCACCTTTGCTGCTCCAGAACCGCCATTAGCGTTCAAATTGATATCATACGTATTCGCTGCCCACTTGGCATATAGAGTTGTCGCGGATTGTTTAACCCACTGACTACTACCATTGGTGTAAGCAGTTGAACTTACTGTTTTATTTGCCTGCAAGTTACCGCTTGTGTCAGATATGTGCGTAGTCAGTCCTGCTTCTCCATAGTAGCCATCTACGTGATAACCGGTACGCTGTGGAGCAGTTATTCCCGTTAACGTGCTACGCAAATATGCCGCTGTTGCGCTACCATCCTCTTGATAAGTGCCATTATCGTCTAATGTAATAGCATAACTTGCCACTTTGTAATAAACTCGTTGAGTTCTCGGTGTCGCTGATGATAGTTCGGCGCTACTATTATAGTATTTAATTTCTACATCAATGTATTGAGCATCAGTAGATGTAATTGAAGATATGGTTTTCGTTGCAGTACTACTATAACTAGCATTACCGTATTTTACATATAAACTTGAGTTGGGGTCATCAAATGACCGAGTTCCCGAAGCCGAAAGAGATAGACTCCCATTGTACTGAACTAGATATGGAGCGTTTTCCGTTCCAGAACCTCCAATAGAACCGGAAGTTGCAGATACAGAAATTGAACTAGGATTCGGAGGGAGAACCTTGTAGTGTAATTTGGATTTCCCAGAATTGCCAGGAAGGTAATGATTCCCTTCTCCTCCGGAATACCATGATTCAAAATAATAGTTTAAGTAGTATTCATCGGAGGGAGTAGAAGAAGTAACAATATTAATCGTACCCGTCCAAGAGTCTTCCCTTGTGTTTCCGCTATATGATCCTTGTGAGGTTGTTGTTAGATAATTCCAAGACCCATCTCCACCATGGGTGCTCCATATCATATAACATACTTGGTTTCCACTAATGCCTGTTCCCGAGTTTGTCCAGTTCTTAATCCAGATTCCTGTAATGGAAAGCGAAGTAACTTCGTTTAATGTAGATTCTGTGCCTGTCGTAGTGCCTTCTGAGGTTGTTACTGTTGTCTCTGAACCATTCTTGCTATACCTTAAATAACAATCTTTAAGGCCGGCATTATCCGCCCACATCTGTCCAGCACCGAGGGTGAGGAGCATGAGTAGCATTGCCGCATAGCGGGCGAAGCGCTGCGGTGATTGTTTTTCATGGCTATATGACAATAGCCGACTGATTAAGTTGTAATTTTTCATAATATTTTTATATTTTTGTGGTTTGTTATCTTATTCTTTCACCTTGGGTAATTTTTGCGATTCTTCTAAGGCTTTTTCTTCTTTGGCAACACGGCGTTCTACTTTTTTGATATCCTCTGCTGGTGGTAGTAACTCCGGTTTTATGCCACGCTCGCCTAACATATTCCGCACCGTACGATTGTTTTGTACATGTTCCGTTGTAATAGATGGCTCTCCATGCAAATCTTTTGCTTCTACATTGAAGTTTGTCATTTCTGTCGCCAAGTTCTTTGCGGCAATAGTTACTTGCGGAAGATGGTCTGCTAAAGCTCCGCTCTTTACGCCCAAACGTTTCTTCATCTGCTCCGTTGTTACGCCTCCGAATAGAGCTGCATCTCCTTTAGACCGGATACGTCCAAAGCCCTTATCATCCACACCACGTTCATAAATGTTTTGCGAGAGACGCTTCTCAGATGCTCTTAATTCTTCGCGTTTTTCTAATCGCTGTTGGAGCATCAAACGCTCAGCTATCAGTTCTGCCTTACGTGTCTGAACGGCAAAATAACTTTGCGCAAAAGCAATCTCTTCTTTCTTCGGATCGCCGTTTTGTGCGATCAAATAGCAGGCATAACGGGTTAGAAGAATATCCTCAATCTTTTTCTGTGCACCTTTGGGCATCGGTATCGTTTTCGTGACGTCACGAAAATGATCATCAACACTGATTTTCTGCGATTTACATGCATCCTTGGCACGGTTGATAGCTACCGCAAAGTTCTCCCAACGTGAATATCCGCACACGCTTTGTAACTCGCGCGCGTACCAAACCTCCATCGTTGATCCATCATCTGCCGTAATTTCGTGCATGATGCTATCGAATGTCGATTTATATGTCAATATACTTTGACTATCCATATTCTTAATAGTATGAAAAATCTTAACTTACATCGCCCACATCTGTCCGACACCGCGGGTGAGAAGGGTGAGGCATAATAGCCGATTAATTAAGTTGTAATTTTTCATAATATTTTTATATTTTTGTGGTTAATTATTATTCGGGGAATGTTCTAATTATTATTGAACCTAGCAATGATAGCACCCGCTTCGGCTGCATTTTGAGCCTTAATGGTGTCATTGCTTTTACGCTCATACAACTCATTGCCGTAGAAAATAGGCGAATTTTGAGATTCTAATCGTAGCATTAAAATTGATTTGCCTTGAAAAGTAATTAACTTAAGGTGCGTCATAATGTAACTTTGTACTTCAACAGTTACGGGCGTTTTCTCAACCACTGCTCTTAAATCACGAATAAAATGATCTGCATTGCCATCGTAAAAACGGTTGATTTCATTATCCAACCCGATTGGATATAAATTTGTATTTTGATATGGAAGAACTTTAGAAGTGATGCCATAGAATTTCTTGTACGCCTCAATGTCCTTGGCTTCCGCGATACCAACAAGTACATAGCCGGTAGTGTGGGGACCCTTGTTCACTTCAGCAGTAAGAATCTCAACACATTTCTCAACCAATCCACGATTGAACGTGCCATTTTGAATATTCCGGAAACCCATTTTGAAATCATACTGAGAGCCTTCAATTTTGGAACGGCGCAAAAGTGATTCTATTTCGAACGACCAATCATCCAATGCTACATTTTCTCCATCTCTACTTGTAAAAGCATTACGGATATTGCCTTGAATGCTATTGATGGATTGCATTACATCGTCGTGTGTCCAATTATCATGCAGGCAATTGAAATTCTTTGCAATGTTTGTGGCTCCATTTATCAAGATGGTATAATCTTTAATTTTCTTATGTTCTTTTGATATAAAAAGATAGATGGCGTAGAACAAAATTTGGAAAGCACGGAATGCCCCTCTTCCGTCCACTTTGCCAAACATCCACTGCCGGAACCCCTTCCCATATAAATCTAATGCATGGCGAATAATGGACATCGTTTCCATAAATTGAGCCCTTAGAACTTCTGCATTCTTGCTACGAATTAAATCATCCAAGTTTAAAGGAAGGTCTTCATTGATATAGATAATGTTTTGCTGGTATATCTTATCTAGTACGCGATGAGTGGGGCAATAACTATTTCCAACCAGCATAAACGCTATTAAGTGCGAAATTAATTCCTCATCCCTAGAAATACGGATGTTTTTGCTCGTAATTATTCCTTCTCTTACCCAGAAAATATCATCTACTGCTATTCCATAATCAAGACGATTACTGGAAATACTGATATTCTTCATCTTGCTTAATTCCAGTTGGTCGTTATCAGATGAGTCGCCGCGTATCTCTGCAGCCAATTGACGTACCAAACTAGCAAAAGCAGATGTCGCTCCAGCCTGGCGTAACTCTTGGTATGACAAACGACGACCATATGAATTGATACGGCGGAAAATCTCGTCAATCTCTTTCTCCTCCGCCTGAATACGGGAAATAGGCATTTGATATTGCGATACCATTTCCCTGCAAATGGTACGATCCAAAATAGGCGTATTTTGTTTTAATTCGCCGGTCTCCAATAGATCCTTTGTTGTTGCTAATGTCTGTAAATCAAAATATCGTTCTTCCCCATTTAGCATCAAACCGAATTCGTTCTCAATGAAAGCACAAAAAGCATTCATACGTTGCAATCCGTCAATAATTTCATATTTGTCTTTGTCATCGTTGCTTTTGACATTAGCAAGAAGAATCAACGGAACAGAAAAGCGCTTATAGATGGAGTCTATAAATGCTTGTTTCTCTGCTCTTGTCCATACTAGTTTACGTTGATAACGTCGGTTAACAATATATTTCCCCATACGATAATCCTCATATATCGTTTGCAGAATTTCTGGAGTGCTGTCAATTTTCGTGTTCATGTTGTAGTCCTCATTAATGATGATCATTATGTTCTATTTCTTACTAACCAGATTGCTTGCGTGCGTGTCTCTCATACGCGCCCGAACAAATCGGGCGCAAAGTTACAAAAAAAAATCGACATCCGCAAGAAAAATGCCGAAAAACGTAAAAATATTTTCAATTTTTTTCTCAAAAAGAGGGATTTGGCAGGGGAATACGGCGTCTATAGCGGAGTATTTGAGGTTTTTTATCCCAACATCTGTCCGACACCGCGGGTGAGAAGGGTGAGGCATAATAGCCGACTGATTAAGTTGTAATTTTTCATAATATTTTTATATTTTTTAGTTTTTATCTTATTCTTTGCTTAGTCCTCAAATGGTAGTTCTTGCGCTTGACCGTCTTCTATTGGTCGGATATAATCGCTTGCCTTGATCGGTGAAACAACACTTTCGCCGATGGTGTTTTCTAATTGTTGCCGAGCCGCTTTCGCTACATTACCTCCTTCTTTGGCGACCTGCATGTTTTGTTGCATGGTTTTCGGATTCTTTCTCTTGGAGATCTCCGTTGTCGAAGCTTCTGCTAACGTATTAAGCGCCAATTCTATGGTGGACATATTGTCCCGCAAATTTTCTTTCGTAAGACCTTTGAACTGCTTATATTCTTTCGTCGTTTTTCCACTCCAAGTCTTTGTGATCAAATCTGTCAATATCGCAAAATCCTTGCCTTCTTGCAGCCCCGCTCGCTTCCATTCGTTGGTCAACTCATTTCGAGCGTCTATGGACTTTACCCTGTTTGCAATCCATTTATCTGAATATCCTTGTTTCTTATAATCCGCAACTGCTTGTTGGATAGAGCGCTCCGGATCAATCATCTGCTGTATTCTTTCACTTCCAACCTGTGCCAGCCAGCGTTTCATCGGCTCAGCCTTCTTACTCGGGATCGACTGAATAATACGCAGAATGCCCTCTAAATCAGCAACATCGGTTAACCGCATTTTGCCATCAGGGGCTGGCAATTTCAACTGGTTACAATTTGTAACCGTTTCATTTCCTTCTTTTACAAGGCGGTGCTTAAGGACCTTCCAGTAATTTCGAGCTAATTGATAATCAGCGTTTTCGGTTAATACACCTACTACGTCAACTACCGAGAAGAAGTATTTCTCCTGCTCGTCATCCCATACGACGCGAATCTTCGCGTTCTCAAACAATTGTATGTGCGTTTCTTGGCTCATTGTTTTAAACTTTTGTATGTACCTATACGTGCGAGTGGGTGGGCGGGATACACGCATAGTTGGTGCAAAGGTACTACAAAAAAAGGAATTGTGCAAATTTTTACACAATAAAAGTATAAATTTCTACATTTTGCAGGCAAAATGAGCGATTTTCAGAACATAAGCCGGCAAAAGAGGGGTACAAAAGACCCGGATTTTGTCAAACGAAAATAGCAAAATGTCAGTGCGTCGGAAGGAGTTGTCACTTTTTGTCAAGTCGAATGGTCATTTTGTGGAAATTTATCATTTTTATGCATTTTTATTTGCAGGTGTCGCAAAAAGGCAGTAATTTTGCACCGGATTTCGATAGTGATCGGGATCTATAGTAATTAAAAGGTATTAGTATTTACTGTTAAAAGAAAGGACAAACTATGAAAAGTATTAAGCATGTTAGTTTGATTCTATTGACAAGTATCTGCCTGTTGGCAGGAGTAAGTTTCGCGGATGCCGCAAAAAACAATGACAACTTCACTGTTCGCTTCCGCGAGAACACGCTGGTAGTGACATCAACTTATATGGAGGAGGCTCGTATTTACTCGATGCAAGGCAAGTTACTCCAAAAAGAGCGTGGTAACTTTGTAGAGTTCGAACTGGAACGCGGTACGTACCGCTTGTTTGCAAAAGTCAATGGTGAAACGGTAAGCCGCAGAATAGAATTGCGGTAAACAAAAATGGCTCCCACAGCGGGAGCCATTTTTAGTTTATCAGCCATGCATGGCTGATTATTTTACCAGAGTACCTACGGCATTGTAGATCTTGCCGTCGCGGAGGATGTACAACTGACCGTTGTGGAGGATCTTCTGTACGCCTTCGGCAGGAACTACGATATTCTCGATAGCCCGGAACGGATCATAGTCCGGATCCTCGTCATACATACCTTCGTACGAAGCATTACCGGCATTGTATTGGTCGAAGTTACCGGAGTAGCAGAACTGCTCCATGAACTTAGCTACATAGGTCTTACCGTCGTTGCCTACAAGACGGAAGGAACCGGTATAGTAAGCGAGGACGTAGCCGCTCTCATATTTCTCGTCATCGTAGCCGTCAAATGTAAGACGTACTTCTGCATCGGTACCAAGGATGTAGTCACTCGGTTCTGCATTGACGTCCGGAATGAGCAGACAGCTCTCAAGGTCGATGTTAGCGCGTGCAACGTTATATACGCCGGAGATAGCGCGTTCCTTAGCGGTATAGATGAGGAACCATACGATCGGATAGCCTGCGTAGCCTTCATCGTTAGAGCGGAAGACGAGAACCCATCCGTTCTTACCCGGCTGGTAATACTGGCTATTCTGGTCAATCAGGAGGGCATTGAAGTCCGCCACTTCGAGTACGATTGCATCTTCAGGGATGTCTGCTGCTTTGGATACGAAGTCATTACCGGCGATTACATTCGAAGCCTCGAAGTAATTACCGTTCGAACCTTGGTTGAAGGCCTGTACGGTCCAAGACCAGGTACCGTCTTTCGGCATAGTAGTCGTTTTGCTCGTGCCGGACACAGTGAGGTTCGTATAGAACTCGCCTTCCCAGTAGAGCGTGATGACATAGCGATCAGCCTCAGCAGTAGCGGTCCAAGAGAAGGTGACGTTATCGCCTCCAAAGACTTCTGCGTTCGGGTTCTTCGGATCGTAGTTGTTGGTACCTACGGTGAATGCGGTCTGGACCTCCGGTCCCTGCGGGTTTTGATTCCTATCAATTACCTGTACGATAGCGGTATAAGTCTTGCCGTCTACCACATTGACGGCCAGCGGGCTTTCCGGACGATCACTCGTGTTGAAATTATCATAAGCTACCGTCTCACCGGCCCATACACGTACGTAAAGACGCTCGCCTTGACCGAACTCAGGAGCTTCCCAAGTGAGCGTAGCGGTGGCCTTGTCTTCGGCTACAACAGCCTTCAGATTCTTCACCTCTTTGGATACCAATGTGAACGGAATAGTTGCCAGCAAATCGCCTTTTGCATAGCCGGATTCGCCTTGTACCAAATCATATACCTGTACTTGGTAGTCACCGGGATTCAGCCCCAGGATAGGCGAGGTAGCAGTACCGATGTTCTGAACGCTGCTTGCCCAAGCATCGCCACGTTGCATACCCTCATCCTCTACATTGAGAATCCATTTGGTAGAGCAGTAATGTATGCTCTCCGACGAAACTGATACACCATCTTCGTATGCGAAACGGGTACACTCGCTCTCCGTAGGAGTGATACCTGCTACCAACTGTTGGCTTGTCGCATTGAACAGACCGATTGCAAAAGCAGACGAGTTGTTTGCATACCATGTGAACGCAGCCTCGCAATAGTTCAATGCATAGATACCGGCATCGGGGATATCTTCATCGGCAGGATCGACGTCACCGGACTTACCGATAGCGGCCAAGATAAAGTTATCCAATGACGCACGGCCGAAATTACTGGTACCTCCGGCATAGCGGAAGGCAATGTACTGCATTCCTGCGGGCAGGACATTCAAGGGGAATACCACGTGTTTGCCGGTTGTAACCTGCTCTAACTTCTGTAAGGAGACGAACGTAGAAGCATCAGCCGGGTTGGTCATATAACCGATTTCCAACGAACCATAGTCCTCGCTGACCACGTTGGTATAGTAGTCAAACGCCAGTTCGCAGGTGTCCAGTTTAGCATTGAAGAGAGGAAGTGCAAACACCTGAGCGGAAGTAGCGCCACCTCCACGTGCCTGAAGGAATTGTTCTCCGGTAGGTATCATTTCACCACTACCGTCATCTTCTTTCACAGCTACGATAGATACGGCAGGATTCGCGGAGGAGATGATCCAGCATTCCGGAGCCACATCGCCGGCTGTCTCGCTACCGGCTGCATCGCGCGTGAAGGTCTCTATCCAAGGCACGTTCAGACGGGTACAAGCCGTCTTGAAAGTAGCTTTTACAGCCTCACTTACTTCTGTTGCGGAGCAATAGGAGCGTACGTAGAGATAATATTTCTGCTCGTCATAGAGACCGGACAGCGTGACTGATTTTTGGTCCGTAAGTTTAGCAGCTTTCCAGTCGGGCTGGTCGCCTTCGAATGCGAGGCAGTACTGATACTGCGAAGCTTCGCCTTTCCAGGAAACAGTAGCTGTTGACTCCGTAAAAGATTCTACCGTAAGCGCAGTAGGTGCTTTACAGTCTTGGCTGACGGGATCCGTACCGCCATCTGCTATGACCAGCGTGAGTTTCGGCTGCATGTTCTTGCGGGAAGAGCCGCTATAGGCGTACTTGATCAGGTAAGCCGTATTCGCTGCGGAATAGAAAGAAGGTATAGAACTGGTGCCTGCTCTCGACACTTCCACCTGAATAAGCAGATTACCTCCCTCGTAGGCGTACGGAGTGGTGAAATTGATAATCAGTTCTCCATCCGCTACAGACAGAGGACCATCATACACTTGGGTAAGCGTGCTTTCGTCCGAAGCGGTAGCCCATGCTCCTGATGTATTTGGGAAGGAGGAGTTATCCGTCTTAGCGAGAGATACTTTGAACTCAGCCTTACCCCAAGATTGATTTTGTTGGGAGGAGTAGAAGGTCAGCGCCTTGATTTCACTACCGACAGCGATGGCTTTGAGTTGGTCTGCCAGGTAGATGGCTTGTGTCTTGCGCCCTCCCTCGCTGACGTTATCGCCATCAATAGGGAAACGGTCTTGTGTAGCATTTGCGCTGTAGTTGACGTTGACTGCCTGATCGGCATTGATACTCGTGCAGAACAAGGCTGCAGCGAGGAATAAAAAGAACTTTTTCATACAATATATTTTCATCAAATTATTTTATTTCGGAGCCGAGGATATTGTAGAGGACACCATTCTTGATGATTACTACTTGTCCGTCGATGACACGTTTTACGGCTTTGTTATTAACCGTAGTACGCTCGATAGCGGTAGCCGAAGCCTCCTTGATTTCTACATTATCCACAAAAAGCGAGCCAAAGTATGTTCCGCCTTGGTAACGGATCGCTATTCGTGCACCTGCAGGAGCGGATTCGAAGTTCACTTGTGCCTGGGTATACTCCGAGGCAGCAGCGAGGGTCTTGACAGATACGAAGGACGTAGCATCCGCGAGGTTGGTGATATATCCTATATAAGCAACAGGAGCCTCAGCGTCGTCCGTTGCGGTATAATAGAAGGACAGAGTTACTTTGCTCAGTGCGCCTTCGAGTTCCGGCAGGACAGCGATCTGGTTAATCTCATAGCCATAGAACTTGAGGCTCTTTGAACCTTCGTAAGCCTTGGTATAGTAGAAATTGTCCACAAAGACTGCAGGGAATTCGTCCGTAGAAACGCGAGCCCAGCAGGACGGCAGTGCGTTTGCCTCAGCGCCCTCGAAGCCTTCTGCGTACGGCAGTGACAATGCACCGCACTCGGTACGGAAGGAGACAGCATCGGTCCATTCGCTCACGCCATTCTCACCGCAGTCTGCTTGTACGCGGGCATAATAGAGGGTGTTGGCCTTGAGACCGGAGAGTTCAAACGGATTGGTTGCAGCCGCTTGTGCCTCACCCCAGTTCTCGCCGTCTGCAGAGAGTTGGTATTTCCATGCGGAAGCCTCCGAGGTCCATGCGAGGGTTGCAGTCTTGGCTGCGATGTTGCTTACTTTGAGGTCTTTCGGAGCCGGACATTTCGGTGCCTCGTACTCAGCCACGCTGAAATCGTCGATATAGAGGTAATATTGGTTATTGGACCAGCACTGGATAGCCACATATTTCACACCGGCGGGGAGGACATCGAAATAGGTCTCAAACGAGGTACTATTCGTTTCTACCAGATCACTCCACGTGAAGGATTCGAGGCTATTGGTAGTAGTCGAATAACCGACTTTGAATGATTCGGTATAGGTAGATTGGTGTGCTTTGTATTGGAAAGTCACACTAACCTGTTTCGCCGAAGCGATGAATTCCGGTGTAATGATCGTTTGGTAGGGAGGCGTAGCTGCCCAAGCGAACTTAAACTGGCCAAGGGCGCTTACTTCGGAGTAGCCGGCGAGGTCCTTCGTTGTCCAGCAGTCGATACCGGCACTGAAGTCATCATTGAAAGGCAGTTTGACAGTACCGCACTTGGTAGTAAAATACTCGGTAACGGCATCACTCTGGTCGTCCGCCGAGCAGTAGGAACGGATCCACACCTGATAAGCCGAAGCAGCATTGAGGCCTGTGAGCGTAGCACTCAGCTCGGAAGTGAGGGTAGCTTTGGACCAATCGGGTTCACTACCGTATGCACCGTAGGTAACTTGATATTGGGTCTCGCCTTTGCCCGAAGCATGCCACGAAACGACAGCACTCTCAGCGGTAATCGTCTCTTCAGCAACAGTAGGCATCGTCGGAGCGAAGCAAGAGAGTTCGGTCTTGAACGATATTTTCTTCGCCGTACCCTGCTCGGTCTCGCTACAGAACGAACGCACATAGAAATCGTATTCGGTATTGGACTTGAGCGTATCAAGGGCGACGGTCTTTACGGCCTTAGCGGCTACTCCGTCCCAGGCGGGTTCAAGACCTTTGAGCACACATACGAACTGGTAATTCTCGGCCTCGGATGCCCAAGTAAGGGTAGCGCTATTGGCGGTAATGTTCGATGCCGTAAGGGATGTGATCTTCGCGCAAGCAGGAGCGGCTGCTTCTTCGTAGGTGAAGAGAACATCAAAGCGGTAATTGCTGATCGTTCCTTCTGTCGGAAGCCCACTTGCACTTCCTCTTCCATACAATGTTGCACCTGTAACAGATGAAGCCTGGAAACCCTTCCAACTTGAGCCGGCATATCCGCCACCGCTCGGCTGAGTCTTCTGTACATCAATCAGCAAGTTGCCTCCTCCGTATTCGTATTCAGTGGTGAGTACAGCTTCCAGATCGGTAGTTGTACTAGCCGCCAATGAACCGGTGTAAACTACAGTAGCTCCGGAAGTAGCCATAAAATCCGTTGAAGCGAAAGTAGTTCCACTTACCTCCATAATACTGATTTGAACGTTCTCAAAATCCTTAGCCGGCTTATTATACGTACTTTTCTGATAGAACGTAATTTTTGTGATTTTTTGTCCAACTAAAGCCGTCAATTCGGAAGCCGAATAAATCGTTTGATTATGGTACTGATAACGATCTGCATCAGGGCCATAAACAGGAGCATTCTTTTGACTAGCGTCGTTTACACCGATCTTCAGATCGCCGGCATAAACGCTCAGAGCAACAAATGCCACAAAGAGTGTAAAGAATTTTTTCATACCTTAATACATTTTGTAACTAATATTATTAATTTGTAATCTATATACTACAAAAAGTGTGCAAAGGTACACAAAAAAAAAGAAATACGCAAATTTTTGTCAATAATTCGAACGAAAAAGTGTCGTTTTTGTTAAAAAGACACAAAAAGCAAACAATTTATAGAAATATGAGACATAGAAGAGGTGGTTGGTAATTGCCTTGGAATGTGCTATGAAGAACAGGAGCATCACGGGACCATCTTCCGAGAACGCCCCAAGAACGACTGAGGCACGTCCATAAAAAATGCCCGAAATCACTTCGAGCAGGGTTTTTCTTATTCGTATTCGTAGAGGGGTGTAGGGGTATGGGGGAGAGGGGAGACAAAAAAATGATATATGCAAATAATTGTTCACGAATTCATCGAATTGAGCTAATAATTTTTGATAATATCGGCTAATTTTTGACCAATTCTCCCTAAAAACCGACAGCGACACGGCCATCTGACCGTGTCGCTGATGGATCAGAACCCTCTGACACACTCTGAGCAGAGCTCTTCAGCGATACCGTTAAGAGCCAGAAAACGATAACGCAAAGAGTTATGGGGAATATTCCCGGCTTTGCTTATCACCTTAGCCTCAATAGAAGAATGGTCTAATTGCTCATCATCAAAATCCAGTAGCAGCATCTTACCTGCCGCACAAGTTTCAAAGTACACCCCCTGCGGTTTGAAATACGCATATCGCGGATCATCCGGTTGAGGAAATCCTTTTTCCAGAAGGATAATCAACCGGCCTCCCGTTTCTCGTATGGCCCTGCATATTTGTCTCTCGCCTTCTGAAATTGCAGCGCTGACAAAAACAGTGCCAAGTGCTGACTCTCTCAAGCATTCATCGCGTTTGCGGTCAATCTCCTCCTGCGTCATGCGACGCGAGCATTGCACGACCTTGCGTTCGGGATACTCCAATAAGAATCGGTTACCAAGCGCCCGGAATGAGAGATTACCGTGCTGAAGCGAGGTATAGATACGAAATAAATCAGGGTTGGCACGCTTGAGCGCCAAGCGGCGCGGGTTATCATGCAGATAATTGATCCATACCTGTAACTGTCCTTTCTCCACCAACGGCCGATCATTATAGCATGGAGTAAAAAGGGATGGACTGGTGGTATTGTCAACATCGGAGAATAATCTCCGATAAGACGACGAAGGGTTCTGCGGTTCGTTGTCTTGGGCGAGATTCTTCTCGCCCACAGCATTGCTGCTATCATCCGCTCGTTCTTGCCAATACGTATGCGTACACGCCACTTTCCATCCTCGAATAATCCGCCCGAGATTCCATTTCTGGGGGAGTTGATCATGAATGAAGAGTATCCCGTGAAAATGATCGGGCATCAGCTGATATTGAAGAACCTGCACTTTACAACCCGTACGGGCGAGCATCTGCCGCTCGATATCCTGAAAAGCCGCAATGACCGCTTTGCCTATAGGTGTCGGTTCAACCTGAGCGTCTTCAATGCCACCTACGAGCGTACCCAATAGCGGTAGTCGATCGGTGGTCGTAGCTGTTATCAGGTATATTCCTCGGTCTGAATAGTCGTGTCCTTGTTTGCGTTGCAGATAATTTGGCATAGCGGATCTGTGTTTTTACGTCGGAGAATAATCTCCGACAAGGCGACGAAGTGATTTTTTCCCTCTTTGCTACAGCGACACGACCAAATGGCCGTGTCGCTGAGGATCGAACGCTTGCGCGTTGGGGGAGAGGTTATACCGGATCCTCAATCGATGATCCTCCCCAGTCAAACGGATTAGACTCGCTGAGCACGGTATAGATCGCTTGAACGGAGGAAACCTCAACAATAGGTTGAATATACTTGTTTGTTTTCATAATTTTTCCTTTCAACGTTAAACATTAAACATTCAACATTATAGTATCTTCTGTCCTTGGATCGAGTACTTCACTCCGTTACGGATGATGATGACTTGGTTGTTCTCAAGCATCTTAACAACCTGCTCGTTGCCTTGCAGACCCTCCAGACCGGTCGGCATCTCTGCGTGCTCGACGATGCGAGCGGACATATGCGGACGAACCGGTGCACCGTTAGGCGCTGAGGAATAATCTACCTTGAAGTAAGCGCGGAAGCCCTTGATAGGCACATTTGTACTCGGCCAGTAGATCTTATTACCTGCACCAAGGTAGAGGATCTCCGGATTTGCAGAATTTGCAGATTGGTTAGGCAATACGTCATGATTCAGAACACCTTGGTAGGTTACCTGACCATTCTCCTTCTTACCTGCCTCGTTAGTAGAGATCACTACATCTTTGAAGAGGTGGAGTGCCTTGTTATCAACAGCTGCACCTTGGTAAGCTGCGAAGTACGGCTGACCCGCCTCAATGCTCGATGCGCCGGCGATTGCGATTTGCAACTCGTCGCCCACAACAGTCGAGTAGTCAAATACTTTGAGTTTGAAGTTATTCAGCGGGCAGTCTTCTGCAGCCAACTGTTCTGCGCTCAGGCTGAACGGCAAGCAGAGGGTGTTGTAATCACCGTTGAACAGCAAGTTACGTGCCATCACAACATCGATTTCCTCATTAGCCGGAGCAAAGGTGTTATCTGCCGTCTCATCAAGTACGATACCCTTCTTCACGCGCACGTCATCTAAGGAGATATATGCATCTTGGTCACCTTCGTTGCTGGTTGCGCAGAAGAAGAGTTGAACTTTCTTATTGTTGTACGAAGCAGGGATAGCTGCATATTTGAGCGTCCAATCAGCGATGCCGGTAAGGCCGGTTAACAAGTCTGCGCGCTCTTCGCCTTCGGCTTGGATCTGCACCTTGAAGTCACCACCCGTCGGGTTCATACAACGGAAGGTCAGCAAGTTGCTCTCACCCAAGAGGATAACCGGAGTAGCCAATACATTGGTAGCATCGGCATCATTCGTTGACGAGTTGAACTGTACGTAATTGGTCGAGCTGACAGGCATTACGGCTTTCCACTTGTAGTAGTCACCAGATGTGCCTTCGTCATTGTTCCAGCACTCAGGAATAGCCTGGTAAGCAAGACTGTTGAAGTTCTCAATGAACGGCAGAGTTACATAGTCAGCACAATCCGTCTTGAAGGATACTTTGCGTGCCTCGCTCTGATTCTCGCTACCACAATACGTACGTACATAGAAGTCGTAGTTGGTGATCGGAGTAAGGTCATTGAACGACTTAGTCAGTTCGCTTACTACGTTCTCTGCGTCCCAAACAGGCTCTTCACCGGCAAAAGCGAGTGCGAATTGATAATCGGCATTCGTACCACCAGCAGTCCAAGTAAGGGTTGCCGTGGTAGCATCCTTGCTGCTTACTACAGGATCAGAAGCCGGCTTGCGGCAAGAAACAGGAACAATCTGGAACTCATCGAGGTAGAGGTTCGCGTCTCCGTCAGAGATACTTGTTCCGCAGAAGAAGAACTGAACAGAGTGTCCATCATAGTCTGTCAGCGCCTCTTCTGCTTTGGTCCATGCACTCTTGCTTACCAAACCGGTAATGAAATCTTCACGTGCTGCGCCATCAACAGAAACTTGCACTTTGTATTCGCCTGTCTTTGCATTCTTCCAGTAGAATACAAGGTCTGCGTCAGAACTCAACGTAAAGGTCGGAGTTGCCAAAATGTTCGTTTTGTTATATCCATTATCAACACCGTTGAACACAAGGCATTTGCCACTCTGACCACCGGTAGTAGCTTTCCACTTATAGCTTGCAGTAGTCGTTGTACCTTCGCTATTATCCCAACAACCAGGGATAGCACCGTTGTCGAGAGAATTGAAGTTCTCTGTATAAGTTGCGTTGACAGCAATAGCTTCGCACTTAGTCGTAAATGACAATTTGAGACTATTACCGCTCTTAGAAGTATTATATACTGAACGCACCCACAAGCTATAAGTTGTGCTCGGATTCAATTCCGTCAGATTAACAGAAGTTGCGCCATTTACTGCTACAGCACTTGTCCAAGCAGGTAATGATTGATCTCCCTCGCGGAGTGAATATTCATAATTCGACACTCCAGTTGCCGCTGTCCAACTGATAGTTGCACCACTGGCGGTTATAGCAGAAGCGGCTAAATCTGTCGGAGCGTTGAGAACCGGACTAAACGAAGCACTTGCGATAGCAGAACTTTGGTCAGAAGCACCGCAATACGAACGAACATAGAACTTATAGTTAGTACCTGCCGTAAGACCTGTCAGAGTCTTGGTTGTGGTACTTACTTTATGAGCCGCATCATCAACCCATTCAGGATCTGCACTTCCAACAGCAACTGCCCACTGATACGTATCTTCTCCGTGTCCCGAAGCAGACCAAGTGAAGGTTGCGCCTTCCGGAGTAATAGAGGTTGCAGCGCTCAAACCAGTCGGAGCAAAGCAAGACGGAGCGACATACTCGGTAACGGTGAAGTTGTCGATGTAGAGGTAATATTGATCGTTAGCCGTGTACTTGATAGCAACGTATTTCACGCCAGCCGGCAAGTTCTTCGAGTATGTTAAAGCACTTGTGTTCGTAACGGTTACTTCTTCTAAGAAAGTGAAGGCAGAAACCTCTTTGGTTGTAGTTGAATAACCTAACTTGAACGACTCCGTGCCGGAAATATACTTCCAGTAATCAAATTCTACCGTTATTTGTCGATCTTCCGTAACGAACTCCGGAGAAATCAGGTACTGCGGAGGATTCTTACTATAGAAGAAACGGAATTTATTATTCTCATACCAACCTGTACTAGCGGCTTGATCTACCATCGTCCAACAATGGAAAGCATCGAAGGTCTCTGTGAACGAATGATCAGCATCGATCGTCTTAGTCTCGCATTGCGTATCGAATGCATCAGAAGCAACAACAGCACTATAGCAGTTATTGTTGCTATAGAACGAGCGAACATACGCTACGTATGTGTTGCCTGCAAGCAAGTTCGTTAATTGAACCGAAGCAGCGGTCGTATTCTGGGCATTGTTCCAATCCGGCTCTTGACCACTCAGCGCTGCTACATACTGATATCCGGAAACACCTGCTGCTGCATTCCATGAGAAATCAGCAGTCGTTGTACCGGCATTCGTTACTTGCGGAGCAGTCGGAGCAGTAACAGCAAGCGTTGTAAAGGATTTCTTTACGCTTTCGCTCTGCTCAGAGCTACTGCAGTACGAGCGAACATAGAAATCATAGGTTGTAGCAGCGTTATAACCGGTCAGAGTCACTGAATTAGTACTTGTCAGCGTCGGGCTACTCCAATCTTCAGCAGCGCCGAAACCTACAACAATATATTGCCATTGTGTCTCGCTTCCTCCTGCAGCCCAGGTGAACGTTGCGCCTTCGAAAGTCTCGTCGGTAGCATTATTCACGGTCGGCTTGGTGCAAGAAGGAAGAGCGCTGATTGTGATGTCATCAATACCAGTAAAGTAGTTATTAGTTTCGCTTGCTCCCACTTTAAACGCCAGACGAGCATTCTCTACATCAGCAGGAATACCTGCAAGACTTTCTTCTTCAGCAGTCCAACTCGTCGAACGCGTGAACTCGTCACGGAGAGCATGGAAAGTCGTTGCATCATTTACATCGGTAACGTATCCTAATGTCAACTTTGAACTTTTAACAGTACTAGGATACCCACCTGCTTCTCCCTTATGCGAGAATGCTATTTGCAGTGTATTGAGAGGCTCAGTAAATTCCGGGAAGATAATATAACTATCATCAGAACCACTTGAAACGATAAATAAGGAATTATTGCCTGTTTGAACATAACCGCTGTTACTACTTTTACTCGTAACATGAATGCGAGGATAAGAAGACGAGCTTGCATTCGCTCCTATAATAGCATAACAACCGGGGGCAGTTGTTGAGAAACCTGCTGTATACCCCTCAAAGCCATCTTTCCAATCTTCCGTTGCAACAGAAATAGCACCGCATTCTGTTTGGAACGGAGTTCCTGCATTCCAATCACTTGCATCTCCACCTCCGCAGTCTGCCTGAACTTCGTAGTTATACGTTGTTTTACCGGCTGTTAAGCCTGTCAAGTTATGCGATTTAGCTTCCAAACCATTTACGGTAGTCCAATCCGAAGCCGATGCCGATTTATAACGCAAGTTCCATTTTGTTTCAGAACCACCTTCTGCCCATGAAATAGTTGCTGTATTTTGACCTACGCTGGATGCTTCCGGTGTTCCTGTTTTGGGACATGTTACAGGCGCCTCAATAGATACATCGTCAATATACACATTATCACCGTTATTATCAACCATATGGAATGCAATATAGATATTTTTTCCGGCATATGCACTTAAAGAAATCTCCTTAGCGTCACCCCAAGTCTTATTCATATCAACGTTAGAAAGGTAGGTGGCTAATACAGTCGTAAAATCGGATGCTGAAGTATTGGTGGTTTCAGAAACTTCAACCGTCAATGTACTTCCTCCCCATGTAGTCGATCCTATATAAAATTTTAGAGTTTCACCTGCTACAGGACTTAACTGAGGGGTAATTAGATAGTTATCTCCGCCGCTAGAGCTATAACCGATTTTTGCGTGATAACTTCCACCATGTACAGTCATGTAGTAATCGGAACCAACTTTTGACCACGAAGAACCTTTTACATGGATTGTGCTCCATCCACTAGGAGGAACCGCAGACTCAAAGCCTTCTGTAAATGGAGTTGTTCCCCACATCGTACCTGATCCCAGCCAAAGGAAGGCGGTGAGGAGGGTTAAAAATGAATAAAGTTTTTTAAGTTTCATAAAACCTTAAATTTTTAGATTAATACTATTTTGTTTTCGATTTTTCGTTATTCAATTTGTGCCACCACTGGTGACACAATTATATTGTTTCCAATTTGTGCCGATTCTGTTGGCACAAATTGTATCGACAGCGTTGATACTATTTATTCTCATCAAATGGCAGCTCTTGAGCCTTAGCTTCTTCTATCGGGCGGAGGTAGTCACTTGCTTTCTGGCTCGTTACTACACTGCGACCAAGGGAAGCTTCCAATTGTTTGCGGGCTACATTTGCTACATTCCCACCTTCTTTGGCAATTATTGCATTCTCTTTGAAGCCCTGCGGGTTTCGCTGCTGGCTTAGCTCAGTAGCTGAAGCTTCAGCCAAAGAGTTGAGCGCTAATTCTACATTAGTCATATTATCCCGCAAACTCTCTTTGCGCAAGCCTTTCAACTGCTTGTATTGCTTTGTCTTCAATCCGCTCCATGCTTGCGTTAAGATGTCGGTCAGGGCTGCGAACTCCTGTCCTTCGTGCATTCCGCCACGCTTCCACTCATCTGTCAACTCCTTACGGATCTCAATAGAACGAATACGCTGATTAATCCAATTCTCGCTATATCCCAAACGGCGGTAATCGGCGACAGCCTGATCTATACTCAATTCAGGGTCTTGCAACTGCTCTACGCGGATTCGTCCCTGCTCAGCGAGCCATAACTTCAGCGGCTCAGCTTTCTTGGAAGGGATGGACTGCACAATACGGAAAATACCCTCTAAATCAGCAACATCCGTAAGACGCATTTTACCATCAGCAGCGGGCAACTTCAAAGTGTGACAATTTGTCACGGTTTCATTTCCCTCCTCTTTTAGACGCTGTTTTAATTTGCGCCAATAAGCGGCACTATCAGCACTCTCCGTAAGAGCGCCTACGACATCAACGACAGAGAAGAAATACTCCTCTTTATCATCATCCCAAACAACGCGGATCTTGGCGTTTTCAAACAACTGAATTTTCAGTTCTTGGCTCATTTTTTTGCTCGACTAACTATTCCTTTTTATATACTAATTACGCACTCGTGGGAGGGGCGAAAAGAGTATAATATAGCAAATTAGGGCGCAAAGGTACGGTTTTTTTTTGAAATGAGCAAAAAATGAGGTATAGAAATTGTGATTTTTAAAGAATTTGCAATATTAAGTTGGCAAAATACAATAGAGAGAAATATAAAAAAAAATGCGCTCCGCAAGTGGACTTGCAAGAGCACATTTTTCGAGAAAGACAGAGGTGTCTTTATCGCATCATTCTATTAGAATGCGGTTTGGACGTCGCCGGAATTGTCTCCGCCGTGAATATCGATATTACCGGACACACGGTCACCGCTTGCCATCAAAACGCCGTTATACTGTATGTGTTGTGCCGAGGAGGCAGGGGTCAAATATATTCTTTTCATAACATTACATATTTTCGGATTTATAATTGTACCGGCTGACCTAAGACATTGTAGGTCTTGTTGTCACGGATGATGAGGAGCTGGCCGTTGCGGAGGAGCTTGTCAGATTCGCCAAACTTGGCGGATACCTGATCGACACCGGTGGTGGTATTCTCCTTTTGAACGATGCGGGCACGTTTGGCAGCCTTCTGAGCAGCACCCTTAACCTCGAAATAGGCACGGAAAGCTTTGATGTTGCCTGTTGATGCCGGCCAGAAGAGTTCGTTGCCTGCACCGAGGAAGAGGAGGTTCTTGTTGCCGCCAGCCAGTTCTGTCGGGGCAAAAGTGCCGTGGAAGGAGATGTAAGAATCGCTCGTCTGGTCGTCAGGCGAGGTGGCTGCGATCGTCACGCCTTCGAACGAGGGGTTAGCCACATTGACAGAGGGCTGGAGCAAGTAAGGCTTGCCTGCTTCGAGCGCGTATTTGCGTTCGAAAGAGAGGTTCAAGACATCGTCTTCCAGCGAGGAGCTGACAAACTCTTCGAGGTCGTAACCTGCGCCGAAATACTCCTGCAATTGTGCGTCGGTCAAAGCAAACGGCAGACAGAAGGTGTTGTACTGAGACGAGGTGAGAGAGCGGGTCATATTTACCGTAATATCGGTCACAACTGAAGCCAGAACTATCATGGATGTATTGGATACATTATCTGACAAATCAAAGGAGGCATCGCCATATTTAACAAGGGCTTTCCCGTCTCCCGTGTTCGTCACGTTTCCTGCGTGAACGTCCAATGTACCCCCTGAAGCCACTTGAATAGTTGCGGTTCCGTTCGGGCTGGTAATCAATCCGCCGCCGGCATTATCAAATACAGTCAATGTGTATCCACTTGGAATGTTAATACCACCTGATGCAACTGTAAAGGTTGCTGTATGACCATTCAGACAGAGATTCAGATTATTGGAAAGAGATTTCAAGCCGAGTCCTGAAATTGTCACATCAACATTCAGATAGTAATCACCGGATAGCGGTATAGAACTCGAATTATTCCACTTATTAAAGGTAATACCGTCGTGAATATGTTTGGCATCGGTGGTAACCGTAACAGCATCTGACCAGTCGCTGCTACCATTCGCATTGTTCGCGCGGATTCGTACGTATTGCGTTGAAGCCTCAGCCAGGCCCGACCACGTGTAGTCTGGTCCCTCTTCTCCTGATGCCAAGGTCGTCCAACTGGAGCCATCGGTACTTTGCTGCAAATCATAAGAAGTAGCACCCGCAACGTCAGACCACTCTAATTCCGCAGCATTCCAGACTGTAGAAGCTACATGCAAATCAGAAGGAGTATCGGGAACAGAAGCAGCCGCAAAAGTAAAGGTTATTACAGGAACGTACGATACACGAGTTGTTGCAATATCATATGCATTTGATGCATCATATGTACCTGACGCCTTTGTTGCGTACATGGCGCGATTTGACGCAGAAAATGTTTGATGATAGCGGGCAAATCCACTAGCTTGTGTTTCTGTGTTGTCAACAATTGTTATTATGATGTTTGAAGTTCCGTCCCATGAGAAAGGAGAATCTAATGTTATTGTATTAGAGGCATCAATAGTTGTCGTTAAAGTAATTGACCCATTATAATACCGAGAACCCGCTGATTTGTCCGTATTCGATTTTCCATAGCCAAAATTAGAGGAGAAAGAGGATATAGTAACGGGGCGAATCCAAACCTCAATGGAACGCGTTGGTGTAGAGATAGATGAATTACTACCATTCCCTTTATATATAAACGAAATAGCCGTAATGTTACCTGCCGATGCACCAGCCGCAGTTAATTCCGAAGCCAAATATAATTGCTGCGAGAACGCACTTCCCATACCAGAACCTATAGCAAATGGAATTGCATTCACTTGATTAGAATACGTCGTTCCACCTGCTCCGATAGTATAATCAGTTGCAAACAAATTGATGCCGAGAGCGATGGCACAAAGGGAGATGAGTAAATTCTTCTTCATAACTAATACCTTTTATGAATTAAAAATTAAAAATTACAAATTAAAAATATCGAGTGGCGATTTAAGACATAATCTTAAAAATCGTACTGTCGTTTTGCAACATTTTGGGTGATTTTAGGGGTTTTGTGGAAAGCTATTAACCACTTCTTGACCACTCCTTGCCTACTCCTTGCCCATTACTTAACCCCTTCAACCTCAAAAAATCTTAATAATCGTATACTTTTTGGATCGCCTAATTTTATACAATTGACAAAATGCACAAAAATCGGCTGCAAAGGTACGCAAAATTTTTGAATTATGCAAATTTTAATGACATTTTTCTTGAATTTTTTAATAATTTATTACATTTTACTAACAAAATCGCACAAATAAGCAATGAAATATTAAGAATAATTTGTGTATGTCAAAAAAAAGCAGTAAATTTGCAGCCGATTTTTTAGAATACAGATATTTTTTATGAATATGAAGAAGATTTACTTAGTTATTTGTGCGGCGTTGGTGACGCTGAGCACAGTGAAGGCAGAAGTGCTGTTGAAAGAGAGTTTCGGACAAGCAACGGAGACGTTGGCTACGAACGAAGACGCACTGCCGTATGCCGGCGAAATAGCCGAATACGGTGGTTGGACAAGATTATGGGGTAGCGGAGACATTTACATGAGTTCGACGAACTTGTCGTATGCAGGCTACAAAACGGTTGCCGACGCGACAGGTGGTTCGGCAGAGTATAAGACCACATTTGCCAAACGTGTAGCATCCCGTTTTTCTAAGGCAGTTAATTCCGGTTCGGTTTATATGGCAGGTATCGTTAAAATATCTTCCATCAAGTCCAGCGGAAAGGACTACCTTTGGGGATTAGGCGTAGGTACATCTGCTCTGAACCAAGCAAGTTCAAAAGTTTACGCTCGTCCGTATGTATATCAATCCGGTAGCGGTTTCAAATTCGGCATCGCTAAGTTAGATGAGACCAGTACTGCTACTTACATTGATTACACGGAGACGGAATATGCCTATGGCACATATCTGCTGGTGGTAGAGTACCAGTTTGTAGATGGCGACAAGAACGATGTTATCAAACTGTATGTCAACCCAACCAAAGGAGACAAACCGGCTGAAGCCACTTGTGCTCCCAAGCCCACACAGGCGAGCAACAAGAACGATGCATCATCATTCGGAAGTGTTGTTCTTCAATCGTCCAATGCATCGCAAGCAGCGTGTCTGATTGACGAGCTCAAAGTGGTTACCGACTGGGCAGATTTGTGGGAAAGCGGAGATACGCCGACTCCGGAGGAAGAGGTTATCGTGACGGATGATGCTGTTACCATCGGTGACGAGACATTAGGTACTTTCAGTTACAAGACGTACACCAAAGAATTGGAGGTATTAACGGAACATTTGACCCAAGCCGTTAGCATTACGCACACCAGCTCTATTCTTGAGTTGAGCACGCTCACCTTACCCAAAGAAGGAGGAAAATTAACGCTTACGCTCACCCAACCGCAGAACGAGGGATATGCATTCGATACGATCACTTTCACCAGCGGCAAAGCTACGTCTAAAACGATCGTCACTTGGTACAACACAATTGTGAACGCATATAGCACCTTAGCAGCGCTGAAAGCAGCATACGCATCGGATAACGAGTATGGATTATATGCCTATACAGGAGAAGGTATTGTGACGCGCGTCATAGATAATAATACCTATTATACCTACTATCTGCAAGATGAGAGTGCTGCTATTTTGCTGAGCGATGAGTGGACTCAGGCAAGCGAATATTTTGAAGCAGGCGATAAGATCACTGATTTCTATGGTAATGCAGGTGAATATAGTTCCTATACCGGAACACGTCCGCTAATCATGGGAAGCGATGTGACGATTGTGAGTCACAACAACGCCGTAACGCCTATCACCGTTACCTTAGAGGCACTACAGACCAGCCCCGCCACCTATCTGCTTGAAGTGATCAAAGTGGAGGAGGTTTCCTTGGATCAAAAAGGCGAAGTATTCAAAGCCGGTTCGAATGTAAACATCACACAAGGTACATATAATGCTAATATACAACCGATTAGCAGCAGTGCCGATTATATAGGCGAACGCATCCCGGCCAAAGCGGATGTGGTTGGTTTTAGCACCAACATCTCCGGCACTACCATCGTTCCGCGCGACAAAAAAGATATTATCTCCAAAGACAGTCCTTCGGGAACGGAAGAGATCTTTACCTCTAAGAAAGCAACCAAAATGGTTCGTGACGGACAGATGATTATCGTCAAAGACGGTAAGGTATTCGATGTGCTCGGTAAAGAGTTAAAGAATTAAAGAGTGAAAGAATGAAGGAGTGAAAGAGTGAAAGAATGAAAAAGAATCTATGGATCATGATAGCGGGAGCGCTGATATGGGGCGTGCCTGCTGTAGCAGAAGAGACGGAGTTGATTCAGAACGCGGGGTTTGAGACCTACGAGGACAAGAACAACGCGATGTTCGGCAGCTACACCGATTTCAACGGTTGGGAGCGGACGGGTTTCAGCACTATCTCTGAGAAAACCGATGTGTATGAGGGTACCGTGGCCGTGAAGTTAGGTGCCACGACAGCCGGATCGCTGTATCAGCGGATTAACAACCTGACGGATGCTTATTATGCAGCCAACGCTCCTTTCCGTCTTACGCTGCACTACAAAGTAGTGGGTGTCACTGCTACCGGAGACGTGAGTCTGGAGAGTTACTGGGAGCACGCGACGGTAACGGACGGGCTGAAAGATCATGACGCAGACAAACTTCAGCGGGTGTTATCCGACAGCGTACAGAGCGAATGGCAGAGCTTGGTGATTGAGACCACACGTCCCGACAAAGCCAAGTCGTTCTACCTGAGTTTCAAGACGAAAGCGAAATGTTATGTGCTGTTGGACTCGCTGAGTATGGTTGCCTTGCCGGAGACGCCGGAAGACGAACCGTATATCACGGTGACACCCAAGAGTCTGACTTCGGTCGCAACGACCATCGGCAACACGGTGAATTTCGACACGATACGCGTGAAGCAAGGTCATTTGACGAGCGAGACCACTTTCCGTATCGGCGGTACCGACGCCTCTCATTTTCAGTTGTCGGCTACGTCGATGCCGGCTGATCAGAGTGAGATGAATATCGTGGTGACCTATGCCCCGCAGACTGCCGGTACGCACCGCGCCAGTCTGATCTTCGACAACGTGAACCATACGGCCATTCTGCCGGACATGATCACGCTGAACGGTACCTGCACCGATCCGAGTGCCAAGCCGGAGATCAGCGTCACGCCGAGCATTGTGCCTGCGTTCGAAGTGAACGTAGGTCAGCAGACGACGCAGACCATAAGCGTGACCAGCATCAACTGCACGGATTATGTCTATATGCGCGTGGATCATATCACGGGTGCAGCGTTCACTATCGACGGCACGATGCTGCCGAAAAACGCGACGAGCGATGTGACTATCCGCTTCACGCCGCTTGAGGCAGGTACTTACCAGTCGACGCTGACCATCTATTCCGAGAACGCGCAGAGCGTGGTGGTAACCCTCAACGGTACCGGTCGCAACCCCTCGCCGGAGACGGTGGATTGGCAGGTGGATTTCCAATGGGATATGAGTCATCCGTTAGCTGTGTTAGACGAACATTTTGACAACGCGGAGCATAACAAGACGCTGCTGCTGGACGGCTGGCAGAACGTAGCCAAAGCGACGGCTCGTCCGTGGTGGGGCTTTGACGAAGCAAAGACCACTCCGGTTCGCGGAGAAGGCAAGTACGCCAAGGCAACGGCCTATCAGTACGCGAAGGACAGCACGGACACATGGGAGATGTGGCTGGTGACGCCGGCGCTGGACTACAAGAATACACCTTCGCAGGTGTTCGCGTTCAGCGTGAAGGGCGAGTATCTGCCGGAAGAAGGAAACAAGGCGCTGTTTGAGGTGTATTTCATCGATGCCAACGACCCTGCGCATGTGTTCTTCCAAGCGTTTGACGGGCTGAGTATTCCGAGGACATCGGATGAGGATGGCGTTTGGGTTCCGTTCCAGATTCATCTGGAGAACCAAGCCAATATCCCGGATGTGTTCCACATGGCTTTCCGCTATGTGAGCCCGAACGGCAATGAAGGCGTGGTGACGTACTACGTGGATGACGTGAGTTGGGGAGTGGTTGCTGAGGGAGTGAGAAGTGAGACCCAGGCAGGGCCCGCTGTGAGAAGTGAGAAAATTCTTCGGGACGGGCAGGTGGTTATTCGGAAGAATGGAATAGAATATAACGTTCTCGGAATCCCGATGCAATAG
Organism: Paludibacteraceae bacterium; assembly: GCA_017447875.1. Lineage (GTDB taxonomy): Bacteria > Bacteroidota > Bacteroidia > Bacteroidales > Paludibacteraceae > Colicola. Next base: position 50,110 of record JAFSMP010000040.1, on the reverse strand, counting down.
ATGTCGAATATAATTCGACGAGAATGGACGGAGATTTTTAGTTCAAAAAGACCCAAAATGGTCCAAAAAATAAAGAAAAGTGGCATACACTCTTGTGTATGTCATTTTTTTTGTAATTTCGGTCCTCCCAGAGGGTTCCCACTGAGGTTACAGTAAAAAAATCCAGCAAATGGCAAAATAAAATGAATTTTATTTGCGCATTCGGATTTTTTTTTGTAACTTTGCAGCCGATTTTATTTTGGCACATTGTGGCCTTATCAAAAAGATATGCAAAATATTAGAAATATAGCAATTATTGCGCACGTGGACCACGGAAAAACGACGCTGGTCGATAAGATGTTGTACACGGCGCATGTGGTAAGTCAACAGCGTTCGGAGTTCAGCGATCAGCCGAAGGAACTTATCCTGGATAATAATGACTTGGAGCGGGAGCGTGGTATCACGATCTTGGCGAAGAACGTAGCGATTGAATACAAAGGCACGAAGATCAATATTATTGACACTCCGGGGCACGCGGATTTCGGTGGTGAAGTGGAGCGCGTACTGAATATGGCCGACGGTGTACTGCTGTTGGTGGACGCTTTTGAGGGCGCGATGCCGCAGACGCGATTTGTGCTGCAGAAGGCGCTGGAGTTGGGTTTGAAGCCGATCGTGGTGATCAATAAAGTAGACAAGCTGAACTGCCGTCCGGACGAGGTGCAAGAAGAGGTGTTTGACCTGATGTGCAACCTGAACGCGACGGATGACCAGTTGGATTTCCAGACGCTGTACGGATCTGCCAAGCAAGGTTGGATGAGTACCGATTGGAAGAAACCGACGACGGATCTGACGGACCTGATGGACGCGATCATCGAGTATATTCCGGCGCCGGAAGAGAATCCGGGTACACCGCAGATGCTGGTGACGAGTCTGGATTATAACTCGTACGTAGGCCGTATCGCTATCGGTCGTGTGCATAGAGGTGAGTTCAAAGACGGACAGGCTGTGACGCTGGCTAAGAAAGACGGCACGATGGTGAAGACCAAGATCAAAGAGCTGCATACGTTCTCGGGCATGGGTCACGTGAAGACCGACGTGGTGAAGAACGGCGACATCTGTGCGATGATCGGTATTGACGGTTTTGAGATCGGTGACACGATCTGCGATGCTGAGAATCCCGAAGCACTCAAACCGATCGCTATCGACGAGCCGACGATGAGTATGACCTTCTGCATCAATGATAGTCCGTTCTTCGGTCAAGACGGTAAGTATGTGACGAGTCGTCATATCCAAGACCGCTTGAACAAAGAGTTGGAGAAGAACCTCGCGTTGCGCGTGGAGAAAGGTGCGGAGGAAAGCAGTTGGCGTGTGTTCGGTCGCGGCGTGCTGCACCTGAGTGTGCTGATCGAGACCATGCGTCGTGAGGGGTATGAGTTACAAGTGGGTCAGCCGCAGGTGATCATCAAAGAGATCAACGGCGTGAAATGTGAACCGGTGGAGAGTCTGACGGTGAACACGCCGGAGGAGTGCTCGGGTAAGATCATTGAGTTTGTGAGCACGCATAAGGGCGAGATGACGAAGATGGAGATGGTCAACGACCGCGTCCATCTGGAGTTCACCATCCCGAGTCGCGGCATCATGGGAATGCGTACGTATGTGATGAACGTGAGCGCCGGTGAGGCGATCATGGCGCACCGTTTCCTGGAGTACCAGCCGTGGAAAGGCGAGATCGTGAAGCGCAATAACGGATCGCTCATCGCCATGGAGGCCGGTACGGCTTATGCTTATGCGTTGGACAAGTTGCAGGACAGAGGTAAGTTCTTCATCGATCCGCAGGAGGAAGTGTATGCCGGACAGGTAGTAGGCGAGAATGCGAAGGAAGGCGACATCGTCATCAATGTGACCAAGAGCAAGAAACTGACCAACATGCGTTCGAAGAGTGCAGACGACAAGGCTGTATTGCCGCCGCCGGTACGGATGAGTCTGGAAGAGGCGCTGGAGTACATCAAAGAGGACGAGTACGTGGAGGTGACGCCGCACGCTATGCGAATCCGCAAGATCATTCTTGACGAGCTCGAGAGAAAAAGAGCCGGAAGAGCGTAAGCCCTTAAAGCCATTCGGATAGCGTATATATCCTCTGGAACCACGGTGCCCCCCGCTCATGCTTTTGCGGACCCCAACCGCAAAAGAATGTTCCAACCGGATATATACTGTATCGCTCGCTGAGCGAAGGGCTTACACAAAGAGAAAAATAATAAAACAAAATAATACAAAAAATGAAAATTGAACAAAGTGAATTGAAAGACCTGAAGGCAGTGGTGACGATGACCATCGAGCCGGCTGACTATCAGGAGGAGGTTGCGAAGCAACTGAAACAAGTGCGTCAGAAAGCACAGATGCCGGGTTTCCGTCCGGGAATGGTTCCGGCAGGCTTGGTGAAGAAGATGTACGGTAAGGGTATCCTGGCTGACGTGCTGAACAAGCTGGTAGGTGAGAACCTGCAGAAGCACATCGAGGAGAAGAAATTGAATATTCTCGGTGACCCGCTGCCGAACAAAGAGCAAGGTAACGTCGATCTCGACCACGAGGACACGTTTACCTTTGCGTTCGACATCGCTGTAGCACCGGAGTTCGATGCCAAGTTGAACGGCAAGAACAAGATCGCTGAGTACACGATCGAGCCGACGAAGGAGATGGTGGACAAGCAGGTTGAGGCGTATACCAACCGTTTCGGCGAGTACATCGCTGCTGACGAAGAGAAAGGCACGAAGGCAGAGGTGAAGCCGTGTGCAGTAGATGCCGAGTTGTTCGCTAAGGTGTACGGTCCGGACGCTCCGAAAGACGAGAAGGGTTTCCGTGCGAAGATCAAAGAAGATATCGAGCGCAGTCTGGCAGAAGAGACGAAGTACCGCTTCGGCATCGACGTGAAGGACGCTGTGATGAAGAAGATGGAGAAAGTAGAGTTCCCTGTTGACTTCCTCAAACGTTGGGTGCTGGAGACGAACGAGAAGATGACGCAAGAGGACCTCGACAAGGACTTTGACAAGATGCTGGACGAGCTGAAATGGCACCTCGCCAAGGACCAACTCATGAAAGAGTACAAGATCGACGTGCAAAAAGAAGAGGTCGAGGACTTTGCCAAACGGATCGCCAAGATGCAGTTCATGCAGTACGGCCTGATGAACGTAGAGGAGGAGATGCTCGCTAACTACGCTCAGGAGATGCTGAAGAACGAGAACCAGTTACGCGGTATCGTAGAGCGCGTGGTAGAAGACAAGATCTTCGAGGCTGTCAAGGCTATCGTGAAGGTGGAGCCGAAGAAAGTTAGCCAAGAGGAGTTTGATAAATTGTTCAAATAGACCGCTCCGCTCAAAGAAGAAAGACCGCTAACGCTCAAAGATAAAAGCGGCTTTGAGTAGCCAAATGCTACGGTCTTTTTTCTTTCGACTTTCGACTATTATGACTAAAATACATTTTATAGCTATTGGTGGGGCGGCGATGCATAACTTGGCGTTAGCCGTTGCCTCCAAGGCAGGGTACAAGGTAACGGGGTCGGATGATGAAATCTTCGACCCTGCTTTGTCTCACTTGCGCGAGGCGGGTTTGTTGCCCGATGAGATGGGTTGGCACCCGGAGCGTATCACCAAGGATATAGACGCTATTATATTAGGAATGCACGCGCGCGAGGATAACCCGGAATTGGTGAAGGCGCGTGAGTTGGGTATCAAGATCTATTCGTTCCCGGAGTACCTGTACGAGCAGACGAAGGATAAGATTCGTATTGTGGTAGGAGGTTCGCACGGCAAGACGACCACGACCTCGATGATCCTCTATGTGCTGAACCGGTTAGGTATCGAAGCGGACTATATGGTAGGTGCGCAGATCGAGGGCTTCGAACGGATGGTACGCTTGAGCGACACGGCGAAGTATGCGGTGTTTGAGGGCGATGAGTACCTGACGAGTCCGCTGGATCTGAGAAGCAAGTTCCTTTGGTACCACCCGCATGTAGCGATCCTGACGGGTATCGCGTGGGATCATATCAATGTATTCCCGACGTTCCCGGAGTACGTGGATACCTTCCGCAAGTTCGTAAAGAGTATAGAACCGAAGGGATCGTTTATTTATTTCAAGGGGGATGAGAATCTGAGGATGTTGGCCGACGAGGCCTCGACATCTCGAGATCTCGACATCTCGATAATTCCGTATGAGGCATATGACGGAAAGGTCGAGATGCAGGTGTTCGGAAAGCATAATATGCAGAACCTGCAGGCAGCGATGTTAGCATGTCACTGTATCGGCGTGGCACCGGATGATTTCTACCGCGAGATAAGCACCTTCACCGGTGCCAGCAACCGTCTGGAGAAGATCTGCGAAACCGAGACGAGTGTGGCGTACAAGGATTTTGCACATAGTCCGAGTAAACTGAAGGCGACCATCAATGCGGTGCGCGAACGTTATCCGGAGAAGAAACTGGTGGCTTGTATGGAACTGCATACGTTCTCAAGTCTGATGGCGGATTTTCTGCCGCAGTACAAGGGTTGTATGGCCGAAGCGGATGTGGCGTATGTGTATTTCAATCCGAAAGTGATCGAGCATAAACGCTTGACGCCGATCACCAAAGAGGAAGTTCGGGACGCGTTTGGCACGAAAAATGTGGAGGTGTTTACGGAGAGCGAGGCGCTGCAGGCGCAGTTGAAGAGCCTCAGCTACGAGAATACGGCATTATTAATGATGAGCTCAGGAACGTTTGACGGCGTGAACGTAAAGGAATTTGCAGAAGAATTGTTATGACGGAAAAACAGAAGAAACGCGATTATTTATATATGCGCATGGCGCGGACGTGGGCAGAGAACAGTTACTGCGTGCGTCGGAAGGTTGGTGCGCTGCTGGTGAAGGACCAGATGATCATCTCCGACGGATACAACGGTACTCCTTCGGGTTTTGAGAACATCTGCGAGGATGAGAATAACGTAAGTAAGCCCTACGTGCTGCACGCTGAAGCGAATGCGCTGACGAAAGTAGCGCGGTCGAATAACAGTTCCGACGGTGCAACGCTGTATGTGACCGCCAGTCCGTGTCTGGAGTGCTCGAAGTTGATCATTCAGTCTGGCATCAAACGGGTTGTTTACGGCGAGGAGTACCGGATCATGGATGGTGTGGAGCTGCTGAAAAGAGCAGGGATAGAGGTCGTGTATTTACACGACCAAGTTGAAAGTTGAAAGTTGAAAGTTGAAAGAAACATGAAAAAGTACATCTTACCTACATTGACGGTGTTGGGAGTAGCGATTGGTCTGTTGATCGGGATGTCCATCAGTCAGCAGGCGAACGCCCAGCGTATCGTGATTCATAACGGTCAGTTGCAGTTCGAGCAGAACAAGTTAGACCGCCTGATACAACTGATGGAGACGGCGTATGTGGATGAGATCAATGTGGACAGCATCACGGACGAGGTGATGACGGATCTGGTGCAGAAGTTGGATCCGCACAGTGCGTACATCCCCAAGGAAGACCTGGAGATGGTGAACTCGGAGTTAGCGGGTTCGTTCTCGGGTATCGGCGTGCAGTTCACGATCCAGCAAGACACGGTGCGTATCGTAGCGGTTATTGCCGGCGGTCCGAGTGAAGGTATCGGTGTATTGGCGGGCGACAAGATCGTGACGGTAGACGACTCGGTGTTCACGGGTAAGAAGATGAACAACGAGAAGGTGATGAAGACCCTCCGCGGTCCGAAGGGTACGCAGGTGAAGTTAGGTATCCTGCGTGCCGGAGTGAGTGAACCGCTGTATTTCACGATCACAAGAGGCGATATACCGGTGACGAGTGTGGACGCGAAATTCATGATCGGTAAGATCGGTTTTGTGCGCGTGAACAAGTTCGGCGAGACGACCTATAAGGAGTTTATCACCGCTTTGGCGGAACTGAAGGCCAAGGGTGCGGACCGCTATATCGTGGACCTAAGGGAGAACAGCGGCGGATACATGGATCAGGCGATCCGCATGGCGAATGAGTTCCTGCACCGCGGTGAGTTGATCGTCTATTCGCAGGGTCGCGCTTATCCTCGTTATGAGGCGAAGGCCGACGGTAGCGGTCGGTTCAAGGACGTACCGCTGGTGGTTCTGATCGATGACTTCTCCGCTTCGGCGAGTGAGATCTTCGCGGGTGCGATGCAAGATAATGACCGCGCGACGATCATCGGCAGACGGTCGTTCGGTAAGGGTCTGGTGCAGCAGCAGATGCCGTTTGACGACGGTAGTGCGGTGCGTCTGACGGTAGCCCGTTATTACACGCCGAGCGGTCGGTGTATCCAGAAACCGTACACGATGGGTGATCAGAGTGACTATAACAAGGAGTTATACGAGCGTTTTGAGCACGGCGAGCAGTTCTCTGCGGACTCGATTCATTTCACGGACACGACGACTTATCGCACGAAGAAAGGCCGTATCGTTCGTGGCGGAGGTGGTATTATGCCGGACGTTTTCGTAGGTCGTGACACTACCTTGAATACGCCGTGGTACAACAAATGCGTCAACCTGGCGATCACCTACCAGTTCGCCTACCAATATACGGACCAGCACCGCAAGGAATTGGGTAAATTCAAGGAATGGAAGGAATTGGAGAAGTACCTGAACAAACAGAATATCTTGCGTGAGTTCGTGGCGTTTGCCCAAGAGAAAGATATCGCACCGAATGAGGAGCAGATACAAAAATCGCGCCCGTTAATGACGCGACTTCTGAATGCTTATATCGTCCGGGATGTACTGGGCGATGAGGGTTTCTTCCCGCTGTTTGAACGGGATGACGAGATCACGAAGAAAGCAGTCGAACTGCTTTCTAATTGAAAATTTAAAATTTAAAAATTAAAAATAAATCAGGCAACCGATTGGCTACCTGATTTTGTTTAGAGTGCCTTGAGGGCGGCGAGAACAAATTGATAAAACTTCTGCACAGTAGCGATGTTCACACGCTCATCGGGGCTGTGCGGGTGTTCGATAGTCGGACCGAAGGAGATCATCTCCATGCCATCGTATTTGGCACCAATGATACCACATTCGAGACCGGCGTGAATAGTAACGATACGAGGAGAGGAACCAAACTCTTTCTCGTACGTTTCTTTCATGACCTTGAGTAACCCGCTCTTGAAGTTGGGTTTCCATCCGGGGTACGCACCGTCGAACTTCACTTCTGCACCGGCGAGTGAGAACGCAGACTGGATGATCGATGCCAATTCTTCCTTGCGGCTCTCCACGGACGAACGGGCGAGACAGATGATCCGAACGGTATTGTCTTTGGTCTCGATGATCGCGAGGTTATTGGAGGTCTCGATGATATCCGGCATCTCCGGGATGACGCGGTATACACCATGCGGACAGAGGGTGATCGCGTGAATGAGGAAGTCCTGTACATCTTCCGGCATCTCGGTCTTGGGACACTCGACCTCTTCTGCGGTAAAATGCAGGTCGGTCTCTACCCCATCGTACTCTTTGAGCCAGAGGTCTTCGTAACGGTCCACGAGGTCTTGCAGGTCCTGATAACTCTCTTCGGGAATCGTGATAACTGCCGATGCCTCACGCGGGATGGCATTACGCATGTTACCTCCTTCGACACACGCCAGACGTGCCTCGAAATTGGCTACGGCATCCTTGAGGAAACGGAAGAGGAGCTTGATGGCATTCGCACGCTGGAGGTGGATATCGCAACCCGAGTGACCGCCTTTGCAGCCTTTGAGGGTTACCTTGAGGGCGATGTCGCCTTCTTCGGTCTCAACGGGTTCATAACGGAACGTAGCCTCAGCATCGACTCCACCCGCACAACCGACGTATAACTCACCTTCGGTCTCCGAGTCGAGGTTCAACAGGTACTTGCCTTGGAGCCAGCCGGACTTGAGGTCATTGGCACCGTACATACCGGTCTCTTCGTCGATGGTGAAGAACGCCTCGAGCGGCGGGTGTACCACATTCTTGTCCGCGAGGATCGCCATGGCGGTAGCTACACCGATACCGTTGTCGGCTCCGAGGGTGGTGCCATCAGCCGTCACCCACTCGCCGTTCTCTTCGATGTAGGCTTGGATCGGGTCTTTCTCAAAATCGAAGACCTTGTCGCTGTTCTTTTGGGGAACCATGTCCATGTGTCCTTGCAGGATCACACCCGGATGGTTCTCATAACCCGGAGAAGCGGGTTTGCGAATGAGGACGTTACCGATCTCGTCTTGCAGGGTCTCGAGACCGAGACTCTTGCCGTAATTCACGAGGAAGTCCGCTATCTCTTTGCGTTTACCGCTCGGACGCGGAATCTGGGTAAGGCTGTAGAAACTGGACCACAAACCTTTAGGCTCAAGGCCATTTACCATTTTGTCATTTACCATTTTATCATTTATTTAGTCATTTATTCATTTAGTCAACGGTCATCTCGCCGCAGAAACTTTTGGCGAGCAGTTCGCGGGCATGCTCGGGTTGTTCGCCGAAGATAAGCATCATCTTGGTGAGCAGTGCTTCGGTCGTGATGTCATAGCCGGAGAGCACGCCTGCTTTCATGAGATTAAGCGAGACGGCGTACAGACCCATCTCCACCGAACCGGTGTTGCATTGGGTCTTGTTGACAATGATGATTCCGCGATCGACGGCAGCTTTGAGTTCGCGATAGAGCCATTTGTCGGTTGGGGCATTTCCGGCGCCGAAAGTCTCGAGCACCACACCTTTTAAACCGCGCGTGCGCAAGAGTGAATGTACGACGGACTGCGGGATACCCGGGAAGAGTTTGAGTACCGCTACATTCGTATCGAAAGTCGTATGCAGGATGAGCGGTGCGTTCGGATCGGAATAATGCACGAGGTGAGGCTGGTAGGTGATATGCACTCCCGCCTTCGCCAGTGCAGGGTAGTTATAACTGTTGAAGGCCGAGAAATGTTCGGCATTGCGCTTGGTGGTACGGTTTGCACGGAAGAGGCGGTCTTCGAAATAGATGGTTACTTCCGGCACGATGGCATCGCCGTTCTCATCGACCGCCGCGGCTATCTCGATAGAGGTCAGCAGGTTCTCCTTGGCGTCCGAACGAAGGACTCCGACGGGCAGTTGACTACCGGTGAAGACGACAGGTTTACCGAGGTTCTCCAGCATGAACGAGAGCGCCGAAGCGGAGTACGACATCGTATCCGTACCATGCAGCACGACAAATCCGTCATACTCGTCATAATGGTCATAGACCATCTGCGCCATCTGTATCCAACTGTTCGGACCGATATCCGAAGAGTCAATAAGCGGCGTGAAGGCCTGAATATCCACCTGAATATCCCCAGCAAACAGTTCCGGCATATAGGCTTTGAAGGTCTCTATGTCTGCCGGAACCAGTGCTCCTGACGCATGGTCCCGAACCATGGTAATGGTACCTCCGGTGGAGATCAAAAGAACTTTGCTCATGGTGTTTGCTTCATTTTCGCTGCAAAATTACAAAAAAACTTGCATATATGCAAAATTTTTACTAATTTTGTGGCGTTTTTTAGAATTATGGCATCTAAAATCCTGATTATAGACGGCGATATCAGCCTTTCGACGGTATTGAGTGACTACTTGGCGAGTCGCGGTTATTCGGCACGCCGGGTGAGTGACGGCAAGGTTGGCTTGGACCTGCTGACGGCCGAGCACTGGGACGTGGTGTTGACGGAACTGCAGGGCCTGGGAATCAACGGATATGAGTTGATCAAGGATATCCGCCATCGTGAACCGGACATCCCGCTACTGGTGCTTACTACGCGCAGTGAGCGCGAGGACCAGATGCGGGCGTTTCAGTTGGGTTGCGATGACTACCAGACCAAACCGTTCTCGATGGATATCCTGATATGCCGGATCGAAGCGGTGCTCCGTCGGGCAAGGGCCAAACAAGAGAGCAAACAGCGGATCTTTGACCTGAACGGGCATATTTTCGATGCGACCCACCAGACCTTCGACGGACGACATATGTCTTCGAGGGAGAGCGAAGTGATGCTGATGCTTTGCCGCAACGAGGGAGAAGTGGTGGACAAACACCATATCTTAAGTGCGATATGGAAAGAAGACAATGCCTTCACGGCTCGCTCTTTAGGCGTGTATATCAACCATTTACGCGCATTCTTAACTCCCGCCGACTATCAGATTATTGCCGTGCGTTACAAAGGTTATAAATTAGTGAAGAATATATGAAACTGATTGCACCGAGTGTGTTGTCCGCAGATTTCGGACATCTGGCAGATGATTTGGAGATGATCAACCGCAGTGAAGCGGATTGGTTGCATATCGATGTGATGGACGGTACGTTCGTACCGAATATCTCATTCGGTTTTCCGCTGATGGTGCCCTTCCAACAGTATTGCACCAAACCACTGGACGTGCATCTGATGATCGTACATCCCGAGAAATACGTGGAGCGTTTCTGCGATGCCGGAGCCTGGTCGGTGGGTTTTCACCTGGAAGCGGTGGATGACCCGATACCGGTTCTGGATCTGATCAAAGCCAAAGGCGTGCGTACGTGTCTGACGATCAATCCGGATATTGACGTGAAACGGCTGGTGCCGTACTTGGACCAAGTGGACATGGTGCTTCTGATGTCCGTCTTTGCGGGTTTCGGAGGTCAGAAATTTATTCCCGAGACCATGGATAAGATCCGTTTTATCCGTCATGAGATCGACCAACGCGGCTTGAAGACGCTCATTGAGATCGACGGCGGCGTAAATACGGAGAATGCAGCGGCACTGTTTGAAGCAGGGGCCGATGTGTTGGTGGCAGGCAGTGCTGTTTTCGGTGCTAAAGACCCGGAAGAAGCGATTGAAAGCATGAAAGATGCGTGAAATTCGCATTTTTTTACGCGCGCGCTTGCATATGTCGAAAAAAAGTTGTAACTTTGCGGCCGATTTTGCTTATACGTGAAAAATAACATACGTCATATAGTCTTTTTACTGTTGCTGATGCTTGCCCAATGGGTGAGTGCCGCTACGGAATTGATCAGTAATGATGAGAACTGGTTAGGCGGTTTAGCTACGTTTAACACGACGGAAGGGAATGACTTCTGGTTGACGTTCATGAATAACGGTATGTTCGATGCAACAAATCCGGAGAACAAGAACAAGCCGTTTGAGATGAAGGTGATTGTATCCGCCCGCGAAGCGATGAGCATTAAGATAGATGTAGGGACCGACAATGTCACTACGCTGAATCTCAGTGCAGGTGAAACGAGGGTCTATACGATAGACAGAAACACCTATGCGAAAACGATCTATCTATTCAAGAGCGAGAATACGGAAGACCATTACAAGGGTGTCCATGTCTATGCCGCGGATAGTAACAAGGATAAAACGTTCTCTTGTTTTTCTTATAACCGAACCGGTGATATAGCGGACTCCTATCGTGAAGCTTCGTTGATTCTGCCTACGCAGTCGTTAGGTAAAGAATATTTTATCCAAAACAGTCCGCAGGACAACTACTCGTCTCAGTTCGCTTTTGTAGCTACTGAAGACGGAACGACGGTTCAATTCTCTCCTTCCGACACCACCTTTACCGGTCAACTTCCGAAGCCCGCGACGCCCTATTCCGTTACCTTGAACAAAGGTGACGCTTATCTGGTAGCGTCCAGAACGAAGAAAGAAGGTATCGGTGATTACGTGTTGGATCTTACCGGCAGTTTCGTTTGTGCCGACAAACCGATTGCGGTCTTCAATGGCAACCAACAGACCAGTATCCCTATCAGTGTGGCTAAAGCGCGTAACTTTGCTACGGAGCAGAGTCTGCCTATTGCCCAATGGGGAACCGAGTTCTATATCACCAAACTCGAGCGCACAAAAATCAATTATTTCCGTATCACGGCGGCCTATGACAACACGGTTATCACCGTCAAGACGGAGAATAACACAAGCGGTGCTACGTTAAACTTGAATAAAGGTCAATCCACTTCTATTGATGAAGATTATATCGTAGGTGTAGATGCCGATGAGTTCGTTATCACCACCAATAATCCTGTTATCCTCTATTCGTACACCTCCAGTGCGCATGACAACGACGAGAACATTACCGTAGACGGGCGAACCATCAAAATGCTGTGGGGTAACTCCGCCAACGCTATGATGCCGGCATGGACCCATCGTGCCACGAAAATGAATTTCTTCACGCACGAACTAGAGCCGGAGAAAGTATTAAGCAAGACTCCGCCGCAAGAGTTTTATGTTTATCTGGTCACCAAGACGGCAGATGCCAACAAACTGACGGTGGACGGTAACACCGTGACCTTCCATACCTTTACTGCCGATCCTTCCATGTCCTACGCGCATGTAGAAGTAGGAAACACCAAGGCCTATCATAAAGTAGAGACCACCGGTGAGGGTTTTGTCGGAATGGTGTATGGCCTCTCGTATGTACAGGGCTATTTCTATACTCTCGGTTTTACGCCGAATCCGTTTGGGGACTCGCTGTATATCAATAACTCTGAGAAACTGATGTCTTCCAAGAGTTATGACATGGACTCCTTGGACGGTCACGGATGGTATCAACGGCAGTGGGACGAGTGGAAAGAAGGAAAAGAGCGCTTGGATACAGCTGTGGTGTGCGATAGTTCAACCGTCTATTGGACCCTGGAGACCCACCCTCAACATAAGGTAGATGCTATCGAGTGGAATCTGTATGACGTGACGGAAGAAGATCAACGAGAAAAGGTTGACGGCAATATATTGACTCCTACGGGAAACAAGCATAAGTTGAACCGTAAGTTCATCTTACCAGTACAGGAAGATACCCCAGATCGTAAACAGTTCTATGATTACGAACTGGAGATGATCACGGTGCGTAACCGGGTACTATGCGGTGGAGAGGATCGAGATACCTTCCGTACCGTGACACGCGTGACGCGTATCTTCAATGATACGATATGGCGTGCTATCTGTTTGGGTGACTCCATCGCTTGTTTCTACGACAGTCTGTATGACCAAGGTCATCTGGATAAATACAAGACCGGCGTGAAGAAGGAGACAAAGTTCGCTGCTATCAAGGACGATGGAGATGCCGTAGAAGGCGATTGGATATGGAATGTCAAACCGGGTAACTACACGTTCACCCGTAAGTACGAATCGCAGTTCGGTTGTGACTCCCTCTTTACGATGGAGTTGTTCGTATGCGACACCTTCCATTTCTACGACACGATCCATATGTGTTCCAATCAGGATACGCTCTATCATGGTCGGCGTTTTATCGGAGTGGACTATAAAGGTCCGCATAGCGGTACTCCTGTTCGTACATCCGGTACGAAATTAGCGTCTTACAAAACCAAAGGATGCGGATGCCAGAAAGGAAAGGATAAGAGTAAATACCTGGATGAAGACGAATTACCTTTCACGGGTTGCGACTCAATCTATGAGTTAATGCTGTATATCCACCGCAGTTATGACACGCTCACCGTTGATACGATGGACTATCATCAACCGCAATGGACCGATTCAATCTACGAATGGAAGATCGAGCGGGATGGCGTCACACGGGACTCATTGATCTCGAAGTATTCCAAGGGCATGGCATGGGATGACGACAAGCAGGCATGGTATGGAGAGTTCGGTGACACACTGCGCACTAAGACCTGCGCGGAGTGTAACGGTGGTAATCCGCAGGGTTGCGACTCGATCAACTCACTGCATCTGATCATTCCGCCTACCTACTATTTCGATACGACAATCACCTGGTGTCGTTTGAGTTACGATTGGTCCAAACATGATACCGTCCGTCAGGATTTCAAATGGAAGGGTCACCACCACGATATCGTTTATCCCAAAGACGGTATCTATTACGACAGTTGTCAGTCACGCTACAAGGCGGACTCTATCTACCGCCTCGAACTGATTTACAGTAAAGCGGAAATACCGCACTATGACCTGGTGGATACGACCATCTGTATGGACACCGTTGATACCAAGTTCAAATGGGTTTCCCATGACGGAGTCTTTAAGATAGATACGATTCCTGCCAATATAGCGGGAGAGTTCTATTATGTGGACGACACCACCCGATGCGATACCATTTATGCGCTGCATATCACTATTATCAAGACCTTCTATCGTGAATACGAGGAACTTATCTCACTGGAAGGTAAATATACATGGTCGGTAAACGACACCACCTATGCCGGCCCAAAAGCTGATGTCACCGGGCCGAAAGTGATACGGGTCAACCAACCCTTGTCGGAGTTCTACCACTACGAAGAAACCCCGGAGGTGAACGGCGTGACGTGTATCAACACGTACAAACTGATTCTTCACATGGGTGAGGTCTATCGTGATACGGTGCATAAGTATGTGTGCGAAGAGGATATCGAGTATATCTGGACGGAAGACCGGTCGGAGTACTACGTGGACGGCAAGCCGTTCGACCGTGATACGATCACGAGTTTCCCGGCACGCGGTGAGCACCAATTGTATGAAGACCCGTATGAGACGGTATTAGGATTTGACTCCATCTTCTACCTCGACTTGTACCGGGCCCCGGCGCATGACTCGACCGATGTGCTACACGTATGTCAGGCTCCGGGCTCCACGTTCGCTTGGCCCGGACACGGTGCAGGACACACGATCTATGATGCGGATGGCAAGAAAGTGACGGCTATTCCGGCAGAGCGGCACGGGGATTATTGGTACACCGATTCGCTGGAGACCGTAGGTTACGGTTGTGACTCAATCTGGCATCTGCATCTGTATGTGGACTCGGTTTATCATAGCGATTCGGCTTACAAGACCTGCCAGTTCACCGAAGACTATGCTTTCCCCTATCAGGATCCCGACCATGTCTTTGACAAGAACGGTAACCCGGTCAAACCCATTCCTACCGCTCATATCGGTGATTACACCTATTATGCGAAATACCAGACGATTCACGGTTGCGACTCGACCTTCGAGTTGAAACTGCATATCGACACCGTCTATATGACAGCCGTGACGGTAACCGACACCGCGATGTGCGACAAAGACTCTATCGTCTTTGTGGGACGAGTCATCTACGGATCCAACTCACCGAACAAACCCGCAGACGTGGCACCGGAGAACGTGGTGACTATCCCGGAAGGCAAAGACTCCGTGACCGTGCCTCTGAAGGGTTTCATCTTATCCTCCTTAGATTGCGATAGTGCTGTAGAATACAGTCTGACGGTATTCAAGACCTATTCAGACACCACCTATCTCCGGCTCTGTCAACCGTCCGAAGGACGTGACTCGTTCTACGTATGGACGAATCACGATACTGTATGGGATGTTCATAATCAACGTTTCATCCCGGCGGACTCGATACCACGGTTCGTCAAAGGCGACACGACCTATCTGTATATCGACTCGTTACGCACCAAGTTCTGCTCGTTATGTAATGAAGGACGAGGCGGTTGCGATAGTCTGTTCTTCCTCTACCTGACCATCGACTCCACCTATCATTTCGATAGTATCCGCCATATATGCGAGAATGAACGTGTGACATGGCAAGGCCGAACCTACGCAGGAGATCAGGCACCGGGTATCACTACGGAACGGGTTCTGACACCGGGTGTCTACCTTGATACGGTCAAGTGGCCGGCAGCTCATTCGTGCGACTCGATATACTACCTTGAGATCCACGTACACCCCGTCTATCATCTTCAGGATACCGTCCATGTGTGCGACAGCGAGAGAGAGCATACTTTCTTCTTTAGCGACACCTGGGGAACGTCGTACGAGGACCCGATCAGTTTTGCTCCGCATGCCACGGTAGACGAGAAAGATACCTCCACCACCTATTATGAGGTACAATACGAGACGCGGGAACATATGCTCAAGTCCATCGACGGTTGTGACTCACTCGTGACACTCACGCTGGCGATCCATCCTACCTATCGCTTCGTAGCACGCGGTAAAGGTTGCTTCGGTGACATCGTCGAATGGAGAGGAAATTATTACTCGAAGAGCGGTATTTATTACGACAGCCTCAAAACGGATACATGGGGTTGTGACTCCGTCTTCGTGCTGGAGTTCCTGATCAAACCGGTAGCGATCATCCCGATCACGGACACGATATGCGAGAGCGAGTCGTATTATCATCGCGACACCTTATGGGGCGCACATGGCGAATACTCAGTATTCGAAAAAATGATATGGGAACCGGGTAATCCGCGACCCAAACCGAATATCGATGTGCATATCTACGCGTACGACGGTGTCTGCGACAGTATCATCTACCGGTATAACGTCACCGTCTGCGACACCTTTGTCTTCCGCACCGCGGCTACCGTTTGTTCCGGAGTGGCTTACCATTCGGAGGAACTGGACCATACTTGGGAAAAATCGGTATTTGAATACGATATAACGGATCAAGAGAAAAAGCCGTTCGATACAATCTTCGTCGATTCGCTGCAGACCGTCAAGGGTTGCGACAGTCTCTATTTCCTTTATGCACACGTGCTGCCGTCTTACCGCCATGTCGAGTATGACACGATCTGCGGTAACGAGAGTCTGCTATGGCGTGACACACTGCTGCATGATCTGGACTACGGTGCTTATATCGTGCATGACTCGAACTATACAGCCTTGTACGGATGTGACTCGATCTATGAGTTACGGCTCTTCGTCTATCCGAAATACCTCTTCGAGGAATACGACACGATCTGCGCGGACGAGACCTATCAATGGCGTGAGCATTTTATAGAACATGCCCCGGTAGGAGACAACCTCATCTACGATAGTCTCAAGACCATCTACCACTGCGACTCGGTTTATCATCTCTACCTGCATGTGAACGATACGACTTTTGAAGTGCGGTACGACACGATCTGTATCGGCGACACACTCACCATCACCGAGACCGGACATATATACACCGCTCCGGGAGACTATAAGGACACGACGTTCAATGAATGGGGATGTCACCATTTCATCTATACCCATCTGGCTGAGATTCCGCCTACCGTTCCGAAGATATGGGCAGACAACCCGATGTGCCAGAGCGAAGATGCCTTCGACCTGTTCTACACCTATACGAGTCATTATCCGATCGCGTACTCGCTCTATTTCGACAGTATCGGTAAGTCGATGGGCTTCGAAGATATGGATTCCGTTCCTATCTACGAGTATACCGACCCGATGGTCATCACCGTGGCTATCCCCTATCGCGACGGCGAGAAGACAAACTACCCGAGACCGGATAACTACTCCGTACGCCTTGTGCTATACAACGGTATATGCCAACATCCGCAGACCGACTGCTTCCATGACTCTGTCTTTATCATGAGTTATCCGGCTTGGCTTACCGAACAGCGGTACGGCGATGTCATTGCGCTACTTAACGAGAACTATAACGGTGGTTACAAATGGTCCTCGTACCAGTGGTACCAAGGCGAGAAGAAACTGGTGGGTCAGACTAACCCGTACCTGTACGAACCGACGGGTCTGGTGATGGGCGATCAGTATCATGTACGACTGACGCGGCAAGGCGAGTCCAAGTCCTTCCCCACCTGTCCGATCACCATCAGTCTGGATCCGATGTTCAAGGAGTACGCACCGACCATGGGTTACCTCGATATCGTACCGACATGCGTCACCGCCGGACACCCGTATATCACGATCATGTCGCGGCACGAAGGAAACTATAAGATCACGACCAGTGACGGATCGACCATCTCCAGCGGTGCTTTCCAAGCAGAAGAGACCGTCGTAGAAGTGCCTTCCGTATCGGGTATGTATATCGTGCAGTTATGGTCGGAGAAGACGAAAGAAGAACCCTATAGAGCCATCAAATTTGTGGTAAGAGACATATGCGAGAGTTGCGCTACATCCTTCTGATCCTGTGTCTGGTACCCGCCATGATGTGGGGACAGAGACGTTTTGCTGCAGCCGAGCGGTGGGAATACCGTTTGGCAGGGCTCAACGGGTTCTCTAATCAGGATCCCAGTTCATCCACCGATGTGCTGCTGGGTCTGCACGCTTCGCAATATACCGGAACTCACCATATGATCGGTGTGTCCGTCGAAGGCAGCTGGTCGGCTCTCGTCAGTCCGATGCCTACCGCTAAGATCACTCCGGGCGGAGGAGCCGCAGGCTTCCATATGCTCTATGAGCTGCAATACAGCGGTCTGCTTTTCCAGACAGGACTCGGACTCTGTTACCAGCGCGTGTTCAATAATATCACCGACACCGCCATCTACCACGAGAACCTCTATAGCGCATGGTTAGGTACGACACCGCAAAAATTCACCCTGCGTCACCGTTTCTCCGAGCGGCAAGACATGTCGCAACAACTCTATGTACAGGTACCGCTCTTGGCAGGTCATTATATCCTCAGTCCGCTCGGTATCGGCTATTTCCTCGCGGGTATACAGATGAACTATGCGATATGGGGTAACACCAAGCAGAAAATGATCGGTAACACCGATGCCTTGTACGAACGCTATGTGGGTGTTTGGCAACAGATGCCTAACCACGGTTTCCGGCAAGACGTGCCTATTGAGCGGGAAGGGGAACAACTCAAACTCCAATTCGACCTGCTTGCACACGTGGAGATGGGCTACGAATATACCTCCGCACAAAGTTCGTATAAATATAAATATAAACACCGAAGAGGGGAGGCACTGGATATCCGAATGCGCTTCGCAGGATTCGCGGACTTCGGAATACTCAATATCAGTCCTAAAACCGAGAAAGCCTATTACGGCATTCCCGACCAGACTTTGTATGACTTTCCTACTTATCAGACGGACCATGTGTTCTCCACCAAAGATGCTTCTAAGTTCTGGCTCAGAAACCTCTTTATAGGTATCCGCTTCACCGTCTTTGTCGGTTTCGAAGGCAAAGAGCGTTGTATCTTATGCGACCCATGGAGACACTAACTCTCACGGAACTATGTGCCCTTATTGGCGAAGCGCTGGACGATAGTCTGGCGCCTTCCTATTGGGTGAAAGCCGAAATCAGCAGCCTCAGCATCAAAGGCGGACATATGTACCTTGAACTGGTGGACGGTAAGAGCGCCAAGATGAGGGCAACCTGCTGGGCGGGTACACAAGAACTGCTCACGGCTTATTTTGAGTCCGAGACCGGACAAGCCCTGCAAGCAGGCATGGCGGTGCTGGTCGAAGCAGAGATTCAATGGCATGCCGTCTATGGGCTCAGTCTCTCAATCGTCGGTATAGATCCCGCTTACACCTTAGGAGACATCGCACGCCAACGCCAACAGACCATCGCTGCACTGCAAGCCGACGGACTGCTGGATGCCCAACAACTGCTTCCGCTACCTACCCTCATTCGCCGTATTGCCGTTATCTCGTCTTCCAATGCTGCCGGTTACGAAGACTTCAAACACCAACTGGAGCATAGCGGCTTTTACTTCGAGACACAGCTTTTCGGTGCCACGATGCAGGGTCCTACCGCTGCCAAATCCATCATTGCCGCTCTCGAAGAGATAGAGGGTTACGATGCTGTCGTGATTATACGCGGCGGAGGAGCTACCACCGATCTCAGCTGCTTTGACGACTATGCGTTATGTGCAGTATGCGCGCAGTTTGAGATCCCTGTTATCACCGGTATCGGGCACACACGCGATGTGAGTGTCCTGGATCTGGTGGCACACGAAGCGCTCAAAACCCCTACGGCCGTGGCCGAATGGCTGATCCATCGAATGGAAGACCAGATGACCCGGATCACGGACCTTCTGGTGCGACTGCACCGCACGGCTGAACGGCAGATACTCATTCGCAGACACCGCATAGAGATGCTCGAACAACGACTTGCCGCCTGCAATCCCGAACGGATATACCACATGGGATATAGTCTAATCACCAAGAACGGCAAAGTCATCCGGTCTGTAACCGATCTGCATCCGGGCGATATCGTCACGACCCATCTCATCGATGGCACTCGCGACCTCACGGTTTAACCCTTTAACAGTTTAACGTTTTAACGTGATTCTGACTAAACAACAACGACTCGGAGCCATTATTCTGCTGAGCCTCGCCTTGGTAGGATGGGTCATCACGGCGATCGTTCAGAGCAATCAGAATAGTCCGAATACTCCTATATCTCCTACCAACACCAAGCCCTCCTGGGAGCAACGCAAGGACTCAATGCGTCGTGCGGACTCTGCGCGTTATGCATCCTGGGCGGCCGAACGGGAACAGCGGTATGACTCCTTCCGCATAGCGGACTCCGCGCGTCGCGCGGAATGGAAGATCGAACGGCAACGACTCTATGATTCCACCCGCCTGGCGGACTCCTTATGGCGCGACTCAGTCGGATGGCGCTTCGCTCCGAAGCATGTCAAGAAAGATACAATCCTCGATTTGAACCGCTGCGACACCGCCGAACTGCAACTGATTCGCGGGATCGGTCGATATACTGCCATCCGTATCGTGCAGTACCGCGAACGACTCGGAGGATACTACAGTCCCACCCAATTGGCGGACGAAGTCTTTTCCGGTTTGCATCTTGACACCCTCTTCGCATATTTTACAGCAGACACTTCATACGTGCGTACCATCAACGTAAACAACTGTCCTTTAGACCGTTTGCAGCATCATCCGTACTTGCGTTACAAACAAGCCAAAGCTATCTACACCCTTCGCCGCAAAAATGCACGTCTGCACTCCCTGGACGAGCTGCGCGAGTTGCCGGAACTAACCGAAAAAGACCTTGACCGTCTTGCTCCTTACCTGCGTTTTGAGTAAGAAATCGGCTCGTGTAATTTTTTTACAAAAAAATTCTTGCATATGTCAGTTTTTTTTTGTAACTTTGCAGCCGATTTGGGAAATTATACTGATATGAAACGAAAGATAGCCATTATAGCAGGCGGAGACAGCAGCGAGCACGAGGTGTCGCTGCGCTCGGCGGCGGGGTTGAAAACGTGGATTGGCGAAGCGGGTTATGACGTTACGATCGTGATCCTCAAGGGTCAGGATTGGCACACGGAGTCCGGTGAACCGATCGACAAAAATGATTTTTCTTTTACGCGCGAGGGCGTGAAGCATTCCTTTGATTTTGCGTACATCACGATTCATGGTACGCCGGGCGAGAACGGAATCTTGCAGGGTTACCTGGATATGATCGGTATGCCGTACAGTTGTTGCGGTGTACTGGCTGCCGCCTTGACGTTCAACAAATATGCCTGCAACCATTACCTGTCCTATTTCGGTTTCCATATCGCTAATAGTATGATGCTACGTGCGGGGCAGAAATGGCCGAACGCGCCGAAGATAGCCGAGACCCTTGGCTTGCCGTGTTTCATCAAGTCGAACGTAGGCGGTTCTTCCTTCGGTTGTACCAAGGTGAAGACCGTCGAGGCTATCTATCCCGCTATCGAGCGGGCGTTCCAGGAGGGCGATGAGGTCATCTGCGAGTCGTATATGCAAGGTACGGAAGTGACCTGCGGTGTGTATAAGACCAAGGACAAAGGCGTCGCTTTCCCGATCACCGAAGTGGTGACGCATAATGAGTTCTTCGACTATGATGCCAAATACAAAGGTCAGGTGGATGAGATCACTCCGGCCCGTATCCCCGATGCTATCCGCGATAAGATACAGGCGGAGACCCTGCGTCTGTACGACATCATCGGCGCCAACGGTATCATTCGCGTGGATTGGATCATCACCGAAGATAAGATTAACCTGCTCGAGGTCAACACCACGCCGGGTATGACGCCCACCTCGTTCATCCCGCAACAGGTGCGTGCTGCAGGGCTCGATATCAGAAATGTCCTGACGGATATCATTGAAAATAAATTTTAGTCGAAAGTCGAAAGAAAAAGCTATGATCGATATAAACAAAGCCATAGAGGCACTGGATTGGAACAAAGAGCCCAAAGGGCTGTATGAACCCATCGCCTATACCTTGGCGTCGGGAGGCAAACGAATTCGCCCGACCTTGGCGCTGATCGCTGCACAGAGTGTGATGAACGGCGGTCTGATCAACGGCGATGCCATCGAGCAGACGATGCCGGCGGCGTTGGCGCTGGAGGTGTTTCATAACTTCACCCTGCTGCACGACGATGTGATGGACAAAGCGGCCATGCGTCGCGGACGCGAGACGGTGCATGTCAAATGGAACGAGAACACCGCGATCCTGTCTGGTGACCAGATGCTGATCGAGGCGTACAAACTGCTGAGCAACGTACCGGCGGACAAGTTACCTCAAGTGCTCAAATGGTTCAACGAGATGGCCACAGGGATCTGCGAGGGACAACAAATGGACATGGACTTCGAGCATATGAGCCGGGTGAGCATCGCCGATTATATGACGATGATCGAGAAGAAGACCTCGGTGCTTCTGGCGTACGCGATGAAAATCGGCGGTTACATCGCCGGCGGTACACCGGAGCAGCAAGAGGCGCTCTACCAGTTCGGTCTGCATATCGGTCTGGCCTTCCAGATTCAGGATGACATCCTCGATGTATACGGTGATCCCAAGACCTTCGGCAAAGCCATCGGTGGAGACATATGCGCGAATAAGAAGACCTTCTTGTTACTCACCGCCCTGGAGACCGCAGACGCGGATACGAAAGCCGAACTGCTTCAGTGGCTCATCGCTACCGACCGTAACGAAGAGAAGATAGCCGGTGTGACGGAGCTGTACAACCGTCTGGAGGTACGTGAAGCCGGTGAGTCGGTTATGGAAGAGCATACCTCGCTGGCGCTGGCGCAACTCGACAAACTGCCGCAGAACGAGGCAACGGAGACCTTACGCCGACTCGCCGAACAACTGGCCACCCGCAAGAAATAAATGGCAAATGGTAAATGATTAAATCGTAAATAGTTTTATGCCTTATCGTCGATTACCCAACACAGACATGGCTCGGTTGCACGCATTGCAGAACGCGATCCAGCGGGCTCAGGGCGCCGACTATACCGAGCAGGTGATACCGTACAAACTGCTGAGCGAAGCCCAGCGTTTTCTGGTGTCCTTCGAGAACACGGTGATGCAGTCAAAAGACAACTACGCGTCCACCGTCAATGCCAACAAGCAATATCGCCATATCGTGCAGAACGCACGTATGTACATATCCCATTTCATCCAGGTGCTCAACCTCGCCGTCATTCGCGGGGAGATCAAGAGGGAGCAGAAACTGCTGTACGATCTGGATCCCCATCAGCATGTCGTACCGGATTTGTCCTCCGAAGAAGGAATCCTGGAATGGGGTAAGAAGATCATCGAGGGGGAACAGAAACGAATGGCTAACGGCGGTTTCCCCATCTATAACCCGGCGATCAACAAAGTGAAAGTGCATTATGATATTTTCTGCGAGCACCAGCGGCAGCATACCTTCCACGTGCAGAACACCGAACGCGTGCACGGGGATCTGGAACCCCTGCGTGCCCAAGCGGACGAAATCATTTTGAACATATGGAACCTGGTGGAGGATTATTATAAAGAGGAACTGCCGTACGCGCGAATGATGAAATGTCAGTACTACGGCGTGATCTATTATTACCGCAAGGGAGAAAGAAAACTCTCTGCCGAGACCGACAGAGAGCTTAAGCGAATACAGGAAAGTCAACCGACTATCCAATGGTCTGTTGAGGAGTAACCACACGATCCATCTTCCGGTCACGAAGGGTATGCGGTACGGTGTGTTTCTTCAGTTGGAACGCATAACAGATACCGATCTTCTTGGACTCAGGATGCTTCAGAAGGAACTTATCGTAATAACCTCCTCCGCGACCGATACGATGGCAGTGATGATCGAAAACCACACCGGGAACTAACATCAGATCGATAGAACCCGAATAGGTCTGCGTCTGAGGTTCAGGAACACCCAAACGACCCTTACGCATCATATCCTCGCCGTCATACGGACGAACCTCCATCGAGTGACGATGGGTAACAGGAAAAAGAAATGTTTTTTGATCTTTGTATTTCTCGAGCAACGGCAGTAAGTTCACCTCGTTATGCACGGGATAATACATAAGCACCACGCGGGCGTTGCGAAAAACCGACATCTGCTCGATCTGGGAGATGATACGTGCCGAATCGGCCTCCACCTCTTCCTTGGTCAGAATACGGCGACGCTGCTCCACAATAGCACGCATAGCCGCTTGCTCACGACGGATACGCACCCATGGAAGCCACATCAAAAAATCATGTATTTGAGCATCGAATAACATAATTGATTATTGGTAATTTTTCATTTCGGAGCGCAAAGGTACTGCTTTTTTCCGAAATATGCAAGAAAATAATGGATTTTTTAGTAAGAATGAGACGTTTTTTATACATATCGCTGTGTTTGACACTGGTTCTGGTATGCGGATGTAGCAAAAAGAGCTCCGTCAATACTCAAGACCGTTCACTGGCGCAGTTAACCGGTTTCTCCTTTGCCGCCGTGGACTCCATGCCGGGTCTGGCTAAAGCCTCCTTCTCCATCAAAGAACTGCTGGATACGGGTCTCGTGGAGAACCAGGACTCGATGTTATACGGAACCAGCCTCAAGCGGGTCATACCGCGTTTCTCGTTCGGTTCCACACCCGATGCCGCGTACCTCACTTTCCCCGATGAGACCTATCTGCTTACCGGAGCGGACACGCTGGATTTTACCCGTGATCCGATATACCTCACTATCCGCTCTGCCGACAAGTCCAACACCAAGGTCTATCGTATCCATCCGACTGTGCATCAGGCAGATCCGGACTTGTATACCTGGACGCAACTCAACGCCGGTATCTACGGAGAAGACGACAGTGAACAACGGGTAGTGGAACTCGGTGACGATTTTGTGATGATCACCTCCAACGGTTATTCCATGAGCGTCTATCGCTCCGCCGACGGAGAGATGTGGACGACTCCTGCAAGCCCTTCCGGACTGCCTGCAGGAACCAAAGTACGGCAGATCGTGAGCAACGGCACCTCCCTTTTCTACGGTCAGGACAGCACGATGTATAGCAGTACCGACGCTCTGACATGGACCGCTACGAAAGTGAAACATCCTATCGTCACCATGCTTCTGCATTGGAACAAGCAGGTGTGGGCCTTAACCCTCAACGACAGCGCCCAATACGAACTCGCTACCTGGTCCGGTGACAGCCTGCTGATGAGCGGACTGCAACCCGGTTCTCTCTTCCCCGTCAGCGATTTCGGAACGGTCACTTTCCTCAGTTCCAGTTTGCGCGAACGGGCGATGATCATCGGTGGTTTTGCCGAGAACGGTCTGTCGCTCAACACGCGATGGAACCTCGAATACTCCACCTATATCCATGAGCATAACGGCTATCGCCTGGAAGAGTTCTCCATCGATCATGCTCCCTTCCGCAGCCTCACCGGTATATCGGTCATCTCTTATAACCACCAACTGCAACTCTTTGGCGGCGTGGACGATAAGATGACTTACCTCGGACGGGATATCCTCCTTTCCACCAACGAAGGCATGACCTGGACGAAGGCAGATACCGCTAAGAACCAACTGCCTGAAGCTTACCAGGCTCGGCAGAAACAAAACGCCATCGTGCGTGATAACTATATCTACCTCTTCGGAGGACAAGACGCCAAGACCACCTATAGCGATGTCTATCGCGGACGTCTCAACTCCATCGATTGGTAACTGAACACTGACAACTGATAACTAACTAAAATACTAACATTATGACTATCAAAGATTACAAATTCGCCGGCAAGAAGGCGATCGTACGTGTAGATTTCAACGTACCCCTGGATGAGAACGGTAAGATCACTGACGACACCCGTATCCGCGGTGCCCTGCCTACCCTCAAGCACATCCTTGACGAGGGCGGTGCTCTTATTATCATGAGCCATATGGGTAAACCCAAAGGTAAAGTGGCCGCTAAATACAGCCTCAGCCAGATCGTGGACGCTGTCGCTGCAGCACTCGGTCGTCCCGTTCAGTTCGCGGAAGACTGCGCGAAAGCAGCTGACAAGGCAGCGGCGCTCAAACCGGGTGAGGTTCTGATGCTGGAGAACCTGCGTTTCTATCCGGAAGAGGAAGGCAAACCCGTAGGTATCGAGAAAGAAGATCCCGCTTACGAACCCGCTAAGAAAGAGATGAAGGCGCGTCAGAAAGAGTTCGCTAAAGTGCTCGCTTCGTATGCAGACTGCTACGTCATGGACGCTTTCGGTACAGCGCACCGCAAACATGCTTCGACGGCTGTCATCGCCGATTATTTCGATGCAGACAACAAGATGCTCGGTTTCCTTATGGAGAAAGAGGTAGCCGCTGTAGACGCTGTGCTCGGCGACATCAAACGTCCGTTCATCGCGATCATGGGTGGTTCGAAAGTAAGCTCCAAGATCGGTATCATCGAGAACCTGCTCGGTAAGGTGGACAAACTCATCCTCTGCGGCGGTATGACCTATACTTTCGCCAAAGCACACGGCGGTGAGATCGGTGAGTCGATCGTGGAACTGGACAAACTCGATGTAGCACTCGGCGTAGAAGAACTCGCTAAGAAGAACGGTGTAGAACTTGTCATGGCTCCCGATGCGATCATCGCGGATAACTTCGCCAATGACGCTAACACCAAGGTGGCTCCGTCTAACGCTATCCCCGCAGGATGGCAAGGTCTGGATGCAGGTCCTGAGGCACAGAAGAAATTTGCGAATGCCATCAAGGGTTGCAAGACCATCCTCTGGAACGGTCCTGCAGGTGTGTTCGAGTTCGATAACTTCTGCGGCGGTAGCCGTGCTATCGGTGAAGCGATCGCTGCAGCAACGGCTGAAGGTGCGTTCTCGCTCATCGGCGGTGGCGACTCCGTAGCTTGCGTCAACAAGTTTGGCCTCGCAGACAAAGTATCGTATATCTCTACCGGTGGTGGTGCTCTGCTCGAGGCTATCGAAGGCAAGGTTCTCCCGGGTGTAGCAGCAATCAAAGGAGAATAAGTCATGGAGATAGTAGGTAAGATCATACAAGTGCTGCCCCTTCAGGAAGGGGTAGGCCGTAACGGTAACCCCTGGAAACTGCAGGGTTATGTACTGGAGACCATCGAGAACTACCCGCGTAAGGTCCATTTCGAGGTGTTCGGTGAAGACCGTATCAAGAATAACCCTTGCGACATGGACCAGATCGTAACCGTCAGTTACGATATCGAGAGCCGTGAGTTCAACGGCCGCTGGTACACCTCCGTTCGTGCATGGAAGATCCAGCAGGGCGATATGACGCAACAACCTGTAGCCGGTGTAGCACCTGCTGCTGCACCTATGGCGGCGCCCGCACAAGCGGCACCTGCGGTAGCTCCTGCGGAGGCGGCTCCGGTGAATGTCGATCCTTTTGACGCTTCGGCCGGTGACGGTACGAGCGACCTGCCCTTCTGATGCGTAAGTGGGTGAAAATAACGATACCATGCCTCTTGCTGGCGGCGGGTGCAGTCCTCTGCATCCTCCGCTGGCAGGCTTGGTTTGGTATGCCCGCCGAACCCGCATGGACGGGAGAACGGTATGACTACACTTTCCCCACCTTCGCGCAGGACAACGTACCGGGATTTAAGAACACCGCAGAGGGCTGGCAAGACACCCTCTCTCCCGCCTCACTCGACATCCTTGTATTAGGCGATATCCACACCAATCTACAGCGAGCCGATTACGACACGCTCGCCGCACGTGTACCCAAAGCCGATGCCGTGCTGCAGATAGGCGATTGGTTGCATCGCGGACAAACCTATTACCAACAACTACTGCTGCGCGAGTGGACACCCAGCCGTCTATGCGGACTGCCGATCATTAACTGCCCGGGTAACCATGAGTACTCCAAAGGTATTCATAAGACCCTCTCGCCGGTGTGGGAGGCTACCTTCCCGCAACCCGATAACGGACCCGTAGACGTGCCGGGAAAACAGTATTACATCGATTTTCCCAACCTGCGCATCATCGCTATCGACACCAATCCGCTGGTGCGTCTGGTCTATCTGACCCGTACACTCACATGGTTACGTCAACTGATGTACACAGCCGGTGACCGCTATGTGGTCGTGATCATGCACCATCCGGTCTTCTCTGCCGCGAAAGGACGGTTCAACAGTCTTATCTATGCCACTTTCCGGCGTGCCCTGGGTGAAGCCGACCTCGTGATAGCTGGTCATGATCATAGTTACATGCGGCGCTTGCCGTTCGTGGTGCTCAACACCAGCGGTAAAGCCAAAGAGCAACGGATCCATTATAAGACAGATGTCACGGATACCGCTCCCACCTATGCCGTGCTCTCTATCCAACGAACCACCGTCCGGAACCATCCCGCTCCCCTTACCCTCAATGTGTACCGCCTGAGCGACGGACAACTGGTGGACATCCTCTATGTTAAGCACGACTGACGCCATAGTACTGTCGTTGCAACCCCACTCTGACAAAGCACATATCCTCCACGCTTACACGCGCGCGGGCGGACGCGTCAATTATAAGGTATACGGCCTCGGACGTAAACACCCTATCGGCATGTATATGCCTCTTTCCCTCATCCAGATCACCGCTGACTATCCCGCCAACGGACTTCCTACTATCCGCGAGGCAGTCCTACAACGCAGTGGTCTTGCAGCGAAGCGGTCTTACAGTGAAACGGTCTTACAGCAAAGCGGTCTATATAAACAAACCGTCAGTTTGTTTATATCCGAAGTGCTGTACCATGTGTTACGTCATCCCATGCCGGACGAACCCATGTACGACTTTATCGAGCAGGCTATCCAAGCCCTGGACCGGACCGACGAACCGCAGAACTTCCATCTGCAGTTCCTTGTATCCTTCGCCGCCAAACTGGGATTTGCGATGGAGAAAGAGATCACCGAACCTCGTACCCGAACCGAACGACAAGAGAGCCTTCAACATCTCTGTGCGTACTTCGCGGAACATGTCGAAACATGGCAAAATCCGCGTTCCTTGGACGTGCTGATGGAGGTTTTTGACTAAAAAATGCACTTAAAAGCAAAAAAAATGCTCAAAAATTTGGTCATGTCAGATTTTTGTAGTACCTTTGCACGCTTTTTTGACTATAAACCCGTTCTCGTGAGAGAACCTAAATAATTAAAGACAATGAAACGTACATTCCAACCTTCCCAACGTAAGCGTCGTAACAAACACGGCTTCTTGGAGAGAATGGCTACCGCTAACGGTCGCCGTGTATTGGCTGCACGCCGCGCTAAAGGTCGTAAGAAACTGACCGTAGCTGACGAGGGTCGCCACAAATTTTAATGGAGTCAACTAGACAACACAAGATCGCTCGATTGATCCAAAAGGACATGAGCGACATTCTTTTGCGATATGCGCGCACGCTCCACGGGACACTGATCTCTGTGAGCGAGGTGCGCGTGTCGCCTGATTTGGCGATTGCCCATATCTACCTCTCTATCTTTCCGCAAGACAAAGTAGCATCTACCATGGCGCTGATCGAAGAGAACACCCACCGTTTCCGCGGTGAACTCGGTGCGCTCGAGCGTCACCAGCTACGTATTATTCCGGAGATCATCTTCCACCTCGACGAAACCATCGATAGAATGGAACGGATAGATGAACTACTTGGAAAATAAAATAGCCTGGCGGTACCTCTTCTCCAAGAAAGGACATAACGCTATTAACATCATCTCCGGCATCAGTGCCGGCGCTGTGGCTGTGGTTACCGCCGCCATGATCTGCGTGCTGTCCGTCATGAACGGTTTCGGTACGCTCGTCGAACAGATGTTCTCGGAACTCGATCCGGTCTTGCTCGTTGTGCCTGCCGAAGGGCAGACGCTACGCACCGACACCCTTCCTATCGCTTCTATATACGCGCGCGAGGACCTCGAAGCCGTCTCGATGCAACTGGAGCAGACCGCCCTTATCCGGTATAAAGACCATCAACTGCCGGCACGGGTCTTAGGTGTGGACTCTCTCTTTACCTCCACCGCCCATATCGACTCGGTGATCACCGACGGGTACTACTCCGTCTGGGACGGGGCTTTCGAACGAACGGTCCTCGGACGCGGACTCGCCGCACAGATAGGCATGAACGCCCATTTTACCGGTGCTCTGCATCTGTACGCACCCGAACGCACGGGACATATCAACCTCATGCGACCCGATAAGTCGCTCCGACATGAACACGCTTTCATCGCCGGAACGTTCTCCATCAACCAACTCGAGTACGACGACCAACTGCTGCTCGTCTCCCTACCCCTTGCCCAACGTCTCTTCGGTTACGACGAACATACTGCAAGTGCTCTTCGTGTTCAACCGAAGAGCATATTGAAGATTGAAGATTTAAAATTGAAGATTTCTAAAATTCTAGGTCCGGGTTACAAAGTTTTGGATCGTTACGAACAGCAGGCGGATTTCTTCCGGATCCTGCGTATAGAGAAACTGCTGACCATCCTCCTCTTGGTCTTCATCTTACTCATCGCCAGTTTTAATATCATCGGTTCGCTCTCCATGCTCATCATTGACAAAAGCGAAGATATCCGTATCCTCTCCCATATGGGCGCCGACGAACCCACGATCCGCCGTATCTTCCTCTTCGAAGGATGGCTCATATCGGCCTTAGGCACCCTGATAGGACTGATCATCGGTATCGCTGTCTGCTGGGGTCAACAGCATTACGGCTGGCTCAAACTGGGCACCGGTTACGACTATATCATCTCCGCGTACCCCGTGCAAGTACAAGCACCCGACATCCTCTTAGTCGCCTTCATCGTCCTTGCCCTCGGTTTCCTTGCCGCGTATTATCCCTCCAGAAAAATAAAGTTATGAAAAAATCTTACAGTGAAACGGTCTTACAGCGAAGCGGTCTTACAGCGAAGCGGTCCTACAGGCTACTTATAGCCGGTCTTTTAGTGCTATGCGCTTGTAATCCCGTCAAGACGATCGAGCAGCACTCGTTGCCTACGGAGTATGCCTCAGCATGGGAAGAGCGGTATGGCGTGTGTTATGACTCCATCCCTTATGCAGTCGTCGCACTCGACCTCTATACCGACGGACTGACGCTCGACACCGCGGCACGACGCATGAACGGTACGGGTTATAACCTCTACCTCTCCGACATCTTCGTTCCTTCCGACACCCTCGCGCCCGGTGAATACACGTCTTTAAACATTAAGCATTCAACATTAAACATTACCCCGTACACCTTCCTTCCCGGTCGTGACTACGAAGGCACGCCCACCGGGATGTACCTGCTGTACGTCGAGAACGGGCAACTGCAGTCCATACAAGTGCTGGACTCGGGTTCGTTCGTCATGCGGGATACCACTAACGGACTGACAGACCTGCGTTTTACGCTCTATTATACGGATAACGGAACCAACACCTACGAGTGTCATTTTCAGGGACCCCTGCCATGGCTAAACAAGTGACCCACGATACGGCATTGCTTCGTGAGTACCATAGTTGGTTACGTCTGGAACGTGGTTTCTCACCTAACACCGTCGAAGCCTATGAGATGGACCTTGACAAACTCCGCACCTATGCGGAGGCTAACGGTATCGACTTCGTGCATATGGACTTCGAGCAACTGGAAGCGTTCATCTTCGAGCAGTTCAAGAATCTCCGCTCCGAAGCTACCCAGGCACGCGTACTCGCCGGAATCCATTCCTGGTTCCGCTTTCTGCTGTACAAAAACTATATCGACCAGGACCCTTCCGAACTGCTGGAAGGACCGCGTAAGTCCAAACATCTGCCGACTGTCCTCTCCTTGGATGAGGTCAACCGACTCATGGCGGCGATCGACCTGTCGTCCAACGAAGGACACCGCAACCGAGCCATGCTCGAGATGCTCTATGGCAGCGGACTGCGGGTGAGCGAACTGGTGAACCTGCAACTGAGTAAGATCTACCTTAACGAGCATTACATGCTCATCGAAGGCAAGGGTTCCAAGCAACGTCTGGTGCCCCTCTCGCCTGTGGCGGAAGAGTGGTTCGGTTATTGGTTACAGGAACGTAGCACCTGGCCGCTCAAACCCGAGTCCCGCGATATCGCTTTCGTCAACCGTTACGGTCGTCCGCTCACCCGCGCGATGGTCTTCACGATCATTCGTCGTCTGTGCACCGAAGCCGGTATCACCAAGACCGTCTCGCCCCACACGCTCCGCCACTCCTTTGCTACCCATTTGCTGCAGAACGGAGCGGACCTGCGAGTCATCCAACAACTGCTCGGACACGAAGACCTTGCTACCACCGAGATATATACCCACGTGGACGTTCAAGACCTCCGCAAAGCGATCCTCACCTACCATCCCGCCAATAAATGAGAAAGTCTAACAACGATAGTGGTCTTACAGTGAAACGGTCTTACAGGCGATTTATCGCCGGTCTGACAGCCATGCTAACGGCGGTCATGGTCTCGGCTTCCGAGACCATCATCGTCGGCGAGATCGTCAACGAGACGACGGGTGAACCCATCCCGAATGTCAACATCCATTTTCGGGGCACGAAGGTCGGAACGACCTCCGATGAGAGCGGTGCATACGCCTTGCGCGTGGACATGACCGGCAAAGCGCAACTGGTCTTCTCCGCAGTCGGTTATTTCACCCAGCGTTTCGATATCGAACCCGGGGCGATGGCAGGGCTGCAAGTGACTATGCGCGAGAAGAGTGCTACCCTGACCGAAGTGGTGGTAGCGCCTAATGAGAACCCGGCACTGGAACTGCTTCGTAAGGTGCGGGAACACCGTGCGGACAATGACCGCACCCTGCATTCCGAGACCTCCACCTTGCAACGCGAACAGACCCTGTATATCTCCCATATCAACAAACGTCACCTCCGTCGGGCTCTGTGGCGCAGTCTGCAAGCCGGCATGATCGCGCAGGAGGACTCCACGTATCTCTTGCCCCTCTACCGCGAGACGCAGTCGTTCAGCCTCAGCGGTAAGGACATGACACCGGCCAATGACCAACGGACGCAGGCACTTGTGCTCACCTCCACCGACTACTCCTCCCTGCTCGGCGGCGAAGGGAACCTCAATTTCTACGAGAACTCCGTGCCCCTCATGGGTCACGCCTTCCTCTCCCCGCTCGCCTCAGGCGGTAACTTATACTACCGGTACTATCTGGTAGGCGAAGATACGATACATTTTAGGACGCGCAATCCTTTTTACGCGACCTTCAACGGTGAGATGGTGATCGACACTGCGACCTACGCGCTCCGTGCTATAAAGGCGTACGTACCGGCCGAAGTGGCGGTTAACTACGTCAATACGCTCCATGTCTCGCAGACCCTGGCACCCGACGGTTCCATCGCCTCCGAGTCCATATCGGCCCTACTGGATTTTGTCATCAAGTCCGAACAAGCCGGCACTGTCTTCCCCACCGTCCTACTGACCACCTCGCTGAGAAATCCTATAGCGAACGAAGTAAGCGGTCTTACAGGCGTAGCCGGTCCTACAGCGAAGCGGTCTTACAGTCCGCAGGACGGTCAATCGGCAGATAGCGCCTTCATGGCGCTAGACAGTCTGCCGATTATCAAAACCGCCAAGTTCTTCGCCACCATCGCCATGACCGGTTATATCCCTACCGGTTCATTCTTGGATATCGGTCATGTTGAAGAGATTCTGCAAGTCAACCACCACGAAGGCGTACACCTCGGTATCCCGCTTCGCACGAACGAGAAACTGTCCAAAGTCGTCTCCCTCGAAGCCTCGGTCGGGTACGGTATCAAGGACCGCAGAGCCAAGGGTATGGGACGGATATCGGTCAATCTGCCTACTCTACGCACGAACATCCTGCGCTTCGAGTACCACGATCGCTACGTCTGGTCCGAAGTGGATGACTTCAACCGCCTGATGCGGGAAAACTCCATGGGTTGGGGTAATTTCGACTTCACCTCCTACGCTTTCGAAGCCATCTGGCGGGACAAATACTGCGTCAACACGGCCTTGCGGCAACGGATGGCACAGATGCACTGGTTCGCGGATTGGTCACCCAACGTCGAGACCCATGCTTACCTCCGCGCAGGCTGGCAACCCTCCACCATCGACAATCCACAATCCACCATCGCTTTCCAATCGCTCTCTGCGATCGCCCGCCTATCCTGGGGCGAACGCAAATACGACGGTTATTTCTTCCGTCGTTACGCCTATTCCGGTAAGTATCCCGTTCTCTATGCCGGCGTCGAAGTCGGCCACTGGGATGAGGGGCTATACTCACACTTGCGCCTGATGCTCACGCAACATGCGAACCTCGGTATGGGTGGAAACCTCACCTATGCCCTGCAAGGCGGTGCGATCTTCGGACGCGTACCTACTACGCTGTTATGGCAAGCGAACGGTAACCAAGGTTACGCCTATGACCCCTACCGTTTCACCCTGCTGCACGGGAACGAACTGCTTGCAGACAAGTACGCCGCCCTGCATACCGAGTGGAACGGACACGGTATCCTCTTTAACCTCATCCCCGGTATCCGCTGGCTCCACCTTCGCGAACTCGTCGAAGCGAAATTAGCTTACGGCTACAATAACCAATCACCAATAACCAATCACCAATTCTATTCCGAAATAGGCATAGGAATCGGCAACATCCTGCGTGTTGCCGACCTCTATTCCGTCTGGTCGCTCTCGCCCGATGTCCAGTGGGCAATGCGGTTCAGAATCCACCTCGGTTTATAACAACGAATAAAAACAATTACACCTATGAAGATACTTAAATTTGGAGGTACCAGTGTCGGTTCGGCAGCTCGTATGAAAGCGGTGGCATCCCTCATCGCCGACGGCGAACACAAGATCGTCGTGCTCTCTGCCATGTCCGGCACAACTAATCATCTGATTCAGATGGCGGAGTATATCCGTCTGGGTAACGCCAGCGGAGCAACCGACATGCTGGAGCAGTTAAACTCCAAGTACCGCACGGAGTGCGCAGGTCTGGAGATCGACTTTGCCGTGCTGCAACCCCTCTTTGCGTCCTTACGCAAGCTCTGTCTCGCGCCCTACACGCCGCAGACCGACAAAGAGGTCGTCAGTTTCGGAGAACTGATCTCCACCACTATGATGGCTACCTACATGACGCAGACGGGTCAGGACGCGGTGCTCATGCCCGCCCTCGATTATATGCGGATCAATGCGGACGGTGAACCCGACCTGCTGACCACCGAGCGTCTGCTGCGCGAGCAACTGGCTACTTACGACAGCCATCGGTATATCATCACCCAGGGTTTCATCTGCCGCAACGCGGCGGGACAGGTGGATAACCTCAAACGAGGCGGTTCCGACTACACCGCTTCGGTTGTCGGTGCCCTGCTGGACGCCCAGGAGATACAGATATGGACCGACATCGACGGGATGCATAATAACGACCCGCGGTACGTCCAAGGTACGCAACCCGTGCGGCATATCAGTTTCGATGAAGCGGCGGAGTTGGCGTATTTCGGTGCGAAGATCTTGCACCCGACCTGTATCTTACCCGCTAAGATGCATAACGTGCCGGTGCGCTTACTCAACACCATGGCACCGGACGCACCCGGTACGCTCATCGATAACCACACTGCACCCGTGCCCGTCAAAGCGGTAGCCGCTAAAGACGGTATCTACGCCGTGCGCGTGCAGTCCGGCCGAATGCTCATGGCCTACGGTTTCCTCAGCCGCGTCTTCGCGATCTTCGAGAAATACCGCACGTCCATCGACCTGATCACAACCTCCGAGGTAGCGGTCTCCATGTCCGTGGATAACGGCAACCAACTGCAAGCGATCGCCGACGAACTGCGTACGTTCGGTACGGTCTCCATCGAAAAGAACATGTCGATCATCTCCGTCGTGGGTGACCTCCGTGCCGATAACCGCGGTATCGAGTCGCTCGTCGTGCAAGCCCTCAAGGACATCCCTATCCGAATGATCAGTTACGGCGGTTCGGAGCATAACATCTCCCTGCTCGTTGCGTCCGAGAACAAAGTCCCGGCCCTCCAAGCCCTCTCTGCCGCCTTGTTTAAATGACTAAATTGTAAATAAATCGTAAATGATATGATCACCGGATCTTTCCCTATAGAGCGGTTTAACCGCCTGGACACGCCTTTCTATTACTACGACATGTCCGTGCTGCACGAGACCCTTCGGGTGCTACGTGCCGAGTCGGCGAACATCCATGTCCATTATGCCGTTAAGGCCTGTGCCACCGACGCTATCCTGACCACCATCGCCCAAGCCGGTATAGGCGCCGACTGCGTCAGCGGTGGGGAGGTCAAAGCGGCTGTCGAAGCGGGTTTTCCGGCGGATAAGATCGTCTTTGCCGGCGTGGCTAAGGCCGATAAGGAGATACGTTATGCCCTCGAGCAAGGGATCTTCTGCTTCAATGTCGAGTCGATGGAAGAACTGGAGGTCATCAGTCAGATAGCATCTGCGATGGGTACGACGGCACGGGTATGCCTGCGCGTCAATCCCAATGTCGATGCCCATACCCATGATAAGATAACCACCGGTCTGAGCGAGAATAAGTTCGGTATCCCGATGGCTTTCCTTACCGATGCCGTCACTCGCTGTTACCGTCTGCCGGCCGTCTCTTTCCTTGGTCTGCATTTCCATATCGGGTCGCAGATCACCGACATGACGCCTTTCGTGCATCTGGCTCAGCGAATCAACGAACTGGTGGCTACGGTTGAATCCCTCACCTGCACCGACGAGCACGGTCACACCGTCCAAGCCTGCGTGCAGCATATAAACGTAGGAGGTGGTTTAGGTATTCTTTACGAACACCCCAACCACTTCCCTATTCCTGATTTCAAAGCCTATTTTGCGGTTTGGCGCGAGCATCTGCATCTGCGTCCCGACCAGCAGCTCCATTGCGAACTCGGTCGTTCCATCGTCGCGCAGTGCGGTAACCTCATCACACGTGTGCTCTATGTCAAAAAAGGAGAGAACAAACAGTTCGCTATCGTCGATGCCGGCATGAATGACCTGATCCGACCGGCCCTCTACGGCGCTTTTCACCGCGTGGAGAATATCTCCCATCCCGATAACGAGGAGCAGCTCTATGACATCGTCGGACCCGTGTGTGAATCCAGTGACGTCTTCGTGGAGAACTACCGGATCGCGGCGGTTCAACGGGGAGACCTGCTCGTCATGCGCAGTGCCGGAGCGTACGGAGAGACCATGGCGTCCCGCTATAACCTCCGTCGACTGCCCGGACACGTCATTTCTTAACCTTGTCGAACATCGCCTTCATCGTCGGGTTACCGTACGTCAGACGTTTGACCGTCACGTCCTGTAACTTCTTATCCGCCGCATTGAGGTTATCGCCCGACTTCACCAGGTTCTCCCGGACCTTCGTCAGATGTGCGATGGTCTTGTCTATCTCATCGATAGCGTCCTGGAAGCGCTCATTGGCCAAGCGCACGTTGCGCGTGAACCCGTCCTTGAACGCCATCAGTTTCTCTTCGAAATTAGTCACATCCACCTGCTGTTGCTTCACCAGCATCAGTTCGCGCTTGGCATCCAGGCTCTTCTTGCTCGTCTGGCATAACAGCGTGATCAAGGGGATGAAGAACTGCGGGCGGATCACGTACATCTTCTCATACCGGTGACTCACGTCCACGATACCGCCGTTGTATAACTCGCTCTCCGGCTCCAGCAGCGACACCAGAACCGCGTACTCGCAGTTTTTCTTCTTGCGGTCCGAGTCTAACTTCGCAAAGAAGTCCTCGTTCTTATGCTTCGTCGCCGTCTCGTCGTTCTCGTTCTTCATCTCGAACATGATCGACACGTACTCCACACCGTCCTCACTCTTGTCGCGGAACACAAAATCACCCTTCGTGCCGCCTACCACCTCGTTGTCTTTCTCGAAGTACGCATAGGGCATCAGCGGACGCAGGTATTGGTTGAAGAGCGTCGAGCAGTGGATCTCCAGGGTCTCACCCACCATCTTCGTGCTCATCTTCATCTTCAGATCCTTGTAGTACTGCACCTGCTCTTGCGCCGCTTTCAGTTGCTCTGCCCATTTGGTCTTCGCCTCCGCCAACTCCTGCTCTTTCTTCATGTACGACTCCGTCGCTTTCTGTCTCACCTGCGCCACAGCCAACTCTTTCTGTTGCTCCGCTTGCTGGATCTGCGATTGCAACTGCTGCACTTGCGCCTGAAGCTGCTGCTGTTGCAGTTGGTTCTGCACTTTCTCCATCTGAAGCTGTGCCGACATCTTTGCCTGCTGATTCTGCTCCATCTCATGTACACGACGACTCAGCTCCGCTTCGAACTCACCGTTCTTCACTTGACTGAGCAACAACGCATAATCCGCTTCATCCACAGAGAACGTGCTTCCGCACTTAGGACATTTCAGTTCTTTCATATATCATGGGTATTTTTTACTAAACAAATACTACTATTAACGCCGTGCGCCATATTGTCGCCCACCATTTGCGCTGAAAGAGTTGCTTGAAGTCAATCAGCAGGATGACGAACAGGATCAGTTCCGGCAAGATCGCAAAGCCTTGGATATGGTCAAACGGTAACTTGCGGAAACAGATCATCGTCACCATACTCACCATCTGCATCTGGCATAAGATATAAGCGATGGCCGTCACGATCTCGGCGAAGTTATACCCGGTAACCATCGTGCCGCTGCCGACCACCCACTCTCCTTGCCCGATACGAGGGCTCTTACGCCATAACAGCCAGGTGATAAGGCAGATACCTATCGATTGGATGATCAGGTCCCACGCGCGGTTATCGTCCCGCCAGTCATGTATCTTATCGAGCCATTGCGCCGTTTGCAGGATGGTCGTCTTCTGATTGGCAGAGAACCAGGTGTTATGATCCCTTACGAACTGGTATGCCGTCAGCGTCATGTCGCGGTTCTTAGGCAGCGGGACATCCAGTGCCCACGCTATCTGCACCAGAATAAGCGTCAGCACGAAGAACATAAAAAAAGGTTGCAGATAGCGCTTGCGACGACCGTTGAGGTAATCGCTGATCATATAGCCCGGACGCCATATCAGATGCCACATCGTGTAGAAGATGTTCCGTGACCCGAGTCCCCAGGTCTCCATGAACAGCAACACCGCCCGTTTCACCGTCAAACGCTCATGCGAGACCTCGCTCTGCTTCTGGATCACCTCCTGCTGCGCCATGTACCAGGTCGAGACACGCCCCCACGTAGCCACACACCACGCCTTGACCGGTTGCCATAACCGCTCACCAATAACCCTTAATCTTTCACCGATAACCTTTACCCGTTCCCAATATGTCTCCCAATCGATTTTCATTGCTTCTGCGCCAATTCTGGCGCAAAGGTACAACTTTTTTTTGACATATGCAAGTATTTGGGCAAAAACACAAAAAGATTTGCACATTCGGATTTTTTTTTGTAACTTTGCGGCCAAATAGAGCAAGAACAAATGACCATCGACATTACTGATATGTGCAGTCACCTGCAACGAAAGTTATTTGCCCCGGATGGCGAATACCGCGCAATCTATGAGCAGATTGAGAACGACCCGACGCTGACGGCTGCTGTCCGTTCGCGGCAGCTTCATATCTATCGAGACGGAAAGAAAATCCTTGTCCTTGCCGGCAAAAGCG
This sequence comes from Paludibacteraceae bacterium, assembly GCA_017447875.1. GTDB lineage: Bacteria > Bacteroidota > Bacteroidia > Bacteroidales > Paludibacteraceae > Colicola. The sequence continues at coordinate 10,755 of JAFSMP010000040.1, read as the reverse complement.
CCCCGAAGATCATTCGGGAAGATAAATTGGCAGAGTTATTATGATAGACCATACAATAATCAACCAACTAATTTTACATTCTTATGAAAGAGCAAGTATTGAATGTCATGCGCGAAGCAGGCAAGCCGGTATCGGCAGGTGAAGTAGCCAAGTCCTTGAACGCAGACCGCAAAGAGGTGGACAAAGCCTTTGCAGACCTCAAGAAAGAAGGCGCCATCGTGTCGCCCGTTCGCTGCAAATGGACGGTTGCATGACAATAGACCAATTTCGTGAACGGATGGCAACCGGTGAGCCGATAGTGGGTGGCATTCCGGCGAAACTGATCAAGCTGATTAAGTAACAAAAATCATCCGTTAAATAGCAAAAAAATCCCACAAGAACTTGCACATGTGGGATTTTTTTGTGCCTGCGATTTAACTTTTGCGCGTTTCCTGCATCTTATAGACAGAACACGAAATAAAAACAACAGTTATGAAACGTCTTTTTCTCTCTATGGCGCTTATCGCCATCAGTATCACTTCTTTCAGTCGCGTCATCTGTGGAGACGGATTATGCCAAGACCCTGCAACCGGAGCTGCTACATTCGCTGTGGTATCACCTGTCGGACGCAGTACGGTTACCTTCATCGATCAAGCCCCGCGTCTGACGACCTTGGACAACAAGACCATTGCCATCGTAGGCGTCAGTTTTATGGCGCATATCACGCACCCCGAACTCAAACGTATCATCGAGGAGAACTACTCCAACGTAACTGTTTTATTGACCGATGTAATGGGTTATGCAGGTCCGTACGCAGGCATGGGTATCGACCGCGAACAGGCGATAGCCTTCAAGCAGAAACTGATTGATTATAATGTCGATGCCGTCATCTGCGGTAATGGTGGATGCGGCATATGCACGCCCAAAGAGACGGGTTCGGCAATCGCAGCCGAGTACCTTGGTATTCCTGCGGTGGTGGTAGCCGGTCCGGGTTTCACCGATCAAGCCAAATACACAGCTTATAACAACGGCGTGGCGGTGCTTCGTACTGCCGAGTATCCGGGTGCGTTCGCTACGCATACAGAGCAGCAGTTGATTGACAACACACGTAACGTGACCTGGCCGCAGATCCTTGCCGGTCTGACCACGCCGATCACGCAAGCCGAGATAGATGCTGCCAAGAATGCGAATCATGGAGATATACGTGACGATGTATTTTGGGGAACGATACAGCAAGTGGACTCGTTTTTCAATGATATGCAATGGACGGATGGTCTGCCGTTTATCCCACCTACCTATGAAGAGGCGGAAAAATACCTCGAATACTGCGACTACGCATGGCACGAGACGGTAGCCGTCATGCCGGGTGCGTATCGTAACGTGACTGCATGGCACGTGGCGGTCAACGCCATCATGGCGGGGTGCCAACCCGAATACATGCCGTTGCTCATCGCCATGACCAAAGCTATGGCCGGACCGGAATTCCGCCGCACACTCCTCTCCACGCACGCTTGGGCACCGTACTGCATCATCAACGGACCGATGGCGCGCCAGCTCGGTCTGGACAATGGACAAGGACAGATCAACGAGAAAGCGAACATGGTCATCGGTCGTTTCCTCAACCTCGCCATCATGAATATGATGGGTTATTACGTCAAGGCCAATCGCATGGGCACGTTCGGCTACCCGATGGCATGGTGTCTGCTCGAAGACGATGCAGCGTGTCAGCGTATCGGATGGGAACCGCTCCATGTGCAACGCGGCATCGGTATCAACGAATCCGCCGTTACCGTCACCTCGGCGCTTCTCTGGGGCAATAACATGGCGGTATCGACTCAAGACCCGCAGAAGATCATGCAACTCATCGCTTGGGACATCTCCGAACGCGGCCAGTGTGCACTCGGTAGCAGCCAGCAGTTCACACCACGAACTATCCTCCTAACCGAACCTACGGCGCGTATCTTAGCGCAAGAATTCGAGACGCTGGACGAACTGGAAGACAGCCTCATCATCTACTCACGCCGTCCGGTGAAGGAACGTGCATTCGCCAACCTCTATGCCAATACCGGCGGTCAGAAAGACTACACGATGAACCAATATACGCATTGGATTGAGCAGTCCGAAGGTGGTCAGACCACGCCTACGGCGCCTTGGTACGACCGCACGGAGGCGACGCAAAAGACTGTTCCGTGTATGCGCAAGGACTCCACGATCTTCATCATCACAGGCGACACGGCGCGCAACAAAGTGCAAGTCATGCCGGGTGGAAATTTCTCCACCTACCAAGTGGAAGTACCCGCCAAATGGGATTCGATCATGGCAGCCAAAGGTTATCCAGAACTCGAATCGTTCTACCTGCCAACCAGCGGAGAAAACCAAGCGATAGACATCGTGGAAGCACCCGAGAACAGTCCCGTTCATTACAATGGTCGCGTAATTGTTAACGAAGACCACAGGAACCTCGCCATCTACGATGCGTCCGGCAAGATGATCGCTCGCACCAATAGCCATTACAACATGCACTCGCTCCCTTCCGGCGTCTATATGGTCTATGCCGCCGGCTACAAAGGCGTCGCCTGCAAAGTAGTCAAGAACTAAACTGCAAACTGAACTAAAACAGAACTGCAAACGGAACCAAATAACAAAAATTCCAAATAAAATGGCATACATATTTGCGTATGTCATTTTTTTTGTGTAACTTTGCAGCCGAAAGGTGCAAAGACAACTAAACAGGATAACAAAACTATGGCCAATACGCTGAACGTACAAGGAACAGAGATAACAATCATCAAAGTTCATGCAGAAGATTATATCTGCTTGACGGACATGTTAAAGGCAAAGGACGGAGATTTCTTTGTTACCGATTGGCTGCGTAACCGAAACACATTGGAGTATATTGGCATCTGGGAGAAAGTCAACAACCCCGATTTTAATTATGGCGAATTCGCCACAATTAGAAATAATGCAGGTCTTAGAACGTTGAAAGCAAGCGTATATTGAAAGGATAAATAAATTCACGTCCCTCTCCGAGACGTTAAAACCGGAGCAATGTAGGCTCTGTCCCGCAATCTTGACCGATCAAAACAAAACTAAACAAAAACAAATTACCGCCTATGGTATAAAACAACAGACAAACTACATACATAAATAATAAAGCATTCAGCTAAGAGCTTGGAGTTTCGAAAACTGGACACTTTTGAAATTTCCTACCAAGAACAAGGCTTTTGAGTGCTCATGTGTCAGCGTGAGCCTTGTTCGGTAGATATTTGGTAGGATAAGGTAGTCCAGAATTCCTCGAAACTCCAGATTGAAGCTAACAAGCCTCACGTTTTTCGTATATATACATACTACTTCAAACCAAGCCCCGAAGGTGTAAGAGGGGAATAAAAATTTACAACAAATGAAAAAGACACTCTTATTTATTATGACCGCAGTGGTCGTATGTTGGTTTTCTTCCTGCAATGAAAAAAATGCGCCGTCTAATAATGATGCGTCTGATGAAAATCCATACTCTTATGCTAAAGTAAATAGCATAAGAGAGTTTCTATCATTGCAAAATAATGAAGAAATCGTTCAGATAGACAATGTTGTTACCGTTACTTACCAAAATGGTTTATACCTTTATGTTAAAGATAATTCAGGCGCTCTGTTGGTGTATGGTTCAATAAACAAAGAATATAAGAATGGAGACCAAATAAAAGGTATTTGCGGTAGATACTATTCTTATTACGGACTTCCTGAAATGAAAGTGGAAGAATCCACCTTTGGAGGAATATACAAAGGAAACGCTCCTGTTTCTCCTGAAGTTGTAAGTTCTCTCTCAATGAATGATTTAAGCAAATATGTCAAATTCGAGAATGCACAATTTACGGCAGATGTGAATTTTAACTCCTTACAAAAGACATCCGGCACATTGACGAATGGGATATTAGTTCATAACTATTTTCTTATCTCCGCTAATTGCTCTGCATCAAAGAAATACAACGTAACGGGTGTTGTTTCACTATTTAAAGATGAGGTAGAAATTTACCTTATTTCAGTAGAGCTAAAAACGGATGGTGGTGGTGAGTCCGGTGGTGGAGAACCTGAGCAACCAACAGAAGAATGGGTGCAAGTTAGTGCTTCTGGTTATATTCCTTACTGGTATTGCCCTTCAGGCGGTACTACAACACCTTCAACTAAGCAGACATCGTCTCATATTGACGCTTACAAGAACACTTCTACGGGGGCATATAAAGTCAGATGGGCGTACGATGAATATGCCGCTCATAAAGGCTACAACAAAATTAAATTAGACCAAATGTCACACACAACATATAACTCCAGGACTGGAATGTATGGCGTATGTACGGACTACTTCTATTATGAATTTACTATATATGAATAAAATTATGAAGAAGATTTTTGTTGCTATAGCGCTTACCATCTCAACATTAGTTTGCGCCCAAAGCCATATGAATTTCAGAGGGATAAAAATCAATGGTACGTTAGCAGAGTTCGTTAAACAGATGGAGTTAAAAGACTTCAAAGTATTTAGTACCGATGAACATTCGGTATTGATGTTTGGACGGCATCATGGTTTAACCGTTGTAGCAGAAGTTATGGCTACTCCTGTTTCTGAAACGGTTTACAAAGTAGTCATAACATATCCTACTTCCGCTGCTTTATGGCATTCTCTTTATATGGATTATGGAACAATTAGAACAAAGATAGAAAAAACTTATGGAAGCCCTTCGGAAGTTGTAGAGAGATTCGAATCTCCTTATTCTGAAGATAATAAGCCTTTTGAGGCTTTAAGAGAAGGGAAAGCAACTTTTATGTCGAAATATATCACAGTTGGTGGTGGCATTATAGTGCAACTTCTGTATGCAGAACCACATCATGAGGTTCAATCAATTTATTGGGATACAATAAATGAGGAACTGTATCAAACAGAATCAATGTCTGGTAATTAAATTTGGAACAAGTATGAGATCTCCCAAAGGAATATTATTTATCTTCTTTTTTATAAGAGATGCACTTAAAGCGATGCGTCGTTTCAATCCGGATAGGCGCAAAAGGTACGATAGAATAGATCACTTAAACTTATCTATTTCTCCGCCTGAACATGAAGGTGGAGTGTTAATTCTTAATAAAGCACGAAGCAAACATATTTATCTGCTCTCTATTGAGGATTGGCTCAGAAAACAACAGGATTCTTTCCCTAATATTCATTGGGATTTAGGATATTTATTCAAAGAGGTTGTTGCTCCTACGGGAGAATATGTATATAATGAAAATAGCTTATGCATTTCTCTTTCTGGTATAGACACACAGGAGTTGCTATCCATTGCTGCTGAATTCATGAAATTTATGCATATTGATGAAGTTTTAACTTTCGACAATACAAGTAAGGTATGTTATATTGTCGATGTTTCACCGTTCAGAACTAATAAAAAATTATCAACATTTAATAACATTTTACATTTATGAGAAAATTACTTTGTTTATTAACTTTCTTTGCTGCATTGACAATATCTGCCAATGAACGAGAGTATGAAAGAAAAGAAAAAGATGGTTATAAATGGTACGAGATAGACCAATATGAACCTTCAAAGGGATATAGTATTATTGGAGCAAAAGATGTTAATCATAATACTATTATTCCACTTTCTCGTGAATATACTTATGTTTCATATGATCCAGATGGTTATTTTACTGTCGAGAAGGATGGAAAGATCGGTCTATGTGATATTATGGGAAAAGAAATTATTACTCCCAAGTATAGCAGTTCCGATAAATATTTTATTAGTTTTGATAATGGTTATCTTATAGTAGGATCATTTAAAGATGGTGTACCGTATGCTCTTTATGATAAGAGAGGGAAAGAGATATTCTCTACAAGTCGGAGATTTACGCATATTTCAGTATGTAAAGATGGAGTAGTTTGGTGTTGTAAAAGAGAAAATTGCGATACATATTCTAGAGATGGTACATATTTAGGAGCAGGTCTATTGACGTGCGCTGAAGTCAGAGCTTCAGGTAAACAGGTATATATTAGTCATGAAGAGTATCAAACTCAAACAGTAAGCGATGCTGAGATTGCATATGCCGTATTACAAGGCTTTGCTAATGGTTTAAATACCCCTACAGCTTCTTCAACGAAAGGTGATAATATGGTTAACAATATGTCAGCTAATAATGAGGGTGGAAGTTTGGTCGGAAATTTTCAAGCTTTTGGTTTGAGTAGTTCTTATGGTTCTACATCAACTCACAGGCAGACGTTTAGTGTTTATCGCGATAGTAGAGGCTATTATATCATTGAACCAAGATGGAAAAATAAACAATACCTCAATGTGAATTCGCATAGGTCTTACTATAATTATCCAGTGGGCGACTATAATTATACTACAATGACTTCTCAAGGGACAGATATATTTTGGTTCTTCCGTCTTTAATAATAAAGCGTTGTATTAGCTGGAAAACAGAATATATTAATTTGCACAAAGGTTTCCCGAATATTAAAATATTATTGTTATGCATAGAACATTTATCTTTTTACTTATTTTATCGCTATTGCAAGTTTTATATTGCAGTGCAGCAGGTGACAAACTCTTAAAAGTAGAAGTTGTCAATGGCGACACTATAAATCATTATGATGATGGCAGCTATGCTATCATTGTGCATGGTATAGATAAGACAGAGATATATAAATACAACAGCAAAAATTTCCTTTTCCTTTATGGATGCAATAGGAAAGATGGGAAAAGCGAAACATGGTTATATAACGAAGACGGAAATTGGATGCACTTTCACCAAGAGCCTTGTGCATGCCTTTCATTAGGAGGCAAGTGCCCGTATTGTTTAGGTGCAGGAGGTTTATCTATGGGATATTTTTCAATGCCGTGCAGTTGGTGTAAAGGAACTGGCCGTTGTCAGCAGAAACATGACAAAAATGGGTGTATAGAGAAGATAGAGTCGTCATATATGATGCAAACTATGCAACCATATGTACCAAGCAATGTTCCTGTCTATCCTTCTCCGTCACAAACAAGTGATCGACAGTGTACAGAATGTCATGGCACAGGAAATTGTTCTAAATGCAATGGCAAAGGTTGGTATAATAATCCATATGCTACAGGTGGCGATGGCATAGTAAAATGTACCGTTTGTCCTGGACACACTGGCAAGTGTTGGAAGTGCAATGGTACGGGGCGTATAAGGTAATTTCATCCGGAACCAAGGCTAGTAACATATTTTTGAAACTTACAATATTGACAAAAGAACAGAATATATTGATTGGCACAAAGATTTCCCCAACTGGGAATTTCTTTATTGAATTGTATAGAGAACATGAAGATTGTGCAAAATATACCTTTTGCATAAAAAACAAGTATAACCAAGCATTCTACAATCCGTTAGAAACAGATGGAGAAATAGACAAAGACGATGTGTTGGATTGGTCTCGGCATTCTGATATATTGTTCTTTAGTACAAACCATCATAGGCATGTATTCTTGTTTGATCTGGTTCATCATCAGTTTTATTCCGAAACTATAAAAGATGGACAAAAAGCATTGTGGGATGACGAAGGTTGTCAGTGGCTTATTCGCGAGAAAGAGTTCTCAACGGGTACAAAGGATTATTATAGTACGGTAGGAGAATTATCTTCTATGGACTATATGTCTAATGCTCCAGAACAGAAAATTATCAATATTTCTGAATGTGAGTATTGCTTATGGCTGCAAAAACATACTATAAAAACATATGATAGAAAAGTTTGGCGAATAAGTGTTTACTCAAAGACCAAGCTCAGACTATTAGTGGAAGATTTGGGATACTATGCCGTCGAAGATAGTATACGTATTATTGATAATAATAGTTTCAATTTTTACGGCTACACTGCCGATAATGAAGCTCTTTGTGTGGTCAACTATCGTCTTAAGGGCGCAAATGAATTATATATATGGGAATGTACGCAGTTAGTTCCTATGCGTATGGATTGGATACCTGAAGATAAGAGTTGGCGTGCTATAATAAATAACGCTATTATTCGTCCACGTCCTTTCTATTTCGACAATTTATATCCAGTAGAACTAAGGAGAGAAAATAAACCTATCCCTTTAAAACTAATGGACTTGATTGTTAAAGACAATCCTGAGTTTGTAGAATTGCGAGAAAAATATATGCAAGAAAGAAGTGCTGCTGTTAAGGCTCTCCATGAAGAACAAAATACTTCTATGGAGGATTTACTGAGACGTGCCAGCAGTGGGACTCAATTTTTCCAGCGACTGAAAATCCGCCGTCTCTTATCGCATAAAGACAACCCGAAGGTTAGTGCGATTATTTATTTCATTGTAGCAACTATTTTAATTATTTTAGTTCCGGTTGCCGCTATTACCGCTGTCGCAAATGGTTGGAATATGGGAGGTGTCGCATTAAAGAATATCGCAACAACGATTATACTACTTGGTGTGCTTTGGATTACCTCGCTTACTAATTTACACTCTTTACGCCCCAAAGAAAACAAGTACAGTTGCAACAAAAGAAAAATTATGATTGTTGTATTAATTATCATTGCATTATTAGTTGGTGTGCTTGCTTGCGTGTATGCACAAAAGAAAGAAATTGTTGATTATTCTGAACAAAGTGTATCACTGTGCGAAAAGGCCACAGGTGAAGCAGATATACAAAAAGCTTTACTATACGCCAACATGGCCGCAGATAATGGTGTTAACGGTGTTTTATTTCTTTTAGCAGAAATGTATTCCGGTAATCCCGCACCTGATATATTGGACGAGCGAAACATAGATTGGTATAATACACTTCAAATTATAATACCATATAACGACACTATCGCTTTTTACTATTACAAGCGTTGTACAGATGCAGCCGAAGATAGTTATTGTGCAAATATTGTGGCACAGTGGTTAATCGAAGGGAAAGGGGTTGAGAAGAATGTACAAATGGCGAAAGAGTATCAGATTAAAGCACAACTTTTTCAACTTCAGGAGTAAAGAGTAATGTCTTTCTCCCATTGCCAAACATACCATATTTTAAGATGGGATACCATTAAAGTGCCGAAAATGTGTAAATATACACAATTTATGGTGCCAAAAATGTGTAAAAACACACATTTCTCACACTTTTATTTGCACATGTCAGAAAAAATCCGTAACTTTGCAGCCGAAAGTTGCAAAGGTAACAAAAATAACAATTAAACACCTTATAATTATGCCGGAGATTAGTCGCTTTTATGGAATAATCATTTGTTTGTATTGGAAAGATCATAATCCGCCCCATGTTCATTTTACCTATGGAGATTATAAGTGCAGTATCAGTGTGTTGGATAGAGTGGTAGACGGACAGGCTCCGGCTAAAGTTATTGCCAAAGTAAACCAATGGATAGATTTGCATGAGCAGGAGATTTTAACCCTTTGGGAAAATGCCCAAGAAGGGAAACAGATAGGAAGAATAGAACCTCTTAAATAAATATGTTATGTTACGAGTAAAAGATGTAGATTATCAAGGCGATTATCGCTTGGCGCTTACGTTTAGTGACGGTGCGCATAAGGTAGTAGATCTGGAGCCACATTTAACAGGTGAGGTTTTTGGTGCTTTGCGTGACAAAGAGCAGTTTATTCAATATGCGCTTACGCCTGTTACAATAGAATGGGCGAATGGCGCAGATTTTGCTCCGGAATATCTCTATGAGATAGGAAACGAATAAATAACTGTCCCCTCTCCGCGACGTTAAACCCGGAGCAATAATCTATCGGCCATATATGACCGATTAAAAATATCAAATCAACCAACCACCGCCTATGGCATAAAACAACAGACAAACAACATACATAAATAATAGCGTAATAAGCCCAACTTGATTTTCTGAAACCCTAGACAAGTTAACAGAAATCATTTATTCTTCAAGTACGGTTTATGCACGCTCACGTATCAGCGTGAGTTTTCTGTGCATTTATTTGAAGAATAAAGGTAAGTCTAGGACCTCAGAAAATCAAATGAAGCGAACGAAAGCGCACGCTTTTTTATGTCTATGTCCATATGTCTAAAAATTTCTAGGGTTTATATATAATAACCTAATAATTCACAATTTAAAACAACAAAACAATGAAGAAAATTAAACTATTTTCCATTCTCGCCCTGCTGATGGCAGCGACGGGCGCAGTGGCACAGACGGAAACGCTGCTGACCACAATTACGGCAACTGGCAAAGAACAGGCAAACTACAGCACAGAGGGCGTTGCAACCGTTTCGTTCAGTTATACTGCATATGGATCCTCAGCATACTTAGCTAACTGGGGCTGGTGGGGATACGGTTGGTCGGCCACCGTCAATGCTGCCGAAGGATATACCATCACAAAATGTATATTCTATGACGATGCCAATCGTACTGCTACTGATATCGAAGCTCCATTTGTTGTAGAAACCACAGAAGAGGATAAGACACCGAGAATAAATGGCACACCCATTGATGGTGGCATTTATCGAAGTAAGGGTATAAAAAAGATTGAGGTGTATGGCTATGAGAATCCCACCACCGTCAACGTCACGGGCATCACCCTCTCGCAGACCGAAGCCGCAATGACCGTTGGCGGCGAGACGCTGACGCTGACCGCTACCGTCGCCCCCGACGACGCAACGGACAAGACCGTGACATGGACGTCGAGCGACCCAACCGTAGCAACTGTAGCTAACGGCGTAGTGACCGCCGTAGCCGCCGGCACCGCTACCATCACCGCCACCGCCACCAACGGCACCGATGACACCACCGATGAC
>JAFSMP010000003.1 GCA_017447875.1 Paludibacteraceae bacterium | reverse complement strand
TTTGATTTCTGAGAAGGACATAAAGGGCGATGATCGTAACGGACAAGTTGCTATTATTGCATCGAGCGTGTATACTGTATATGAAGTATCAGCGCAAGGACATCTAACCAATGGGGATCAAAGGACACAAATTCGTCAGGCATCGCTTGACCCACGTGCAGGTCATAGTGCTTGGCTTTGCGCTGATGATCGCCATAGGCACGGCGCTGCTGATGCTACCCTGTTCCTCCGCGGATGGACGCTCTCCAAGCCTGCTCACCGCGCTGTTTACGGCCACCTCGGCCTCGTGTGTCACCGGTCTTGTCCGACGCAGCACTTCGGAATGGTCCCTTTTCGGCCAGGTGATACTGCTCCTGCTCATACAAATCGGGGGCCTCGGATTCATGACGATCGCCACCATGTTCTTCCATTTGCTGAACAGGCGCATGGGCCTCTGGCAGCGGGAGACGATGGTCGAGAGCATCAATCTTTCGAGGGTCAAAGGGATCACCGAGTTCGCACGGGATATAATCCTGTATACCGCCATCATAGAGCTGAGCGGCGCCGCATTGCTGTCCCTGCGCTTTGTGCCTTTGTTGGGCCCGGGCCGAGGCGCATGGTTCAGCTTGTTCCATTCGGTATCGGCGTTCTGCAACGCGGGCTTTGATCTGATGGGCGCCCTGCCCGGCGACGGCTCGCTCACCTATTTTGCCACGGACTGGCTGGTGAACATGACCTGCATCCTTCTCATCACCGTGGGCGGCCTTGGCTACGTGGTCTGGAACGACCTTAAGCGGAACCGGAGGCACGTAGGGAGATACAGCGCCCATACCCGGTTGGTGCTGGTCGCAAATGCCATCCTGCTGTTTGGCGGAGCAGGTCTGTTCTTCCTGTTCGAGAAACGCTTCACGGGGCAGGGTCAAACCGCGGGCGACCGGCTGATCGAATCCCTGTTCGCCTCCGCGACCGCCCGAACGGCGGGGTTCAATTCCGTGTCGGTCAGCGGCATGGGCAGCGCTTCGAAACTGCTGACAATTTTCCTCATGTTCGTGGGCGGCTCTCCGGGGTCCACCGCCGGCGGCGTAAAGACGACCACCATGGCGGTGCTGCTGCTGTCCTGCATATCCAGCGTTCGCGGCGGCAGAAGGCCCAGCGTGTTCGGCCGCAGCATTGCGGACGGCACGGTGAAAAAGGCGACGCACATTTTCTTCCTGAACCTGAGCCTGGCCGTCACCGCCGCAATCGTTCTCTGCGCCCTGCAGCCCCTGGAAGCGATAGACGCCCTGTTTGAGACAGTCTCTGCCGTCAGTACCGTGGGCATGACCGCCGGCATAACCGGGAGTCTCCACCCGGTCTCGGCCTGCGTGATCATCCTGCTCATGTTCATCGGCCGCGTGGGCAGCGTTTCTTTTGCCGTCGCGCTGATGGAAAAGCACAAACGGCCGCCGGTAACAGATCCGACGGCGGACATCATGGTTGGATAAGGAGGATCGTATGAAATCGTTTCTTTTGATCGGTGCCGGTGATTTCGGCCATCTGCTGGCCCGCGAGCTCAGCAAGCAGCCCTGCGAGCTCATGATAGCGGATATCAATGAGGACGCCCTGGGGGACCTGCTGGAGCTGGGCATCAGCGCCAAAATAGGCGATTGCAGCCGGGAAGAAGTGCTCGAGTCCTTCGACGTCGCGTCATTCGACGCCTGTTTCGTGTGCGTGGGCGGCCATTTTCAGACCAGCCTTGAGATCGTCTATCTGCTGGAAAAGCTGCACGCCAAAAAGATCCATTGCAAAGCCGATGACGATTCGCAGGCAAAGTTCCTCAGCATCATCGGCGCGGATCATGTGATCTATCCCGAACGCGAAGCAGCCCAGAGCCTGGCTATAAGCGAAGCCAACGATTCGATCTTCAACTGCATCCCCATGACGGACGGCTACGGCGTCTACGAAATAGCCACGCCCGGATCGTGGGTGAACAAAACGTTCAAGGAGGCCAGCATATATCAGATCTATAGAGTGAACATTCTGGCAACTGTCAACGACGGTGTCATCTCCATGATGCCGCCCTCCAGCTATCGGTTCAACGCCAGGGATCACCTGATGGTGCTGGGCCACCAGGAAGATATAGAAAAGCTGCCGTGACACTGTCCGTTCAGATTTCGAATTCTAAAGCGATGCGTAAAAGCGGATAAAGCTTCGATACAGCAGGCTTTGATGATATGCCTACAGAACAGGAAATTCAATTTGTATCGGGGAGAAGAATCCTTCTCCCCCATCATTCCCCTTCCAAGCCGCGACGCGAATCACATCCTTACCCGCTGTAATATGGGCAGAAGAGGCCGCCGACAACTATTAGAGAATGACGATACTCTGTATCATGACGCGGAAATCTCCGCTCTTCCGGCAACAGCTCGTTCTTTTTGAATCCTTGCAGCCTTCATCAGGGCTTCATATGCCGTGTCTCCAAAGCACTGCTTTGCGTATTTGCACCATTGAACACAGGTCAGGGTGTCGTTGTAGATCGTGAAGCCGCAGTTTTCACAGACTGCCTCTGTGTCAATAGAGAAGATCTCGATCTCATGGCCGCATTGAGGACAGATCTTATCCATGATACTGATCTGCGGTTTGCCCTGACATCCTTCCATGATCATAGCGATTGCCTCCTAGCGTAATTTCAACCTTAGCCCAAAATCGCTTTCAGATCCTCTTCCGGGGTGCTGATCGGTGCAATGTTGTAGTTTTCTACAAGATAGCTCAGCACATTCGGAGAGATAAATGCCGGGAGCGAGGGACCGAGCTTGATATTCTTTATACCAAGGTATAAGAGTGTCAGCAGAATACATACCGCTTTCTGCTCGTACCAGGAAAGGATCATGGAAAGCGGGAGCTCATTGACACCGCAGCCAAACGCATCTGCAAGTGCGACTGCAACACGGATCGCGCTGTACGCGTCGTTGCACTGACCCATATCCATGATGCGGGGCAGTCCGCCGATCGTACCAATATCCAGGTCATTGAAGCGGTACTTTCCGCATGCCAGAGTCAGGATAACAGTGTCTGCGGGAGCCTGCTTAACAAATTCGGTGTAATAATTCCTTCCGGGCTTCGCGCCGTCGCAGCCGCCGACAAGGAAGAAGTGACGGATCGCACCGCTCTTTACAGCATCGATGACAGTATCCGCAACGCCGAGGACCGCACTGTGGCTGAAGCCCGTAGTAACACTCGTTCCTCCGTTGATACCGGTGAACTGCGTATCTTCGGCAAAGCCGCCCAGTTCGAGAGCCTTCTCGATGACAGGAGTGAAATCCTTATCCTCTCCGATGTGTACGATCTCCGGATAGGATACTACTTCTGTGGTAAATACGCGGTCTTTATAGCTGTCCTTCGGCGGCATCAGGCAGTTGGTAGTGAACAGGATAGGTGCCGGAAGGTTCGCAAATTCCTTCTGTTGGTTCTGCCAGGCAGTACCGAAGTTCCCCTTCAGATGAGGATACTTCCGAAGCTCTGGATATGCATGAGCAGGGAGCATTTCACCGTGGGTGTAAATGTTGATCCCCTTATCCTTTGTCTGCTCAAGCAGCTGCTTCAGGTCATAGAGATCGTGGCCTGTGATGACGATGAAGGGACCTTTTTCGACCTTAAGAGGCACGGTAACGGGGGCAGGATCGCCATAAGTTGCAGTGTTCGCCTTGTCAAGCATCTCCATGCATTTGAAGTTGACTTCTCCGACCTCCAGGACAATGGGCAGGAGTTCAGTCATACCCCAGTCCTCCCCGATGGCGAAGAGGGCTTTGGCAATGAATTCATTTACTGCCGCATCAGAATATCCCAGCACTCCGGCATGATAAGCATAGGCTGCCATACCTCGGATTCCGAACAGGATCAGGGACTTCAGGCTGCGAATATCTTCATCCGCGTCCCAAAGATCAGCCATATCATAATCATTGTTCCTGCCACAGGGAGACGCACAGGTCGAGCAGTTGGGAACGAGGGTCTGCTTTTCCGCATGTACCTCATCGATCAGAGCCTGGATAGTGGATTCATTGAAGTTTACGTTGGTAATAGTCGTAAACAGGCCTTTGATCAGCAGTTTATAGGTATTATCAGTCGGCTGAGTGTTGCCATCTGTCGCACGGGCAAGGCCGATCAGAGCACCTGTCAGCTTATCCTGAAGACCTGCAACATCTGCCTTTTTGCCGCAAACACCAGCAGCGCCGGTACAGCCTTTGCATCCGGCTGTCTGCTCACACTGGAAACAAAACATTTTCCTTTCCATCTTTAGCTTCCTCCTTAATCCAAAATGCGTCCGTCCGTGGAGATCGTTATGACTTGCCAGGGAATGAATTTGCCGCTTGCCTTAAGTGCGTTTTCGGCTGCTCTCTGCAGTCCGCCGCAGCAGGGAACCTCCATACGAACGATGGTCACGCTTTTGATATCGTTGTCGCGGATGATCGCGGTCAGCTTTTCGGTATAATCCACAGCGTCCAGCTTCGGGCATCCGATCAGTGTAATTCTGCCTTTCATAAATTCCTCATGCATATTGGCGTATGCATAAGCCGTGCAGTCTGCCGCGATCAGCAGTTTCGCGCCTTCAAAGAACGCAGCCTTTGTCGGAAGGAGCTTGATCTGGCAGGGCCACTGGTTCAAACGGGAGACAGGACGGTATCCTGTTGTGACAGCTTCGGGCTGAGGTGCTTCTTCCCGCTTAAACTGCTTCATCCTGGAGCCCGGGCATCCACCGGCAGGATGCTCTCCTCCTGCCGCAAGATGCGCCATCATTGCCTCCTTGCGCTTTGTTTCGTCTTTGATCTGCATGATATCTTCAACAGCCATCTTTTTCCCTCCCTGCTGTGCCGCCTTTACAGCAGCTTCATCATAAGCAGGAGCCTCACGCTCCTCAAAGCTGATCGCACCTGTAGGACAATTCGGAAGACAATCACCGAAACCATCGCAGAAATTCTCTCTGACCAGTTTGGCCTTTCCATCTATGATGTCTATGGCTCCCTCATGGCAGGCGCTGGCGCATAGTCCGCACCCATTACACTTTTCTTCATCGATCTTTATGATTTTACGGATCATTTCCTCGCTCCTCCTTGGTTTCTCTTGATTCTGTGCCTTGATTATAGTATGATATTTCAAACGAGTCGGTTGTATTTACAACAGAAAGGAACTTTTATGAAAGAGTTTGTTCCTGTGCTAAAGAGGACGAAGCTGTTTTCCGGCGTGGGCGATGATGATATCAGCACCATGCTTTCCTGCCTGGAGGCAAGGCTCCTTACATACAAAAAGGGCGAGCATGTGCTGCGGCAGGGTGAACATCTGAGTGACATTCTCGTCCTTGCAGAAGGCAGTCTGCATATCCAGAGAGATGATTACTGGGGGAACCGCAGTATTCTCGGGCACATCGGTGTCGGAGAGATCTTCGGCGAAGCTTATGTGGCACCGGAGAGCGGAACCCTTTTGAATGATGTTATCGCTGTAGAGGACAGTGCCGTCTTTTTCTTTGACGTGAAGCGTGTGATTTCGACATGTTCATCCGCATGCCGCTTTCATACCATGGTCGTACAGAATCTGTTCTTTGCCATATCCGAAAAGAACAGGGGCCTTGTGCAGAAACTGGACTACATGTCAAGACGTACAACAAGAGAAAAACTGCTTTCATATCTGTCTGAGGAAGCCAAAAAGCAAAACAGCGCCAGCATCACCCTTCCATTTAACAGGCAGCAGTTGGCGGATTACCTTTCTGTTGACAGGAGCGCCATGTCAAACGAGCTTTGTAAGATGCGGGACGAAGGGCTCCTGGAGTTTCAGAAAAACCGCTTCAGATTGTTCTGATGAAAGGATTCACATATGGATTACTCAAGAGATAATCAGAATTGGGATTCGCTCTCGTATGTAGAGAAAAACCATCAGTTGTATCTTAAGCAGAAGGCTCTTCTGGATCAGCTTCTGGAGAAAGGTGCAATCTCTCAGGCACAGCATGATAAGGAATTGCTTGGGCACAGATTTGACCACACTTTCGCCGGCATCTGCGGCATCTGCGGCATCTACGGCATCAGCGGCACACACCTATTTTACATAATAAACATTTTTCCCAAAATATCTAGCTTTTTTATCACATGCTTCATGGGCTCCTAAGCGGAAGGTCGTGGGTTCGAATCCCGCCAGGGACGCCAAAAAAGCCTATAAATACTACGTTTACCAAACACAATTACCGCCATTTGCTACGCGAAGGTGATCGGAGACAATGCCGTGGAGCAGATCCGGCAGCTGTGCGACTGCGAATTCTCCACCGGCAGCCGCATTCGGATCATGCTTGACGTCCATGCGGGCAAGGGCTGCACCATCGGCACCACCATGACCGTCACGGACAAGGCGGTCCCCAACCTGGTACGTATAGCGGGAGTGCGCTATTGAGAAAATAGCTGCAATGACAGTTCACAATTTCCTCACAAAAGAATTAGCACTCTCTCTTGACGAGTGCTAATAATAGCGGTATAACATACCTGCAAGAAGGGAAGAGATCCGGAACAGGGGTTCCGGGTTTCCCCAACTCTCCTTGCGGCATATATCATAACAACAGCCCTGAACAGCATCCAGGACCGAAAATAAAAGGAGGTTTGACTTATGTTGTACATGCCTAGTATTTTTGGTGAGGATCTGATGGATCGGTGGTTCAATGACATGGATCGCGAGTTCGCCCGGATGGAGAAACCGCTCTATGGTCACAACGCGAAGAACCTGATGAAGACGGATGTGCGGGAGTGCGATGACGGCTATGAAGTCGATATCGAGTTGCCTGGGTTCCACAAGGACGAGGTTCAGCTCAGTCTGGAAAACGGCTACCTGAACATCGTTGCGGCAAAAGGCCTCGACAAGGATGAGAAGGACAAGAAAACCGGTAAGCTTATCCGTCAGGAGCGCTACGCCGGCAATCTGAGCCGCAGCTTCTATGTTGGTGAAGACATCACAGAAGACGATATCAAGGCCAAGTTGGAGCACGGTGTTCTGTCGTTGCAAATTCCGAAGAAGGAAGCAAAGCCGCAGCTGCCTGAAAAGAAGTACATTGCCATCGAAGGCTAATTGATCTCTTGACAGCTCCCCACCTCTTACGGTGGGGAGTTTGCTTTCAGGAATGGAGATGCTGGTTTTGATGAAAAGAAAAGTATTATCTGTATTCTTTGGCATGTTGATGATTATCGTTGGCGTGTATTGCTTCTTCACGCCTGTAGAGACATCCGCTGTGATCCCCCTTGTTCTGGGAATCGTCATGATTGCTGACGGTATCGGGCGTATTGTTACTTGGTTCGATATCCAAGGTGTCGTGCGGCAGAGTGCATGGGTGCTGGCGAGCGCAGTTGTATCTCTGATCTTCGGCCTTATGCTTGCATTCTCGCCAGCGCTTCAGATGTCTGTCGGCGTGTTTGTGATCCTGCTGACAGGCTGGTGGATTCTGGCCTTGGGCATCATTCGGATCGTTCACGCTTTCCACTTGCGCAAGATCAAGAGGGAAGCTGACGGATTTGGCTTCGGAGAAATGATCGGCTCCAACTGGTGGATCGCGCTGATCCTCGGCGCTCTGCTGACCATCTTCGGCGTCATCATTATCCTCAATCCCATGCTGGGACTTGGCGTGATCGGCGTGCTGATTGGCTGCGGCGTTATCACAGCGGGTGTCAACC
>JAFSMP010000039.1 GCA_017447875.1 Paludibacteraceae bacterium | reverse complement strand
GCGACCATTATGGAGCGTATATGACTCCCTATAACATCTTTTTACGAAAATAATCAAAAAAAGGGACTGCAACGTAAAAGCGTTACAATCCCTTCTTTTTTAATAGCTCCGTTCTAAAAGGCTACCTTTTTCAGTGCCCTCGCTTTCGGGCATCTCTTTTTTTTGTTAGAAGAGCATTCCTATCTGATAAACCAGGAAGGAGATGAGCCATGCCAGGAACAGGCTGTGGAAGACGGTGAACCATGCCCACTGTTTGCCGGCTTCGCGGTGCAGCGTCGCGATCGTCGCTACGCAGGGGAAGTAGAGAAGCACGAAGAGCATGAAGCTGAAGGCGGTCAGCGGTGTGAAGCCTGCGGCGGATATATCGCCGTTATAGAGGATAGCGAGCGTCGAGACGATGGCTTCCTTGGCGGGCAGACCGGTGATGAGGCAGACCGACATCTTCCAGTCGAAGCCCAACGGATCCATGAGCGGTGAGACGAACTGGCCGATAGAAGCCAGATACGAGTGCTCCAGGTCGTTGAGGTCCTGCGTCGGGAAATACTCCAGTGCCCAGATGATGATCGATGCCCAGAGGATGACCGTACAGATCTTCTGCAGGTAGTCCGCCACCCGTTCCCATACATGAGCCGCGGTGTTACGCACCTTCGGCATGCGGAACTCCGGTAACTCATTGACCGTATCGTCGCGTTCTTGTTTGAACCATCGGGTGCGTTTCATCACGATAGCGAAGAGCACCGAGAGACTGATACCGATGGCGTAGAGCGAGATCATGACGAGCGCTTTGTGGCGTTCGAAGAACGTGTCTACGAACAGCATGTACACCGGCAGCCGCGCCGAGCAGGACATAAACGGCACCATAAGCATCGTCAGTACCCGGTCTTTGGGATTCTGGATGTCTTTGGCCGCCATGATAGCCGGCACGTTACAACCGAAACCCATCAGCATCGGGATGAAACTACGGCCGTGCAGTCCCACGCGGTGCATAATCGTATCCATGATATACGCTTCACGCGGCATGTAACCCGAGTCCTCCATGAGGGAGATGAAGAAGAACAGGATGATGATATTCGGCAAGAACGCCAAGACGGCACCGACTCCTGCAAGCACCCCGTCTATCAGCAGACTGGAGAACCACCCTTCGGTCATCAGTCCTCTCATCCATTCACCCAATAACCCGATTCCCGTTTCTATCCACTCCTGCGGATAAGCACCTAAAGTGAAGGTACACCAGAACACGAAATAGAGGATCGCCAGCATGATAGGGAAACCCAACCAGGGATTGGTCAGCACCTTATCGATGCGTTCGAGGCGCGTCTGGTGCTGGTCATCTTTCGCGTGGGTGAGTGTCTCGGTCAAGACACCGTGTACGTACGCGCGATAGGTGTCTTCATCCGCCTGGTCGCGAAGGTGGTAGATAGGGTGGGCTTGTGAGGCAGGACGTTGTGCTGCCTCGAGCAGGATCTGCAGACAGTTAGGCAGACCGTAGTTCTTCCGCACCGACACCCGGCAGGTCGGAACACCGATCAGTTGTTCCAACTTGGGAATATTGAGCGAGTGGTCGGTTTTCAGCAGCAGGTCGTACCGCCCGATAGCCAGCACGATCTTCTCTTGCTCGTCGATAATATGCGGCGTCAGCATCAGGGACTCTTCCAGACGGGTTGAGTCCACCACTTGCAGCACCACGTCGTAGGCGTGTCCGTGCAAGTCATCGGGATGATGCACCTCGACGAACTGTACGTCCTGCTTACCTTGGTCAGCAAGCGTCTGTAAGGCAGCAGTGAGCGAACTTTTGCCGCTTTGTACCAGCCCTATGACGGCTATCTTAATCACGCTGCAAAATTACTGCTTTTTTGCGATATACACAATCCCTAATTGTGGGGATTTTTCGCGCTCATTATCTTCGTATATGCGTCAAAACTCCGTTTTAACGGTAAATACTCAGATATGCTCGCTCTCCCCAAAAATTAAAATTGTTTGGGGACCCCATACTATTAGAGAGACTTTATAATCTGGCAGAGCCACGCGTAACAACGGTCGGTACTCGGGATGGAGAGTCGTTCTTGCGGAGAATGCACGCCGTACATCTGCGGACCGATAGACACCATATCAAGGTATGGGTATTTCTCGAGGAACAGACCGCACTCCAGTCCGGCGTGGATCGCCAGCACTTGGGGTTCGGACTTATACAGGTCGATATAGGCTTTCTTCACTACCTCCAGTAACGGCGAGTGAGGGTTCGGTGCCCAACCCGGGTAACCGTCACCGTGCGTCACCTCGTCGCACGCCATCGACAGCGCTTGTTCCACCGCCCATTTGAGATGATGCTTGGATGCCTCGATAGACGAACGCTGCGAGGTGTTGACCTCGATATAGCCGTCGTACATCTTGATAGAAGCCAGGTTCGTACTGGTCTCCACGAGTCCCGGCATCTCCTTACTCATCGCGATCATTCCGTGCGGACACTCGCACAGCGCCATAATCAGACGATAGGCTTTGTCGGCGGGGATGCAAGTATCGGGCATATCGGTAGTTTCCAGATCGAGACGCATGTCTTTCTCAATTTCACCGAACACACCTTCCATCTGTGCTACGAAATGGTTCCACTCGATACGGATCTGCTCTTTGTAGTTCATCGGAATGGCGATGACGGCCTCCGCTTCACGGGCAATGGCATTACGGAGGTTTCCGCCGTTGATAGATGCCAGTTGGATCTGCGTCTGCGGCCAGATACGCGCCAAGAACCAGACGATGAGTTGGTTGGCATTGGCTCGGCCTTTATTGATGTCGTCACCGGAATGACCACCGAGCAATCCCGTCACAGAGAGACGGATTGCAATTTGTGATTTGTCATTTGTGATTTGTGATTTATAGTGCATTTTCGCGAGCGTGTCGATGCCACCGGCACAGCCGATGAAAATCTGACCGTCATCTTCGGAGTCGAGGTTGATGAGTCGTTTGCCTTGGAGCATCCCGTCTTGCAGTTTCATGGCGCCGGTGAGTCCGGTCTCTTCATCTACGGTGAAGAGGCACTCGATAGCCGGGTGGGGCAGGTCCTTGTCGGTGATCGCAGCAAGTGCCATCGAGATACCGATACCGTCATCGCCACCGAGGGTAGTACCTTTGGCCTTGAGCCACTCACCGTCTACATAGGTCTCGATGGGGTCGGTTAAGAAATCATGCTGCACGTCGCCGTTCTTTTCTGCTACCATGTCCATGTGGGCTTGTAAGATGACGCCTTCATGGTCTTCGTATCCGGGCGTGGCCGGCACACGCATGATGACGTTCATCGCCTCATCGGCTACATATTCGATACCGTTTTGTGCTGCGAAAGACTGCAACCATTGACTGATTTGTTCTTCGTGTTTCGAAGGACGGGGAACTTTGCAAATCTGAGCAAAGATGTCAAAAACCTTGTTATTCATATATTATAATATTGTTTGCACGCGCATACGGGCACGCGTGACTTTGTTAAAATTTGCTGCAAAGATACAAAAAAATTTGCATATTTCAAAAAAAAGCAGTAATTTTGCAGCATAAATAATCAAATTTATGCGAAAATTATTCCTTTTATTGTTGTTATTGACCCTTATAATCAGTTGTGGTCACCGTGCCGTACAGGTGAACGGTTGTACGACGGAGGCGATAGCCGTGGATGCTTCGTCGGATGCGATACAAGACAGTGCGTATCTGAGTCATCTGGCTCCTATCAAGGCGGACTTGGAGCGGGAGATGAATGTGACCTTGGGTTATGCGGCCGAACCGATGTGGGTGGGAGAACCCGAGTGCCCGATGCTTAACTGGTCGAGTGATGCCTTGTGGGAGGCAGCGAAAAAGGCGTATCCGGGAAAGGTGGATATCGCTATCGTCAATATGGGTGGTATGCGTTGTTCGTGGTCGGCCGGACCGATCACCCGTGGGAACGTGTTCGAACTGATGCCGTTTGACAACCGTCTGGTGGTGTTGACGCTGACGGGTGCGGATATTATCGAACTATGTGAGTCCTTCGCCCGGTACGGCGGTCAAGGAGTAGCCGGCATGCGGGTGACGGTGATCGACGGACGTCTGGCAGACGTGACGATAGCCGGTAAAGCAGTGAATCCGAAAGCCGACTATACGGTGGCCACCAGTGACTATCTGTCCGGTGGTGCCGACCATATGGAGGCCTTGACGAAGTATAAAGACTATTGGAAAAGTGACCTGCTGATACGGGACTTATATATTAAGGCCGTTCGTGACCAAGACACCATCCGCGCGGCAGTCGATGGTCGTATGACCATGAAGCCATAAAGGCAGGTTCCGCTCCACGTGACCGACCGGAGCATCGAAAAGAACGGGGTAGTCGTAGTCTGCGACTGCCTCTTTTATTGTCTGATAGACCGTCTGTTGCATGAGCGGATCTTCTTCGCAGTCCGAGAATTGTCCGACGATCAGTCCGCTCAGGTTCGCCAGCACGCCGCTCATACGCAGGTTCCGCATCATCCTGTCAATGTGATAATGGCGTTCGCCTATATCTTCGATGAGTAAGATAGGGAAGAGATAACTCATCTTAGCCATACCGAAGGGAGTACCTTGCAGTCCATAGAGGACACTTAAGTTTCCTCCCACTATCGGTGCACAAGCCTTACCGAACTGGTTGAGCGGGTGGTTGTTCCATCGATAGGTGAGTGTTTCTCCGGCGAGTGCCTTGCGCAGCGCCTGTATGGGTTCGCTGTCCTCCGGCAGTGTCGCTATATGCTTGCACATGAGACCGTGGATAGTAGAGCATCCATGGATGACTGCTGCTTGATGCAGGGCGGTGATGTCGCTAAACCCGATGATGGGTTTGGTGATCGCCGGTACGCGGTCGATGATACGTTGTAAACCGTACCCGCCGCGACTACAGAGGATGCCATCTACCGACGGGTCTTGTAAGGCCTCGGTCAGATCCGCCAAACGGTCTTCATCGGTTCCGGCGAAACGTCCCCAGCGGTCACGGGCGTGTGCACCTTCGGTCACAACAAGACCCCACGTACGCAGGCGCTCTGAGGCACCGTCGATATACGCGGGGTCTATTGCTCCCGAAGGAGATATAATACGAAGATGTCTCATCACATTTGTGGTGCGCCTTCGTGCAGTACGCGCGCGATGATCTGCACCGCCTCATCGATGACGGGTTCCGTATGGGTCGCCATCAGCGTGGTACGCAGCAGGCACTCACCTTCTACGCACGCCGGTGCGATAACCGGGTTGACGTACACTCCCTCATCAAACATCTTCTTACCGAAGTACAGCGTATCCAGGGTCTTGTAGGTGAAGATCGGCACGATCGGTGTCGGAGCCTCGATGATCTTCACACCGGCAGCAATGAGTTGCTTCTGGAAATACTTCGCGATCTTCATCAGTCGTGCCGGACGCTCCGGATCGGCGATGAGTTGATGCAACGCTTCCAGCGCCGTCGCTGCCGAACAAGGCGTGATGGATGCGGAGAAGATGAACGGACGGGATACGTGACGCAACCAGTCCGCTACGCGGTGGCTTGTCAACATACATCCGCCGATGGATGCGAGGGACTTGGAGAAAGTCAACATCGTGATATCCACCTTGTCGGTCAGACCGAAATGGGCTGCCGTACCGCGACCACCGGGACCGAGTACACCGAATCCGTGGGCATCGTCTACCATCACCCGTGCACCGTATTTCTCGGCCAACGCACAGATCTCCGGTAACTTACATATGTCACCACGCATGGAGAACACGCCGTCGGTGATGATCAGTTTACCGGCATTCTCCGGGATGGACTTGAGTTGCCGCTCGAGGTCCAACATATCCGAGTGACGGTAACGGAGCACCTTCGCATAACTCAGTCGGCAAGCGTCGTAGATAGAGGCGTGGTTCTCTCGGTCGTTGAGGATATAATCGTCCTTCCCGCAGATAGCAGAGATGATAGCGAGGTTGGTCTGAAAACCCGTGGAACAGGTCATACACTCCTCGTATCCTGTAAATTCAGCGATCTCTTTCTCGAGTTGCAGGTGCAGGTCGAGCGTGCCGTTCAGAAAACGACTGCCACTCACACCTGTACCGTATTTGTCGAGCGCCGCATGACCGGCAGCGATCACCGCCTCGTTCTCCGTGAAGCCCAGGTAGTTATTACTACCGAGCATGATCACGCGGTGGTTCTCCATCTGCACGATCGGTGCCTGACGGCTCTCCAACTCGTGAAAATAGGGGTAGATACCTAATTTGCGAACCTGCTTGAGGGTCTCAAAATGGTCACATTTCTCAAAAAGATCCATATCAAAGGACGTTCAGTTCTTTCAGAATTGCAGTCGTCTTACGAACTGCTGCTTCACTCTCATGCAGTTTTGCGCGTTCAGCTTCGCTGATATTCAACTCAAGGATCTTCTCGATACCGTTTTTACCGATGATACAAGGTACACCGATGGTGATGTCCTTCATGCCGTACTCACCCTCGAGGGCTGCGGAACAAGGAATCATCTTCTTCTGGTCCTTGATGATCGCCTCTGCTACCGATGCAGCTGCAGCACCCGGAGCCATCCAAGCGGAAGTACCGAGCAAACCGGTCAGCGTAGCACCACCTACCATGGTCGATTTAACGACGTTCTCCAACTCTTCCTGACTCAGGAACTCGCTTACGTTGATACCCTTGTAGGTCGTGTAGCTGGTCAGAGGAATCATCGTCGTGTCACCGTGACCACCGATCACGAAACCGTCTACGTCATTCGCGTTGCACTTGAGCGCCTGGCTCAAGAAGTATTTCAGACGTGCGCTGTCCAGAGCACCACCCATACCGATCACGCGATTGCGCGGCAGTTTCAGCGCGTGCAGCGTCAGATAAGCCATCGTATCCATCGGGTTGGAAACCACTACGAGGATAGCGTTCGGGCTGTATTTGAGCACCTGGTCGCAAACGGATTTCACGATACCTGCGTTCACACCGATGAGCTCCTCACGAGTCATACCCGGCTTACGCGGCAGACCCGAAGTAATGATCACTACGTCACTACCGGCCGTCTTGCTGTAGTCATTCGTTACACCTTCTACTACCGTATCAAAACCCATCAACTGAGCTGTTTGCATGATATCCATCGCTTTGCCTTCCGCAAAACCCTCTTTGATATCAATCAGACATACTTCGTTAGCCACCTCGTTTACGGCCAACACATTTGCGCACGTAGCACCTACGTTTCCTGCGCCAACAACTGTAACTTTACTCATAGTATATACGATATTTATATTTGTTATTTTTCTTCGGAAATTTTACATGTTATGTAAAAAGCGTGCAAAAGTACAATAAAAATTGCAAATATGCAAGTTTTTAAGAAAGAATTGCATTTTTTTCTTCATTTTGTCGTCTCAAGTGCACAAAAATGCATTTTTTATTTGCATATATCATTTTTTTGTAGTACCTTTGCACCCGCTTTTGAAAAAGAGCAAGGAAAGATGGCGGAGTGGTCTATCGCGTCGGTCTTGAAAACCGAAGTACGGAAACGTACCGGGGGTTCGAATCCCTCTCTTTCCGCATGAAAAGTTTCTCTATGTTAGCCAAGACGTTTAAGGGCTTGGAAGAAGTTTTAGCGCAGGAACTGATTGAGTTAGGCGCCAACGACGTGCTCATCGAAAGACGAGCCGTTTCTTTTAAGGGCGATAAGGCGCTACTTTACCGGGCGAACTTGTGTCTCAGAACGGCTACGAGAATACTGGTTGAGATCGCCCCACCGCGACGTCTTACGATCCCCAGAAACACCAAACCGGAAGATGCTCTTTATGAGGCAGTTAAGGCGATCGACTGGTCGCAATACATGACGGCGAATACCACCTTTTCCATCGATGCGACGGTCTATAGCGAGACCTTCCGAAACAGCCGTTTTGTGACCTATCGCGTCAAGGATGCGATTGCCGATTATTGGCAGCAGAAAGAGGGACGGCGACCGAACGTCAAGGTGACCGATCCGGATCTGTATATCCAGGTTCATATAGCGAACGAGACGGTGACGGTGAGTCTGGACAGCAGTGGCGAGAGTCTACATAAACGCGGTTACCGGGTGGCGACCACCGAAGCACCGATCAGCGAGGTGCTGGCAGCAGGGATGTTGCTCATGGCAGGATGGCAGGGACAGAGTGATTTCTACGACCCAATGTGCGGTTCCGGTACGCTGCTGATCGAAGCGGCACTCATCGCCAGAAACATCGCTCCGGGTGTCTTCCGACAAGCGTTTGCCTTCGAGAAATGGCGCGATTTCGATGCCGAACTATGGAGCGATATCTATAATGACGACAGCCGTGAGCGGGAGTTTAATCATACGATCTACGGTTCCGACGCTTCCTTCTATGCCATCCAGCAAGCCACGAAGAACAGCAAGTCCGCCGGCGTGCAGAAAGACATACAACTCAAGCAAATAAGGATAGAAGAGTTAAAAGCGGAAAGCGGAAAGTGGAAAGATGCTTTGGTGATGATCAATCCTCCTTACGGAGAGCGATTGAAGAGCAACAAAGAGATGGAGGATCTGTACAGCGCGATCGGTTCGGCACTCAAGCATCAGTTCGCCGGTGCCACCGCTTGGATCATCTCGTCTAATGCGGCGGCGATGAAGTGTATCGGACTCAAACCGAGTAAGAAATACCACTTGCTGAACGGCGAACTCGACTGCCAGTTTAATCGTTATGACCTTTTTCAAGGAAAAAGAAATGAAGCCCATCTACATAGCAGAATATAACTACGACTTACCCGATGAGCGGATTGCCAAATATCCGTTGACGGAACGCGATCAGAGTAAGTTGCTCGTTTATCGGAACGGACAGGTAAGCGAAGACCGGTTCTTCCGTGTAGGGGATTATATCGCCCCGCACTCGCTCCTTATCTATAATAACACACGCGTCATACAGGCACGCTTGGAGTTTCATAAATCCACCGGTGCACGTATCGAAGTGTTCTGCTTGGAACCGCTCGCACCGCATGACTATCAACTTTCTTTGGGCTCAACCACCGGTTGCACCTGGAAATGTATGGTGGGCAACGTCAAGAAGTGGCATGACGAACCGATCGAACTGAAAGCCGGTGCTTTTACACTTCGTGCCTTCAAGGAACAGGTCTTGGGGAACACGTTTGCTGTGCGTTTTGAGTGGGACGGTGAAGGAGTCTCGTTCGCGGAGATCTTGGATGCTGCCGGTGAATTACCGATACCGCCGTATCTAAACCGCAAGACCGAAGAGTCGGACTTGCGCACGTACCAGACGGTCTATTCGCGCATCAAGGGTTCGGTGGCAGCGCCTACGGCGGGTTTGCATTTTACAGAGCAAGTGTTGGCGGACTTGCGTGGTCGCGGTATCGAGACCGATGAGGTGACCTTGCATGTAGGAGCCGGCACGTTCTTACCGGTTAAGACCGCCGATGCCAATGAACACACGATGCATACGGAGATCATCGCAGTGCCCCGTTCGACGATCGCGCATATTCATGCCCAACTCGGACATATAGTAGCCGTCGGAACCACCTCTATGCGTACGCTCGAAAGCCTTTATTTCATCGGATGTCATCCAGAGAAGACCACGGTCGGACAGTTCGAACCCTACGAGAACGCATACATGCTTTCTGAGTACGACGCCTTGCAGGCGATCCTGGACTACCTCGATGCAACGGGGCAGGAGACCTTACATGCCGAGACGCAGATCATGATCAAACCCGGTTATACGTTCCATATCGTCGATCAACTCATCACCAACTTCCACCAACCGCAGTCGACCCTCTTGTTGCTTGTCAGTGCCTTCGTCGGTGGCGACTGGAAAACGATCTACGACTATGCCTTGACTCATGATTTCCGCTTCCTCTCCTACGGAGACAGCTCCATTTTAACGCGAAGATGATCGATACCCATTGTCATATAGATGAAGAGGCTTTTGATGCCGACCGCGAAGCCGTCATTGCCCGCCAGCGTAAAGAGGGCGTGGAAGCGATGATCGTGCCCGGAGTCAATGTGCGCTCAATCGACACGGTGATGGACGTATGTAAGACGCATCCGGGTTATTGTTTTCCGGCCTTGGGCTTGCATCCGGAGGATGTCAAAGAGAACTGGCAAGAACAACTGGCGATCATCGAGCAGGCTATCCGTGCGCACCGCGACAAACTAGTGGCGATCGGTGAGATAGGCTTGGATTATTACTGGGACAAGACCTACAAAGAGGCACAGCAAGAGGTCTTACGTCATCAACTGCTACTGGCTCGCGAATTGGACTTGCCGGTCATCCTGCATAACCGAGAGGCGACGGAAGATATTCTTCGCATCGTGCAAGAGATAGGCGGACGCGGCGTCTTCCACTGCTTCAACGGATCCAAAGAGGTGGCGCAGCAGATCCTCTATATGGGTTTTTACTTGGGCATCGGAGGTGTACTAACCTTCAAGAACTGCAAACTCGCGGACACCTTGAAGGAATTAACAATCACCAATCACCAATCTTCAATCACCAATCGTCTCCTATTGGAGACGGATGCACCTTATATGTCACCTGTTCCGCATCGCGGTGAACGAAACGAAAGCCGTTTTATGCGGCATGTGGCAGAACGCTTGGCATTGGTGTTCGACACCACTCCCGAACAGATCATTGCGCAAACGACAAAGAACGCGAAACAACTTTTTAAACTATACTACCATGAAAACTTTCGAACATGCCGGAGACTGGACCGACCGTGAGATACGGCGGGCGGTGGTTTGGTTATGTGACCAGACCGACAAACCTATCCTTAAGTTGACCAATAAGGACTACCGGGACTATGGACTGACCTACCTCATTGACCGTTTTGAGTCGGCTTATTACTGCAACATCAAGGTCTTCAACGACATCCAACATACGATCACCGGCTGGCCGGGTGGTAAACCCGATGCGGATGACTCGAACCGTCCGGAGCGGGCGTATCCGTACCCCAAACGTGTGCTGATCTTCTCCCCTCATCCGGACGATGATGTCATCTCGATGGGAGGTACGTTCGCGCGTCTGATCAAACAAGGTCATGACGTCCATGTGGCGTACCAGACCAGCGGTTGTATAGCTGTGCAAGATGAAGAGGTGGAGCGATTCATGTATTTTCTGAAAGGCTGCGAGCAACTCATGCCGATCAGTCATGAACCCGTCACACTCTGTACGCATGTGGAGCGTCTCTCGCCCTTTGCGCTCAAGGCCCTCATTCGTCGCGGAGAAGCAACACTCGCCTGCCGGCATATGGGTCTGCCGGAAGAGCACATGCATTTTCTGAATCTTCCGTTCTACGAGACCGGTACGATCAAGAAAGGACCGCTCACGGAGAAAGATATCGCCATCGTGCGCGATATACTGGAGCAGATACGACCACATCAGATCTTCGTAGCCGGTGACCTGGCAGATCCGCACGGTACGCACCGCGTTTGCTTCAATGCCGTAGAGGCGGCGCTGAATGAATTGAGGCAGAGTCAGGCGTGGGAAGAGTGGCTCGAGGACTGCCGTATATGGATGTACCGAGGTGCTTGGCAAGAGTGGGAGGTGGACCAGATCGAGATGGCGGTACCGATGTCACCGGAAGAACTGATCTTCAAACGGGAGACCATCCTTCGCCACCAGAGTCAGATGGAATCAGCACCGTTCAAAGGTGATGACGAACGACTCTTCTGGCAGCGGGCCGAAGACCGCAACCATGCTACAGCAGAGCGTTATTCCCATTTGGGTCTGGCCAGTTACGAGGCCATCGAAGCCTTCGTTCAGTACCGATTCCAGGAGTAAGAAGGGGAAGAAAAAGAGAAAAAAAACGTCCTTTTGGGCGTTTTTTTTGCATATGTCATTTTTTTTTTGTACCTTTGCAGCCGCAAAGGTTTAAGAAATATTTTTGGACACATTATAATGAAAGAAATCAGTACAAAAAAACTATTGGAGACCATTATCGAAGGTATCCGAAATCGCAAGGGTCAACGGATCGTGACGATCGACTTGCGTAAGATCAAAGAAGCACCGGTAGAGTATATGTTGATTTGTGAAGGACAGAGTAACACGCAGGTGTCTGCCATCGCGGATGAGGTGGACGATTTTGTTCGCACCAATACGCATGTGCATCCGCTGTCGGTGTCCGGACAGGAGAACGCCGAATGGATAGCGATGGACTACGGCACGATCTTTGTTCATATCATGCAACGTGAACCCCGTGCGTTCTATGACATCGAGCATCTGTGGGCAGATGGTAAAGTGACAGAACTACCGGAAATTTTGTAATTATGGCAAATAAATCAAAGCGGCCGATGCCGCAACCGGGGGATAATGGTCAGCCGAGCGGTCCGCGCCGATGGCTGAGCATCCTCTTATATACCGTCGCTTTTGCTTTTCTGGCGTACTATTTCTTTGGCAACAAAGAAGAGGGCGGTGTAAGCAAAGAGTTGAGTTATACCAAGTTAACGGCTTATATCGAAGCGGATGCGATCGAGAAGATCGTGGCTTATGACGACTTGTCGCTTAAAGCCTCCGTGAAGCCGGCTAAGTATGTGTTGGTCTTCAATTCGCAAGGCGCCGGAGAGATGGCGAGAGGGCAACTGAAGGTGCAGATACCTTCGGTGGAGGAGTTCTCCAAATACATGGACCGCATCAATGCGGAGCGCAAGGCGAACGGTCTGGCACCGATTGACGTGAAGTACGACAAGTCCAGTGACTACTGGGTCATCCTGCTCAATATCTTACCGTTCGCTATCTTCATCCTTTTCCTCTTTTATATGAGCCGCGGCATCGGTGGTGCTGCCGGTGGTATCTTCGGCGTCGGTAAAGCGAAGGCGCAGTTGTTCGACCGCGATAAGAAAGATAAGGTGACGTTCAAGGACGTAGCCGGTCTGTATGGTGCCAAACAGGAGGTGCAGGAGATCGTGGAGTTCCTTAAGAATCCCGAGAAATACACGGAGATAGGAGCCAAGATCCCCAAAGGCGCCCTGCTCGTAGGTCCTCCGGGAACGGGTAAGACCCTGTTGGCCAAGGCGGTAGCCGGTGAAGCGGACGTACCCTTCTTCTCGATGTCCGGTTCGGACTTCGTGGAGATGTTTGTGGGCGTCGGTGCCAGCCGTGTACGCGACCTGTTCGCGCAGGCCAAAGCGAAAGCACCGGCGATCATCTTCATCGATGAGATAGACGCTATCGGTCGCAGTCGCAGCAAAGGTGTAATGACCGGTGGTAATGACGAACGGGAGAGCACACTCAACCAGTTACTAACCGAGATGGACGGATTCGGCACCAACTCGGGTGTCATCATCCTCGCGGCTACCAACCGTGCCGACGTACTGGATGCTGCACTGCTGCGCGCCGGACGTTTTGACCGGCAGATCCATGTAGAGTTACCCGACTTGCAGGAACGTAAGGAGATCTTCCAAGTGCATCTGCGTCCCTTGAAACTCGACGAGAGTGTGGATATCGATTTCTTAAGCAAACAGACACCGGGTTTCTCGGGTGCCGATATCGCGAATGTATGTAACGAGGCGGCACTGATCGCGGCACGCGGGGAACATAAGAAAATCGGTAAGCAGGACTTCATGGATGCTGTCGACCGTATCGTCGGTGGTCTGGAACGTAAGAACAAGATCATGACCGAAGAGGAGAAGCAGTCGATCGCTTACCATGAGGCAGGTCATGCGACCATCAGTTGGATGCTCCGTTGGGCGAACCCGCTGGTGAAGGTGACCATCGTGCCGCGCGGGATGGCGTTGGGTGCTGCCTGGTACCTGCCGGAAGAGCGGCAACTGACCAACGAGGAGCATATATTGGACGAACTCTGTTCCTTACTCGGTGGTCGTGCTGCCGAACAACTCTTCCTCAACCAGACTTCCACCGGTGCCCTCAATGACCTGGAGAGGGCAACCAAACAGGCGTATGCGATGGTGGCGTACTACGGCATGAGTGACCGACTGAAGGATGTCAGTTTCTATGACTCGACGGGGCGTTATGACTATGGATTCACCAAACCGTATTCGGAGAGCACCGCCGACCTCATCGATAAAGAGACGCAACGCATCATCGCGGTGCAGATGGCACGTGCCAAACAGATCCTGACGGATAATGCCGAGGGACATCACCAGCTGGCACAACTGCTCATCGAGCGGGAGGTGATCACGTCCGAAGATGTCGAGCGGATCCTCGGACCGCGTCCGTGGAAGAGCCGCGGAGACCAGCTGTTGGAAGTGAACGCAGCGATCGCTGAGGCAGAGAAACCTAAGAAAAGAACACGCAAAAAGAAAGAAAATAATGAAGAAACTACTGCTTAACATCGTGCTGCTGTGTGCAGCGATGAGTCTCTCGGCGCAGGCGCCGGAGAAACTGCCACTAGACCCGGAGGTTCGGTACGGCAAGATGGATAATGGTCTGACCTATTACATCCGTCATAACGAGCAACCCAAACAACGCTGCGAGTTTCATATCGCGCAGTCGGTAGGAGCGATCCTGGAAGAGGACCATCAGAACGGTCTGGCGCATTTCCTGGAGCATATGGCCTTTAACGGCACCGAGCATTTTCCGGGCAAAGGCATCATCACCTACTTCGAGTCGGTGGGTGTCCATTTCGGTTCGAACATCAATGCCTACACCTCGATCGATGAGACGGTATACCGTCTGTCGGATGTGCCGACCTATCGCGAAGGCATCATCGACAGTGCACTGCTCGTGATGCGAGACTGGAGTTGCGGTCTGTCCTTGCTCGGCGATGAGATCGATGCCGAAAGGGGTGTGATCAGGGAAGAGTGGCGCACCGGTCGCACGGCCATGCGGCGTATGTACAAAGAGCTCAACGCCCTGATGTACCCGGGTACGCAGTACGCCAAACGCGACGTGATCGGTGACACCGCGGTCATTAATAACTTCGAATACCAGGCCCTGCGGGACTACTACCATAAATGGTACGGTCCGGACAACCAGGCGATCATCGTAGTCGGTGACATCAATGTGGACAGTATCGAGGCGAAGATCCAAGCCCTATGGGCAGACGTGCCGCGTCGTGCCAACTACGGCGAGCGTCCGCTCTATACGGTTAACCATAATGACAAACCGCTGGTGGCAATCGTCACGGATCCGGAGGCGCAAGGTACACGTATCGACGTCGAGTATAAGTTCGACCAACTGCCGGCTATCTTGCAATCGACAGCGCAGGAATATACCTTGAACCTCGTGCGCAGCCTGGCTTGTACGATGCTCAATAACCGATTCAAAGACCTGGCCCTGCGTCCTGATGCCACGTTCATCCGTGCTTTCTGCCGTTACGGTGAGACCGCCAAACTGATGGATGCTTTCGATGTCATCGTGATACCGAAAGACGGTCAGGAGACAGCGGCACTCAACGACGCGCTCTTCCAACTGGAGAAGATGCACCGGTACGGATTCACCAACGCTGAGTTGGATCGGGCGAAGAACGATAAGATGAACGCGATGGAGAAAATCTATAACGAGCGTAACACCCGTAAGAATATCGACCTGGCACGCGAGTGTATCCGGCATTTCGAAGACGGAGAATCCATGCCCGGAGTGGTGTGGGAATATGAGTTCCTCAATGCTACGCTGCCGCTGCTGAGCGTGGACGCCGTGAATAAAGTGGCGGTATCGCTCATCCATCCGAACCCTACCGTAGGTATCGCAGCGCCGGAGAAAGAAGGCGTCAACCTGCCTTCGGAGGCAACGATCCTGGCATCCCTGGCAGGTATGTCGGACTTGGCGATAGAGGCACCGGAAGAGGAGAAGATAGACCGGGTGCTGGTCAAGAAAAACCCGCGCAAAGGAACGATCAAGTCCAAGGCACGTAACGAGGAATTCGGATGCACAGAGTGGACCCTGTCCAACGGAGTCAAGGTGGTGATCCGTCCTACGCAGTTCAAGGCCGACGAGATCATGCTGCAGGCCTCCTCCAAGGGTGGTTTGTCGCAGGTGAAGACCGAAGATCTGCCTTCGGCAGAGATGGCTACCTCCATTGTGACGATGTCCGGTGTCGGTACGTTCAATGCGACACAGTTGACCAAAGCACTGTCCGGTAAGACGGTGGCTGTCAAACCGGAGATATCCGAGAACACCGAGCGTATCAACGCATCCTCGTCCGTCAAGGATCTGGAGACGATGTTGCAACTGACCTATCTCTATTTCACCGCTCCGCGTCGGGATGAAGAAGCGTTCCGCACCGTGATGCATATGGCGCAGACACAACTGGCTAACCGCGACAAAGACCCGAACACGATCTTCTCCGACTCCATCGAGATGATGCGCACCAACCATTCGGAGCGCACCGTGCTCTATACCAACGAGATGCTTAACCGGGTGAACCTGGACAAGGCTCTCGCGGTCTATAAAGCCCGTTTTGCGAATCCGGCTGACTTCACCTTCGTGTTCGTCGGTAATATCGATCCGGAAGATGCAAAAGTGCAGGAACTGATCTGCCAGTGGATAGGAGGTCTGAAGACCAAGAAAGGGCATGAAGACATCATCGATCATCATATAACCGTCACGCCGGGAATCCAGAAGAACTACTTCACCTTCCCCATGACCACCACTACGGCGTCCAACTGCATCCAATACACCTCGTATGACATCCCTTATACGATCGCGAACGACGTGCATATCGAACTGCTCGGCCGTATCTTGCGGACGCGTTACCTCGAGTCCATCAGGGAACGGGAAGGCGGTTCATACGGCGTCAGCACTTATGGGTTCATGAATCTCGTGCCCAGTGCCCGCGCCGGACTGATGATGATCTTCGACACCGACCCGCTCAAGCAGGAGAAACTGATCGGGATCATCCATGAAGAGGTGCAGGCCATCCTGGCGAACGGACCGCTGGCGAACGACCTGAGCAAAGAGAAAGAGTCGATGCTCAAGAACTACCAGGAGAATCTGGAGAAGAACGGTTACTGGCGGAACGTGCTCTA
Organism: Paludibacteraceae bacterium; assembly: GCA_017447875.1. Lineage (GTDB taxonomy): Bacteria > Bacteroidota > Bacteroidia > Bacteroidales > Paludibacteraceae > Colicola. The sequence goes on along the minus strand of JAFSMP010000039.1, from coordinate 12,586 downwards.
TATGTATTACATGTTCGGCATCAACGAACTGCGTGAGTACAAACCGGCGGTAGAGTCTACCACGGCGGACGATATCCAACAGATCCTCAAACAACTCGTTGCAGCCGGTAACATGTACGAAGTAGTCATGTTCCCAGAATAAGAGTTAGCGGTTCGTGGCTAAATACTTCCTCATAGCAGGCGAAGCGTCCGGGGACTTGCATGCGGCGGCACTGATCGAGCAGATCCGTCAGCGTGACTCCGAAGCGCAGTGTAGCGGACTCGGTGGTGACAAGATGGTCGCTGCCGGGTGCCGTTTGCATCAGCACATTCGGCAGATGGCTTTCATGGGTTTTGCGGCGGTGTTGGCGAACCTGAGCAAGATCCGTCGTAACTTCCGTATCGCGGAACAAGCCCTGCTGGACGAACAACCCGACGTACTCATCCTCATCGACTATCCGTCCTTTAACCTGCGTATGGCGAAGTTCTGCCGTAAGCAGCTGCCCGCTACCAAGATCATCTATTACATCCCGCCCAAAGTATGGGCATGGAAACGTCGTCGTATCCATGCGATCGCGCGTCTGTGCGACGAGGTACTGGGTATCTTCCCCTTCGAACCCGCCTTCTATGCTAAGTACGGCTACACCTGCCGCTATGTCGGTAACCCGACCGCAGAGGAAGTCTTACAGCGCAGCGGTCTTACAGTGCAGCGGTCCTACAGTGAAACGGTCTTACAGCGCAGCGGTCGCACTATCGCTATCCTCCCGGGATCGCGTCCTTCCGAGATCAGCCATTGTCTGACGAAGATGCTGGAGGCTGCACGACAGTATCCGGACTATCAGATCATCGTCTGTGCCGCACCCGGTATCGAGGATGCTTTCTATGCGCCTTTCTTGCGCGAAGGCGAGACGCTCACTCGCGACACCTATACCACGGTGCTGCAAGCGAAAGCCGCCATCGTCAATTCCGGTACGGCTACACTCGAGACGGCGCTGTTAGGCTGTCCGCAAGTGGCGGTCTATCACTTAGCCCTCTCTTGGCTCATCGCCCTCATCCGTTGGGCACAACCCCTCGTGTTCTCTATCCCGTATTTCACGTTAGTAAACATCATCCCGGATCGGGAGGTGATCAAGGAATATGTGGCCAATGAGTTCACCGTATCGAATGTGGCGACCGAGTTGGGTCGTATGTTGAACGATGAGGCCTATACGAAAAATATGCTCGCATCGTACGAGCATATTCGTTCTCTTTTAGGAACCCAACCTGCTGCGGCTACAGCCGCACAGATCATCACAGCGATACCAGCACAGAAGCGATGATATAGGGCATGGATCCTACCAAGACTCCTTTCGCCAAACGCCATGTGTCGGTGGTGTAGAACACAAAAATCAAGGCTAAATCCGGAAACACACTCACCAGTAGCAGTTTGTTCAGGATCGTTCCTCGGTCGAACTGCAGTTCTTTCAGCGCGTACCACAGCCCCATCATGTCGATATAGATGAGACCGAAGAGCGCCGGCAGCAGCAGGCCTATCAGTATTCCTATCCAATAGCGGTCAAAGCGATCCATAATCCGTCCAGTCGATTTGTAGCGGTGTGATGGACAGCAACTGGTGCTCCATCGCCCATATATCCGTGTCGGTAGCCGAAGGCTCATCATTGACAAACACTCCGCCTAAGGTCCATCCTTGCATCACTCCTTCGGGTAGCGGCTCCTTTATCGGCACCAGTTCGTTCGACCAGTGACCGACACACTGCCTCGTCCATCGGATCCCTTCAATCTCTCCCACCGGTGCGTTGATATTAAAGCACGTACGCGGTGCGATCCCTTCTTCCAGTAGGTGTTGCGTCACCTCCACCAGGAACGGTTGCAACCAATGCAGATCCACATCCATCGCATGGTCGTTGATCGACCATCCGATAGCCGGTATGCCTTTCTCGGCGGCCACCAGACAGGCACCGATCGTACCTGAATACATCGCGTTGATGGCGGCATTACTGCCATGGTTGATGCCGGAGACAATCAGGTCGATCGTGCGGTCGGCGAACAGCACCTCACGGGCGATCTTCACGCAGTCCGCCGGTGTGCCGTTGGTCGTATAGACCTCCGCACCGTTCAGGTCATGCTCTTCGATACGCTTGAGGTAGATCGGTTGTTCCACCGAGATAGCGGCTCCGTAACCGCTGCGGGCACCGTCCGGCGCAATGACCGTCACCGTACCTAACTTCGTCATCTCTTTGGCTAACAACCGGATACCGGCCGTTCCCCATCCGTCATCGTTGATAACTACGATATTCATCCTTTTACGACCTTTATTACTTGTTGTGCCAGTTCGTTAGCATGCTCCATCGTGGCAGCTTCCGAGTACACACGGATGATAGGCTCCGTGTTGGACTTACGCAGATGAACCCATCCGTCGGCGAAGTCGATCTTCACGCCGTCACGGTCGTTCACCCGTTCGTTCTTATACAACTCCTTCACACGTGCCAAGATAGCGTCCACATCCGTGTCGGGCGTCAGGTCGATACGGTTCTTACTGATGCAGTAGTCGGGTAGGGTGCGACGCAGTTCGCTCACCTTTATATCCAGGTGCGCCAGATGACTCAAGAACAACGCGATACCTACCAGTGCATCACGACCGTAATGGCAAGCCGGATAGATGACACCGCCGTTACCTTCACCACCGATGACCGCGTTCACGCGTTTCATCTCCGCTACCACGTTCACCTCTCCCACCGCACTCGCGCTGTAGCAACCGCCATGCATGGCGGTTACATCGCTCAGAGCACGGGTCGAGGACATATTGCTCACCGTGTTACCCGGCGTATGACGCAGCACGTAGTCCGCTACGCTCACCAGCGTGTATTCTTCACCGAACATAGCACCGTTCTCGCAGATGATCGCCAGACGGTCCACATCCGGATCCACGACAAAACCTACATCGGCCTTACCACTCTTGAGTAACTCGCTGATCTCAGTCAGATGCTGCGGCAGCGGTTCGGGATTATGCGGGAAATGACCGTTCGGCGTGCAGTTCAGTTCGATGATATTATTCACACCTACCGCCTTCAGGATCGCCGGGATAGCGAGACCTCCTACCGAGTTGACGCAGTCGATAGCCACCGTGAAGTCTTTCTTGCGTATCGCCTCTACATCGACGAGCTTCAGGTTCAGTACCTGCTGTACATGATAGGGCAGGTAGTCTTTGTTTGTCATATGGCCCAACGCGTCCACTTCGGCAAACGTGAAGTCTTCCGCTTCGGCGATGGCTAATACACCCTTGCCTTCTGCATCATTGAGAAACTCTCCGTGTTCGTTGAGTAACTTCAGCGCGTTCCACTGCTTGGGGTTATGGCTGGCGGTCAGGATGATACCACCGGCAGCTTTCTCTCCGGTGACCGCCAACTCTGTCGTCGGCGTGGTAGCCAAACCGATGTTGACCACGTCGTAACCCATGCCCATGAGCGTACCGCATACGATCTGCTCCACCATATGTCCGCTCAGGCGGGCATCACGACCCACTACAATCACGTTGTTATCCGGCATCGCTGCACGACGCTGCGTGGCATACGCTGCCGTAAAACGTACGATATCCACGGGGTTCAGACCCTCTCCTACACGACCGCCTATCGTGCCGCGGATACCCGAAATAGATTTCACTAAACTCATATCAGTATTTGATTTGTTTGATCTGAATAATATATACGTACGGTGTCACAGAGGTCTCGTCTTCCGAGAAACCCTGTTTGCTGGGAACGATGATCTCGCACTCTGCCCGCGGATGTTTCATCAACCGAACCGCCTCATGCCATCCGATGGACTCACAGATAGCGGTGGTGCCGGATGCCGTACCGGAAGTGATACCGTAGTAGAACTCATACGGATTGGCCTGGTCGAGCGTGGTCCAGTAACTGAGCGTGTCGGGATTCTCCGTCAACTCGAATTTCTTGTACCGTGCCACGATCACGTCATTGCGCTTGACCGTATAACTGTTATCTCCGCGTGCACGCAGATGGAAATACAGATCGTCGTATCCCTCTACCTTGTAATAGTCCTTCTCGCCCCATACATAGGTCGAGTCGGGTTCTTCCGTCAGGATATTGAGGTTGTTACGCTTGATATAGTTCTTGATCAGCTTGTCCTCTTTGGCACGTAACTTCGAGTACGTGTTCGATTTGCAACCTGTTGCCATCAGTGCGATACCGATGAGCATCCAAAAAATCGTTCTTTTCATTTTATCTGATGTCCAATTCAATGATTACATTCTCATAAGGCGGTACCTGTGCCGTTCCTCGTATCCCGTATGCCGCGTACCACGGGGCGGCTATTTTGACCGAAGCACCGTGATGCCACTCGGTGATATTGGCATCGATGGCGGTCGGCAGTTCGTATTTGCCTACATGCGCCGTCTGTTCGGTGTCATGATACGGCTTACCCGCAAGGCTGTAGATACGCATATGCACGTGGCATTCTTCGCCGGCTGCAATCTCTCCTTCTCCGGTTCTAAGAACGGTGCCCCAGGTGCCGTGTTCGTACAAAGCATACGCTTCCGTCTGACTCTGTACCCACCGGTAGAGCTGTTCGTCCGCCGACTGCGCCAACTGTTGGTTCATGTTCATCAGAGCCAACTGCGCCGTGTCCGTCTGCACGCTCTCTCCTTTACGCTGACTCGGTCGCTGCGGCCCTTTCCCTCCGCATCCTACCAGCAGCAAGGCTAAACCTATTAAAATTTCAAATTTCAAATCTTAAATCTTAAATCACCCGTTCCCCTCTTCCATCTTCTGTTTCCGGTACTCGCTGGGCGTGATGCCGTACGTGTTCTTGAAGCACTTGGAGAAATAGCGGCTGTCGTTCATGCCGACCATATAGGTCACTTCTGTGATGTTATACTTGCGGTCTTCCAGCAGTTGTGCCGCCCGTTTGATACGCATCTCGCGGATGAACTCCACCGGACTGAGACCCGTCAGACTCTTGAGCTTGTTGAAGAACACCGTGCGACCCATGCTCATCTCTTCCACCAGGTCATCGACGGTCAGCGTGTTGTTATCCATCTGCCGATCCATGACATTAAGCAGTTTGGCTAAGAACGTGTCACTCGGTACGGGTTCGTCACTCTGCTGCGGCTCCAGACGCATCAACCGTTGGCGGTAACTCTGTTCCAGGTGCGTGCGTTGTTGTAAGATGTTTTGCACGCGGGCACGCATGTATTCGGGTTCGAAAGGCTTGGTCACGTAGTCGTCCGCACCGTACTGCATCGCCTGCAACCGGCTCTCGATAGCGGTCTTGGCGGTCAACAGAATCACCGGTATATAATCCGTATCGCTGTTCTGCTTGATGAACTGCGTCAACTCCAGACCGTCCACGTTCGGCATCATCAGGTCGGTGATCACCAGGTCAATCCGTCTGGCACGGATGATATCTTCCGCTTCCGCTCCGTCGGCTGCCGTCTCTACCTGGTACTCACGACTGAAGATACCCTGCAGGAACTGCCGCATGTCGGCATTATCGTCCACCACCAGGATCGTGCGGCGGTTATCATGCTGCTCTTCGGTCAACTGTTCGATCTTATCTACCATACCCTCTTCGTACGGTTGAACCGGTTCCGCCGTGGTTTCCGTCACGAAATCCACCTCGTTGTCGAAATGGTCCTTGCCCGTATGCAGCATGATGGTGATGGTCGTGCCTTTGCCTACCTCGCTGTCCACCTCGATATGACCGTGGTGCAGGTCCACTAACTCTTTGGTCAGGTTCATACCGATACCCGTACCCGTCGTGTTGTTCGAACTCAACTCGTTATTGCTGGCAAAGCGCTCGAAGAGCACGCTCTGTTTGTCCGGTGCGATACCAATACCTTCGTCTTGAACCGCCAAGGTCACAAAGCCCGGTTTGGAGTCAATGATGACGCGGATGTCCTTACCCGCCGGCGTGAACTTAAACGCATTGCTCAGCAGGTTCCACAGGATCGTATCCATCCGTTGACGGTCGATCCATACGGTCGAGTCTTCGGTCTTGTTCTCGATCGTGAAGCGGATATGTTTGTCGTACGCCTCTTTCTGGAAATTGGCGCAGGTGTCGTTCACTAAGTCACTCAGTAAGGTCGGCTGTACCTTCAGTTTCATCTTCTGGTTCTGCACCTTGCGGAACTCGAGTAACTGGTTCACCATCCTCAGCATCCGTCGGCTGTTACTCTGTACGATCTCCAGTTGACTGCGCACCGCCGGCGTGATACGCTCCGATTGCAGAATGTTCTCCACCGGACCCACGATCAGCGTCAGCGGCGTACGTAACTCATGACTGATATTGGTGAAGAAACGTAACTTGATATCCGTCACCTGTTGCTCCACTTTCACTTTCTGCCTTAAGCCGTTATAGGTGCCTAACACATAGATGATCATAGCGATGAACAGCATCACGGCGATGATGTACAGCGTGATCGCCCACCAACTCAACCACAACGGCTGTTTTACGATGATCGTCAACCGCTGCTCGTTATCCACATCGCCTCCTTCGCGGTCGGTCGAACGTACGCGGAAGATATATTTCCCGTGCTTAAGGTGGTTATAGGTCACGCGCCTGTCTTTGGCATAACTCCAGCCGGCATCGATGCCGTCCATCTTATACGAATAGACGATCTTCTGCGCTCCGATAAAATCCAGCGCCGCATACTCGATAGTGATATTACTGCCGTTGGGGATCACTACCTTGTCTCCCGTCAGCGGTTCGTCTTGCGACTTGATAGAAGTGATCTGAATCTGCGGCACCGAGATCGAACGACGGATCTGAGAAGGATCGAACACGCAATAACCGTTCGAGTAACCGAACAGGATCTTACCGTCCGGCATACATACGGCTTCCGCTTCTGTGAAGAAGGCATTCGCCTCACTGACCAGCGCATCGTAGAAATACAGGTCTCCGGTCTCGATATTGAGGTTGGCGATGTCGTTCTCGCTGCTGAACCAAATGCCGGTATTGTCGGCTACCATGCTTAAGATGATATCATGATAGGTCTGCACGCGGCTGATCTGCCGCGTCGTGTCCTTGGGATCGATGGTCAGTAAACCGCCTCCGAACGAACCCAACCAGATTTGGTCATGACTGTATTGCACGGCGCGGATGTCATAACTCGGGATCACCGTCTCCTGCATCGTCCGCAGGTCGATGAGCAGCAGTCCGGTGGTGGTAGCGCACCAGAGGGTGCTGTCCAAGACCGTGATGTCTCTTACTTTCATCCCCTCACCGGCTACAACCGGTGCCGCCCAGCGTTGTTTGGCGGCATCCCAGCGTAAGATATTCACACCTCCGCCGTACGTCGCTACATACAGCGTACCGTCTGCATCCTCTTCGATATCGTAGATGTCCTTATGCGTCGTCGGAATCCGTTCACCGTTCACCTTTAACCCTTCACCTTTAAAAAGTCCTCGGCCTTTGGTTCCGAACACCCGACCGTGCTGCGTCTTGAGCGCACTGTAGCACTGTTGCTTGCTGAAGGGTATCACTTGGTCGTCTTCCACCAGGAAAGCACGCACCTCACCCGTGCCGCCTTGCGCACGCATGTCGTGTAACTCATACGGCACCGGATTCATGTTCACGCAGTCTACACCACCGTCATAGGTCGCTACCCACATCTGACCATCGCGGTCGATATACGCCGTATGGATCATGTTCGTCAGACCCTTGATCGGGTACACCAACTCATCCTTCTCGTAGTCATAATAACTCCAACCGCCACCGGTAGGATTGACCCATGTACGACCTTGGGCATCTTCCAGGATGAACAGGTGTTCCCTTAGGTTACCCGCATAACGGCTGTCCAACGGAGGAGTGAACCGTTTCCATCGTCCGTCACGATAGCGCTGGATACCGTATTGGTCATCGGCTTGCCAGATGATACCGCGTGAGTCCACTTTCGTGTTCTTCGTGCTTTCGACCATCTGCTCCACCATCTGTTTCGGCAGTTCTCCGTAGGTCTGCTCGGTGGTCGTCTGACGCAGTGCATCCAGACGGTAATAATGACCGTCATAGGTAGCCCACCAGATCTGTTCCTCTTCGTCTTCGAAGATATACTCCACGCGGTTATTCACTTGCGCCAACTCACCCTCATGGATCGCTTTGTACACACGGAAAGTGTAACCGTCAAAGCGGTTCAAACCATCCCAGGTACCGAACCACATAAATCCCTGCTTGTCCTGCAGAATAGCCATCACCGTGTTCTGACTCAGACCGTCCTTGATGGAGTAATGCTGCACGATATAGTGCTCGTGCGCTTGTGCGCATAAGCTACCTACCAATACGAGAAGCAGAATATAGAGTCGCCTCATAACAGTTTAACGGTTTAACGTCGCTAGTCTCTCAAGATAGCGACCGTAGTTCGTTTTCATCTCTTTGCCCAGAGCCGTTAACTGATCGGTGCTGATCCAACCGTTACGCCATGCGATCTCTTCGATACAACTCACGTAGAAGCCCTGACGGTTCTGGATGGTAGCAATGAAATTACCCGCTTCCAGCAGGCTGTCGCAGTTACCCGTGTCGAGCCAGGCAAATCCGCGACTGAACAGCTTCACCTTCAGCGTGCCTTCGTTCAGATACAACTTATTCAGATCCGTAATCTCGTACTCACCCCGTGCACTCGGTTGCAGGTTAGCCGCTTTCTCGCAGACCGTCTCGTCATAGAAATACAAACCCGGTACGGCATAGTTGCTCTTCGGGTTCGCCGGTTTCTCTTCGAGCGACAGCACCTTACCCTCAGCATCGAACTCCACCACACCGTACGCACGCGGATCGGCTACCTCGTATCCGAAGATACAAGCACCGCCTGCCTGTGCCGAAGCCACCGCCTCTTTGAGCATATGCCCGAAATGCTGACCGTAGAACATGTTATCGCCTAAGATCAGACAACCCGGTTCACCGTTCAGGAACTCTTTACCTAACACAAACGCCTGTGCCAGACCGTTCGGCACCAACTGCACTTTATACGAGAACTGCATGCCTAACCGACTACCGTCACCTAACAGCTCTTCGAACATCGGCAGGTCACGCGGCGTACTGATGATCAGCACCTCACGGATACCCGCTAACATCAATGCACTCAAGGGATAATAGATCATCGGCTTGTCATACACCGGCATGATCTGCTTACTGATGGCTTTACTCAAGGGGTACAACCTCGTTGCACTACCGCCTGCTAAAATGATTCCTTTCATATATCTTGACCATTAAATGCTATCTTGCTCCGGTTCTAAACCGGTTTTGCGCTGCAAAGGTACAAAAAAAAATTGACACGAGCAAACTTTCGTGTCAATTTTTACACATTTATGTGTATTTTTTTTGTTTTTAGTGCTTCTCAGGACGCGGACCACGACGTTCCGGACGCGGACCTCTGTCCAAACGAGCACCGTCACGGTCTTCGCGACGAGGACGCTCGCGACGCTCCGGTTCTACGTATCCTTCGGGTTTGTCCTTCAGCGCTTTCGCACTCAGACGGAACTTACCGGTCTTCGGGTCGATCTCCAGCAACTTGATGCGGATATGATCGCCTTCCTTGATACCGGTCTCATCCATCGTCTCGTAGCGTTTCCAGTCGATCTCGCTGATATGCAGCAGACCTTCCTTACCCGGCATGAACTCTACGAAGCAACCGTACGGCATCAGGCTCTTAACCACCGAGTCATACACCTCGCCTACTTCCGGCAACGCTACGATCGCTTTGATCTTCGCGATAGCGGCTGCCATCTGATCGCCGTTGTTCGATGCTACCTCTACCTTACCGCCCTTCTCGTCTTCGTCAATCGAGATGACAGCACCCGTCTCTGCCTGGATACCCTGGATGATCTTACCGCCCGGGCCTATCACTGCACCGATCATATCTTTCGGAATATAGAAACTGGTGATACGCGGAGCGTGCGGCTTGAGGTCTGCGCGCGGTGCAGGCATGCACTCGAGGATCTTTCCTAAGATGTACATACGTGCCTCATGCGCCTGTGCCAAAGCGTTCTCGAGAATCTCGTAACTCAGACCGTCCACCTTGATATCCATCTGACAAGCCGTCAGACCGTCTACGGTACCGGTCGTCTTGAAGTCCATGTCACCCAGGTGGTCCTCATCACCGAGGATATCACTCAGGATCGCGTACTTCGTACCTTTGTTCTCCGAGATCAGACCCATCGCGATACCGCTCACCGGTTTCTTCATCGGTACACCGGCATCCATCAGCGCCAGCGTGCCGGCACAAACGGTAGCCATACTCGACGAACCGTTGGACTCTAAGATGTCACTTACTACCCGAACGGTATAAGGAAAATCTTCCGGGATCATGTTCTTCAGCGCACGGCAAGCGAGGTTACCGTGACCGATCTCACGACGACCTACACCGCGTTGTGCTTTGGCCTCACCCGTCGAGAACGGCGGGAAGTTATAATGCAGCAGGAACTTATCCGTACCTTGGATCAAAGCCTCGTCCACGATCTTCTCGTCGCGACTCGTGCCGAGGGTAACGGTCGAGAGCGATTGGGTCTCGCCGCGGGTGAAGATCGAACTTCCGTGAGGGCCGGGCAGGTATCCTACCTCGCACCAGATCGGACGGATCTCCGTCGTCTTACGACCATCCAGACGCTTGCCTTCATCCAGCACAGCGCGACGCATCGCCTCTTTCTCTACATCATGATAATAGCGGTCAACGAGCGCAGCGACCTCATCGATGTCTACACCAAGCGCCTCTGCGCGCGTTGCCATATAGTCGGCTTTCTCTGCCTTGAAATCTTCACGAATCTGACTGAACATCTCCTCGCGGTGATGCTTGTCGGTGTCCGCACTCGTAGCCTGTGCATAAGCACGAGCATAACTGTAGTCATGAACCGCCTGTTTCAACTCCTCATCATTCACCTCGTGGCAGTATTCACGCTTCGTCTCCTTGCCGTACGCCTTCATCATCTCGTCAATCGCCAGACACTGCGGTTTGATAGCCTCATGAGCTGCCTTGATAGCCTCTAACATCACGCTTTCCGGCACCTCTTTCATCTCACCTTCCACCATCATGATGTTGTCGTACGTAGCAGCTACCATCAACTCTAAGTCTGCGTGCTCGCATTGCTCAAACGTCGGGTTGATCACCATCTTTCCGTCCACACGTGCTACACGCACCTCACTCACCGGACCCTCGAACGGGATGTCCGAACAAGCCAATGCCGCACCGGCTGCGAGACCGGCGATACTCTCCGGCATGTCGATACCGTCAGCCGAATACATCGTCACGTTCACAAAAGTCTCTGCATGATAGTTGGATGGGAAGAGGGGACGCAAGGCGCGGTCAATCAGTCGCGCGATCAGGATCTCATAATCCGATGCTTTGCCCTCACGACGGGTGAATCCCCCGGGGAAACGTCCTGCGGACGCAAATTTCTCTTTGTACTCTACGGTAAGGGGCATAAAATCCGTTCCCGGTACCGCATCTTTCGCGGAGCAGACAGTGGCGAGGATCATCGTGTTGCCCAGTGTCGCCATCACAGCGCCATCTGCTTGTTTGGCCAACTTGCCTGTCTCCAGTTTGATCACTCGTCCATCGGGGAGAGCGATCTCTTTGGTAACAATATTCATCTTTTTTTCGTCTATAAATCAAAAATCCGTGCAAAGGTACTGCTTTTTTTTGATATATGCAAATTTTTCGGCTGAAAACTTACTATTTTACCGTTATTTGCGCTTTCCGAACAAACTCAACAGACGTAACAGCAGGTTGATGAAGTCCAGATAGAGGGACAGCGCACCCAACAGCGCCAGTTTCATATTGCCTTCATTCACCGTCTCCTGGTTGAGCATCATCAGACGGATCTTCTGTGCATCATACACCGTCAGACCGGCGAAGATCAACACACCCAGAGCCGAGATCCATATGCTGTCCGGACGACCCATGATCATTCCTACAATCGAGGCGATGATCAAACCCGCCAACGAGATGATCAGGAACGTACCCAGACCGCTCAGGTCTTTCTTGGTCACCGACCCGATGAAAGCCAATATCGCAAACGCTCCGGCGGTCACGAAGAACACCTGACCGATGCTGTCTAACTCATAGATCAGGAAGATCGAACTGAGGGTCACGCCGTTTAACGCACTGTATAAGACATACATGATAGCCGCCGTCGTAAAACTCATCTTGTTAATCGCCATCGTCAGCACTAACACCAGCACAAACTCCGCGATGATCAAACCCCAGAGCACGGCCTGAGACCCGAAGATAACAGCCGGCACCTCCGGTGTGTTCGCTACGATCCATGCCAAAGCACCCGTCAGCGCCAGACCACCGGTCATCCATAGATACACATTACGCATCAGTTCACTTACCACCGCCAAACGACTCTCGTCAATGACGATATTTTCATCCATTACATTTTCCATAATTATTTTCGATTTAAATCCGCTGCAAAATTACTGCTTTTTTTTGAATTATGCAAGGATTTGGCAAAAAATTCTGTCCGGTGGGACAAATGGAGTAATGTCCGGAGGGTCGATACGGGACGGGGACAGATATAATGACGGAATGATGTAATGATGCAAATGATGCAATGAAGGGCGGCGGATAATATCCGCCTGTAATGGACGTTGCTCTATGGGATCG
>JAFSMP010000055.1 GCA_017447875.1 Paludibacteraceae bacterium | reverse complement strand
TATTACCAGCTCGCTTTCTTTACGCCCGGGATCAGACCTTTGGAGGCCATCTCACGGAATTGAATACGGCTGAGACCGAATGCACGCATGTATCCTTTCGGACGACCGGTCATTTTGCAACGGTTGTGCAGACGAACCGGAGATGCGTTCTTCGGAAGGGCCTGGAGCCCTACATAGTCACCATCCTTGAGGAGTTGTGCACGTTTCGCAGCGAATTTCGCAACGAGTTTGGCACGTTTAACCTCGCGGGCTTTCATTGATTCTTTTGCCATAGTCTGAATTACTTTTTAAACGGTAAACCAAACTCACGAAGGAGTGCAAAGCCCTCCTCATCGGTCTTCGCCGTAGTAACGAACGTGATGTTCATACCCAGCAGTTTGGTGATGTTATCAATGTTAATTTCAGGGAAGATGATCTGCTCGGTGATACCCAAGGTGTAGTTACCACGGCCGTCCATCTTGTTCTCGATACCTTTGAAGTCGCGGATACGCGGAAGAGCTACGCGAACGAGACGCTCGAGGAACTCATACATCTGCTGGCCGCGGAGGGTAACGCGAACACCGATCGGCATTTGCTTACGAACCTTGAAGTTAGCGATATCTTTCTTGGAAACGGTAGCTACGGCTTTCTGACCAGCGATAGCGGTCATCTCCTGGAGAGCGACCTCGATGATCTTCTTGTCGGCTACAGCCTCACCTAAACCCTGGTTGAGGACGATCTTCTGGAGTTTCGGGCACTGCATAACCGTAGTGTAGTTGAACTCCTTCATCAAGATAGGAACGATGCGCTCCTGATAATCTTGCTTAAGACTTGCTGTATTCATACTTAGATCTCCTTACCAGATTTTTTAGATACACGAACGAGCTTTCCATCCTTCTTCACGCGGCCAACACGTACCGGTTTGCCGTTTTCAACAACGTTGAGGTTGGAGATGTGGATAGGAGCTTCCTGTTTAACGATTCCGCCTTGCGGATTCTTTGCGTTGGGTTTGGTACTCTTCGATACCATATTGACACCCTCTACGATAGCGCGTTGCTTGTCAACGATCACTTCCAGCACGCGGCCGGTCTGACCTTTCGAAGCACCTGCGTTTACGAAAACGGTATCACCCTTTTTGATATGTAATTTTGCCATTACTGTAACAATTTTGATGATTAAAGCACTTCAGGTGCCAGAGAGATAATTTTCATGTTCGTTTGACGCAGCTCACGAGCCACCGGACCGAAGATACGGCTACCGCGGAGTTCACCGGCGTTGGTGATCAACACGCATGCGTTGTCATCAAAGCGGATGTAACTACCGTCAGCGCGGCGTACCTCTTTCTTCGTACGTACAACGATAGCGCGGCTAACCGTACCATCTTTGATTTCGGACGAAGGGATAACGCCCTTAACGGCAACCACGATGGTGTCGCCGAGGGAGGCATAGCGCTTCTTGGTACCACCAAGAACGCGGATCACGAGTGCTTGCTTAGCACCGCTGTTGTCACATACTGTGAGACGAGATTCTTGCTGTACCATAATTACTTAGCCCTTTCGATAATTTGAGTTAAACGCCAACGCACGGTCTTGCTCAGCGGACGAGTCTCCATGATGCGTACGGTATCGCCGATACCTGCCTCGTTCTTCTCGTCATGAACATGGAACTTGCGAGTTTTATTGACAAACTTGCCATAGATGGGGTGTTTCTCTTTCCAACGGACAGCAACCACGATGGTCTTCTCCATCTTGTTGGAAACAACTACGCCCACGCGCTCTTTTCTAAGATTTCTTTCCATTTCAATTGTCGTTTTTTACTTGTTAATTTCTCTTGCACGTAATTCAGTTGCAAGGCGAGCGATATTACGACGCGCATCCTTAATCTGCAACGGATTGTCGAGCGGAGAAATGCTGTGATTTAACTTGAGGCGGTTCAGAGCCTCTTTCTCTGCTGCCAGGCGCTCCCGGATCTCAGCAGTGGTTAACTCTTTGATTTCAGCTGTTTTCATAATCCTAATTAAGCATTTTGTGTTGCGTCGTAATCACGTCTTACGACAAATTTAGTGGTCACGGGCAGTTTCTGCGCAGCGAGACGGAGAGCCTCTTTAGCTACCTCGTAGCTTACGCCTTCTACCTCGAAGATGATACGACCGGGTTCCAAGGGTACTACGAAGCCTTCCGGAGCACCTTTACCCTTACCCATACGGACATCCAACGGCTTCTTGGTGATCGGTTTATCCGGGAATACACGGATCCACACCTGGCCTTGACGTTGCATATAGCGGGTTACTGCGATACGGGCTGCCTCGATTTGACGACCGGTCAACCATACAGTACCAAGACTCTTGATACCGAACGAACCGAATGCCAACTCCTGACCGCGGTGAGCGAAGCCCTTGATGCGGCCTTTTTGGCAACGGCGGAATTTAGTTTTCTTAGGTTGTAACATAGTTCTAATCTACAAATCGGTTAAACATTATTGTTTTTTGTTGCGGCGGAAGCCCTTGCGGTCTCCACGGTTGTCACGGCGATCCATGCCGGGACGGCCTGCCTCTTGCTTCTGCGAGAAGTTCGGAGCCAAGTCTTTCTTACCATACACTTCTCCACGGCAGATCCATACCTTAACACCGAGTACACCAACCTTGGTGATAGCACCTACGTGGCAGTAGTCGATGTCGGCGCGCAGCGTGTGCAACGGGGTACGACCCTCTTTGTACATCTCGCTACGTGCGATCTCGGCGCCGTTCAAACGACCGGAGATCTGTACCTTAATACCCTCGGCGCCCATACGCATGGTGCTCTGGATAGCCATCTTAACGGCACGGCGGTAAGCGATCTTACCTTCCAACTGGCGTGCGATCTTGTTTGCTACGATCGTTGCGTCCAATTCCGGACGTTTTACCTCGTAGATGTTGATCTGCACATCCTGATGGGTAATTTTCTGGAGTTCCTTCTTCAATTTGTCAACCTCTTCTCCACCTTTTCCGATGATATAACCGGGGCGAGCGGTGCAGATAGTAACAGTCACCAATTTCAGAGTTCTTTCAATAACGATACGGGAAATACTAGCCTCTGCGAGACGAGCGTTGAGGTACTCGCGAATCTTGCTATCCTCAAGCAGCGTATCTCCGTAATTCTTGCCTCCAAACCAGTTGGAGTCCCAACCGCGAACAATGCCCAGACGGTTAGCTATAGGATTAATTTTCTGTCCCATAATTGATTACTTTTCAGCGTTAGTATTTTTAGTATCTACAAATATTGTAACGTGGTTGCTACGTTTGCGGATACGATAAGCACGACCCTGAGGAGCGGGAAGCATGCGCTTGATCGACATACCGCCGTCAACCATGATTTTCGTTACATAGAGAGTTTCGTCCTCTGCTTTCTTGCCGGTTTTGGTCTCCCAGTTGGCAATAGCAGATTTCAGGAGCTTCTCGAGTGCACGGCTTGCCTCACGTGTGGAGAAATGCAGCGCACCCAGTGCACGATTCACTTCCATGCCGCGGACCATGTCTGCTACGAGACGCATTTTGCGCGGGCTGGTAGGAATTCCGTTTGCTTTGGCAAAATACAACTCCTTGCGAGCTGCTTTCATTGCCTCAGCGCTATTATGTTTTCTTGCACCCATTTTAATCTGGAATTTTAAATAATGTTAATTGATTGCAATGGATTACTTCTTGTTATTGCCCGAGTGGCCACGGAACGTGCGGGTCGGAGCAAACTCACCGAGCTTGTGACCTACCATGTTCTCCGTGATGTACACAGGAATGAACTTGTTACCATTGTGAACTGCGATTGTGTGACCTACAAAGTCAGGGGAGATCATACTCGCGCGAGACCAAGTCTTGATGACTTCTTTTTTGTTCGCCTCATTCATAGCGAGCACCTTGTCTTCCAACTTAACGTTGATAAACGGTCCTTTTTTCAATGAACGACTCATAATGTTAATCTAACTTTAATAGGTTATTTTTTACGTCTTTCTATAATGTACTGGTTGCTCTGGTTCTTCGGGTGACGTGTCTTGTAGCCCTTAGCGAGCAGACCCTTACGGCTTCTCGGATGACCACCGGACTGACGGCCTTCACCACCACCCATCGGGTGATCTACAGGGTTCATTACTACGCCACGGTTGCGCGGACGACGACCCAGCCAACGGCTGCGACCTGCCTTACCGCTCTTCTCCAAAGCGTGATCACTGTTTCCTACTACACCTACAGTAGCCTTACATGCTGCAAGCACCTTACGGAGCTCACCACTAGGCAACTTGATGATAGCGTACTTGTCCTCACGGCTGCTCAACTGAGCGAACGTACCGGCACTACGTACCATAGAGGCACCCTGACCCGGACGAAGCTCGATGTTGTGAATCAGCGTTCCCAGAGGAATCACCGACATCGGCAGTGCATTTCCTACTTCAGGAGCAGCGTTCTCTCCCGACATTACAGTTTGACCTACTTGCAGTCCATTCGGTGCAAGGATATAGCGCTTCTCTCCGTCAGCGTAGAACAGGAGGGCGATACGAGCACTACGGTTCGGATCGTACTCAATAGTCTTTACTACTGCGGGAACACCGTCTTTGTTGCGCTTGAAGTCAATTACACGATACTTCTGTTTGTGACCACCACCGATGTAGCGCATCGTCATCTTACCGACGTTGTTGCGACCACCCGTTTTAGTCTTACCAAACACAAGCGATTTCTCAGGAGCGCTCGCGGTAATTGTCTCGAACGCACCTATAACTTTGTGTCTTTGCCCCGGTGTTGTGGGCTTTAATTTACGTACAGCCATTTTTAGATATTGCTATAAAAATCAATTGTTTCACCTTCGGCCAGCGTTACGATGGCTTTCTTATACGCCTGCTGTGCACCCTTGAGCAGACCGGACTTGGTCCAGCGCTGTTTAACTTTCGGAGCACGGATCAACGTATTCACATCCGTAACCTGAACGTTGTACATTTCTTCTACCGCTTTCTTGATCTCAACTTTGTTGGCATTGCGAGCTACAACAAAACCGTAACGGTTCAGCTTCTCGCCGGCGGCGGTCATCTTCTCAGTGACGAT
>JAFSMP010000038.1 GCA_017447875.1 Paludibacteraceae bacterium | reverse complement strand
ACTCACCGTTAAACTGCATAATAAGATCAATGGGAAAAATCCTCAAATCTCTTATCATTTCAGAGGTCTCTTTTACTGAGTCGAAGATAAAGACAATAGCAAGAAATATCGGCCATGACATTTCTCGTTTTCCGGTTTCAAGAGAGTAGTAAGTCTGTCGTGATATACCAATGATATTCGCCAGTTCTTCTTGTGTGATGCCAATTCTTGCTCTTAACGATGGCAGATTTTCGACTAGAATTTCTGTGCTGGCAACTTTGTAGTCCTCAGTTACTAAATATCTTTCCTGAACCATAGCAGTCATCCCCTCCAGCAGAAAATGTGTCATCAAATCTTTCGTAGAGTGTTTTACTCTACGAAAAGATCATTATTCCCTTTGGTTTTCAAAAGCTGGACGATATCGTGACGGCAAAGATGACGGCTTATAATATGGTCAAGAGACCTGACAGCTTGTTCATATTCTCCTGTTTGAGAGACATTGAGGGGTGGACATAGCGATTCAGGGTGATATTTACGTTTGCATGACCGAGAATCTCGCTCAGGCTTTTTATGTCGAAGCCAAGTTCTACGCAGCGGGTAGCAAATGAGTGTCTCAGGGCATGGAAGTTTAAGTTGTCGATGCCACATGCCATGGTTACGCTCTTGAACTTGTTCTCAAGGCATCTTGGTTCGATAAAGACATGGGGGCAACCTGTTAGGAAAAAAGCCTCGTCTTCCTTCACCTCTGGCAGGAGCAATTGAGATAGCTCAGAAGGGATGGGGATTATTCTGATAGAACAGTCACTTTTGGGAGGTTGAATGATAATCTCCGTTTTTTTCTCAATGCTTCCTTTACGCTGTATCCGCTGCATGGTTTGATGCACATAGAGATAATTGTCATCAATGTGAACATCCCCCCATTTCAATGCACAGATTTCGCCAATTCTCAATCCCGTATACAGACAGAGCAGTATTCCTAGATTACAAGCTGACTGGTTCTCACAAAGATATTCGCTCAGTCGTTGCTGTTCCATCTTACTTAGAATACGCATAGGCTTCTGAGACTGTCGAACGGAGATTTTGCCCAGGTCAGCAATGGGAAGCCCTTTTTCTCTGGAGCCGTACTCTAGGATGTTTTTCAGTAGAGATAAGACACTGTTCACTGTTTTAGGGGCTAAACCAGTAGAATTCGTTCCACCGGAAATAAGAAGATTTCGACGCAGCAAGAGAATATCAGTTCGTGCGATGCTTGAGATTAATTGTTTTCCCAGTGTCGGGAGCAGATATAAATCCAGGATGTTTTCGTACTTGGCAACGCTTGAAGGTTTCAGTTGGGGTGCCATAGATATCATGTAACCTGCTGATAACTCCTTGAATGTTAAATTGTTCGTCAATGTAGGAGGTGTCATTGAAGTGATCGCCTCTTCCAACTTGCATTCAACATCCTCAAATGATTTACCAAAGACATACCCGTATTGCACTTTTTCGTTGATACGGCTCTTGATGTATCGCCCTTCCCAGCGCCCATCTTTTCTGAAGTAGATGTTTTTCCCACGTTTTGACATAGTTTTTTCCTCCTTTCGAGAACCATTTTGGCAGAGAAAGCGAGGTAATAACCAATGGGCAATCTTCTGATGTACATCTTCCACGGCACTGTATATGGTTTTTAACGTCATACATTTACATTCTCTGACAATATTTGAGTTTGAGCATCTTGACAAATTATTTGTCATAGTGTAAAATTATGAATACTTCAAGGGCGATTTCGTAGGGTAAAACACTCTACGAAATCAAGAGGTTGGTAATCACGTGTTTACCTATATGTTTAATATCCATTAAAACTCCTATAATGGGATGTAGGCTTTTTTGCTTACATCCCATTTTTTGCTCTGCGCTCTAATAGCTCTAATAGAGCATTGAAAAAAGTAATATTTCTCCAACGTGCTTTGACGCAAGGCTTAAATAACACAAATGGTATTCGCCTTATGGAATTGCGCAAGGTTTATAATCCTTAACCCTCTCGCAGTCGCATATTTTACAGTATAAGCCGTGCCACCGCTTTGTCTTGTTTGATATGACACGCAAATAGAACTATGATCCACAAGATAGCGGTTTCGGGCAAACATGCAGCCAGTGTAGTATTGCTCCGAGAGGCAGATAACTTCATCTGCGTCGCTCCATCGGTCTTCTTGTTTGGCATAAGGGAGGACTATAACCAAGCGTATAGTTGGAAAAACTTCACGAGCTTCAACGACCATCGTAGCGGCCAGAGTGTCGAAACCTAAAGCTCCACCCGCATAGAAGGTAGTGATACCGTCAGTCGTGATAAGTTCTCTAATAGCATGTCGCAACCAAGAGCAAAGGATAGGTCTCTCTTCCTCCGTGATATGCCTATGTCCCGTGAAACAGCAGGATTTCTCTGCCAGATAGTTCCTCAATCGAATCACCGGCCTTCTCCAGATTCCATATTCCATAAACCTTCAATCGCACCATATTATTTTACCACATAACATTAGCTATAGCAAATGTTATTTTGTGTTAGCTCCTTATCCTGATACAAATAATAGATTAGAATTAGCACATATTCGGTTCAGGAGAGGAGGCGGGGACATGGACGATTTGGATTTTCGAGCGATTGGCTTGAAGATCAAGGAACGGCGGAAGCATCAGGGAATGACCCAGGAATTCGTTGCAAATCAGTTGGATGTAAATCCCAGCCATGTATCAAACATTGAGTGCGGCCATGCGAAGCCTTCTTTGACTACGCTAGTCCGGATTGCGAACATTCTACAGTGCAGCGTGGATTACTTTCTGGAGGGAGAGTATTCCTTCCAGCAGGAGGATGTTGCAGAAACGCTTGACCGGCAGATCATGGGAAAACTGAAATACTTTGATGCTGAGAAGAAACAAAGAGTCTTGAAAATGATCGAATTGCTATGAAAAAAGACCGCCTGCGGGATGAATTGCTCCATCACGCAGGCGGTCATGCCGTTATTCATGCTTCATTTCCGCAGGTTCTTTGTGCTCCTGCTCCTTGTCCCTTTGCTCCTTCTGGATGCCGAGGATTTGCTCGATGTTGGCCCGGTGAATCAGCAATTCCCTTTGCTCATCCCGGAGCGCATGGAGCTGTGCGTATGCCTCCTTCTTTGCGGCAAGCAGCTCCGCATATTCTGTTTGCAGGCTCTTGACGGCGGGCAGCTTTTTCAGCCCAAGCTCGTTGAAATGCCGCTTTGCGGCGCGGTGCAGCAGGATTTCCGACTCATGCTCTTCCAAAAACGACTTCTCATAGCCGGATTTGCGGTACTCCGCAAAGGTCTTTCGCGTCTTGGCGTAGTTGATGATATGGGTCTTCAGGATTTGGATTTCTGACATACGCTGCTCCGAGCGTTTGATCGTATCCCGAAGCTCCTTCACCTGCTCTGTGAGGGAATCTGCCTTTCTTGCCAGCTCCTCATAATCTGTGAAGCTATGCTCCTGCAAGTAGAGCACGGTTTGGGCCATCTGTTTCAGGTTGAACACCGACGCCCATCGCTGATACCCGACGCCCTTGCCCTCGTCCAGCTTGGCCTGGATGTCGATCAGGAGGCTGGGCTTCTGCTTCTCTTTCACGGCGGCAGCACGTTTCTTCCTCGGCGTATGGTGCCGCTGACCGGCAATCACGGCACGGAGCGCCGCCTCTGAGTATGCTTCCCCAAGTGATCGGAGCCGGATATTCTTCTGTCCGGCCTTGGAGAATGTAATGTTTGCCCCGCGCCGGATGGAATAGCCCTCTGCCTCCAGCAGTTTCAGCAGCGCATCAAAGGATTCAGGTTTCTTTGCCAGCGCCTCGTCGATGGCCTTACAGAGCAAATCCCGGTTAGAAGGCTTTGCCCGATTTCCGAGCCATTTGTTGTAGCTGTTGTTCCCAAGCCGGGGATGCTCGACAACGGACAGACTGTGCTCCATGCAGATCATATCGCTCAGACGGGCAACCGCTTTGCCGGAGCCCCGAAAATCCCTGTATTTGTGCGTACAATCCAGGGTGGTGGAGTTCCAAATAATATGGTTATGAATATGCCGCTTATCCACATGGGTCGCCACGATAAAGGCGTGTTTTCCCTTCAAAAACCGGGAGGCAAATTCATAACCGACCTTGTTCGCTTCCTCCGTCGTAATCTCTCCGGGCTTAAAGGACTGCCGTACCTGGTAGGCAATCACATCGTTTTTCTGCCGCCGCCCGGTCAGAATGGCGTACCGCTGTTTGGATAGTAGAAACTCCGCATCGGCGGTATGGGGGTCACAGGCATAGCAGGAAATCAGTTCGCCGCCCTTTGTTTTCTCCGGGTTCTTGGCATACTCCGTCCGGTCCGTCAGGCATTGGGCAATGGTTTTGCCCTGATTGACGTGCATGGAAATGATACGAGTCGTGGCCATTTTTCTCTCCTTACGAAAAAAAGATGGGGAACAGCCATCTTTTCAATGACTGCTCCCCGCAATGAACATACGCTCTGTCATCGGATGGACGCCAGCTTCAGGAGGATCGTATTCACGGCCTCCCATAGCTGCTCCTGCTTCTGGAGCATATCCTCCATATCGGAGGCGTAAATTCGACCTGTGGTGTTTACTCGCTTGGCGATCTGATTCAGGTTGTTGCTGGACCGCCGCATCAGGGACACCAACTCCCGCAGCTCCGGGATGTCCAGATTGACAATGTACCCATCCAGGGCCATCTTTCGCAGATATGCGGCCATGTTGACGATGCCCAACTCCGTCATACGTCTGTCGATCTGCTCCTTCTCTTCGGGCGAGACGCGAAACAGGATCGGAACATCCCGTTTTCTCTGCGCCATGTCAGAGCTCCATTTCCTTTGCCTTTTTGGGTGCGGAGGTCTGTTTTACCTCTTTCCCGGCCTCGCGGAGCTGCTTCAGAACGGAGGGCTTGCGGAGCTGCAACTTCTGAAAACGGTTCTCATCCTTGGAAACCAAAGCGAAGATGCCCCGGCGCCCCTCTAGGGTTGAAAGGGAAAGCGATGCAAACGGGAGCATATCCATGAGGCGCTGCCGGTCCTTGTCCTTTGCCCGGTCAACGAAGTTCTGCGAGAGCTTCACCATGAAATGCGTTCCGTTGGGACTGTTCGGCTCCCGCGCATTTTGAAGCTGGGACAGGATTCTCAGCGCCTCGGCCTTGATGTCCTCCCGCTTCAGGGGGATCGTCATCAGATAATCCCGCCGCGCCTGGGTCGCAAACAGGTCGATCAGGCCGGTGTGGGACTTGCTCACAACATAATAGATATTTCTGTCGGTGCTGAACCCGTCCATATCCTCAAAAACGTGCTGGGTTGCCGCCCACCGCTTGTTGTCATCGGAGATACGGCCATCCCAATCCTTGTGCTTGATCGTGTTCGCCAGGACGTGAAGCGTCCGCTCATATCCGAAGGCATCCACCACTTGCTTCACAGCGTCCCGCCCCAGGCAGTTGTCCCGGTAGTTGTCTGCAATGGCCTGTTCTATGGCCTCCTTGCAGGCGATATTTGCCTTATAGGAGGCACGGTAGGCATCCAGCTCCCCATGCTCACGGGCATACTCAGCAGGATAACGGTAGACCGGCAGATTCCGCAGGGCTTCCCGCTGTTCCCGCTCCCGCTGGATATTGGCACTGGCCCGGTCCTCAATGCTGCTGCGAATCACGTCCATATATTCCGTATCCATGTTGCGGAAGGTCTTGTAAACATCGGCCAGCGGGCTTTCCGATCTCAAAAGCGCATCGGCCTGCTCATCGCAGAGCTTCAGCGCCTCCATCTCGGCCAGCACATCCTGCCGGACCGTGTATTCAAAGGTGTGAGAAAGTATCTCTTCGGGCGTTTGCGCCAAGAGCCATTTTCGGTACTGCTCCTGCTCGCCTTGCATTTTCTGCAGGAGCGCCGCATTGCGTTCTTCGTTGGTCAATTTGCATTCCTCCATTTCCAGCGTAGTAGTTTTGTGGTATGATGAGAAAAAACAAGTGGGGGTGTCGGTATGGCATACAGCGAACAGGAATGGCAGGAGGCCAAAAAGAAGTGCCGCCTGAACAATGATGACATCGCCCTTGCCAAGCGGCTGGGGCTGAATCCCCGGAGCCTCATCAAAAACATCCCCAGCAAAAGCGAGCCGTGGAAAGCTCCCGTCAAGGACTGGCTGCATGACATGGACGAAAAGCGCCAGAAAAAAACAGCGCAGAAGCAGCGCCGGAAAGAGAAATCAGGCGGGAATGACCCCGCCTGACCTTACCGCTCCTGATCCTGGCTTTTCGTTTTGCTCCGGCTTCCATCCGTGGGCTGTGACTGCGTAAACTCTTTGGCAGCATGGAGCTTTTCCAGCACGGAGGGACGTTTCTTCGCAACCGTAGACTCGGCCATCGCCTCCAGCGGTGTTCTGTCGTCGATGTTCAGCTCGATGTTCAGCTCGGCCAGCCGTGCGGCTTTCGTCCGCAATTCCTCCTCCTGGGGGAAGGGCTTGCCCAATTCCGCTTTGGCGGTCTCCATCTGTGCGTATGCATTATCCAGCTTGGCCTTGGCCGCGTCCAACCGGGACTGCATCCCGTTCAGGGAATTGTCGATACGGGTCAGATTACCTCTGGCGTCCTTGCCCAGCGTGGCCCGGTGGGACATTTCCCCTTTGAGGGTGAGAATGTAGTCCTTACCGAAGTTTTCCAGGGACAGAGACATTTCAAAGCCCCGGTAACTGCCAACAGGCACCGGCTCCATGCCCTTTGCATCCTTCATGGCGTCCAGCAGCGCGGCACCGGCGTTTTCCTTGTCAGTCAGATGATCGCCGCGCACGGTCATTCCGGCAAATCCCTCTTCGGGGTGTGGATGAGCCGCTAACGTCTGCATATCCTTTTGGATACCCTCAATAAAGCTCTTGTACTGCTCGATCTGCGCCGGAAAACCTTTCAGGAGATTGTCTTCCAGACGGTATTGCTGGCTCTGGTGATTGGCCTTCATCAGCTTCAGGCGGGCCACATCAATATCCAGGTCCATCTTCTCCTTGATCCGTTCATCCCCGGCGCACAAAGCCTTGATTTCTGCATAGGAAAGAGCGGTTTCGTCGATGTCTTCACAGGAGCGCACCGGAGATTTTGAAGTCATGATCTGCGAAATAAACTTCTGTTTATTCTCTACAGTCTGCCACAAATAGGCGTCAAATGTTGATTCTGTCACATAACGGTAAATGTGTACCTCCGGGTTTTGATTGCCCTGCCGGATGATTCGCCCGCTGCGCTGCTCCAAATCTCCCGGCCTCCAGGGGCAATCCAGATCGTGCAGCGCAATGAGTCTGTCCTGGACGTTCATGCCCGCGCCCATCTTGAAGGTGCTGCCCATGAGGACGCGCACTTGGCCGGAGCGCACCTTGGCGAACAACTCCTTCTTTCGGACCTCCGTATTTGCGTCATGGATATAAGCGATCTGCTCGGCGGGAACACCACGGGCAATGAGCTTGTCGCGGATGTCATCATATATGGTGAACTGCTGCTCCGGTTCCTCCGTGATCTCCTTGTCGAGCATGGCCTCCAGTGCGTGAAGCTCTGTGCCGTTGATCGTACCGCTCGCTTTCGCCGCTTTTTTTCCTTGTGTTGCGCGGGCTTTCGGTGTGCTGAGATCGCAAAACAGGAGCTGGGTCAGCTTTTGATCCTTACCATCCTCCCATATCCTGAACACATTGTCCACGCACATATTGACCTTGCTTGTGGGATCGTCCGGGAGATTGGGATTGATAACGCGCTGGTCGAGGCCCAACTTCCGGCCATCCGAGGTGATCTTGAGCATGTTGTCAACGGATGGGTCGATCTTTCCGGTATGAACCTCCGCCGCCCGCTCGGAGAGCTGCTGTACCATTTCCCGCTGGATCTCCGTGGGCTGGGCAACGACGTTGTGATAGATCGGCGTCGGAGTGGGAAGATTGAGCTGGTCGGAGGTTTTGATGTCCGCTGCCTCCTTAAAGAGATTCATCAGCTCCGGGAGGTTAAAGAACTTCGCAAAGCGTGTCCGCGCCCGGTAGCCGGTGCCCTCCGGGGCCAGCTCAATGGCCGTCGTGGTCTCGCCAAAGGTGGAGGCCCAACAGTCAAAATGCGCCAGCCCCTGCCGACGAATGGTGTCGTGCTGGAGATAGCGCATCATGGTGTAGAGCTCGGTCATGGAGTTGCTGACGGGCGTTCCCGTTGCGAAAACAATGCCCTTACTGTCTGTGATTTCATCGATATACCGGCACTTCAGGAACATATCCGAGGACTTCTGCGCGTCCGTGGTGGAAAGGCCGGCGACGTTCCGCATTTTCGTATAGAGGAAGAGGTTTTTGTACCCGTGCGCCTCGTCTACATAGAGCCTATCGACGCCGAGCTGCTCAAAGGTTATCACATCGTCTTTCTTTTTTCCATCCAACAGCTTTTGCAGCTTGGTTTCAAGCTGTTTTTTTGTGCGCTCCATCTGCTTGATGGTGAAGTTTTCAGCGCGGCTCGCTTTAAGCTCCGCGATGCCGTCCTCGATCTCGCCGATCTGTTCCTCCAAAAGATTCTCCTGGCGCTCCAGAGAAACCGGGATGCGTTCAAACTGGCTGTGTCCGATGATGACCGCATCGTATTCGCCGGTGGCAATGCGGGCGCAGAACTTCTTTCGGTTCTGCGGCTCGAAGTCCTTTTTGGTAGCAACCAGGATATTTGCAGAGGGGTACAGGCGAAGGAACTCCGAGGACCACTGTTCGATCAGGTGGTTGGGAACGACGAACAGGGATTTCTGGCATAGGCCGAGGCGCTTGCTCTCCATGGCTGCGGCCACCATTTCATAGGTTTTGCCCGCGCCGACCTCATGGGCCAGAAGGGTGTTGCCGCCATAGAGGATATGGGCTACGGCATTGAGCTGATGTTCCCGCAGCGTGATCTCCGGGTTCATGCCGGAAAACGTGATGTGCCGTCCGTCATACTCACGGGGCCTAGTAGAGTTGAACAGCTCATTATATCGCTGGACAAGGGCGGCGCGGCGGTCCGGGTCACGCCAGACCCAATCCTGAAACGCATCCTTAATGGCCTGCTGCTTCTGCTGGGCCAGAGTGGTCTCCTTGGAATTGAGGACACGGCGCTCCTTGCCGTCCGGGTCGGTCACGGTATCGTAGATACGCACATCCCGGAGGTTTAGGGTGTCCTCCAGAATCTTAAAGGCGTTTGCTCTCTGTGTCCCGTAGGTCACATAGGCGTTGATGTCGCTGTAGCTGCAAGCGTTTTTGCCGCTGATGTTCCATTCTGCGGTAAACTCGGAATAGTTGACCTCAATGCGGCTTTGCAGGTAGTACGGGACATGAAAGGTCTCCTCCATGAATTGCTGGATGTATTCCTTGTCAATCCATGTTGCCCCCAGCCGCACTTCGATCTCCGAAGCGTCCAGGTCCCGGGGCTGCGCTGCCCGCAGCGCCTCCACATTGGCCGTGAAGTAGTCCGGGAAGTCCTGCGCCGCCCGCTCCGCTCGCCGGAGCTTTTGACGCACGTTGCCGGACAGGTACTCGTCAGCGGTGACATACCGGGGCTTGCCGTCCCGGTCCACCGGCTCCGGGAGCCGGAAGATGACACCCCGCAGCTCATTTGCGATCTCTTCCTCCGTCTTGCCGCAAAGCTGGGACATATAGGCCATATCCACCCGCGCCCGCTCAGAAATGGAAAGCGCCAGCGCCTCCGCTGGCGTATCCACACTGGTTACTACCTGATGGGGCTTGATCGTGCGCTTGGTGAACATATCCGCTTTTCGTTTGAGCTGCCGATCCTCATCCAGTTCCTCCAAAGAACACAGCAGATAATAGGAGCTGTCATCGGAAAAGGCCAGGGCGTTGCCTCGGCTGTTGATAAGGCCGAACTTCTCCGTAAAGCTGTCATAGAGCTGGTTGAGCTCCCGTTGGGATGCCTGAATGGTAGCGTCAGAGGTAAAACCGTCCATCTGCTCCGCGATCAGGTGCTGTACGCAATCCCGCATGGCGACCATGCCCTTCACGCGCTCAATGGCCGTGGCATTCAACTCCGGCTTGACCATGCGGGAATTGTTGCGGTAATAGACCTCGCCATCCTTTACGGTATAGCTGAAATTCCGCACGTCCGGGTCCGCTGGAATGGACGTGTCGATCTCCTCGCCCTCGCCCAGCTCCGGCAGCTCCGCTTCCGTATAGGTCCCTCGGATGTTCTGAATGGCTCCGGCCAGCAGGTCCTCCAGACGAGCACCCTCCAGCGGCTCCACCGTGAAATCCTGTCCGGCATACTGCGTACTCTCGGAGCTCTCCCTGCCCAGGATCATATCCGGGTGCTCCACGAAGTAGCTGTTGATAGAAAAGCCGTCCTTGTTTTCCCCAAGATGCACCCAATCCGGTTCCTCTTTGATCGGGTGGTCCCGCTTCTGGAGGAAGATGATGTCGGAAACAACCTCCGTCCCCGCGTTTGCCTTGAAAGCGTTGTTCGGGAGACGGATCGCACCGAGCAAATCCGCCCGCTCCGCGATATAGCGCCGCGCCTGCGGGTCCTTGGAATCCATCGTGTAACGAGAGGTCACAAAAGCGATCACGCCGCCCGGACGCACCTGGTCCAGCGTTTTTGCGAAAAAATAGTTGTGAATGGAAAAGCCCAGCTTGCGATAGGCCGGGTCGTTTACCTGGTAGTTTCCGAACGGGACGTTGCCAACGGCCAAGTCGAAGAAGTCCCTGCGGTCCGTGGTTTCAAAACCGGCCACGGTAATGTCTGCGTTGGGATAGAGCTGCTTTGCGATCCTGCCGGTGATGCTGTCCAGCTCCACGCCAAAGAGCCGGGATTCCGACATTTCCTCCGGGAGAAGACCGAAGAAATTGCCGACGCCCATGGAGGGCTCCAGGATGTTGCCCGATTGGAAGCCCATGCTGCCGATGGCCTCATACATGGCCTTGATGACCGTGGGCGAGGTATAGTGCGCGTTGAGCGTGGACGCTCTTGCGGCGGCGTATTCCTCCGGGCTGAGCGTTGCATACAGCTCCCGGAACTCATCGGACCATCCTTGCTTTCGTTCATCGAAAGCGTCGGCAAGACCGCCCCAGCCGACATACCGGAAAAGTACCTCCTGCTCCTCCGGCGTTGCGCTTCTGCCCTCAAACTCCAGCTCGTGCAGAAGATTGATGGCGTCCATGTTGCGGCGAAACTTCACCTTCGGCCCGCCCTCGCCAAGATGATCGTCCGTGATGCGGAAGTTCTCTGCGGTGGGAACGGGAGCTTCAGCCTCCTGCGCCAACTCCGGCTCCGGCGTGGGTATCGTTTGGATCACGATGTCATAGGGCAGGCCGTTTTGTATCGCCGGATAGATGGTGGCGGTAGGGCGGCTCTCTGCGACGGGCTCTGTTGCAGGGATAATTTCCTCCGTTTCTTCCGGTGTGTTCTGATTTGGAACATACCCCGCAAGCTCATTGGGATCATGGGTAAAGCCGTCCCGCTCCTGTTGGTACATGGCGCGGAGAATGGGAACGATCTCATCCCAGGAGAAGAACAGCTTTGTGCTGTATTTGTCCTGAAGCTCGATCTGGAGACCGTTTTCCGACGCAAAGTAGTCCGCTTCCTCGCCGCCGATCAGACTCATGGTGTTGGAGACTCCGGCATAGGTGTTCGCCATGCGGCGGGCAATCCGGGGATTGTCCTCTCCGTTGAAGAAATATGCGGAAATCTGCGCTTTGTCGCCGTTTTCCAGAAGTCCGCCGTCGCCCACAAGCACATCCTGTAGATCACTGTCTGTCAAGTCCAGCTCTGCGGGGAGGAAGTCGGTGATATAGCTATTCCGATCATCACGTCGCAGGAGCTGTTCAAAGGTGGATTTGTTTTCTGCGCGGAAGATGGGGTATAACAATGTAGGGTCAAGCAGCTCCACGCTGAAATCACGGATCGTCTCGATCCGAAACTCCGTGCCGTCCAGATAGACCATATCTCCCACATGGTAGGGCGTGTAGTCCTCCGAGTCCGGTATCTCCGGTTCCTGTGTGGGAGTATCTGTTGCTGGTTCAGACGCTCCTTCGTCGGCGGTCAAAACAGGCTCTGACCTAACGATCCTATCGCGTCCATCGTCCAGATGGTCCTCAAAATGCACACGGTAGATATTGACCGGTTCCTGCTCCGGCATATCCGGGAAGGTGTACCAAATGTAATCATCGTCGATCCGGTCAATGTGAATCCGCACAACGGTTCCATCGGCAGCGGTGGAATCCACATCATCGCCAACCTGATAGATGATCCCGCCCGGCGTCTTATACTGTTCGGGCTCCGTATCCCGAAAAACACGGCTCCCATCTGCGCCGAACTCTCTTTCGTGCGCGTCTATAGCCTGTTCCGCTTCGTGGTCAATGGAGAGATAGGCGCGGGTCGTGCGCATACCGGAAGCGTCGTTGATACTGGAAACCGCAACGTCATGGGTATCCCGCAGCGTTTCAATCGTCTGCTCTAGCCTGTTTTCCGGAACGCCGCAGAACTCGATGCGTCCGCTCCCGACGATGGGCCGTGTGCCGAGGTCAAGGCCCAGCAACTCCGCCGCTGTTTGCGCGTCCTCTCCATACATTTCAAAGAAATCGCCCACCTGGTACAGCACGATGCTGTCCGGGTAGGCGTTTTTCACTGTCTGATACTCTGACCAGCGAGGGGACCGTCCTGATTCTCCGTCCGGTAGCTCTGGCACCGGCTGTCCTTCAGCGTTAAAGGTCAGCACCACGTCCTCGCCGTCGCGGACGGCGATTGCCCGATACCGGGTCCGGCCCTGTTCCTCAATATTTTTCAGCCATTGATCGGTAAAGGCACTGAGCTCGTTCCGCAGTCGCGGTATCCATTTTCCCGGCTCCGGATACACCTTCTGATAGAGCGCAATGCTGCCGTCCTGCCGGAAGGTCAGCGGCTCCAGCGTTCCCTTCTCCGTGTCGATGCGGAAGGTCATTTCCGGGTCGTACATCAGGTCGCCGTCTTGGGTAAAGGTATGGGAGATAGCGATCTCGTTGTCCCCGATGCTCTGGACAATAAGGGGCATATAGCCGCTGTTCTCTGCGCCGCGCAACTCCAGGTAGCGGTATTCGCCGCTGACGATCTCCGGAAACTGGCGGGCAAAATTGCGATAGTTTCGCTCTACCCGCGTCTGGCCAGGGCGCTTTGGGGGTTCGGATGCAGCCTGTGATGGCGATGATTGTTCCTGTTCCTCCTGGGCGATCCGCTCCGCGTCGGCCATGACCTGCTGAATGAACGGATCACGGTTCAACGCCTCCGGGTCCACCACCTCGCCGTTCACGATCCCAGCCTGTGCCAGATGCTCCCGAATAGCAATCGGGTCCACATCGTCCAGATTGTCGTATTCTTCCTGGGTGTAGAAGTTATCCGCCTTGATAAGCTGCGCGATCCGGCGCTGGACCTTCGGCCAGGGAAGAACAACCTCATCTCCGGGCTGCCCCTCCCGTCCAGCAAATCCGATATGCAGGGGCTGAGAAACGTCCGTGCCGTAATACTGCTGTGCCAACCATGCCGCCGTTTCTTTTTCCCGGCCATGCTCGTTCATGTAGCGGACAACAGCCCGTTTGGTTTCAATGTCTGGGAACATGGTGCGGAGCTGCTGGTCTATATCATCCTGTGTCAGCTTTCGGGGCAGGGTCGGTGCAGGTTCCGGCTCTGCGGTACGCTGTTTCAGCCAATTTCCTTCTGCAATCGCAATTTGCTCCGAAAAGCTCAAGGACGCCAACATACCGTGCAGGTCATCCAGATCGGCACATTGAATAGTTGCCACCGTTTGGCCGTCCACCTCATAGATCAGGCGATAGTCCAGCAGATCTGCCGTCACTTGAATGGGGCGCTCTCCTTCTTGCGTGGTGCTGAAGCCGAGGTCAACACGATGGAGATCGGAGAAGTCCGCATCATGGTCAAATTCAGCATGAGAATACTCATTGATGGTTTCCTTGACCTGATCCAGCTCCGTGGATGCCGCCTGTTCACTGACTTCATAGCGGTCTCTTTCTGCTGCGGGCAGGTAACGGTTTTGCGCGATCAGCGCATCAATCCGCTTGACCACCTGGCTCCATCGGAGCTCTACGTCATAACAGCCGGACTTCTTGAATTTGATACCCTTGCTGCCGTGATCCTCGGAGCTTCCGGTGGCGTTGGACAGTGCGTGTGACCTGCCTCCGGTTCCGTATTCATCCTTCAGGAACTTTTCTTTTTCCTTTGGCGTATGGGTTCCCTGAAAGTAATCGTAAATCCGTGTGCGGCCACCGGCCATGCCGCTGCCCCCGGAAAGGGACTGATTGATTTCATCCTCCGTGATGAACGGGGAAACCGAAGGAAGCTCCGCACGGTCAGTAGAATAAACCCGACGAGGAAGGTCAAGGTCTCTCAGGCGTTCCAGCAGAGCATCCGGCTGGTGATAGTGGAAGCGCAGAAGGTCCTGGTCAGCCTGATATGCCTCGAAAAAGGTCTGATACTCCCGGAGCAGATCGGCACGAAAGCTGGTATCGGCAAGCGCCTGTGCCAATCGCTCCGTTTCATCGGGGAAACCGCCGCCACGGATGTTCTGGAGGGAGGTCAGATAACCGGCTTGCTCCGCTTCCTCTGAGAAGTCCCGGTAAAGGAACCAAAGTGTTTCCGCGATCTCCTTTCGCTCATGGAGTCCGGCTTCCTCCAGCTCCACATTGCTGGCAAAGTCGCCCGACAGAAGCAGCGCGTCAATTCGGGCCACGGCGTCGGCCCACGGAATGATCTGTGCGCCCTTTGCGTATCTGGCGGTTTCTCCACGGGAAATGTGGATGCCGTCCTCCGCATACCATGCGGAATACTTGCCGTCCGGGGTGTTCAGGCCATATCCTCCGTGGTATTCGGTGGTTATAAAACCCACCTTTGCGACCACCGGCTTGTCCTTGGAAAACTCCGCAGCGATCCTCATGCGGCTGTTGTCGGTATTGCTTCCAAAACGGAGAAGATCGTCGATGACCTCCTGCGGCACAGAAAAAGCGAAGGGCGCGTCCGAAAACACGCTCTCCGCTTCATCAATGCTCTGGATTTGCTCTGCCTCCGAGGGAAAGAGGCTTAATTGCTCGGATTGTTCCGTGACAGGAGGCTCAGGGCTTAGTTGTAAACCAGCTCGTTCAGGATTGTCTCCTCGGCCTGCGCTTTCAGGTTGTTCATCAGGCCCGTCCAGCGCATCGGATCGCTGGCCTTCAGCGCCTCCGTCACGCCGTTCTGCTCCATCAGCTTCGGCATCATCTCGTCCAAACGCCGGTGCGCTGTCTCGTCGATCTCCCGAAGGTGGGGATACAACTTCTCGCTCAAAAGCAGGCGATTCCACAGGACCGGCCTGTGCTCCCGCAGGTAATCCTTCCGCAGCAGTCCGTACTTGCCCAGCGGCCTCGCGTCCTCCGTTTCGCTCAGGGTCAGATTGGGAATCAGATAGTCCCCGTTCCGGGTGTAGGTCAGTTCTGTCATGGTCGCCCATCCTTTCTGCGCTGTGTTCGCGCTCATAGTTTTTGACGCTGACTTCGATTTGCCGCAAAACCTGCTGATTGATCTGGCTGACCGCAGTACCAAGCGCCCCTACCGTGGCCGGAGTGTTGAAATCAAACACGTTGAGGAAATCCTCGTGTGCGAAGTAGGCGCGGGGCTCCAAGCCGCATCGGGACAGGATGGAGTAGGTGATGCTGACGGTGGCGGCATTTCTGAAAGCAACTCCGATGTTGAAATCATCATACTCTTCCAGGAAGGAGTCCGCAACGATGTCGAGGATGTCCCTCTGATTTGCGTTCCAGTATTCATCCGCAAGCTGGGCGGCGACCCGCTCTACCTGCCCTTCGATGCCGCTATCGCTCGTAACCTCATAACTGCGCTCCAGCATGGCGCTCACGGCGTCCTCATGCTCCGGGCGGTATTCCCACAACTGGACGGCGCGGGAGTTGGGCCGTGCGCCGGTGTCTGAAACATCGAACACATATTTTAGACGCGGCTTCATGCCGCTGGTGTCGATGAGGGCAATGCCCTTGGAATCCCGGCGCACATAGCGCCCCATCCGGTTATTCCAAAGATCGTATTCAGCGCAGGCCGTGGCGTCCGGGCGCTGTGCAAAGATCAGGAGCTGTTCATTGTAGGGGTATTTATAAAGTCGTGCGGCGGTCTCCAAAAAGGCGGTCCAGTTCTGAAAGCTGCCGGTGATCTGCTCCGCCGTCTGGTCCGCCATTTGGGAGTACGCCTGTAATTTGCTCGGCATTCGTTCAGCCTCCTATCGCAAAGAATTATTTATCGAGATCGTCTCGTTTTTCGTCGCGGTTGATCTGAAACAGGCACATGGTAGAGACGCCGACAAAACCGCCGACCATGAGACCGATGATGAATGGGATCATAGTGTTCAACTCCTTCCCTTGGCGCATCATTGGTTCCCTTATATCTGCACAATGAATATGGGAATCGTGATTCTCAGAGATCAAAGCAGAACGGGACGCATTGAGCGCCCCGTCCAACTCTGTTTCAGTGTGGTGTTATGAGCCGTTATCACTTGCTTCATCTTCCCCGAACTCCGGGTAGAGGTCAAGCGCCTCATAATCCGCATCGGAGATCGCTTCGAGCTTGCTTATCGTGGAATCCGTCAGGGTGCGGAGCTCCTGCTCGTCCTGCTCCAGATACCCGCGCATATCCGCAAGAGACTTGATCGTTCCCTCGCGGCTGCCTGTGTCGTAAATGGCCGTCAGATTGATTTCATCATGGGTAAAGTTTTTCATCATAGCTCCCTTTCTGCGCTTTTGCGCTCCGGCGTCTGTGCCGCCTGCATACTTTTGTAGGCTCTCAGCTTCGCCAAAACCGAGGGTTTCTTCCCGTCCTGCTTTTTCTGCTGACCCTGCTCACGCCTCAGCGCGTTGGCCATCTCCATGACGGAAACAGCTTGACCCGCTTTTGCTTGGGCTTCCAGCTCTGCGGATGTGGGCTCTTTGGGACCGTTGTTGATGATCCCGTCGATCATCCCGTAATCGTCCTCCATTGCCATTTCAGCATTTTTCAGATAATTCTCCGGTGCAAGAAACCTCTGGACTTCAGAAAAGCCGATGCTGTCTACATAGTGGGAAGATAACACGCCGTCCTGCCGGAGCACAACGATGTCGCTGACGGAAAGACTGTGCCCGGTGAAGTCTGCCGGTCTGTCCATGTTGAACTTCTCGAAAAGCTGCTCCAGCTTTTCCTCCGTCGTACCGTATTTCGGAAGATCGCCCATATAGACGGGGATATAATTCTCGCGGCGAATCTCCATGTCATGCTCCTTCATCCAGTCCATGTTCATAAACCGAATATCGTGATTGCTTTCGCCGGGGCCGAGCTGGTAAATCAGATAACTGTCCCCACGGCCATCCAGGAACTTTTGCTCCAGATCAATCTGCTGGGTCTGCTCCTGCTTCGCCGGAGCCGGGAGCGTGAGGCGAATTTCCTCCCAATCGTCGCGGGTGATGCCGAAGATGCCGGTGTGCATCTGAATGTCCTCCGGCTCAAAGGCCATGCCCTCGGAGTTTCCTTCGTAGAGCATATAGACGGTACAGCCCCGATCAAAGAGCTCCGTTGCCATCTCCTTTGTCAGAGGCAGCATATCCTCGCTCAAATATCCGTAAGCGTTCATGGCCTCAATGCTGATTGCCGGGTCTGGCAGGTTGGGGTCAACAGGCTGTTTGACAACCTCCTGCTTTTCCCGCGCCTGTTCCAAGCGGAGGGAGAGCTCTTCGCTGATCTTGGCAACCACGGCGTTTATTTCAGGATTGTCCCAGCCTTCCACCGTTTTGTAATCCTCAATCGGCGTATCTGTTCCGTCCTTGCATTGGATGAAGTCCAGACTGCCGGGAAGTCGGTTTGTATTTCCGATTCCGAGGGCCTTGACCTTATCCGAGGGCAGCACAAAGTATGCGTCAAGAGCTTCCTCAATCGTGTCGTAAAACTGGACACTCAGCTTGCCCGGATGCTCCAGATCGTCCACCACATAGAAGTGGTCGATAAAGGACTTGTTTTCTGCCGGAGGCAGATCAGACGTTTCCGGTTCCATTTCACGGACTTCCTTTGCCGTCATGGTATGCTCATTCAGCTTTTGCGCCAACTCCTGACAAAGCGCCGCTGAGCCTACAAAGACGATGCCGCGAGAAGCAAGCCCCTCGTCCGAGGGCGCGTATTCCCAAATGCAGCAGAGGTCATGCTCCCCGGAAGACAACTCGTAATCCTTCACCTGATACTGTAGGGACGCCTCCCATTGCTTTTCCAGCGCATCCAGCCGGTTCAGCAGTTCATTCACAGTCTGCGGGTCATAACCAGACTGTGCCGCTTTCAACAGCGTTTCCCGTGTTCCCTCAAATGTGCCGCCGCGCAGCAGGTTTGAGACCTCCGGGACCATTTCCTTTGCATCCATAGAGAAAGGTTTTTCTATGGCCTTGCTTTCATGGGCCTTATCCAAGAAGTCGCAGAAGTCATCGGCAAAGCGGTCCGGCGTGTCTTCTACGGTTTCCTCGGTTTTCTCCTCCTCGGTACGGTCAATGCCGCGCTCCTTGCAGATTTCCGCATAGTTGCGGTCAATATCCGTGATGAGCGTGGATGCCGTCCTGTTGATGGTCTCCAAGCTGGCCCTCAACTCCGGCAGTTCCTTGTTCTTCGACCAGGTGGCGATATAGCCCAGGCTGTTGGAGCCCGTGTCGATACCGTAGTACGCGCATACCGAGAAGGAAATACTCTCGGCCTCCACCTCCTCGGTGTTCCTGTCTTTGGGTTTCACCGGCTCCGCGTTCTCATCGCCGGCAGCGGCCTCGGCTTTTTCTTTTTCGTAATTGTGGAGCATGGAGTGGGCGATCTCGTGAACGGCGGCACAGACGGTTTGAACCTCGCTCATGCCTTCTCGGAGCGTAATGTCCTGGGATTCTCTGCTGAAAAAACCGTCCGTATTGCTTTCCAGTACCGCGAATTTGACAGGGACCGGCGCAGATCGGCGCAGGGCCTCCAGAAAAACCTCATAGTTCTTCACGTCGCCGGTCAGCTCATCGGCAAGATGCGGGAGGGGTTTTCCGTAGGTCTGTGAAACGTCAAAAACGGTCACAGGCTTATACATGGGGATTTTGATGAACTTTTCCTCCATGACGGGCTTGCCCTCCGCGTCTAACACAGGAAGCTGGGTATCCGGGTCGAGCTTTTCCGCTTCGATCTTCTTCTTGAATGGCGTAGGTGCGATAATGCGGATGCCGCGCTCGCCCTTTATGACGTGGCGCTCAAATTGGTCGCGCCACTTGTTGAAACCTGCCACGAGGGTGGCATTTGGACGCTGCATATAGATCAGCATCGTATTGTTGACGCTGTACTTGTGAAAACGGCTCATGGTGCGGAGGTATTGAAAATACTTCTCCGATTGGAACATATCCCGGATACCGGCCTCTATGCCATCCGTGATCTCCTTCAGCCGTTCCTTGTTGGTTTGGGGTTGGTTTTCAGGCATATAGCACTCCTTTCAACGGAACTATGTACGCCCCGCGCCACTGTAAGCGCGGGGCGTACACCCTTACTGCTGTCTTTCCTTTCTTTCAGGCGGCTTGCGCCCAGCGGCCTTTGCCTGTTCACTCTGCACTCTGCGGCGCTCCGGGCTGTAGGGCTCCCTGATGCAGACACATTTCTTCGGAACGATATAGCTGACCGCACCGGAGCGCATATTCTTCTCCGGATAGATCAAGTCCGGGTATTTCTCCGAAAGACGCCGGAGCTTCTCCTGGAGCTTCGGGTCATGGGTATAAACGCTGGCCGTGGCCTCCTTTTGGTTGTAGAGTACGATGGTTTCACGTTCTTCATCCGTGAGCTTCATTTCCCGCCCTCCGGGAAAGAAAGGCGGTATCGAACGGCGCTGCCATTGTCCTCCAGGATGATGTCCGCGTCATAGGTCTTTCCGGTCTTCTCGGAGAAAATGCCCTTGACCGCCACAGGTTCTCCCCGCAGGAGCGCCGACGCCAGTTTCTCGGTCAGGTTGATCTTCTTCCCGGTCAGGAACTTGTTGTCCCTCCATAGACCGAAGCGGCAGTCGTTCCGCTCACAGAAAAAGCCCTTTTTGCTCTCCGTCACATCGGAACCGCAGCGCGGACACTTGCCGACGACCTTGCGCCCGGAGGGAAAGAGCACCTCCGCGCCGGGGATGGCCTTGCTGGTTCGCACCAATGCACCCACCATGTCCGTGATCTCCCGGAGAAACACGTCCGGGGCCAGCTCTCCGCGCTCAACCTGCTTGAGTTTCTGCTCCCACTCGGCAGTCAAAAGCGGAGACTGAAGCTGTTCCGGCAGAACGGTAATCAGGGAGACACCGATCTGGGCCGGAATCAGGTTGACGGCCTTCTTCGCTTTCTTCCGCTCCACGAAACCGGAGGACACCAGCTTTTCGATGATCCCGGCGCGGGTAGCCGGTGTGCCGAGGCCCTTGCGCTCGGCATCGTCGGGCGTTTCCTTTGCCCCGGCCACCTCCATTGCGGAGAGAAGGGAATCCTCCGTATAATGCTTAGGCGGTGTGGTTTTGCCCTCGTGAATATCAGCGATCCGCACAGGAAGCACCTGTCCCTCTGCCAGCTCCGGCAGGGGCTTGTCCTCCTGTTCCTGCTTGATATAGACTTTCCAGCCGGGAGCCAACACGGTTTTTCCCTTTGCGGAGAATTCCGTGCCGCCGCCGAGCAGCGTTGCGGAGATCTCCCGGAACTGATACGCCGCGCTCACGGCGCACAAAAGCTGGCGGGCGATCAGGCGCAGCGTCTCACGCTCCCCGGCAGGAAGTGCAGAGAGGTCGCTTCTCATGGAGCTGACGGTGGGGACGATGGCGTGATGGTCACTGACCTTGCCGCTATTGCAGACCTGTTTCGCATACACCGTCACAGGAGCGTTTGCTCCAAGGATAGAGGCGGCGGCATCCACCAGCGCAGGGACCGTGCTCTCCATGTCGTCCGTCAGGAAACGGGCGTCGGTTCGGGGGTAGGTGCAGAGCTTCTTTTCATAGAGTGCCTGAACATAGTCCAGGGTTTGCTGCGCCGTATAGCCCAGCATCCGGTTCGCGTCCCGCTGCAAGGTGGTCAGATCGTAAAGGGCGGGGGCTTTTTCGCTCTTTTCCTTTGCCTCCATCGCCGTCACCGTGGCATCCGCGCCGCAGGCTGCGACGATCTTCTGTGCCTCCGTGATCTCGGCAAATCGCGCAGAGGAAGCGGTCATACCTTCCAAGCCCAGCTCCACCGTGTAGAACGGCTCCGGTTGAAACGCGCTGATTTCCGCTTCCCGCTGGACGATGAGCGCCAGCGTAGGGGATACCACCCGGCCCACGTTCAGGGTCCGGTGATAGAGTACGCTGAACAACCGGGTCGCATTGATGCCCACCAGCCAATCCGCTTTTGCGCGGCAGTCGGCGGCAGCAAAGAGAAGATCATAGTCCTCGCCGGGGCGAAGAGTATCAAAGCCTTTCCGAATGGCGTCGTCCTCCATCGAGGAAATCCAGAGGCGCTTGATCGGCTTGTCGCATCCGGCCAGCGCGTAGACGCTGCGGAAAATGCGCTCCCCCTCACGCCCGGCGTCGCAGGCATTGACCACCGTGGAAACATCGTCCCGGCAAAGCAGCTTTTTCAGCACCTCATACTGAGAATGCTTGTCCCGGCTCACCTTGTAGCGCCACTGTTCAGGGACAATGGGAAGGTCCTCGCTGCGCCACTTTTCATAGCGTTCATCATAGGCGCTGGCCTCCGCAAACTCCCCAACGTGGCCGACGCACCAGGAAACGAGATACCCGTTGCCCTCCACGAAACCGTTGTCACGTCTCTTTGCGCCCAGCACAGCGGCGATGCTCATTCCAACCGCGGGCTTTTCCGCGATCACCAAAGTCAGATTCATAGACTGTCCTCCTTCAATTCTATTTCTTCATGGGGCAGCCGCGTTCAGCGACTGTCCTCATCATCAGCATCGTTTTCACCGGAGGTTTCTTCTTCCTCCGATTCCGTTTCATAGTCGGTGTCATCATCTTCGCCGTAGTCGTAATCGTCCAGGTCATCCGGCCCCTTCGTATCTGCCTTGGGCTTGCGGAGCTTGAAATAGTACAAAGCGCCAGCGCCGCCGCCGATCAGCAGAAGCAGAATGACGCCAAGTGCGCTATTAGACTTCGCAGGTGTATCGGGTTCCTTCTCTTCATCGGGGTCGGCAGTCGGCTCCGGCAGGACTTCCTTTCCGGTACACTCAGTCATATTGGTGGCGCAGACCGGGCAGGTGGTATCCACATGACCGGCATAGCATTTATCCTTGCAGGTGCAGACCACCGGGGCGGGCGTTTCCTCTTCCTCCTTATCCATCAGCGCCATCAGGTCAGCCTCGTCCACCATGTTCAGGAAATAGACGTTTTCCTCGTCTGCGGACCTGTCGATGATGATAAAAAAGTAATTGCCACTCTTGCTCTGGACGGTGATAAACTGCTTGTTCAGCAGATTGCCGTCCTCGTCGTAGCGAACAAAGGAGAAATCGTCGATCAGCGAGAGGTTGCCATCCGGGGTCAGCGCCGGGATTGGCTCTTCCGGCTGTTCCACCGGCTCTTCCACACCGCCAGTCGTTTCTTCTGGTTCCTGTACGGGCTCTTCCTCTACGGGCTCAGGCTCTTCCTCTACAGGTTCCGGTTCAGCGGTTTCCACGACCTCCGGCGTCTCCAGTGGAAGCTCGGAATCGTAATAGTCGCCCCCATCGGCCAGGGCGGTCAAAGAAAATGCCGCCATGCAGAGCACAGCGGCAAACAGCAAGAATAAGATGCGGATTTTATTCTTCCTCATCAGCAGAATCCTCCTTCACAGGCGTAGTATTCGGCGCTTTCAGGGCTTGCAGCATGGAGGCAAACTCCTCCAGATTCATCCCCTGGGTGCGTACCATACCCACAATTTCCGTATTTTCCAGCTCCAGAATCTTTGCGTCCAGCACACGGTTCCGGGCCTGGAGCCGGGAAATCTTTTCTCTGTTTTTCTCCCGCTCCTGACGGTACTTTTCGATCTTGGGATTCAAGGGCTGCCCTCCTTTCAAGGCAGGCGTCCATAGGCTGCAAAATGAGCCTGCCAATAGCTTGAATTGAGATTTGTAAAAGAGATCGGATCGCCGCAGTGCAACATTGTAGAGTTGCCGACATAAATACCCACGTGGCTCATGCCATCCGTATCATAGGTTCCCTGGAAGAATACCAGGTCGCCGGGTCTCGCATTGGCAGGAGATACCGGAGTACAGATATTATAAAGCCCCTGAGCGCCCAGCCGCCCGACATTCCAGCCGCTGTGATTGATGACCCAGGACACAAAGCCGGAGCAGTCAAAGGACGTGCTGGGAGAACTGCCGCCCCATACATAGGGGTAGCCGAGATATTTCTCCGCTTCTGCCATCATTGCGGCAAAGGTTTCATCGGCCAGGGCCTCCGGGGGTATCTCATAGGTTTGGTAGCTGCCATTATACCTGCCGACATACGCAGATGTGGGAAACAGATCGCTGCGATTGCCCAGCGTGGCCATATAGGTGGCGTACATGGAAAGCTGATCCTGCGACATGATATAGACCGGCACATGGCTCAGATTGAAGTTTTCCAGCGTCACGGTACAAATATAATAGGTATAGGGGACCTCCACATCGTACTCGTACTCTTCCTCCGAGCTCTCGCCGGTCTCCGGGTCCGTGACCGTTCTTGTGCCTGTGCGGGTCTCTGTGCGGTAGCGGGTCTCCGTGGTCACATTCTCCGTGAGGATATACTGCTTTTCAAAGAGCATGGAGAGGATGCCCTGTACCTCGTCCAGCGTCCATTCGCCCCCTTTCAGCGCGGTAATCATGGAAATGAGCACATAGGGGTCATGTTGGATGCTGTCCAGGTCGTAGTGGTACTCGTCATAGTCGTGGGTGCTCTCATAGTTGTCCAGATATTCTTGCAGCTCCGCTTCCATTTGGCAATATGCGGCCTCCGCGCCGAGCATAGCATCG
The DNA here is from genome assembly GCA_017447875.1 of Paludibacteraceae bacterium. Lineage (GTDB taxonomy): Bacteria > Bacteroidota > Bacteroidia > Bacteroidales > Paludibacteraceae > Colicola. The sequence goes on along the minus strand of JAFSMP010000038.1, from coordinate 12,051 downwards.
TCGCTGCTGGGATAGGTGGAAATACCAACCGCTCCAAGAGCACCCTCTGTCAGTACAGAGCAGGAGGACATCATGTTCATAAACATGACGAGCAGAACGGCGAGCATACCGACGACCAAAAAGCCCTTCTTATGCTTACGGACAAACTCTCCGGCCTTCTTTGTTGCCGCCGCTGCCTTTTCCCCAGCTTTTCCAATGACCTCCGAGGCATTGATCGCGTCAGCCCCGGCGCGTTTCGCCGCCGCATACTGCTGCTTGATCTGACGCCGCTGCTGCATCCGTGAGAAAGGATTGCTGGAAAACTGCGGGTCTTTGGTGGAAGCGGCTTTATTCAGAGCGGACAGATTCGCTCTGTCCGCTCTGACCGCCGCTTGTTCCGCATTTCGGTATGGACGTAGCCGGTGGTTGCGGTACGCCGCTTCCGTCAGTCGGACGCCGCCCTCCGCAGTTTCCGAAAGACGCTGGGCGCTTTCTACGCCCACATTGTCATGCTCCGTCTCACTGACCTTTCGATGCGCCGCAGCGGAGAGGGCGATGCCGGGTGCCACGGTTGCCGTGCGAGCAAGGCCGGAGACCGGGGGCGTTTTCTCCTGGAAGGCCAGCTTGACCGTGGACTTTCCCGTGTCCGGGTCAATCACACGCTCCGCTGGTTTCGCTGCCTTTTTCGGAATTTTCGCCTCGGCCTTATCCAGCTTCCGCTTCGCTTTGTCTGCCTTTGCCGCCGCCCGCTTGACTGCGGGGGCCTCCAGTTCCTCCTTGGTGAACCGGAGCTTGGGACTACGGGTGCTCATTTCAAATCACTTCCATTCTTTCAGAGCATAATCAGGAGGCCGGGGCGGTCTCCTGCAATTTGGTGGTCATGATCCGGTAAAGCTCCGTGTCCTTCGGGAAATGGTCCACAAAGGGAATGATGGTATTGCCATAGAACAGCAGACCTTCGCCCTCGCCGGAATGGGTCACATAGGAGAGCTGGTGCGGGGAGATATTGAGCTGCTTGGCCAGAATCTGCCGGTCTCCCGCCGCCTGGTTGAGCATATAGATATAGTCCGAGTTCTCAAAGATGTTCTCCACCTCGCGGGAGGAAAGAAGGTCCTTCACATTCTGCGTGATGCCAGTGGGGATGCCGCCCCATTTACGGAACCGCTTCCAGATTTCCACCGTGTAAGCGGCGGTCTGTTCCTCCTTCAGCAGCAGGTGCATCTCGTCAATGAAGTAGCGGGTGGACTTGTGCGCCTCCCGGTTGACCGTCACGCGGTTCCAGACCTGATCCTGGACGATGAGCATACCGATCTTTTTGAGCTGCTTTCCCAGCTCCTTGATGTCGTAGGACACGATCCGGCTGTGAATATCCACGTTGGTGCGGTGGTTAAAGACGTTCAGAGAGCCGGTGACATAGATTTCAAGAGCCGTAGCGATGTACTGCGCTTCCTTTTCATCCTGTTTCCGCAGCTCATTGTAGAGGTCCTCCAGGATCGGCATCTTCTCCGGGCGCGGGTCATTGAGGTAGTCCTGATAGACGATACGGACGCAGCGATCAATGATGGTCTTCTCCACAGGCTTCAGCCCGTCCTTGCCGCCGACAATGAGCTCACAGAGAGAAAGGATGAAGTCTGATTTCAGAGAAAGCGGATTCTCTTCCTCGCTGTAGTTCATATTCAGGTCCATCGGATTGATATAGTCCTCGGAGACCGGGGAAATACGGATGACCTGACCGTGCAGACGCTCCACCAGCGCCCCGTATTCCGCTTCGGGGTCGCAAATGATGATGTCATCGTCCGTCACGAAGTAGACGTTGCTGATTTCCCGCTTTGCGGAGAAGGACTTGCCGCTGCCGGGGGTGCCGAGGATCAGACCGTTGGGGTTCTTCAGGAGCTTCCGATCCACCATGATGATGTTGTTGGAGAGGGCGTTGAGCCCACAGTACAGGGCCTCCTTTCCGCTCTGGAACAGCTCTTGGGTAGTAAACGGAATGAAGATCGCCACGCTGGAGGTGGTCAGCCCCCGCTGAATCTCGATCTGATTGTAGGCCAGGGGCAGAGCGGACATCAGACCCTCTTCCTGCCGGAAGTCCAGCCGGGTCAGCGCACAGTTGTACTTCTGTGCGATGCTGGAAGCCTGGAACACGTTGTTGTCAAGCTGCCGCTTGTTGTCCGCAATGTTCAGGACCGTGAACGTCAGCAGGAACATCCGCTCGTTGCGGCTCTGGAGCTCTTGCAGGAGCTTTTTTGCCTCGTCGCCGTAGGTGGCAAGGTCGGAGGGAATGATGTCCATATCGTAGCCGGACCGGACAGCCTTTTTCTGTTCCTCAATGGTCATTTTCTGAAGGTCAGTGATCTTCCGCTTGATGGTTTTGATGGCCTTGACCTGATCGACGGACTGGACGTGCATGGACACCACGAGGGAACTCTCCATATCCAGGAAGTCCGCCAGCATCCGGTCACTGAGCTCCGGCGCGAGGATTTGCAGGAAGGATACCGCGCCGATCTTTCTGCCGATGCCGAAGGTGTTGCCGGTCTTGAAGGTGAAAGACGTGGGCGCGATAAAGTCCTTGACGGACAGACCGGAAGGAGCCAGCCACTCCCAGCGGAAGTTGAAGGGCTCCGGCTCGTCCGGGTGGAGCATATCGTGCATGACGCGGAGACGCTCGCTGCCGTTCAGGGGCTCCGCGATAACGCCGAGCTGCTTGTAGTTGTTGAGAATATCCATCTCCAGGCGCTCCAGCCGGGGCTTTGCTGCTTTCAGGGACTCCGCCTCGATGCCGAAGGTCAGATACTTGGTTTTGAGCTTGCCGTGATTGCCCTTCGCATACTGACCTTGCAGGAAGCCCTCGTATTCCTCCCGGATGCTGTCGTCATCGTTGCCGCAGCGGGGAATGACAATGCTCCCGGCGAAGGTCTCTTTCGTCGCGGACAGATTCACAAAGGAAAACTGGAAGCGCACTGTGGCGTCGAAGTAGTTGAGGAAGGAGCACCAGCCCCCGAAGATGGCCTGCTGGTCCTCATTCTGGCAGAGCTGATAGTTGATGTCCTGGAACTGGATCGTTTTTGTGTAGTAGTTATCCACCACGCGGCAGATGCCGTCAGGATACATCCGCTGCATGGGGATGCTGTCCTGGGCGGATTTCTTGTTTTTATCTTGCTTTTTTGCTCTTGCGATTGCCGCCTCGATCTGGCGGCGTTCTGCGCGTGTGAGTTTTCTTGCCGTAGACAATGGCGTGTACCTCCTTGTCCAGATTTGCCTGCCGTTCCAGCACGGCATAGAAGTTGTTTGTCTCGTAGGGACGCACCTTTGGCCGGAGGAAGCAGACCTGAATGATATTGCGTATGATCCTTTCCAGCGGCTGTCCGTTCTTCTCATACATGGCGAGCAGGAAGAATGGGAGCATCACCACGATCATCGTCATGGCCGCTGCGCTGTTGCTGATATGCGTTCGGAGCATGAAGAAAAGCGGGACGCCGATGAGCGCACCGCTTCCGAAGCAGATAAGCTGCCGTTTGGTCAAATTGAACAGCACTTTGGTCTTGACGGTATTGAGGTCCTTGGGGACGCTGACGTATGCGATGGGAATACACCCCCTTACAGATATTTTTCATAGCGCAGCTTCATTTGCGCCGGGTATAGGTCCTCCTTCGGGCAGCGCACACCTGTCCAGCGTTTTCCTCCGGCGATACCGGCGCAGCTCCAGCCTGCGGCGCGGAGACTCACGCCGGGTTCCGTGTCGAGGGTATAGGTGATGATCTTTCGATAGCCGAGGGCCTTTGCCGCTCGCGCCGCCGCTCCGTAGAGAAAGCTGCAAGCGTTTCTCTCCCCGGTAGTACACAGCCGGTTTACTTCCAGTGTCCTTCCATCATCCAGATACCGACTGACCGGCCTGCCGACAATGGCCACGCCGACGAGGGCTCCGTCCTGTTCACAGCCGAGAGAAAACTTATGGCCGCGCACCGGCTTGTGATGCCGGTGATGCTCCGCGACAAAGGCATTGGCGTCTGCGAGTGAGACGGGGATCAGTTTCAGCATTGCACAGCACCGTCAATGGGCACTCAGGACGCTCTTCGCCATCGAGCCGGTCTTGAAGAGTGTGAAGCAAAGCAGTACCGTATATCCCATACACGTCCAGATCGCGGCGCTGATGTCCTCCGTCACGGCAATGTTTTGAACCAGGACGGCGTAGATCGCCACGCAGACGATAATCAGGAAGGCTTGCAGCCCCAGGGCGGCGAGGGAGCGCAGATAGTTTTGCCCCATACTGCCGGACTCCCGGTTGAGCATGGTCGCCATTGGGATCGGCGCTACCGAGGTTACGAGGTAGATTTCGATCATTCTACCGTAGACCACGATGAAAATACAGATGGAGAGCGCCCACATCGTAATGCCAACGATGACGGACTGAAACCACAGACCGAACAGAGGCCCAATGTCCATCTCCATGAGCCGGTCTTCAAGATTCACGACCACAGAATCTATATTGATCGCCGTGTTTCCGATGACCACGCCAGCAGCATTTGACACGATGCTCTGCGCAACATCGAAAACACCCATGACGATATTCCATGTGTTTGAAACGATGAGAACTGCCGCCGCCGTCTTGAACATCCACTTGAAGAACATCCAGGTATCCACGTCACCGTGCATGTTGTTCTTCTCCGTGACCATCTGGATCAGCTCCAGCGTCATCACGAAGGCGAGGATGAGACCGGCGATTGGCAGCATCACGTTGTCGGAAAGCGTGTGGATCATGTTGAAGATGCTGCTGTTCCAAGCCTGGGGCGTTGTGCCGACCTGACCGGCTATTTCGCCCACCTTTTGGTTGACGTTATCGAACAGGCCGGAGAGATTGCTCAAAATGCCCCCAACGAGGATTTCACGCAGCCATTCGATAATGGCCTGCTTTATCATTTCCATTTACGTTGAATCCCTCCTAACCGGGGGCCTCCCTTGCCGGGAGACCCCCACAGGATTGTGGTTCTGCTTCAATCAGCCAAAGAGACCGGTGAGCAGGGGGACGAGGGTGATGCCGACCAGCGCGACACCGGCACCGGCCATAAGCTGCTTCATGCCCTGGCTTTTTACTGATGTGCGATAAAGAAGTAATAGAAGTGTAAAAAATTTTGCCGTTCCTATCCGGCACTTGCGCATTGTGTCGGATAGGTCGGGCGGTTATTCGGGCAAGTCCACCTTGCCAACAAAAGAATAATAAATCTCAATGTCCTGTCTGCGGGTCTTGTTCTCGTCATAGCTGCACTCATGCACAACGATTTTCTCTACAAACTCCCGCAGCAGAGTAGGGGTAAGTTCTTCAAAGCTGGTATGCCGCCGGACAACATTCATAAACTTTTCTGCGTTCACGGTGGCTTCCTGTGCTTTGGAAAGCTCCGCTTGAATAGCAGCGGCTCTTTCTTTCAGCTCCCGTTGCTCTGCTTCATAGTCTGCCGACAGCTCTGTGAAACGCTCGTCTGATATGCGCCCGGTCACGCTGTCCTCATACAGCCGCTTGAAGATAGCGGATAACTCGGCTATGCGTTTCTCGGAGGCTTCCAGTTCCTTTTTCTTGGCGGCGTTCCTGCGTTTGCCCCCGTCCTCGTTCTGCTCAATCAAGAGTTTCATAAACCGGGCTTCATGCTTTGCCGCATAGCTGGTCACTTTCCGCAGATTGGAGAGTACACCAGCGGTCAAGAGGTCGGTGCGGATAAAGTGCGCCGTACAGTCATGGGTGCGTTTCTTGTAGTTGCCGCAGATATAACAGTCCTGCTTGCGCTTGTCCGTCTGGTATCGCTGCTGATACATCACGCTGCCGCAGTCCGCACAGAACAGTATGCCGGAGAACAAACCCACTTCATCATAGCGGTTTGGGCGTTTGCGCTGTTTGCGAAGCTCCTGCACCCGTTCCCATGTTTGGGTGTCTATGATAGGCTCGTGGTGGTTCTCGAAAATCACTTGCTTTTCCGGGGGATTTTCTACACTGTGCTTGACTTTGTAAGAAAGTTTTTCTGTCTTGAAATTTACCAGACAGCCTGTGTATTCCCGGTTTTCAAGGATATGCACTACGGTATTGGTCGCCCACTTGCACTCATAGCCGGGGTGGTAGCGGCGGGTGCTGCCCGTCCTGCGGTATTCAAGCGTTCCCGGCGTGGGGATTTGCTGCTCTGTGAGCATACGGGCTATCTTGGTCGGACCATTCCCGGCAAGACAGAGGTTGTATATCTGCTTGACTACGGGTGCAGCTTCCTCGTCAATAATGAAATTTTCATCCTCGTCCATGAGGTAGCCATACACAGGCTTGCTTGTGATGGGCTTGCCATTCATGCCTTTTGAGCGTTTTACTGCTTTGATTTTCTTGCTCGTATCTCTCACCAGCCATTCGTTAAAGATATTCCGCAGCGGGGCAAAGTCATTGTCGCCCTGTGCGCTGTCCACTCCGTCATTGATAGCGATGAAGCGGACACCTTTCTGTGGGAAAATCATTTCCGTGTACATTCCCACTTGCAGGTAGTTTCGCCCTAACCTCGACATATCCTTTACGATAACTGTCCCGACTTTTCCGGCTTCAATGTCCGCAAGCATGGCTTGAAAACCGGGTCTTTGAAAGTTCGCACCAGAATAACCGTCGTCCGTGTACCAGCGCAGATTGGAAAAGCCGTTCTGCTTTGCATAGGTTTCAAGGATACGCTTCTGATTGGAAATGGAATTGCTTTCGCCTTGCAGCTCGTCCTCATGGGATAGTCTTGGGTAAAGGGCGGTAATTGGTTGTTGGTTGGTCTGTCTTAACATAAAATCCTCCGTTTCCGACAGCCAGCCCCACTATTCCGTACCTTGATTGTACCACATGGGGCGGCTGTCTGTATAGCGGCAAAAGCGTCAAATCTGCTTCTTTATGGTCGGTCAAATCGCCGTTTTTTGTGTAGCAGCTTCCGCTTCCAGCACTTTCATCATCTTGTCGGCTGCGGTGTCGGTTGCGCCCTGCTTGAAGAAGCCGGAAACGGTAAGGACGGAGTTGCCCATGCGGATTTCCGTCACACAGTCCGGGCGGCGGTCTGTTTTGGTGGTGCTTGTCTGTTTCGTTTCTGTCATAGGCTCTCCTTTCGCTGCTTCATCAGTTGCTTTAAGCGTTCCAGCTTTTCCTGTGCGGTTTCCTTTCGGAAGTTGCTGCCCGTGAAGCGGACGGGGGCGCACATGGAAGTCAGCCTGTCATAGATACGGGCGTGGGGCGTGTCCTGCGGGTGCTGCAATTCCTCCAGCGTGAGGTTGGTCGTGGCGATCAGCGGCTTGCCGCTTCGGTAACGGCTGTCAATCACGCTGTAAACCTGTTCCAGCCCGTATTCTGTTCCTCGCTCCATACCGAAATCATCAAGTATCAGCAGAGGGTAGCTGCAAAGGCGGGAAATATATTCGTTCCTGCCCTCAAAGCTGGCGGCAAGGTCACCCAGTATCGTTGCAAAGTTTGTCATGCAGACGGCAACCTCTTTTTCCATAAGGGCGTTGGCGATACAGGCGGCAAGGTAGCTTTTTCCCGTCCCCACGCCGCCCCAAAACAGGTAGCCGATATTTTCAGCCTGCATGGTTTCCCAGCTCTCCACATAAAAGCGGGCGGTTTCGGTCTGCGGGTTTCTGCCGTTGTCATGCTCAAATGTCCAGTTCCGCATAGCAGGGTCGGTAAAGCCCCGGCGTTTCAAGTCCTCCACTTTTTCAAGGTGCTTCTGTCGGCTTTCGGCGGCTTGCTGCTTTTCACGGGCTGCCCGCTGGCAGTCGCACTCTGCCGGGTGGCGGTCACGCCCGAAACAAGTCTTTCCCTCTGCAAAATAGGCTTCTTTGGGCGTATGGCACTTACCGCAGTATAAAAGCCCGTCCTCGCCTGTGTAGTCCTCCGCTTCGGCGGTAGTGGCTGTAATGTCCGTAATCATAGCTTCAATTCCGTTTTTCATAAGCTCTCGCCCTCCTTGCATGAATAATCGGGTATGCCCTGTTTCGGGGCAGCCTTGCCTTTGGCAGCGTCCTCCTGCGCCCACTTGTAAATGGTGGCTGCATGGCTGTGGTACTGTTTCCCGGTGGAAGCGATATGGCAGGAAAGCCGGTCAATATAATACTCCCACTTGTCGGGCAACTCTGTTTTTAGCCCGGAAAGCTCTGTATCGGTCAGTATCACATTGTTGTATCTGCCATAAGCGGCGGGGGCGGGGTGTCCCGTTTCTCCCTCTCTCTCTTTTTCTATCTCTATCTCTTTCTCTAACTCTATCTCTATCTCTGGTGGACGAATGTCGGACAAATGTCCGCCTTTTGTCCGGGGCGGTAAAAGTGCCTTGTTTTCCAGTCTTGCAGCCCGTTTCCGCTCGGCTTCGGTAGAGGACTGTCCTATCATCAGCTCAATGTCGGTCATATAGAAAGCCCCGCTGTCAAGCTGCTCCACAAGCCCCAACTGCCGGAAAATCTCTAAAGCCCTCTCAACCGTCCCTATCTGGTGGCGGGTCAGTGTCGCTATCATCTGCGCTGTGTAGGGGATATGCTCGTCAAGCTGCAATTTCCCGCCGTTTTTCAGCGATTTTAAGTACAGCTTCAAGAGGATATTGGAGTATAAAATCCCGTCTTTCATATCTTCCAGCAGCACAATGGAGTCGCTGTCAAAAAAGTTCTCTTTCAGCTTGAGGTAGTAATACTTGCGGTTATCTGCCATTGTCCCTGTCCTCCTTTTTCCGGCGTTTGGAGTAGTAGTGGGGGCAGAGTATGATAACCGCCCGGAAGCTCTGCTTGCAGCTATGGGTACAGCCCCGGCAGAGGTCATTGTATGTGATACGATCGCAGGTGGAATTCCCGACTTTCACTTGCCGCAGGAAAAAAGACCATTCCAGCCGCCGTTTCTTGCTCATTCTTGGCATGGGTGCGCTCCTTTCTGCCGTTTCCGCTGGTGTGGCGGTATCGGCGGTAATTCTGTATCATCTCGGTATCATTTTCGGGTTTTTTCTGCCCTATAAGCCCGTTAAAAAATCCTTTGGTATTTGCGGATAGGGTACGGGGCAGCCCCCTTGTTCTGTATAGGTTCGGGTACATTTTGGGGCGGTTTTTATCGTTCCTGTTCCTGCCTTTTCACAGGCTTGCGCTCCCGGTGTAAAATCTGGTCGATATTGCCCTTGACAGTCTGTAAGCGGCGGTATTCCTCCCGTTTTGCCCGGTAATCGTTGTAGCCGCTGTTTTTCTCTTGGATAAGGGTTTCAATCTCTGCTTGCAGGGCTTTATAGCTCGGCAGCTTGGAAATGCCGTTTTCCCTGAAATAGCGGGCGGCTGCGTCTGCTATGATAAAGTCGCTTTCGTACTTCTGACGGTAGGCTGCTTTTGCTTTGGCGTTTTTCTGCTGTTTCAGCCCGTCCCGGACAGGGCGGGTCTTGGAATAGGCAAGCACCTGCCGTTGCAGCTCCTTTTTCCCGTTCAGCGTCTTTTCCATCTGCTTCAGCTCTGTAAGGCTTTCCCGCATGGCGGTATAGGCGGCAGAACAGGCTTCGTCCAGTTCCTCCGGGGAAGAAAAGCCGTACTGCTGATAGGCGGTAACGGTAGCTGCCATTTGCTTTAGGTTGTGCTTTGCCGCCCAGCGGTCATAGCCCACGCCCTTGCCCTCGGCTCGCTTGGCTTCCCGGTCAACCATGCGCTGCAAGGTGTTGTCTGCCGGGGTGGTTTTTGTGGTTTTTTCCCCTTGTGACAGCTTTTTAACCGCGGCAGGGTATTCGAGTATGGCTTTGCTCTGTTCGGCGGCTCTGTGGGCGTTCTGCGTAAGCAGGACAAGGACAGCAGCCTTGTCAAAATCGTCCCCCAGCTTCCGGGCTGTGATAGGCTTTGTCCTGTCCGGCGTGAGGTAGGAAAGCCGCCCCCGGCTCTCCTTGACGGTCACACCCTCCCGCAGCAAAAGGGAAGAAAATTCGTCAAAGCTGCCAGCTTGGGAAAGTGCCTGCCGTATCGTCCGGCGCAGCTTCGCCTTGTCCGTTTCAAACTTGGTGGGCTTGGTCGGCTGTCCTGCGGCTTCTCTGACAGCGTTCTCTTTATCAAGGGCAAGCTGTCCTTTCTTTGCCGCCCAGTATTCCCGTTCGGTTATCCGTTCCTTGCTGCCGCTTAGGAGGTCGATTTGGTAAAGCCCCTCCCGGTGGCACATCTCCATGACTTCACTCTTGAAATATTCCATAGCGGCGTTGGTGCAGCGGTGCTTGCAGCCCTCCCGTGTGTCGGCTGGTCTGTCCATGTAGGGCAGAAGCGGGACTTCATAAATCCGCAGGGAGTTGATGACGATATGCACATGGATATTGCCGCTGTGGTTATGCCCGTCCGGGTGGGTGCAGACTAAGGCTTGGTGTCCGGGGAAATGCTCTTTACAGAACTGCTCGCCCAGCTCCTGCGCCCGGTCTACGGTCAAGCCGTTGTCTGTCCCGTCCCGTGGGTCAAAGCTGATGATATAGTGGTGGCTTTTCACATCTTCCCGTTTTTGGTTTTTCTCATAGCGGAGATTAGCCCGCATACAGGCAACAGCGAAATCCTCGCCCCCACAGTTGAGGGAAGAAATGCGGTAATCCTCCCTCGGTATCAGCCGCCCGTTTTCATCAAGGGTGGGCTTCATGGTAAACTCGTCATGCTCAAATGTGAGATAGGCTTCCGCTGCGCCATAGTCCGCATTTTTAGAGCTGATATGTTTGAATGTTGCCAACAGCGTCACCCACTTTCTGCAAGACTTCAAACTTTAGGGCAGCAAGGTCGGAAACCGCCGCCCGTACCTCCCCGGCAAGCTGCGGGTAGGGGCTGTGCCACTCGTTCAGCGTCCGGGCTATCTGGTTTAAGTTGCCGCCGATCCTGCCGTATTCGGCGGTCAGCTTCCCGACAGCGGCAAGCAACTCGTCATTGACGGGGGAAACGGTTATGATGGGGCGTATGGCTGCCCCGGTTATGGCTTGCCGGATAAACTCGGCTTGGCTCATGTTGTAAGCAGAAAGCCTTTCCGCAAACTCGGCGTATTCTTCCTCGGTCATGCGTGTCTTGACTACCCGGCTGCGGTGCGGCGTGTTATATCGTTTTCGCATGGTAAAACCTCCTTCGGCTGTGCGTGGTGTCCTCTCACTAATAGGAGAAAAACAGGGTGTAAAGCGGAACTGTTTTTGAAAAATCCGAAAAATTATTTTGAGGGATTTTCCAGCGGCGTAAGCCGCATAAGCAGGGTTTGGGGAAGGCACTCCCCAACAAGATTCCCGCAGGGGCAAAATGAGCGATAAGCGAATTTTGGTACTGCGGTAGAATCTTGCTCTCCGTGACTGCAAACTTTCTCTCACTTCCGTCCGCCACTTTTTTGGAAAACTGCAACCACAAAAGTTTGTTTCTCTTTTTCTGCTACTACTAATCCTGTAAAGGGCATTCCTGCCCGCTTTCGCTAAAATGACACCGGACGCAGTGGTTTCTACCCGGTGTTGGAGAAATCCTTTCTCTTTGCCCTCTACTACGGGTAAATGCTCCAAATGCCAAACACCAGGGCAGAAAAATTCCCTCCTCGCTTACTACTACAACCGGCAGGGGGCAAAATGGCCGGGAGCGGAGCCGGACAACAAAAAAAGCAGTAAATCTTTTTCAAGACTTACTGCTTTCGCTGGCCGCGTCGGTGGCGGCTGGTATTCAGTTTTTATGACTTGTCCGGTGGTTCGTCAAGCCGGAACTTGAATTGACAGTCAATTAACCGCTGCTTTACATAGTCCTCCACCTCGGCGTTGACCTGCCCGTTCACTTTTGAGAAATAGCGGATATATCCGGCGTAGTGGAGCAGGACAGCGTTCACGGCTTCTGGGTCGCCCTCACGGGCTTTGAGGATTGTTTCATAGGGGAGAAGTCTACTCATACCGGCTCACCCCCATTTCTTCGCGTAGCCGCTGCAAGGCAAGCTGGATATGCCGCCCCGCTGTGCTGCGTGACCGGCCAATACACGCGCCGATCACGCGCTGCGGCTGGCGCAGAAAGTAATAGCGCAGGATTTCTTCCCGCGTCTGCTCCGGCAAAACAGAGATCGCGTCGGCAAGGGCGGCGTTGCAGAGCAGGACGGTC
>JAFSMP010000037.1 GCA_017447875.1 Paludibacteraceae bacterium | reverse complement strand
TGATGTCTAAATTTATAGGAAAGCGACTAAGATATTAGGAATATGTCTGAAATGACAGTAACATGTCTATGAAATTAGGACAAATGTCTACTGACGTAGAAAACTAACAAAAAAAATGTCTACTAAATTTAGGAAAAGACACTTTGACCGGTCACGCCTATCTCGTCAAAGTAACCAAAAATACAAATATGGCTGTTTTTATCCCATTTGGCGTGCATAGTAAGCGTGTATTGCACACCGGCAGGATGACCGTTTTCTTCCTTTAAGGTTTTTACAATACTTGCCATAAACCTTTTTTTGCTATAGATCCATCCATGCTGGATTTGCACAAGTCCTTGGTTATCTGCAAGACATCTGTGAATACCATCAATCACAGCCTGTTTGTCCAGATATGGCATAGCCGCCTCTTCCGGAATAGGGAAAATTTGTACCATACATAGAGCGTTTGGCGACTGGAACATACATGTAGTACTGTTCTGTGGGTCTTCAGGTAACGATTCCACTTTCTGATAATAATCAGGAATCTTAACGATATTATTCAAAACGTTTATGTCCATACTATTTAGATTTTATTGGTAGACGATGATTTATACAACAAATTTATACTTGTCCAATTCATCCCAGAAGGATTGAGGGAGATATACGTTGGGGAGAGAGGCGGCTTCGAGGAACATGGGGGCGACGTCGGAAGGGTCATAGCCTGCAATGCCACAGCCAACGGCTGAGACTTGGTAGTTATGATCGGGGTCTTGTTTCGCCCATTCGGTGAAGCGCTGTACGGCTGCTTCAAAAGCGTCTTCGCCTTCCATCGTTGGCAGTGCATAGCACTTGCCGGTGATACCTTCTCCTACACCCCATTCTGCGCCGAAATGCGTGAAAGCGAAGTTGGCTGCACCACCATAATGCAGACCGTCTTTATTGCTGCCGAAGACGAAGATATCTTCCGATTGTAGGAAATTGATATGGTCGGGTGAGACATGGTGCGACCGCTTCTCGAAGATCTTAATACGCCAGATGATACGCCACCAATCGCCGGGAAGACGTTTGCTCATCTCACGCATGATGTCGACAGGGATGATTTTATCAAATGCTTCTGCCAATGCGCCGGTGATACAAGCGATAGTGTCGGAGTCGCCACCGATCGAGACCGCCTTACGGATGGCATCTTCGAAATCAAGCGATTCGCAGAAAGCCGTGACCGCAGCCGGGATAGTGCCTTGGCAGGTTTCGTCGAACTGATAAGTGGAGCGGAGTTCGTCAAGCGATTGGTCAAAGGTGTAGCCAAACTCCTTGGTCAGAAACTCCATGATGTCACTTCGGAATGCGGCATGGCGAAGCATATAAACCGCAGCTGCAACGGCTTGTGCGCCTTTGATGCCTTCGGGATGATTATGGGTTATTTCGGCTGATATCTTGGCTAACATCATAGCCTCTTGGCGTGAATTAGCAGCCCATCCGCAAGCAGAGGCACGCATGGCAGAGCCGTTGCCGAAGGAGTTGTATGGTTTCTTTTGAACGGTGGGTGTATCGAGCCAGACGCGGAAACTATTGCCGTAGCCGCCCATGGGGTCAGGGAACTCTTCGTAGTAGCGTTCCATGATTTCGATGAGGAAGAGTGCGTATGGTGCGGGTCGGCGAGAAGCCATTCGGCAACCGCCATGGTCATGATGCTGTCGTCGGTGAACGTGCTGGAGGGACTGAACAACGGGAAGTCCGTTGTGTGGATGTTATTGAACTCGTAGATACTGCCTACGGTGTCGCCAATGAGTGCTCCTAACATAATGGTGTGGTGTTTTTAATAAACCGTGGCGAGAGAGGTTTGCGCACTACACGGCGCTCCTCCTCGCACACGTGAACAAGCTAAGATGGAGTCACTAAACGGACTGTCAGGCTTGTTCTTGTTTTCTGCGTTTGAGGTAAATAACGATACTTACCTGTTGCTCGGGGTGAGCGGTCGGGTCTACCGATTGGATACGAGCTTCGAAAATATCGGAGTATCCTAAATCAAGAAACATCGCGATTGTCTCATTCAGTTGACGCGGGATATATCCAATATGTTTCTTGTTGAAGAAAATGGCAACGGCTTTGTGGTCGTGGACATTCTCGTCTTCTCGCACGAGTTGTACCTCTTTACCGATTTTCAGTTTATCAAAAACCTCACATCCCTCATTGTACGTAAACGCTGCGACGTGGCAGCTCAGGAAATGCTCCTTGTCAGATTTAATCTTCATAATTTACCTCCGATTTTAAAGGGTTTTACACACGTGATTTTCAATTTTCGGTGCAAAGGTACTACTAACTATGTGACACTTGAAGTCCGAAGGTGCAAAAAAATGTCAAAAAAATGCATTTTTTCTTTATAAGTACATTTTTTGCATGTTTTCGGCTTCTATTTTGAACTGATTTCGGAGAGAGGCGGGTTCGAGGACTTCGAGGGTTGAACCGAACTTACGGAGTTCTTGGATGAAGTCGTACGTAGGTGCAACGAAGAATGTGAAATAGCAGAATCCGTCTTCCGTTCTGAGTTCAGTCTGCGAGTGGTGGAGCGGCAGGGAGCGCATAAAGTTGGCATCGTACTCGGTAAGGCGCACAACGATCTTCTCCGGTTCGGTGATAGTACGATCGACACCGTACTGATTTTTGAAGAAGTCCTTGGCGTGGAACTTACGCGGGATGTCGTAGCTTTTATCGACGATGACGAGTTCTTTCATTCGGTCGAGGGCATAGACGCGGGGTTGGTCTTCCTCGGGATGGTCAGCAGGTTTGCCGACGAGATACCACCGGCGTCTGCACACTTTGAGGCAGTACGGCGCGAGAAGAAAGGAGTGCGGTTCTGTACGCTTGTATCCCTGATAGGTGGCGTACAGTTGATGCTTCTCCTTCATGGCACTGACGATGGTGGAGAGATACCGCGAGCCATCGGAAGTCTCTTCGAAGATGATTTGGTCTTTCATGTCACCGGCGAGGTTGACCATGTTGCTGGCGGCGTAGGTGTCCACAAGCCAAGCGCGCAGTCCGTTGCCGTCGAGGTCGCCTCGTTCCGCGATGGAATAGAGGTTGGTGGTGCGGTCACAAACAATCTCAATGCCGAATAGTTCGGCGATATCCTCGCGATGGCGGTGGAGATTGCGTTTGCCGTACTCGCGTTCATGCTTGTCGTTGTAGTGCGATTGCTCCCAGCGTTTGTCGATCTGCGAGAGCGAAATCTGTTTGGCGGAATAGACGGTGTCCGAGAGCCAGAACAAACGATGGAAGAGTTTAATTTGTGCTGCCATGATTCTTATTGTAGGGACTTAAGTCGATTAACAGTTTATGCATATCTTCGGGTTGAATCTTGCCTTTGAGCAGTTCGAGCAGTTCTTCCTGACGCGGCTGTCCCATGGTGAGACGATAGAGCGAGAGGATGTCGATGAGGTGCTGGTAGCGGCTCTGGTCGAGGCTCATGGGGTACATAGGGACGATACGTTCGATCCATTCGAGGACGCCGTCTTCTTTGTGCTCTGCAACTACCTCACGCGGCAAGCACCAGAAAGGTACAAGGTCTGAATAGCCGAGGTGTTGCCATGTCTCTTTGGCTTGTGCGAACATATCATTCCACGCGAAATGGTTGGGGAAGAGATGAGCAATGTTTCGCCGGATTGCAAGGCACTTGTAGCGGTTGATTCGTCCTTCCCGTTGCTCCATGTCTACCGGATTGGAGGGAAGGTTCCAGTGCATTATCTTACGGCTATAGCGATGGAAGTCGAGTCCTTCCTGACCGACAGAAGTGGTAGCGAGAACGAACGGCCGGAAAGGCGAGTTGAACGCCTGTTGCAGGCTCATGTTGTGCTGCACGGACTGGTCGTTGGATTGCACTTTTCCGTTGGCGTAGTCATAGGCGTAGAGACGGTGCATTGCCATCTTCTGCTGGTAGTGTTCTTCCTTGGGTTTGCAGAAGGATTCGGTAGTATCGATATCGACGGTAGAGACACCGACGAAAGACTGCGACATAGCTTCTGCGACACGCTTGGCGTACTCGGGATGGTGGATGTTCTCTTCGATGGTGTGTGCGAACTCATTGAGGACCGATTGGAGATTTCCCATGACGCAATATTCGAGCACACGCTCGTAGTAGTTGACGTCTTTGAGATGGGAGCACCGGTCGACGATGGCAGCACTCTCGCGGTTGTTGAAGAGGGAGACGAAGCCGGTTGCCACTTGTTCGGCGAGGGCTTGGTCGTGAAGGACGCGATAGAGGCAGACACCCGGAGCAGCGATAGCCATGTGCGCGAGGACACGGACGACACGCTGTGTGATAGGCGGTAGCGCCGTTTGGGGTTCTCCTTCGAGGGCACGGATGATACGGAGCACACCGGCACTTCCAGTTGGTGCTTCTGGATCTATGTCGAGCGATTGGGTGTCGAGCGTTATCTGATCTTCGAGCCGCTTGATGACGGACGCAAGGTCGCGGACGCCTTCGATATAGAAAGCCCGCGGGTCGTAGAGGTTAGCGAGATAGGTGCTGGGGTACTTGAGCAGCGTTTGGTCGAGTTGGTGCTTATCTTTCTTGCCGACGATATCGACGAGACGCTGAGCGCCTTGCTTGGCTTTATAACTGGTGCCAGGAAAGACGACGGAGATGTTGCGTTGCTCACTCTCGTAGCTGAGCATGATGGCCAACATACGTGGCACCATCTCCCATGAGGAGAAGACGAGGACCTTGGAGAAGTCTTTGTTTTTGGCAAAGACGTTGGAGGCGGGCACGTCGTAATACGGATGAGAGGCAGGCACCCACAGAAGCAGTTCGGACTGACGTTCGAAGAGGTCGCGCTTGATATAATCGAGCCGTGCGTTGTTGGCGGCTATGGGTTTGTAGGAATAGACATGGTGTCCTTTGAGCAGCAGCCGTTGTGTCACGGAGCCAATGGGCAGCGGTTTGGCATGCTTGCGCTGCGTGGGGTCGTAGGCTCGTTCGATGAATTTCTTCTCCTTGTAATGCTGCATGAAAGAGAGAAGATAGGGAGAGGACTTGACGTACTCGATAGAGAGGTGTCCGGGGTTCTCGTTGAGTTCTTCTCCGGCTTTATCGAGCAAGTGCTGCATCTGACAATAGGAGAGGATGTCTCCTTCGGAGATAGGCACGGATTCGTTTTCGGTGACAGACTGGATGAGACCTTCGTTGAGCCGTTCGGTACGGCACATGACTTCGTACATGGTGTCTTCTGCCGTTTTCTTCTTGGCGACGAGGATATCGAGTTGCTCGGCTTCGAGATGGGAGAGGCTGCGGGAGTAATCTTCCCAAACGGTGTTGAATCGTGCTTGTCCGTTATTGAGGAAGCGCATTAGTTTCATGAAGTCCTCGTACTGCTCGTCACAATTCTGTTCGTTGATCTCTTCGAGCGTCGTGTAAGGTTTGTAAGGCGTTGCGGAGAGAAGGAGCACGTACGGGATGTTGGCCTCGAAGAAGAAGCGGTGAGCAATCATAGATTCCTCGGTAGAGAGGTCGGAATTGATCAGGTTGCTGAACCGCTGGAACTCATCCATGATGACGAGGTCGGGTTCGAGTGCGTCGAGACTTATCTGCGCGAAGATAGTGCGAAGCGTGTTGATGACGCGAATCATGTCGGCATTGACCCATTGCGGGTTGGTAGCAATGCGGATGAGGTCATCGATGAGTGACGCGGGTAGATGGTTTTGCAGTTTGACCTGCATGTCGGCGATGTAGTTGTCGCCTACGGCGAGGACGCGGTCTTCATACCACCGGACATCCCGATCCCAAGACTTGTTAGAAACGTAGTTCTGGAGTTGGAAACGTTTGTATAGTTCGGATTGGTAGGGCGCGAGCGCTCCGATACGACGGATGTGTGCGTACATGAGCGCACGTTCGTTTTTACTACCGCTACCGCCTTGGACGGAGAAGGACGTGGCCGGAGTAATCGGCACAAGGAGCGTTCTCATCTCGCCGTTCTGGTAGGCTTCGGTGGCGCGGAGGTTCGCCATCCGTTCTTCGAGGACGAGGTGTTGCATGGAGAGACGGCTGTCGGAGATACGGAGCACGTCGTCGGATTTATCGACCAGTTTGTAGATATTCTGGCGGATGATATTTTGGTTGGAGCAGACATATACGATACGATAATCGTCATCTTGCACGTCCTTGCGGAGCGTACGCACTTCATCGATGACCGCACGTGCCATGATGGTCTTGCCCAGTCCGACTTCGTCGGAGAGGAGTACGCGCTTCTGCTCATTCTCAGAACGGTTCTTGAAGATCTCAATGATGCGCTTGACTGTGTGTGCTTGGAAGTTCTTTAACATAGCCGTTCGAGTTGTTTAATGATGGATGTAAATTTGTCTAACATCTGCGCGAAGTCTTGCGGCACGACGTTGGCACCGAGTCGGTTGACGAGTTCGTTGACGTCACGGAGCATGCGCGGGGACGAGTACGCAACACGGAGCAGTTGCTCGTATATCTGCGGGTAGTTCTGCGCCTGTTGAGCAGAGGATGAGCCGCCGTTTTCGGACGCGAGGAAATCTTGCATGGAAAGCATCTCGACGGGGTCGTCGGAGAACATTAGGGCAGCGTAGTTCATGAATTTCTCGCGGGTGTCCACAACACTTTGGTATATCCAGTTGTCGCGCATGGCTGGCATGCCGTTGGTGGGCACTTTGCAGAGGGCGCGTTTGGATAGTTCGCCGTCCCGGATCTCGAGCACATAGAACTCGGAGAGGTGGAGACGGTAGATGTCGGTGAGCCGCATTTCTTTGTCCCAAGGGATAGTCTGGTCGCACTGGAGCGGTCGGAGCGTGATACCGAAATCGGTCAGTTCACGCTTGAGTTCACGCTTGGCTTGCTGAATGTATTTCTGCGTAGTTGCCAGCGAGATGTCGTATAGTTCGTCGGTCTTACCGGGCGTTATGGTGGCGGACTTGATAGCACGCATAGCATATTTGAGCGCGTGTTCAAGACCGAGTTCACGTTGTCGTTGTTCGGTGGTGTCGATAGCTGTCGGTTCGGTGATACGGACGTATCGATTCTCGTTACCAAGTATCTCATCACGCATGGCGAAGAATCGTTCTCCTCGTGTCTGCCGGAATTGGAAAGCGACCGTCATCTCGGTGTTGCGATGGAAAGCGTTGTTAGTGGCATTGGCAGAACCGAGGTAGAGGAAATGTCCGCGTCTGTCACCGGTCCAGCACTGGGTGAGATATAGTTTGGCGTGGAGGTTGACCGGCGTGACGGTGTTGTCGAGCATAGTGTCGTTGACCGCATAGACCTCGTCGAAGGTATCGAGCACTTCCTGGGAGATATTTTCACTGCGCGTGACGAGCACTTTGTAGGAGTCTTTGATGCGTCGTGCGGCGAGGTGCTGGAGGATAGCGGTGTCCACAAAAGGCGAGACTATCATGAGTCGTTCTGAGCGTGCGAGGATGTCCTTGAGGGACGGTGTGTCTGGCGCTTGGTGACCGAACCAGACGGGGAAGAAATCGTAGGCATCGTCGATGAAGGGTTCGTCCATGTCGAATCGTTCGATACGAAGGATATCGTCGGCCATGCGAAGCACTTGCTGCTTCTTGTCGCCTGCCGGGAGTTGGTCAGCGAGGTTTGTAAGGAACCACTGAAGGGGCTGGTGACGACGAGCGTTCTTGCTGCGTCTGCCTTCTGAGAGTAGTCTGCCGCGCATGCTGACGATGACGTCAATGTCGTCGCTATAGGTCAGATTGCGGCTGAGGATGAGGAGCCGGATCTGCTCTTCGTTATTGTCGTTTATTTCGCGGATGACCCACATCTTCGGATGGAAGTTAGCGGTCATCTTGTCGTTATCGACGACCTCTTGAATACTGGATTCGAAGAGGGAGTAGATGGTCTGGCTGTTCTGCGGCACTTGGATCCCGCCTTTGTTGCAGAACAAGATGAAACGGTCACTGCCTCGACGGATGGATTCGAGCAGGTAGGCGGGCGACTGGCGAATAGTTTCGTCGAACTCGCCGAGCATGCCGAATGCCATGGGGACGGAGAGGAGTCCTTCGAAGCTGAGCGAATAGGTAACGCCTATGGCGAAGTCCACTTCAAAGCCCGGTGAGGGTTGCAACAGGTCGCTATAAAGCAGGTCTTTTAATGTATCTCTTCGTTGGGACATATGGCATTGCGGATTTCGGTGATTACTTGATAGACGATCTCATCCCAGCGGAAGGTCATGACGCGTGGTTCGGACATGTCGTAGGCGCGATATTTGGGATTGTTGATCTTGTTGCGCCCTTGCTTGATCTGCTTCTCGCGATGACGAATGAGTGAGTCCAGTTGGGGCATCTCGTTCTTGGCGAGCAGCTTAGCAGCGTTGCGGCAGAACTGGTGGACAGTGGGTTCGTTGGTGCGCGTCCAGACGTGATTAAGGACGGCTTCCATGCGTGTGCTGTCGAGTATTTCGGGATGTTCTTCGAGGCACTTTTGCATGAGGTCTTCGTAATGGGCGGTCTGCTCGGCGTCTTCCTTGCCGAGGAAGAAGAGGTAACGATAGCGCAGGTGCATGTAATACGCCCAGTTGGAGAAATGGAGCGCGAGGCGGTACTGCTCTTGGAAATGCGAGGGCAGGTCTTGCCAGAGGGGCGATAGCGCAGCGTAGTTAGGTGCGACCGATGTGTTCTCGCGGAGGAGGTACGCGAGGAGCGAATCCTTGCTGTTCGGCGAGAGTTCGATATGGCGCTTGATAAATTGCGCTTCGCGTTCGGTGAGATTGACTTGGAGCATCTCGCCGCGGTCAAAATCGTAGTGCTCGCCACAAGTTGCGAAGAGTTGATCCATGCCGGTCTGTTCGTCAGCGTCGGCGCCGTTCTCGAGGTCGGTGAGACGCGTGGGCAGTTCTGAGAGCTTGCGTGAACGCTCGAAGATGAGTTGCTCCAGATTGCCGTTACCGCGTATCATGTTATAGGTACGTAAGCCGGTCTGATAGATGTAGGTCGGGTCATAACGGACGAACTTTGTTTCGTCGTTCTTAGCAGCCTCCAACATACTACTGCCGGTGATACCATTACGGTCTTCCTGTGTGTTCGCTCCATTGCAGAGCATATCGGTCAGGCGGATCTCCCAGTGGATGATTTGGCGGTGCACCTCTTCGCGGCTGCGGTAGCGCAGTTTGGCGGCTTCGTAGTAGAGCGAAGGCAGCACGGCGAAGTATTTGGCGCGGCGCTGCAAGGTGGACATGCCTGGGAACATCTCGTTAGCGAAAGCATCGCGGATACGACCGAGACCAAGCTCGTCGATGGCGGTCTGGTCGCGCACCATCTGCAGCACTTTCATGACTCGCTGACGCTCCTCCGTGTTGAATGTGACGTAGCCTATTTGCATGGTACTTTGTTTTTGTAGCAATTTTGCGGTGCAAAAATACAAAAATTATTTGATATACGCAAGTTTTTCTGTGTATTTTTCGAAAAACGCTGCAAAGATAATACCTACCATGTGACATTTGAGGTCCGAAGGTAAGAAAAAATGCAAAAAAATGAAAATTGTAAGAAAAACCGGCATGCCATGCCGAAACAATAGACAAAAGAAAGACCCAGGATACAATCTCTGGAAATGGACGAAGGTGGGCAGGAACTCTGCGGGACATCGCAGAGCACTTGGCCGGCGCGCATATATACAGATATAACATTATAGAATTTCTCGCGGGCCCGCATGAGAAAACACCGTAGGTAGAATCCCCCTTAAACAGCCAAATTGGTTCCTCACATCGATGGAATCGATGTAAACAACAGAATAAAGGCGATGGGCGAAAGGCGAGAGGCGAAAGAATGAGCGAGGGATGTGGGGCGGGAAGAAAAGCGAGGGCGTTGGGGTGGAAGGCTTGCGGAGCGGGCAGGCCCTCGATGTTAGTATGCAGGGTTGGCAACAGGGGCTGATACTATATCGAGGGACGCTCCGCAAGCAGGATACGTCCTCACGTGGAGAGAGGACACGGATAATCTAATCTGCCTAATGATTATCCGCTCCCAACTAAAAGCCGAGAGAGAGAAGAAGAGAGCGAGAGAAGCAGCGAGGAAGAAGAAAGAGAGAGACCCCAAAAGAGACCCCAAAAATGACAAGCAGAGATGGCAAAAGAGAAAAAAATGAAGGAATTTTGTATTTTCTTTAGAAAAAATTTGGTCATGTCAAAAAAAAGTAGTAATTTTGCAAGCTTTTTCGTCCGAACCGTGCTAATGTGTACGCGTATATAATAGAAAAAGCATGGAATATTAAGTTAAACAAATCAAATTAAAAACAACAAAATGCCCGGAGCGTCGTCCCATCGGATTGGGAAGAGCGGCTTCCGCCTAGAAGGGTATGATGTTGTTTTCTTTGTTTCTATATAGCCCCTCTCCCTCTCGGCGCGCGACAGCGCGCATATCACATCCCCGC